>NZ_LWQS01000001.1 GCF_001650695.1 Chloroflexus islandicus
CTGCGGCAGTCACACTGCCGCACTCCATAACCGGGAATGGCCACAAAAAGACCCAAATGCCACAACAAAGTTTGTGTCTTTTGCGGCTCTTCGTGGCTATTCCTCCAGCCCGCGTAGCGGGCTTCGTAACCCTAGCCCGGCCCTTCAGGGCCGGGGCAGCCCATTGCCACAAAAACAACCTTCATTTTTGTGTCTTTTGCGTCGCTTCGTGGCTATTCCTCCAGCCAGCTCAATAGGCTGCGCGCTTGCTTTGGACTGCGGCAGTCACACTGCCGCACTCCATAACCGGGAAGGGCCACAAAAAGACCCAAATGCCACAACAAAGTTTGTGTCTTTTGCGGCTCTTCGTGGCTATTCCTCCAGCCAGCTCAATAGGCTGCGCGCTCGCTTTGGACTGCGGCAGTCACACTGCCGCACTCCATACCCGGGAATGGCCACAAAAAGACCCAAATGCCACAACAAAGTTTGTGTTTTTTGCGGCTCTTCGTGGCTATTCCTCCAGCCAGCTCAATAGGCTGCGCGCTCGCTTTGGACTGCGGCAGTCACACTGCCGCACTCCATACCCGGGAATGGCCACAAAAAGACCCAAATGCCACAACAAAGTTTGTGTCTTTTGCGGCTCTTCGTGGCTATTCCTCCAGCCCGCGTAGCGGGCTTCGTAACCCTAGCCCGGCCCTTCAGGGCCGGGGCAGCCCATTGCCACAAAAACAACCTTCATTTTTGTGTCTTTTGCGTGTCTTCGTGGCTATTCCTCCAGCCAGCTCAATAGGCTGCGCGCTCGCTTTGGACTGCGGCAGTCACACTGCCGCACTCCATAACCGGGAAGGGCCACAAAAAGACCCAAATGCCACAACAAAGTTTGTGT
>NZ_LWQS01000002.1 GCF_001650695.1 Chloroflexus islandicus
GATGGCCGCCAATTGGCCTTCGCCAGCGACCGCGACGGCGACTTCGAGATTTATATCCTGAACGTCAGCGATGGGACGATAACCCAACAAGTCACCCAAAACACCGCCCAAGACCGCTGGCCGTTGTGGGCCCAGTAGAGACGCACGGCGGTGCGTCTCCCACTCACAGCGGTGCGTTGTGATATTGGATTTGATTATGTGAAAAGATGGTAGGCGCACGGCGGTGCGTCCCCGCACGGCGGTGCGTCTCCCAGCCACGGCGGTGCGTACCTTCCATGGGGCGGCTGACAATCCGCCCCTCCCTACCCACCCGTTTGAGTTGAGGGGCGGACAGCAATGTGGTCAAGCACAACCGTTGATCACTGTACAATGCCTCAAAGCTTAGCGCGGCCCCCTCTCCCGCACCAGTGGGTTCAAGGGCGGGCAGAACATCTGTCCAGCACCCGGCCCTGAAGGGCCGGGCTAGGGTTACGAAGCCCGCTGCGCGGGCTGATGCCCCCACCCCTTGCCCCTCCCCCGCTGGGGGAGGGGTGATGGGGAGCGCGGCCCGGGACTTTACGGCATCGCACAACGTTCGACAGTTGTACTCGATCTAACGTTCTGTCCGCTCTTGAACCCACCACCACGGAGGTGCTGCAATGCGACTCATTCATCGAGTGATCGTTATCCTCGTACTAGGCGCTGCTATGCTGACGAACACAACCTTCCTCTCAGCCGCGCCCTTCGCCAACCGTAACGAATTCGCCGACCCGCGCTTCGCCGCGATCTGGACCCGCACCGACAGCGAGGCGGTGCGCGGCGGGCGCACGTGGTATTGGGGGCCGG
>NZ_LWQS01000003.1 GCF_001650695.1 Chloroflexus islandicus
GGCGCAGAGACGCTGAACGCAAAGGCGCTGTAGAGCCGGACGGCTGTCCGGCTCCGCAGAGGTCGCAAAGGTTTTTTATTGTTTGTGTCTTTTGCGTCTTTTTGTGGCCATTCCCCCTCTGCGACCTCTGCGCCCCCTGCGGTAAAAACACCCCTCTCCCCCAGCGGGGGAGGGGCTGAGGGTGGGGGCCAGCAACCCGCACCACGGGCTTCGTACCCCAAGCCCGGCCCTTCAGGGCCGGGTACCCCGTCCTGCCATCCCAAAGCCGGCTCGTACCGCTCGAGCGGGAGATTGCTTCGGTCGGGCGGCTCCCAGCGCGGCTGGTCGCCGCCGCTCCCTCGCAATGACAGCCGGCAAGCGGGGGCGATGCCGCAAAGCCGCAACGTGAGCCAAGGCGCAGAGACGCTGAACGCAAAGGCGCTGTAGAGCCGGACGGCTGTCCGGCTCCGCAGAGGTCGCAAAGGTTTTTTATTGTTTGTGTCTTTTGCGTCTTTTTGTGGCCATTCCCCCTCTGCGCCTCCGCGCCCTCTGCGGTAAAAACACCCCTCTCCCCCAGCGGGGGAGGGGATGGGGTGGGGGCTATGCCCCCCTCCCCCAGCGGGGGAGGGGATGGGGGTGGGGGCCAGCAGCCCGCGCAGCGGGCTTCGTAGCCCAAGCCCGGCCCTTCAGGGCCGGGTACCCCGTCCTGCCATCCCAAAGCCGGCTCGTACCGCTAGAGCGGGAGATTGCTTCGGTCGGGCGGCACCCAGCGCGGCTGGTCGCCGCCGCTCCCTCGCAATGACAGCCGGCAAG
>NZ_LWQS01000004.1 GCF_001650695.1 Chloroflexus islandicus
GATCGATGCGGCGCGCGTGCGCGCCCTGAGCGCACAAACCGTCTCCATCCGCCAATCCAGCATCTCCCTTCTCCCGCTACGCGGGAGAAGGGAGAGGGATGAGAGTATCCCAAAATCCCCGCAACAACCGCGCATCCTTTTGCCTATTTTGCGCGGTTTCTTACATGAATACTTTTTCATCTCACAGCCGAGAGGATAGACGCTATGTCACTGCTGACCCGCTTGTTCAACGTCGCCTCGCCTGCCGTTCCGCCGGCACCGACCAACCCACCCGACCAAAAGCCGGAGCGCGAGCAATCCACCCCACCGCCTGCGCCCTTCTGGTATCCCAAGGCGATCCGGCGTCCGATTAAGGTCAAGAGCGCGTGAGACATAGGCAACGCCTGCGCTGCAGGCGCGATCTGTCCAGAGATGACACCCTCATTGCACGGGTCTTGCCCATCCGCTAACGCAGCAGTGCCCTTCTCCCGCTTGGCGGCAGAAGGGAGAGGGATGAGGGATGAGGGATGAGGGATACCTTTGCAACGTCTGCTCCACAAGTTTGATCGAGCAGGGACGATACATGTCGCCAACCATGTCTAAAAAATCGCGCATCTTTTTCCGATCTCGTGCGGTTTCCTATATGAAGACTCTTTCATCTTGACTAGCAAGGAGCCACGTGATGTCGCTGCTACCTCGCCTCGTGCGCGTCGCCTCGCCTGCCGTTCCGCCGGCACCGACCAACCCACCCGACCAAAAGCCGGAGCGCGAGCAATCCACCCCACCGCCTGCG
>NZ_LWQS01000005.1 GCF_001650695.1 Chloroflexus islandicus
CAAATGTTCTGTCCAGAACCCGGCCCTAAAGGGCCGGGCTAGGGGTACGAAGCCCGCTGCGCGGGCTGCTGGCCCTCACCCCCAGCCCCTCTCCCACTGGCGCGGGAGAGGGGAGTGGAGCTAAGCGTTGAGGCATTGTGCGGCGATTAACCGTTGTGTTCGAGCAAATGTTCTGTCCAGAACCCGGCCCTAAAGGGCCGGGCTAGGGGTACGAAGCCCGCTGCGCGGGCTGCTGGCCCTCACCCCCAGCCCCTCTCCCACTGGGGGAGGGGCAACCCTCACCCCCAGCCCCTCTCCCACTGGCGCGGGAGAGGGGAGTGGAGCTAAGCGTTGAGGCATTGCACAGCGATCAACCGTTGTGTTCGAGCAAATGTTCTGTCCAGAACCCGGCCCTAAAGGGCCGGGCTAGGGGTACGAAGCCCGCTGCGCGGGCTGCTGGCCCTCACCCCCAGCCCCTCTCCCACTGGGGGAGGGGCAACCCTCACCCCCAGCCCCTCTCCCACTGGCGCGGGAGAGGGGAGTGGAGCTAGGCGTTGAGGCATTGCACAGCGATCAACCGTTGTGTTTGATCAAATGTTCTGTCCAGAACCCGGCCCTGAAGGGCCGGGCTAGGGGTACGAAGCCCGCTGCGCGGGCTGCTGGCCCTCACCCCCAGCCCCTCTCCCACTGGGGGAGGGGCAACCCTCACCCCCAGCCCCTCTCCCACTGGCGCGGGAGAGGGGAGTGGAGCTAAGCGTTGAGGCATTGCACAGCGATCAACCGTTGTGTT
>NZ_LWQS01000006.1 GCF_001650695.1 Chloroflexus islandicus
GTTTCAATCCGCGATGCGGATTTTTTTGTTTTTCAACCAGACGTTGCCAGAAGTCACAGCGTATTACGACCTGTTTCAATCCGCGATGCGGATTTTTTTGTTTTTCAACTTGACACGCCGCTTGTTGGCGATGTTGTCACGCTAACGTTTCAATCCGCGATGCGGATTTTTTTGTTTTTCAACGAGGCTCCTCAGCAGGAGGCTACCGGAGAGTCGAAAGTGTTTCAATCCGCGATGCGGATTTTTTTGTTTTTCAACCATACCACGATGTTTTGCCCTCCCAAGTCCGACGGTTTCAATCCGCGATGCGGATTTTTTTGTTTTTCAACCCCGTGTCACCCGGCTGCGGCGGCAGCGACCGCAACCGTTTCAATCCGCGATGCGGATTTTTTTGTTTTTCAACCAACACGACGTAACACGGATGCTCCGGCACGTACCCGGTTTCAATCCGCGATGCGGATTTTTTTGTTTTTCAACCTACCGCCGGCTGATCGAGGCGTTTGAAACGCTGCAGTTTCAATCCGCGATGCGGATTTTTTTGTTTTTCAACCATGGCATGCGATGCGGAGGCGCTATGAGCATCACCTGTTTCAATCCGCGATGCGGATTTTTTTGTTTTTCAACCTTGGAAGACCCCGAGCTTCCGGTGACTATCGAGTGTTTCAATCCGCGATGCGGATTTTTTTGTTTTTCAACAGGAGGGTGAGTGATGATGCCATCCAACAAGTTGTGTTTCAATCCGCGATGCGGATTTTTTTGTTTTTCAACC
>NZ_LWQS01000007.1 GCF_001650695.1 Chloroflexus islandicus
GCTGTTCAGCTCTTCGCCGCCGATGTAGGGGAAGATCACCTCCCGGCAGGCCGGGTTGGCCGCGATCAGCCGCTCCATCTCGGCCAGCGGCGTTGCTTTAGGATCGTGATTATCAAAAATAAAGCCTTGTCCATACGTTTTCACACCTAAGAAGCTTTTTCCTGCATTTGGCACCAATGCTGCCGGGTCGTCGTGGCCGCCGCGGTGGAACAGGAAGGCCGTGATCTGCGCCGCCTCCCGCCCGTCGAGGCATTTCACCCCTTCGTACCGGCCTTTAACCAGATGCACTACGCTCACAATCACCGCCGCCTGCCCCGGCCACGGCACCCGCCGCCGCGCCGCGTAGATCGTGCCGCCGTGGGTGCAGATCCAGCGCAACCCGGTCGCGCGGGTGTCGCCTTGGGCGATGGTGTTGGTGGCGATCAAGCCTAGCGCGCCGCCGTCGCGCAACAGATCGAATGCCCGCCGGAAGAAGTGCGCCACGAGGTCGGCGTTGCCGTGGCTGTTCTCGTGGATAGTCAGCAGCCAGTCGAGATAACTTTGGCCAAAGTTGGACGAGATCTTGCTTCCCCCCAAAAACGGCGGGTTGCCGACGATCACGTCAAACCCGCCCCCCTCGCGCTGGAACACCTCCGGGAACTCGATCTCCCAGTGGAACGGCGCCAGCGCCAGCTCGCCGTGCCGCCGCGCCGCCAGCTCGTCGCGCAGCGCCGCCAGCCGCTCCTCGTCGAACACCGCCAGCGCGTACTC
>NZ_LWQS01000008.1 GCF_001650695.1 Chloroflexus islandicus
GGAAAGGTTCCGCTCGCGTACTCGCGGGAGATTGCTTCGCCGCCGTTGGCGGCTCGCAATGACAACCGGGGAGGTGGCGCTGCCGATCTTTTGTCATTGCGAGGGTGCGTCAGCACCCGAAGCAATCTCCTGCTTCAGCGGAACAGGCTCCCTGAAAGGTGTCGCTTCCCCTCCCCCAGCGGGGGAGGGGTTGGGGGTGGGGCCTCATCCCCAGCCGGCGCGCAACACCCGCCGCCAGCTCCCCCTTCGGCGGAAAGGTTCCGCTCGCGTACTCGCGGGAGATTGCTTCGCCGCCGTTGGCGGCTCGCAATGACAACCGGGGAGGTGGCGCTGCCGATCTTTTGTCATTGCGAGGGTGCGTCAGCACCCGAAGCAATCTCCTGCTTCAGCGGAACAGGCTCCCTGAAAGGTGTCGCTTCCCCTCCCCCGCTGGGGGAGGGGTTGGGGGTGGGGGCCTCATCCCCCAGCGGGGGAGGGGTTAGGAGTGAGGGCCTCATCCCCAGCGGGCGCACAACACCCGCAGCCAGCTCCCCCTTCGGCGGAAAGGTTCCGCTCGCGTACTCGCGGGAGATTGCTTCGCTGCGCTGCGCTCCGCTCGCAATGACAACCGGGGAGCGGGGGATTGCTTCGTCGCCGTTGGCGGCTCGCAATGACAACCGGGGAGGCGGCGCTGCCGATCTTTTGTCATTGCGAGGGTGCGTCAGCACCCGAAGCAATCTCCTGCTTCAGCGGAACAGCCGCCC
>NZ_LWQS01000010.1 GCF_001650695.1 Chloroflexus islandicus
CTCCCCTGCTGGGGGAGGGAGTCACGGGGAAGGAAGCCTGAGCGGGGGCTCCCGCCCTCGCGGGGGATTGCTTCGCTTCGGGGCCGAGCGCTGCTCTGCCCCTCCGCTCGCAATGACAGAGGGGGTGAGGGGGCGTGCCCATCTGTCATTGCGAGGGAGCGGCGGTACCCAGCCGTGCTGGGTGCCGCCCGACCGAAGCAATCTCCCGCTTCAGCGCGAACGAACGCACAGCGGGTTGTTTCCGTGCTCGCGGGGGGATTGCTTCGCCGTGCCCAGCGCGGCTCGCAAGGACACGAGCCATCTGTCCTTGCGAGGGGGCGTAGAGGCAGCGCGGCGTGCTGCCTGCGCCCCCGCAGCAAGCTCCTGCTTGGGCGGAAAGGGTGCGTGAGCTGGCACCCGGCCCTGAAGGGCCGGGCTAAGCTTACGAAGCCCGCTGCGCGGGCTGGCCCTCACCCCCAGCCCCTCTCCCACTAGCGCGGGAGAGGGGAGTGCAGTCTTCAGCGGCAAGGTTCCGCTTCCGTGCTCGTGGGGGATTGCGTCGCTGCGCTGCGCTCCGCTCGCAAGGACACCGGGGTGCGGTGACATAGCCCCCACCCCAGCCCTCCCCTGCTGGGGGAGGGAGTCACGGGGAAGGAAGCCTGAGCGGGGGCTCCCGCCCTCGCGGGGGATTGCTTCGCT
>NZ_LWQS01000011.1 GCF_001650695.1 Chloroflexus islandicus
GCGAGAACGATACCTGAGAGGAGGGCGCCCGGCCCTGAAGGGCCGGGCTAGGCTTACGAAGCCCGCTGCGCGGGCTGGCCCTCACCCCCCGCCCCCCTCTCCCACCTGACGGTGGGAGAGGGGGAGCTGCGCGATGGCGGGCAAGGCATGGCAGGAGTGGGGGATAGGGGTCTGTCATCGCGAGGGCGCGCAGTGCCCGCAGCAATCTCCTGCGTCAGCGAGAACGATACCTGAGAGGATTGCTTTTCGTCCTCGCAGGAGATTGCTTCGCTACGGGGCAGCGCTGCGCGCTGCCCCTTCGCTCGCAGTGACATACGGGGAGAGCGGGAGAGCGGCGCTGCCCCTTCGCTCGCAATGACATACGGGGAGAGCGGGGATGCACGCTGGCAGAGGGCAAAGACAAGAGCGCAACGCCACGGATAACCTCCGTGGCGTTGCACTCTGCCCGTTTACCGGATCAGCGCTACGACTCATCACCAAGGAAGGGGTACAACATACGCCCGGTCAGGTCGTTATGGCTACCGATGGCGTAGGGTGGCCGGTAATCTTCCAGCACGCGGATGTAGTTCGCCCGCTCGAAGGCTGCCGGTTCGGCGACCGCGCGCTGGCTCATACTGCCGCGCAACTGCTCGATCGATTCGTATTCGTGTTCGGTCAGCCACAACTCCATATCGCGCAGCACGTTGCGCACAATATCGGGAGCGCGCCCACGCAGCAGCGCCGAAGCCATTGTCGCGACGCTTGCCCCCGCCATCAACCCTTTGAGCGCATCAATGGCGCTATGCACGCCGCTGCTGATAGCGAACTCAACCGGAATGCGCCCATAGAGCAGCGCAATCCAGCGCAACGGCAAGCGTAGATCGCCTGAGGTGCTCAGTTGCAGGTTAGGTCGCACCGAAAGCTGTTCGAGATCGAGATCGGGCTGGTAGAAGCGATTGAACAGTACCAGCGCGTTCGCCCCGGCCTCCATCAAGCGCCACGCAAAATTGGGCAGGGCAGTGAAGTAGGGGCCAATCTTCACCGCCAGGGGGATACTGATTTCGGCACGCACGGCGCGCACCAGCTCGACGTAGATGTTTTCGAGTTCGGTGCTGGTGAGATTGGTATCAATCGGCACAAAATAGATATTCAGTTCAATGGCATCAGCCCCGGCGTCTTGGATGAGCCGCGCGTAATGCACCCATCCGCCTGCCGAGACACCGTTGAGACTGCCGATCACCGGAATGCTCAGCGCCTTCTTCAAGGCTGTGACCTGCTCGAGATAGCGTTCAGGGCCAACGCTATATGCGCCGTGTTCGGGCAAATAGCTGAGCGCCTCGGCGAAGCTCTCGGCCCCATGGCTGAGCATGCGATCGAGTTCGAGACTGTTGTGAATGATCTGCTCTTCAAAGAGCGAGTACATCACGATCGCGCCCAACCCAGCCTCTTCAAGCTGGCGGGCCAGCTCGACGTTACGGCTAATGGGTGATGCGGCAGCGACCAGCGGCGATCGGAGCCGCATTCCCAGATACGTGGTACTCAGATCAATCATCGCAGCCCCTCCTTCGTCTCGGCAGTCAGCTCATTGGCCATCCATTGCAAATGCGCCCACTTCAACGCCACTTGCCGGCGCAAGCTATTGAGCAATTGCTCGTAGCGAGCCGGGTTGGCCTGTTGCAGCATCTGGAAGCGACCCTCGCCGCGCACATAGACTTCGGGATCGATGCTAGGGGCTTTCGAGTCGATGGTCAGCGGCGAACCTTCGTGAATCGCCGGGTTGTAGCGATAGAGTGGCCAGATGCCCGATTCAACCGCCAGCCGCTGCTGTTCAAGCCCGCGGCGCAGGTCGTAGCCATGGGCAATGCAGTGGCTATAGGCGATGATCAGCGAAACGCCGGGGTAGGCTTCGGCCTCTTGGAAGGCGCGCAAGGTTTGTACGTCATCGGCCCCGAACGCAACCCGCGCCACGTACACATCACCATAGGTCATCGCGATCTGGGCCAAATCTTTCTTGACCCCGCCTTTGCCGCTGGCGGCAAACTTGGCCACGGCGCCGGTCGGGGTTGATTTGCTGGCCTGACCGCCGGTGTTCGAGTAAACCTCGGTATCAAGTACGAGAATATTGACATCGCGGCCAGAAGCAAACACGTGGTCGAGACCGCCAAAGCCGATGTCGTAGGCCCAGCCGTCGCCACCGACGATCCAGATGCTGCGCTTGATCAGCACATCGGCTAGCGCCAGCAGGTCGCGCATCTGGGCCGCTTCGGGCGGGTTATCGGCCAGCAGTTCACGTAGGCGCTGCTTGAGGATCGCCACCCGCTCGCGCTGCTCGCGAATACCGGCTTCAGTATGTTGATCGGCGCGGAGCAGGTCTTCGACGAATTCAGCGCCGAGGATGGGGCGCAACCGGTTGAGCAGCATCTGGGCATGTTCAAGCTGCTGGTCAATGCTCAGGCGCATCCCCAGACCAAACTCGGCGTTATCCTCGAACAGCGAGTTGCACCACGCCGGCCCGCGCCCATCGGCGTTGGTCGTCCACGGCGTGGTCGGCAAGTTACCGCCGTAGATCGACGAACAACCGGTGGCGTTAGCGATAATCGCCCGGTCGCCAAAGAGCTGGCTGAGCAACTTGAGGTAGGGCGTTTCGCCGCAGCCGGCGCACGCGCCAGAGAATTCCATCAACGGCACGAACAACTGGGTGTGCTTGACGCTGCCCGCCGGGATGAGGGTGCGATCGACATCGGGCAGGCTGAGGAAGAAGTCCCAGTATTCGGCTTCGCGGGCGCGAATGGGCGGTTGCGGCTGCATATTGATCGCCTTGCGCCCCACCGCACGCTTGTCTTTGACCGGGCAAGCCTCAACGCAGAGACCGCAGCCGGTGCAGTCTTCGGGCGCGACTTGCAGCGTATAGCGCTGCTCAGGAAACTCCTTGAAGCGAGCCGGCGCGCTGCGGAAGCCTTCAGGAGCGCCAGCCAGCGCCTCTTCGGGGTAGACCTTGGCCCGGATGGTAGCATGCGGGCAGACAAAGACACACTTATTGCATTGGATGCAGATATTCGGATCCCAGACCGGTATTTCAAGCGCGATATTGCGCTTCTCCCACTTGGTGGTACCGGTGGGGAAGGAGCCATCGAGCGGGATGGCGCTCACCGGCAAATCATCACCGCGACCGGCGATCATCGTGCCGAGCACGTCCCGCACAAACTCCGGCGCGTTGGGCGCAACTGGCGGACGCATCGGCAAGCCGTTGTCTTCGCTCGGCGGCGGAATCGGCACCTCGTAGAGCCGGTCGAGGGTGCGATCGACGGCGGCCCAATTCTGCTTGACCACGGCTTCGCCGCGGCGGCCATACGTCTTCTTGATCGACTGCTTGATCGCCGCAATCGCGTCTTCGCGCGGCAACACGCCGCTGATGGCGAAGAAGCAGGTCTGCATCACGGTATTAATGCGCCCGCGCATGCCAACTTCGTTCGCTACTGCGGTAGCATCGATCACATAGACGCGCAGATTGAGTTCGCGGATCTTGCGCTGCACAACGGTCGGCAACTGATGCCAAACCTGATCGGGGCCATAGGGGCTATTGAGCAAGAAGACGCCATTCGGCGCAGCGTACTGCAAGACATCGAACCGCTCGAGGAAGCTGAAGTGGTGGCAAGCAACAAACTGGGCTTGACCCTTGCCGATCAGGTATGGCGTCGCCAACGGCGACGGGCCGAAACGCAAGTGCGAGATCGTCACCGACCCCGACTTCTTTGAGTCGTACACGAAGTAGCCTTGGGCGTAGCGTTCGGCCTCGCCTTCGCTGCTATCGCCGATAATCTTGATGCTATTCTTGTTCGCGCCGACGGTGCCATCAGCGCCGAGCCCCCAGAAGACACAGCGCACTGTACCGGGAGGATCGATGCAGAGATCGGGATCGTAGCTCAGGCTGCTGTTGGTCACATCATCGTTGATGCCAACGGTAAAGCGCTCTTTGGGATGCTCTTTAGCCAGCTCGGCGAAGACGGCGGCTGCCATGCCCGGCGTAAACTCCTTCGACGACAACCCGTACCGTCCGCCGATAATCGTGATCGGCTGCCCGCGCAGCGCATGCACCACATCAAGGAAGAGCGGCTCGCCGGAAGCGCCGGGTTCTTTGGTGCGATCGAGTACGGCAATCGCCTTCACGCTCGGCGGCAACACGGCGCGGAACGCCTCGACGGCGAAGGGCCGGAAGAGGCGCACCTGCACCACACCCACCTTCTCGCCCTGTTGGTTGAGATAGAAGGCGGTCTCACGCGCGGTTTCGCCGCCCGAACCCATGATCACGATTACCCGCTCGGCATCGGGCGCGCCGAAGTAGTCGAACAGGTGGTAGCGGCGGCCAGTGATTTCGGCGAAGCGATCCATTTGCGCCTGTACCACGCTGGGGAAAGCGTCGATAATCGGCTGGATGCGCTCGCGGGCCTGAAACGCGACATCGGGGTTCTGGGCCGTGCCGCGGATCACCGGATGTTCGGGCGAGAGGGCATGGGCGCGGTGCTCATGCACCCATTCGTCTTTGATCATCGCGCGAATTTCTTCTTCTTCGAGCAGCGTAATCGAGTTGACCTCGTGCGAGGTACGGAAGCCGTCGAAGAAGTGGATCACCGGCAACTTGCCGGCCAGCGAGCTAGCATGGGCAATCAACGCCAAATCTTGCGCCTCTTGCACCGAAGCCGAGGCCAGCATACCAAGGCCAGTTGCGCGGGCCGCCATCACATCCGAGTGATCGCCGAAGATCGACAGACCCTGCGTGGCAAGAGCGCGAGCGGCCACATGAAACACACCGGGGTTCAACTCGGCGGCCATCTTAAACCAGTTCGGAATCATCAACAGCAGCCCTTGCGAGGCGGTAAACGTCGTGATCAGCGCACCCGTCTGCATCGCGCCGTGTAACGCGCCGGCAGCGCCGCCTTCGGACTGCATCTCATATACGGTTGGCACGACTCCCCACAGATTAGTCTTGCCGGCGGCGGCCATCGCATCGGCCTGCTCGCCCATTGGGGTCGAAGGGGTAATCGGATAGATCGCTATCACTTCACTCAGTTGATAGGCAACGTTAGCAACCGCTTCATTGCCATCAAGCGTTACACGCCGTGATCCCATCGCTGCCTCCTTGGCTGTATGCAGGAAAACCACTGCCTGCTCCACTCAGTATAGAAGCAGAGCGGCAGCGCTTCAGATGCAACTCAGGCAACCTTCAGTGATAATTGCTTCATTCTGAGACCATTCCGACCGGAAAAGATTCATCGAATTTTTAACTTCAGGGCGTCGTTTCTGCCGTTCAAACCGATACGACGTTCTATAATAGGTGCAATTTCGCGCACTGCAAAAACGGAGCAGCGCATGCAGCGCACAACCCTGATCCTTGAGCGAACCGCCGCTCTGCGAGAGACATTCGGCATTGAAGCGAGTTGGTGGTCAAGCGCGTTTCTGGCCGATACACAGGCATTAGTGATGCGCATCACTGGCGCTGTCGCCATTGTCACTTCAACCATCCATATCACCGCCGAGAACATTGAGGGGCCATTTGTCATCATCAGCGGCGACACGCCACACATCCCGGAAACGCGGATTCGCGATGCTTTTACCTTGCTCGAGAGCGGATATGATGCGGTGGTCGGGCCATGCGATCGGGGCAGTTGGTACATCTTGGGCCTGCGCCAAGCGAGCTTGGCGGCCTCCATCCCGCTCGGCGGCGGCGGGTTGCTGCCATGGATGGAACAGATGCACCAACGCGATGTGCGCGTGATCCAGTTACCACTCTGGTTCCGGATCATGCACCCAACCGATCTGGCGACGCTCGCGATCGCGTTACGCACGATGCCGGCTTGGTATGCGCCAGCCACCCGCCATCTGCTCGGCGATAACGAGGGGTCGCTGGCACGGGAGTGGGGGGCATAGGGGGGTGACAACCGCCATAACTTATGGTATACTCTTTATCGGCGTGCATCAGATGCACGCCAACCTTTTACGTTACAAGCCTTAGCACTCTCGCCTCACGAGTGCTAACCATCGACCAGCGAGGCAGGACACAGCGATGAGCGGACCTCTGACCGAACGCCGGCAGACGATACTCAAGCTGGTCATTCAGGAGTTTGTTGACACGGCCACGCCGGTCGCATCCGAGACGCTGGTGCGCAAATATCGCCTGCCCGTCTCACCGGCGACGGTGCGCAACGATATGGCCGCGCTCGAGGAATTGGGCTTTCTCACCCACCCGCACACGTCGGGCGGGCGGATCCCGACCGACGCCGGCTATCGCTTTTTTGTCGAAAATCTCATGGAGCGCACGTCGCTGTCACCCGCCGAGCAGCGTATGATCCGCCACCAATTTTATCAAGTGCGCGGCGAGCTGGATCAGTGGGTGCAACTCGCTTGTGCGGTGCTGGCTCGCACCGCGCACAACGCCTCGGTGGCAACTGCGCCGCGGGCCGAGCAGCTCCGCTTCAAGAGCCTTGAGCTGATCGCGATCCACGAGACGATGGCGTTGGCGGTGATGGTCTTCCACGGCGGGATTGTCAAGCAGCAGACGCTGCCGATCGAGCCGGGCCGCACGCCAGAGGATCTGCGCCGCGCCGCCGGCATTGTGAGCGATCTGCTGGCTGACACGACCCTGAGCCGGGCCGAAGAGCTCGCGGCGACGGCAACCTTTAACGGCATTCCGCTCAGCGATTTCGAGCGCGGGCTGGTCGATCTGGTGGTGCGGGCGATGCAGGCGTTTGAAGAGCAAGCGCAAGAGCAAATCTATTCTGACGGCTTGCTCGAAATGCTTAGCCAACCGGAATTTTTGCCGGCGAGCGGGCGTGATGACGCCGAACGCGCGATTGAACGCATGCGCCGCACCCTCGAAATCCTGAAGAGCGGGCGCGGCCTGAGCCCGTTGATCCCGCAGGCGCTGGCGTCAGGCGGGGTACAGGTGATTATCGGCGGCGAGCACGGCGAAGATGCGATGCGCGACTACAGCGTGATCCTTGCCCGCTATGGCGTTGAAGGCGCGATTGCCGGCGTGCTCGGCGTGATTGGCCCCACCCGAATGGCCTATCCGCGCTCGATCTCGACCGTGCGCTATATCGCGTCACTGATGAGCAATTTGTTGGCCGAACTCTATAATGTCAATGCGCGCCCCTCTGAGGTCGAGACCGATCCCAACGGTGATCAGCGCGCGTAACATATTGTCTATGAACGAGGAAATTATGTCGAACCCAGAAGAAGTCAAACCTGACACCACCACCACCACCGGCAACGGCGCTGCTGCGACGACGCCAGACACGGCAACCGTCGAGACGCCGGCTGATCCGGCGGCGGTGATTGCCGATCTGCAAAATCGATTGGCACAGGCTGAGGCGCAGGCGGCTGAATATAAGGATCAGTGGATGCGGGCGGTGGCCGATTATCGTAATTTCAAGCGCCGCACCGATACCGAACGGGCCGAACTGATCCGCAACGCCGGCGCGGCGCTGATTCTCAAGCTGCTGCCGGTGCTCGATGATTTCGAGCGCGCCATCGCCAACATTCCGCCTGAGATCGCCAGCACGCCGTGGTGGCAGGGAACGCAACTGATTGCCCAGAAGTTGCGTACTATTCTCGAAAGTGAAGGGGTGAAGCCGATCGAGGCGTTGGGGCAAGATTTTGACCCCAATCTGCACGAGGCGGTGATCTACGAAGAGGCGGAAGGGCAAGAGGGCAAGGTGATCGCCGAATTGCAGCGCGGCTACCTGCTGCACGATCGCGTCATCCGGCCAAGCATGGTCAAGGTCGGGCGCGGGTAAGGGCAGCATTGGGATGAGCGGGGTGGTATAGCGGTATATAGGTAAGGGCGGGTTTGAAACCCGCCCGTCTATCCCGTCCGTCCAACCATCCGTGCCGGCGGGTTTGAAACACGCCGCTTCCTGTGCGGTAACGAGAATCGCGATAACAGTCTGGGTCATCGCATATTGTCAAAGGTTTTTCCATGCCAAAGGTTATTGGGATTGATTTAGGCACAACCAACTCAGTCGTAGCAGTCGTCGAAGGCGGCGATGTGGTGGTCATCCCCAACGCCGAAGGCGCGCGCCTCACCCCCTCGGTCGTGGCGATCACGAAGTCAGGCGAACGGGTGGTCGGCCAAGTCGCTCGCCGGCAGGCCGTCACCAACCCCGAAAATACGGTCTTCTCGGTCAAGCGCTTTATCGGGCGCAAATTCGCCGAGCCGTCGGTGCAGCGCGATAAAGATCTGGTGCCGTACCAGCTTACCGCGGCGCCGAATGGTGATGTGCGGGTCTTGATGGCAGGCCGCGAGTATGCCCCGCCGGAGATTTCGGCGATGGTGCTGCAAAAACTCAAGGCTGATGCTGAAGCCTATCTTGGCGAGCCGGTCACGCAGGCAGTGATTACGGTACCGGCCTATTTCAACGATAGCCAACGGCAGGCCACCAAAGATGCCGGCAAGATCGCCGGCCTTGAAGTGCTGCGCATTGTCAATGAGCCGACTGCCAGCGCGCTGGCCTACGGCCTTGACAAGAAGGGCCAAGATGAATTGGTGGTCGTCTATGATATGGGTGGCGGCACCTTCGACGTGAGCATTCTTGAACTCAGCGAAGGCGTCGTTGAGGTCAAGGCGACCAGTGGCGATACCCATCTCGGCGGTGATGATTTCGACCAGCGGATTATTGATTGGCTGGCCGAAGGATTTAAAAAAGAGCACGGCATTGATTTGCGCGATGACCGGGTAGCCCTGCAACGTTTGAAAGAAGCGGCTGAGAAGGCAAAGATGGAGCTCAGCTCGCTGATGCAGACTGAGATTAGTTTGCCCTTTATCACCGCCGATTCCAGCGGTCCCAAGCACCTGAGCGCAACCCTGACCCGCGCCAAGCTCGAACAGCTCTGCGCCGATCTGATCGAGCGCAGTATGGGGCCGGTGCGGCAAGCCCTGCGCGATGCCGGTCTGCAACCAAACCAGATCGATGAGATTATTCTGGTCGGCGGCCAAACCCGGATGCCGGCCATTCAGGCGGCGGTGCGCAATTTCTTTGGCAAAGAACCGAACCGCAGTGTCAATCCCGACGAGGTGGTCGCGATTGGCGCGGCCATCCAAGCCGGCGTGCTCGGCGGCGAGGTGAAGGATGTGCTGCTGCTCGATGTCACGCCGCTGACACTCGGCATTGAGACGCTCGGCGGCGTGATGACGCCGATCATCGAGCGCAATACCACCATCCCCACCCGCAAGAGCCAAGTCTTTTCGACTGCCAGCGATAATCAGAGCAGCGTCGAGATTCATGTCTTGCAGGGTGAGCGGGCCGAAGCGCGCTACAACAAGAGCCTTGGTCGCTTTGAGCTGTCAGGCATTCCACCCGCGCCGCGCGGTGTGCCCCAGATCGAGGTGACGTTCGATATCGACGCCAATGGCATCGTGAGCGTGAGCGCGCGCGATAAGGCCACCGGCAAAGAACAGCGGATCACGATCACCGCTTCGTCGGGCCTCTCGCAAGACGAGATCGAGCAGATGGTGCGCGACGCCGAGCTGCACGCCGAAGAGGATCGCCGGCGGCGCGAGTTGATCGCGGCCCGCAATCAGGCCGACAGCGTGTTATACGCTGCCGAAAAAGCCCTGCGTGAAGCCGGCGAAAATCTTGACCCGGCGCTCCGCAGCAATGTGGAAGAGAAGGCGATGGCCTTGCGCAGCGTGCTCGCTGACGATGATGAGCAGGCAATTCGCAATCGGATTGCTGAATTGGCCGTTGCATTGCAACATGTGACGGCCGCCGCACCTAATGGCGCTGCCGGCGTCGTTGATGGCGAAAAGGTCGAAGAATAGGTCCGATGGCGGGCCGGTAGCGATCGGGACACCGGCCGGCAGTGTGCGTAACGAGGAAACCGTATGACAGCGGGAGCCAAACGTGACTACTACGAGGTGCTCGGGGTGAGTCGCAGTGCGACGCCCGACGAGATCAAGAAGGCATTTCGCCGGCTGGCCCGCCAGTATCACCCCGATGTCAATAAATCGCCTGAGGCTGAGGCGAAGTTTAAAGAGATCAACGAAGCCTACGAGGTGCTCTCTGATGAGCAGAAGCGGGCGATGTACGACCGCTTCGGCCACAACCCGCCCGGTTTCGGCGGGATGGGTGGCGACCCATTTAGCGGCGTTGATCCGTTCAGCTCGATCTTCGACGCCTTTTTTGGGGGGGCCAGCGCGGGGCGCAGCACCCGCGGCCCATTGCGCGGCGCCGATCTGCGTTACACGCTGCGCCTGACCTTTGAAGAAGCGGTGTTCGGCGCCGAAAAAGAGATCGAGTTCCGCCGATTGGAAACTTGCAGCGCGTGCCAAGGTTCCGGCGCCGAACCGGGTACCGAGCCGGCGCGCTGCCCGCGCTGCGGCGGCACCGGCGAGATCCGCCAGCGCGCGCCGATTTTCAATATGGTGACGGTGACGACATGCGATACCTGCGGCGGCACCGGCTATGTCATTCCCATTCCCTGCCGCGAATGCCGCGGCGAGGGTCGGGTGCGCAAGTCGCGTAAGATTACCGTCCGTGTACCCGCTGGCGTTGATGGGTCGCAACAGATCCGGATCAGCGGCGAGGGTGAAGCCGGGCCGCGCGGCGGCCCACCCGGCAATCTCTACGTGGCGCTCGATATTCAACCACATCCGATCTTCGAGCGCGACGGCAATGACATTATCTTGCCGTTGACGATCAACGTCGCCCAAGCGGCACTGGGAAGTGATGTCAGCGTTCCCACTCTCGAAGGAACCGAAAAGCTGCGCCTGCCACCCGGCACCCAGCACGGCCAAACCTTCCGCATCCGCGGCAAAGGAGTGCCTTACCTGCGCCAACAGGGTCGCGGCGATCTGATCGTGGTCATCCGGATCGAGGTGCCAACCAAACTCACCGATCAACAGCGCCGCCTGTTCCAAGAACTGGCGCAAACCTTCTCGCCTGATGGCGACCACGGTGACAAAGGGTTGTTCGGCCATATCAAAGACGCGCTAGGGTTGTAGCTGGATGGAAACGACCCAGCCACGGTTGCGACCGTCTGTAACAGCGAGTGAGTAGATTATGACGACCGAGTTGCTCTATGGGCGCAACGCGGTGCGCGAGGCTCTCCGCGCTCGCCGCCGCGCGTTGCGCCGTTTAGTTATCTCGCGCAGCGTGCAAGAGAGCGGCATTATCGCCGATATCATCCGGCTGGCCGAACAGGCCGGCGTGCCGGTGGAGCGGATTGAGCGGCAGGCGCTCGACCGCCAGTTGCGCGACGCGAACCATCAGGGGGTTATGCTCGAAACCGGCCCCTATCCGTATGTCGAACTCGAGGAATGCTTGCAAGCAGCGGCTGACCGGCGCGAGCCTGCGCTCCTCTTGTTGCTGGATCATCTGCAAGACCCGCAAAACATCGGCACCCTGTTACGTACCGCCGAAGCGGTCGGCTGCCACGGTGTCGTCATTCCGGGACGGCGCGCCGCCGACATTACGCCGGCAGTGGTCAATGCTAGCAGCGGCGCAGTAGAACATCTGCGGGTGGCGATGGTGACGAATTTGGCTCAAACGATCGAAGCATTGCAGCGCACCGGCATTTGGGTGGCCGGGCTTGAGCAAGATGAAGCGGCCAAAGATATCGACACGGTCGATCTTGATCTGCCGCTCGCCCTCGTCATTGGCGCCGAGGGAACTGGTATGGCCCGCTTGGTGCGTGAACGGTGCGATTTTCTCGTGCGGTTGCCGATCGTTGGCCAAGTGGGATCGCTCAACGCCGCCGTGGCCGGCAGCATTGCGCTGTACCACGCATGGCGGCAACGCTTCCGTTCAGTGCCGGAAGAATGATAACGTCCACGAACTTCATCGCCGCTTACTTGAAGCATCATTGGGCATGCGCTAGAATACAGTGCGGTAGCGCAAGGAGGAACTATGCGTTGGGTAACACTGGTGGCGCTGTTGGCAGCTCTTGGCTATATCGTCTTTTTGCAGCGAAAGTTGGCCGTCGCCGAGCGGCGCGGTGATATGTACCGTGATATTGCCAGCCGGCTAGAATTGCGCGTGGCCGAGCTGACGGCGCGCTAAGCAGGCGTAGCAATGTACGCCGTCGCAGCTCCTCCAATTGGCGTGCCGGCCGATGATGTGGTGATTCGACCGGCCCGCCTGAGCGACATTGAAGCGATCGTCGCCCTCCACCGCGAAGCATTTGCCGACACCTTCGGCGCAGCGTTTGGCCCGCGCGATCGGGAACGCGGCGCGCAAGCGTTGGCGACCGGCTGGCGGCGGCAAGGGCCAGCGGCGCTGCGCGGCATGCTGGTGGCGGAATACGCCGGCCAGCTCATCGGTACGACCAGCTTGCGCACCCGCGATATGATCGGCGATGGCGGCGGGTTTGCCGAGGCGGCCTTTTTTGAGACATTAGGCGTCTGGGGAGCGTTGCGTTCGCTCTTTGCCCTCTCGCTGCTCGACCATCAGATCGAACGTGGTGAAGGGTTTATCGCCGATGTCGCCGTTGCCCCGGAATGGCGGCGGCGCGGTATCGCACGCGCACTGTTGCAACGCGCCGAAGACGATGCCCGCGCCCGCTCCCTCACCTATTTAGGGTTGTACGTGCGCGAGAGCAATCACGGCGCCCGCGCGCTTTATGAGCGGCTTGGCTTTCAGGCAATGTATATCCGCCGCTCACTGTTCGCCCGGTTGTTCTTCGGTCAGGACGGTTGGATCTATATGCGCAAGGATCTGGCCTGATCGAGAGGAGATACAGCTTGAAGATCAATGAAGAGGGGAAGACAATGACGTCTCACCAGATCAACCCGTTTCACGTCGCTCAACAGCAGTTCGATCAGGCTGCCGATATGTTGCGCCTGCCCGATGATGTGCGGGCGATTCTGCGCGTGCCTCAGCGCGAATTGACGGTTAACTTTCCAGTGCAGATGGACGACGGCTCGACCCGCGTCTTTACCGGCTATCGCGTGCAGCACAATCTCAGCCGGGGGCCGGTGAAGGGCGGCATCCGCTATCACCCCAGCGTTGACATTGACGAAGTGCGCGCGCTGGCGATGTGGATGACATGGAAGTGCGCGCTAGTCAATATTCCCTACGGCGGCGCCAAGGGCGGCGTGATCGTCGATCCCAAGCAACTCTCACCGGGAGAGCTTGAGCGGCTGACACGGCGCTTCGCCACCGAAATCAGCATCCTGCTCGGCCCCGAAAAGGATATTCCCGCGCCCGATGTCGGCACCAACGCCCAAACCATGGCGTGGATTATGGATACCATCTCGATGCATCGCGGCTACACGGTGCCGGCGGTAATCACTGGCAAACCGGTGAACGTCGGCGGATCGCTGGGTCGCGTCGAGGCAACCGGCCGCGGGGTGATGCTGATGGTGCGCGAGATGGCGCGTAAGCTCAATTGGCCGCTGGCGGGGTTGCGCGTCGTGGTGCAAGGGTTCGGCAATGTCGGCAGCACGGCAGCGCATCTGCTCCATCAGCTCGGTTGTACGATCATCGGCGTGGCTGATGCGTCAGGCGGCTACTACTGCGCGCATGGGCTTGATATTCCGGCCATGCGCGCCTATGCCGACCGCCATCCGTTCCACCTGCTGGAAGGCTATAGCGCACCCGGCGTTGAACGGATCAGCGGCAGCGAATTGTTGGAACTCGAATGCGATGTCTTGATTCCGGCGGCGCTGGAAAACCAGCTCACCGGAGCGAACGCTGAACGCATCCGCGCCAAGTTGATTGTCGAAGGCGCTAACGGGCCAACGACGCCGGAAGCGGATGCGATTCTGGGTGAACGCGGCATTCTTATCGTGCCTGATATTCTCGCCAACGCCGGCGGCGTGATCGTCTCGTACTTTGAATGGGTGCAGGGCCTGCAAGAGTTTTTCTGGGACGAACAAGACATCAATGATAAGCTGGAACGCATTATCGTCGGCGCCTTCCAGCAGGTGACAACTATGGCCGAGCAGCGCCGGGTCCCGCTGCGCCTTGCGGCCTATTTGCTGGCCGTGCAGCGGGTGGCCGATGCAAATACGACCCGTGGGGTGTATCCGTGATGAACGCCAAGCCGCCGCGATGCTCAGCGAAGACCGGCGCTGGCGCGCAAAGTCGTTGCTAACGACGCTGAGCATCGTAGCGGAGTGAGCTGATAGCGCAGGAGACCGTATGCACATTGTGCTCGTTGAGGATAATCCGCTGATGCAACAATTGTTTGCGATCTTCCTGCGCGGGCAGGGCTTTGAGGTGACAGTCGCCGCCACCGGTGCGGCTGCATTGGCCGCACCGGTAGCATCACCAGCCCTTTTTCTCATCGATCTGCGGTTGCCCGATTGTGATGGGTTTGATCTCTTGCGCCAATTGCGCGCCCGGCCTGAGCTGCGCCACTGCCCGGCCATCGCGCTCAGCGGCCTTGGCGAAAGCGACCGGCGCTCGGCGCTGGCGGCTGGTTTCGATCGCTTTCTCACCAAACCGACCGATCTCGATGAATTGATCCTGACGATCACCGAGTTGTTGGGAGGCGCGCCGGAACGTTAGGCTGCGCCTCAGCAGGAGTAACGATGAAGCGGTTAGTGTTGTGGGATGTTGATGGCACCTTGCTCTCGACCGACGGGATCGCCGCGAACGCGATGCGCACCGCGTTGCGGCAGTTGGTTGGGCCAGAGGTGCGGATCGAGCGCACCTCGTATGCCGGTAAGACCGATTGGCAAATTGTGCGCGATAGTTTACCTTCGTTGGATGAAGCAACGATTCAAGCCCGGTTGCGCGAGTTTATTGACCTGTACGTCTCCGAACTCAGCGCGCAACGCGAGGCGCTGATCGCGCGTTCGACCGTCTTTGCCGGCGTGATGGCCGCACTCAGCGCGCTGACCGACTATGCGTACCAAGCCCCGCTTACTGGCAACGTCGCCGCCGCGGCCCGGATCAAGCTCGAATGCACCGGCTTATTGCCGTGGCTCGATATCGAAGCCGGCGCGTATGGCGATGACCACTTCGACCGGCTGGCCTTGCCGCCCATCGCAGCGCGCCGCGCCGAATCCCGCTACCGGCGCGCCTTTACCCCCGCTGAAGTGGTGATTATCGGCGATACGCCGCGCGATATCGCCTGCGGCAAGGCGTTTGGCGCGCGCACAGTCGCAGTAGCCACCGGCCCCTTCTCGATGGCCGAATTGGCCGATCACCGTCCTGACGCGCTCTTGCCCGACCTCAGCAATACTGACGCCGTGTTAGCGGCGGTGTTGGGCTGAGGGCATAGGGTTGGCGGTAAAACACGAAGGGAGGGCGTTAATAGCAAACGTGCCCTCCCTTTCGCTGCGGACCGGCAATCACACCTTACAATGCGCGCGGCCCGCCATGGAGTTCCTCAACCAGATGCGCGCGCGCCTCGACCGTGGCCATCTGGGTCGAAGCGTAAAGTGAAGCGGCGCGCATGATCTCTTTCGCCTGCTCTGCTGGCATAGCACGCACTTGCTCGAGCGTAAGCCCTTGGCTGCGCAGATACTCCAGAATGTAGGCTTGCTCGAGGTGTTCGTAGCTTTCACGAGCACCGGTATCGGTCAGTTCAGGATTTGTGGGGGCGTCGTTGCCATAGCGCACCTCCTCGGTGTGGGTTGATGTCTTTACTATAACATGCTGGTGCGCTACGTTTAGAAAAAAGTTCACAACTATCTGTAAAGTAACGGCGGGTTTGAAACCCGCCGTTACTAGCTACCCGCTCGTTAGGCCGTGGCGGTTGCAGTCGCCTTGGCGCGGGCATGCTCCTGCTCGGCAAGGTACCACGTCGCTTCCATCGCAGCGCGGCAACCATCGCCGGCAGCGGTGATCGCCTGCCGGTAAATGTGATCGGCCACATCGCCGGCGGCAAAGATGCCGGGGATATTGGTGCGGGTGCGCCCGTCGGTCACAATATAGCCGCCCTCGTCAAGCTCAAGGATCCCGCGGAACAGCTCAGTGTTCGGCACGTGGCCAATGTACGGGAAGACGCCATCAACCGCCAGCTCGCTAATCTCGCCGGTTTGCAGGTTGCGCAGCGTCACCGACTCGACCTTGTCTTTGCCGTTGATCGCCACAACCACCGAATTCCAGATGAAGCGCACCTTGGGGTTACTGAAGGCGCGCTCTTGCAAGACCGGATCGGCCCGCAAACTGTCGCGGCGATGCACGATGAACAGCTCATCAACGTAGCGGGTGAGGAACAGACCCTCATCGAGCGCGCTGTTGCCGCCGCCGACGACCACCACCTTCTTGCCACGGAAGAAGAAGCCGTCACAGGTGGCGCAGTAGCTGACGCCACGATTAGCCAGCTCTTCCTCGCCGGGAACACCTAGCTTGCGCGGCGACGCGCCGGTGCTGACGATAATGGTATCAGCCGTGATGGTCTGGCCGCTGTCGGTATGGATCACGAAGGGGCGTTGATCAACCTCAACCTTCGTCACCATCGTTTCTAGATATTGAGCGCCGAAACGGGCAGCTTGCTTCTCCATCGCCTCGGCCAGCTCAAAGCCGCCAATCCCTTCGGGAAAGCCGGGGTAGTTCTCGACTTCGCTCGTGGTCGCAATCAAACCACCGGGTTGCATCCCACGGATCACCAGCGGCTCAAGGTTGGCGCGCGCCGCGTAGAGGGCAGCCGTCAGACCGGCTGGACCCGAACCGATAATAACAACTTTGTGATGCATAATGAATAATCTCCTCGCCTTTGCGCAATCACACACAGATCAAACCGGCGGCGCGGCAGGCGTCGCGTCGCTCATAGCAGGGAGTATACCATACCCCGGTACCGTTTGTCTGTAATCTAGATTACCCCCCGGGGGTATGGGGGTTCAAGGGTAGAAAGAACCCATGAGGGTACATGTAGTTGATGGCTTTGAGATGTGCCGGTGTGCCATCTAGCCCCGCTCCCGTTGATGTGGGTTCAAGGGTGGACAGACCACCTGATCCGGCGCCCGGCCCTGAAGGGCCGCTAGCGGTACGAAGCCTGCGCAGCGGGCTAATGGCCCCCACCCCTTGCCCCTCCCCCGCTGGGGGAGGGGTGATGGGGAACGCAGCGCGAGACTTTACGGCATCGCACAGCGATCAGATCAAACGTTCTGTCCGCCCCTCAATCCCAGCGGGGAAGGGCTGGAGTAGGGGCTGTGCGCGCCCCCCGGCTGTCATTGCGAGCCGCCGCAGGCGGCGAAGCAATCCCCCACGAGCATGGGATCAACCCGTTCAGGCATCCTTTCCTGTGAATCGCTCCCCCAGCGAGTTCACGGGCAGACAGCCCGCCTGATCCGGCACCCGGCCCTGAAGGGCCGCTAGCGGTACGAAGCCTGCGCAGCGGGCTAATGGCCCCCACCCCTTGCCCCTCCCCCGCTGGGGGAGGGGTGATGGGGAACGCAGCGCGAGACTTTACGGCATCGCACAGCGATCAGATCAAACGTTCTGTCCGCCCCTCAATCCCAGCGGGGAAGGGCTGGAGTAGGGGCTGTGCGCGCCCCCCGGCTGTCATTGCGAGCCGCCGCAGGCGGCGAAGCAATCCCCCACGAGCATGGGATCAACCCGTTCAGGCATCCTTTCCTGTGAATCGCTCCCCCAGCGAGTTCACGGGCAGACAGCCCGCCTGATCCGGCACCCGGCCCTGAAGGGCCGCGAGCGGTACGAAGCCTGCGCAGCGGGCTGCTGCCCCACCCCTTGCCCCTCCCCCGCTGGGGGAGGGGTGATGGGGAACGCAGCGCGAGACTTTACGGCATTGCACAGCGATCAATCAAATGTTCTTTCCGCCCCTCAATCCCAGCGGGAGAGGGCTGGAGTGGGGGCTGTGCGCACCTCCCGGCTGTCATTGCGAGCCGCCGCAGGCGGCGAAGCAATCCCCCACGAGCACGGGAGCAAACCGCTCAGGCATCCTTCCCTGTGAGTCGCTCCCCTAGCGAGTTCACGGGCGAGCAGCCCACCTGATCCGGCGCTCGGCCCTGAAGATCTGGGCTAGCGGTACGAAGCCCGCCGCGCGGGCTGATGCCCCCACCCCTTGCGGGTGATGAGGAGCGCAGCGCGAGACTTTACGGCATTGCACAGCGATCAACGATTGCGAGCGTTCAAACGTTCTATCAACCCTTCAAAGGTGTGGGGGGTGAAATAGGACAAGGACACCCACAGATTTCACGAATTGGCACGGGTGCCCGATCCGGGTTCATCCGTCGCACCCGTGCCAATCCGTATCCTATGACTCGTCACCCTTCCGTGGCGTCCAATGCGTCTGCACGCCGGGCACTGCCGGCGGCGGCGTGGCGCCGCAGTAGATCCACACCACCCGGAAGCCCAATTCCCGCAAGCGCAGGAGCGTCGCGCGGATCGGCTCGGCGGCCACCGCGCCGATCAACACAATCGTCGCGCCGGGGTGGAGTTCGGGGGTAATCAGGCGGAGCAAGCGCGCGCCGGGTAACACCGAGTAGGCCGTCAGCCGGGCGAGCGTTTCCATGATCTGGCTCAGTTGGTTAGGGCTGCGACCGGGTGGCAGCCGGACGAGATGTTCATCGGCGGCGGGCGCACCGTTGGCGTAGAGACCAACCGCGTGACCGGCGGCAAGGCTGCTGCGGGCCAGCGTTGCCGTCACGCTGATCAGATGCTCCACCAGTTCGGGATCGATGCCTTGAAAATAGAACTCGAAGGTGTCGAGATCAAGCACAAGGGCCAGCGTATGCGATGTCGTCGGCTCGTAGACACGAGTCTGCAACGTGCCGGTGCGCGCCGTCGCCGCCCAATGCACATCCTTGAGCGGATCAGAGGGTGCGTAGTCGCGCACGCCAACTACCCGCAGCGGGTCACGCAACAACGCTGGCGCGCGCATCAACCCTAGCGGATCGCGGGCCGGCAGACCGAGATCGGCCAGCGCCAACAGGCGCGGATAGACGAGCAGCGTCGCATCGGCTGGGAAGGTTGCGTCGCTGCGATAAAGGCCAAACGGATCACCACTCTGGGCTTGGGCCGGCCCCAAGTGAAACGCGCCGCGCCGCTCGCATCGCAACCGGTAGCGCCAGATCACCCGTTCGTACCAGCGCAGGCCGGTGCTGCGACGGAGCAGGCTGGTCTGGCGGCTGCCGCTGAAGATGACCGGGGCATCAAGCGCGCGCAAGCCGTTGGGAAGAGCGTCGAAGATTTGGATTTGGGCGAGCGGTAATGGCTTACGGTTCGTGATGGTGATGGTCAGCGTCACCTCATCGCCGGGAAAGGCGCGGGTCTGGCTCAGCTCACGGCGGTAGTCAACCCGGCGCAATGCCCACCGCTGCCAAAGGCGGGCCGCGCCGAGGCTAGTTAACAAGGTGATGGCCAGCAGCGCCAAGGCCGCTTGGCGCGCGAGCACAGCGAGGATCAGAATAGCGAAGAGGGCAGGGATCATGGTGCGACAACATCATTGCGCGGCTGCGCAGGCAGAGCATAGGACACGGATAAACATGGGTACGACGGATTGGCACGGATCGGGCAAAAAAGAAGGCCTCCGTCCTATCACCACTCCCAGACCGTGCGCATCCGTTGCATCCGCGGGTATCCGTCTCCCATTCCCCATCCGTCACTCTCCCGGCAGACGGCGCCGGCTGAGCGGCAAGGTAAAGAAGAAGCGCGAACCGCGCCCGACTTGGCTTTCCACCCAGATCCGGCCACCGTGGGCCTCGACAATAGCGCGGGTAATAAAAAGACCCAACCCGCTGCCCGGCTGATCACGGCGCAGGCGGGTATCAACGCGGTAAAACCGCTCGAAGATCAACTCCTGTTCTTCGGGCGGAATCCCGATCCCCTGATCAGACACATAGACAATCGCCATCTCACCCTCAGCGCGAGCGCCGATCCGGATCGTGCCGCCGTTGGGGCTATACTTGACCGCATTCTCAATCAAATTGGTGAACACTTGCCGCAGCCGCTCGTAATCGGCATACACCGGCGGCAGATCATCAGACACCCGGATCTCAAACTCAATCCGTTCGCCAACCTGCGCGGCAAAGCGGCGCACCACCTCTTCGACCAGCAAGCGCAGCGACACATCACTCCGTTCGAGACGCAAGCCGCCGGCGGCAATCCGTGACACATCAAGCAAGTCTTGAATTTGGCGGGCGAGCCGGTCGGCTTCTTCGCCAATCACCTGCAACGCCTCGCGGTACTGTTCAATCGTAAACTGGCCATCAGGGCGCAGCATCGTCTCGGCAAAGCCCTTGATAATGCTCACCGGCGTGCGCAACTCGTGCGAAATCACCGAAATAAAGGTATTCTGGCGCTCCTCCTCAACCTTCTGGGCCGTAATATCGCGCACATTCGCGATCGCGCTGAGCAAAGAGCCATGCGCGCTGCGCTGCGGCGCGTAGCGGTTTTGAATAAACAGCTCGCGCCCGTCGCGGGTGGTGATGCGGCCCTCGACCACAGGGTTCGTCAGTTCGGGGTAGCGTTGCAACGGGCACTCATTGAGACAAATATTCACCCCTTGGGCATTGCGAATCCCAAGCACCTCGGCGCAGGGGCGACCAATCGCCTCTTCACGCGACCAGCCGGTCAGTTGTTCCATCGTATGGTTAAAGGTCGTAATCCGCCAGCGGCCATCAATAATCATTACCCCATCGGCAGACTGCTCGATCAGCGCATTGAGATGCTGCTTCTCGCGCAACACACTCTGAAAGAGGCGAGCATTGCCGACCGCAATCGCTGCCTGATCGGCGAAATCTTGCAAGATCTGGCGATCATCAGCCGAAAACGCGACATTGAGCGCGGCGCGGAAGACATAAATCACACCCAGCGGCGTCTCGCGCACCGTCAGCGGCAGCGCAATCATTTGACGGAGGGGGATGCCAGTGTCGAGCGAGATTTCGCGTAGCGCCTGCGGGCCGAAGCGGCTAAGATCAGCGATGGGGATGCGCAACAACGGGGTGAAGGCCGGCCAATTCTCGCGCGGCAGTTGCGCAGAAGCCCGGATGCGCAACATCCCATCTTCTTCGTCGAACAGGGCAATAAAACCGAGGGTGCCGGCCAGCAGCTCGACCGCGTAGGTGATGACCAGATTGAGCACGCTGCCCAGATCGAGCTGAGCCGTCAGCGCGCGGCTAATCTGCAACAGATATTCGCGTTGGCGCAGGCGGAGATCAGTCATCGCTGGGTATTGTACCACAGCCGGCATCGGTAGCCGACAGACCATCTGATCCGGAACCCGGCTCTGAAGGGCCGGGCGAGGGATACAAAGCCCGCTGCGCGGGCTGATGCCCCCACCCCTTGCCCCTCCCCCGCTGGGGGAAGGGTGATGGGGGGCGCAGCACCGGGATTTCAGGCATCGCACAGCGATCAACGGTTGTAATCAAGTACATATTCTGTCTCCCCTCAACCGGGGCCATCACCGCTCAGTGTAAACTTTTACACTCATCAGCATGCATGTTCGTGCTAGCTGTCAAGGATTACTCAAGATCGATCAAGCGCAAATCACCTCAAACAGATCAGCGAGCTTGATCTCATGCGCTATCCCAACGCGAAGACTGCGCCGGCGGAGCAAGATGACATTGTTACTATTTACACACCGACTCGACAATCCTAGTTATGCATGATATGATAATAAAAAATTACACCCCAGTATGGAAACTTGGTTTCGCACACAGTTCGTTGATAGGACGAACAACGCCAAGCGATCGGGAACCACAGCAGGCGATTGCCTACCCCATCGCTATAGCAATAGGGCAACCCGTACCAAGCTGAGCTGAATCCGGTGGCGATGCCGCGAAACGGGCGCCATCGCCTAGCACGAGGAGAGGCGGCATGAAGTTGGACCTGAGCGGCAAGCGCGCACAGAAGCTGATTCGCGAACACAATCTCACCCCTGAGGAGATCCAGCAGATTGTGGCGGCTGCCCGGATCAACCTCGCCACCTTTGATCCCGGCTACCGGGCGAATGTGACCCAGATCGCCGACGAATTGCGCAAGAGCCGTCCGACGATTTACGGCTGGGCCGATCGGGCGCTGGCTGCAACCATCGACTCGTTGCGCAACATTCGCACTGGCCGGCCACCCAAAGATCGCGAGCGCACAAGCCCGCTCAGCGAGTCGTAGGGCAGTTTGGAAATGGTATGGTTCCACGACAGTGTATAATAGGCATTGATGCGCAGAGGGGGGAGTCCCGGCGCGAGAGTGAGGCAGCATGAGCAGTGGGCTGAAAGAGCTTCTCACCCGGTTCCGGGCGGTCGAGAGCGTAGAAGCAGCCGCCGTGGTCGCTACCGACGGGTTATTGATCGAAAGCGTGGCCCGTCCCGGCGTCGATATCGATGCCGTTGGCGCCGTGGCGTCCAACGGGCTAGCGATGGCTGATGCGTTGGGGCGTGAAGTGGCTAAAGGCAGCACCGTGCAGGCCGTGTTGGAATACGATGACGGGTTGGTCTTGATTGAGCCGATCAGCGATGATGCTATGCTCTTGTTGCTGACGAACTCGCGCGATGATCTTGGCTTGCTCCGGTTTCTCGCCGCCAAACATCGCGACGAGATGATCGATGCGCTGAGCGCAATCTGACAAGGGGTATGCTATAATTTTGAAAAGCGACGCATCGACTCTCGCCACTCTCAGACGTGAAGGTAGGCTGCGATGGATCCTCAGTTGACAAGTATCATCGTGCCCTCAGAAGAGATCGCTAAGATTGAAGAGTGTCTTGCCCGTTTGGTGGAAGACACCGGCAGCGATTACGCCCTCTTGCTCGACAAAAGCGGCCAAGTCATCTCTTCCAAGGGCGATGGCGACCGGCAAGACATTACCGCGCTCGGCGCGTTGATTGCCGGTGTTTTCGCTTCCTCGCGCGAAGTCGCCAAACTGTTGCGCGAACGCGATTTTCGCGCCTCGTTCCAGCAAGGCGTGCGCGAAAACATCTTTATCGCCCTGATCGAAGAGCAGTGGATTCTGTGCATCATCTTCAATAAAGGGACGCATATTGGTTTGGTGAAGGTCTTGACCAAGAAGGCGACCGATGAGTTGGCCGCCGTGCTCGAGCGGGTGCGCCAGCAGCACAAGGCTCGCGATGAAGTGCTTGGCTCGGCGTTCCGCACATCAATGGAAGACACGATCGATCTGCTGTTCCGCGATTAGCCGCGCTCCTGCCCTGCCGATTGGCCGTGTCGGCGCTCGCGTTCGACCGGCTACGCGAGAGAATGTATGGCTCTGATAAATGTCGCTGCGCGTGAAATACACTGCAAGATCGTCTACTACGGCCCCGGTATGTGCGGCAAGACTACCAACTTGCAGTACATCCACAGCCAAGTGCCGAAAGAAGTGAAAGGCGATCTGCTCTCCATTGCGACTGAAACGGAACGAACGCTCTTCTTTGACTTCTTGCCGCTTGACCTTGGCAAGGTGCGCGGGTTTCAGACCCGTTTTCACCTGTACACGGTGCCGGGGCAAGTGCTCTATGAACGCACCCGCGTCGCAGTGCTGAATGGCGCCGACGGCGTGGTGTTTGTGGCCGATTCGCACAAGGGCAAGATGCAAGAGAATATCAATAGCTTGCGCGAGTTGGCGCAGAATATCACGCGCCAAAATAAGCGATTTGCTGATTTCCCGATCGTATTGCAATACAACAAGCGTGATTTGCCGCCCGATGTGTTGGCTCCGGTGGCGATGATGGATCATTTCCTCGGCGTGAACAAGATGAATTGGCCGCGGATTGAGGCGATCGCAACCAAAGGGGTGGGGGTGTTCGAGACGTTGCGCGCCATCAGCCGGGTAGTGATCAGTAAGCTGTAGCGCTATTCAACGCAGCGTTGCAGCCGGTAGACGAGGTGAGGCGCAGCTATGGCGCTGGCAGGCGATCTGAGCGAGTTCTCGCTCACCGATATTATCCAGTTGCTACAATTGAGCAAAAAGACCGGCGGGGTCGAGATTGATGGCCGCCGTGGCGGGCAAAAGCTGACCGGCTGGATCTTTTTTCGCGATGGCAAGATTGTCGATGCGAAACTGCCCGGTCTCGAGCCGCTCGAAGCAGTCTATGCCTTCTTTACGGTCACGAGCGGCCCCTTCCGCTTCCACGAAGGGGTGACGTCGCCGCAAGTCACCATTACCGCGAGCAACGAGTCGATCATTATGGAGGGGGTGCATCGCCAAGAGACTTGGTCTCAGCAACAAGAGGCGGGGCCAACGCTGGCGATGGTGCCCCGGCTCGTGCCGAACCCGGCCTCCGGCAGCGTCGAGATTAGCCTCGGCGCGGAAGAGTGGCGTGTGCTGACGATGATCAACGGCAAGCAGACGGTTGGCCAAATCGCCCAGCGCAGCGGCCTCGGCGAAGTGCGCACGTGCGAGATTATCGCCAAACTGATGCAGAGCGGGCTCATCGAGCGGCGCGAGACCGCTGCCGGTGAGTCGTTGGCGCCGGAGTTTGAGCAGATTGCTGCCGGCTACCTCGGCGCCGGCGCGAATGTGCTGTTGCAAGAAGCGTACCGGATTGCTGGCGTGACTGACCCCTCGCGCGCTTCGGCTGCCGAGATGCTCGCCGCCGCCGATGCGTTTGAAGCTGAAGCGCGCCGGTTGATCGGCGCTGATCGGGCAGGGCAAGCCGCTGCCCAACTCCGTGAGCGCGCTCGTGAGCTGCTCGTTTGATCTATGGTACAATGGCAAGGCGCGACCCTGCCCGTCGCTTCGGGCAGGTTTTTGATTCTGGGTGCCGCAGTTGTGTATTGAGGAGCGTATCGTGCGCGCATTAATGAGCGTCTACGATAAGTCAGGCATCGTTGCGTTTGCGCAGGCGTTACACGCATTGGGTGTTGAGATCATCTCTACTGGCCAAACGCAGCGTGTGCTCCGCGAAGCCGGCATTCCGGCGCTCGCGGTCAGCGAGGTCACTGGTTTCCCCGAAATTCTCGATGGTCGCGTCAAGACGCTGCATCCGGCCATCCACGCCGGCCTGCTCGCCCGCCGTGATCTGCCGGCGCATATCGACGAACTGGCTGCTCACGGCCTTAAACCAATTGATTTGGTGGTGGTCAATCTCTACCCGTTCGCGGCAACGATCGCCCGGCCCGGCGTCACGATGGCCGAAGCCCAAGAGCAGATCGATATCGGCGGCGTCGCGTTGTTGCGGGCAGCCGCCAAGAATTTCCCCGCGGTGCTGGTGCTGGTCGATCCGGCTGATTATGACGCTGTCTTGGCCGGGTTGCGCGCCGGCGAGGTGCCATTGGCTGAACGGCAACGGCTAGCGGCCAAAGCGTTTGCCCACACCGCCGAGTACGATGCCACCATTGCTGCGTACCTCCGCACCGAACCGTTGCCCGACGTGCTGCCGCTGGCATGGCGCAAATACCAGCCGCTCCGCTACGGCGAGAATCCGCATCAGGCAGCCGCGCTCTACGGCGATTTCGGCGCCTTCTTCCAACAGTTGCACGGCAAAGAGCTGAGCTACAACAACATTCTTGATACCGCCGCAGCCCAAGAATTGATCGAAGAGTTTCCCGCTGCCGAAGGCGCAGCCGTGGCGATTATCAAGCATACTAACCCGTGCGGCGTGGCCGTGAGCCACGATCTGCGCAGCGCATGGGAAGCAGCGTTTGCCACCGACCGCGAAGCGCCATTCGGTGGGATTATCGCCGTGAACCGCCCGGTTGACCTTGCCTTCGCTGAGGCGGTGAATGAGATCTTCTCGGAAATTATTATTGCGCCGGATTTTCTGCCTGATGCACTCGAACTGTTGCAGCGCAAGAAGAACCGGCGTTTGTTACGTAGCCTACGCCCTGTCACCAGCGCCGGGAACTGGCAGATCCGCAGCGTGCCCGGCGGGGTGCTGGTGCAAGAACCGGATCACGCGCCGCTCGCTCAGGAGGAGTGGCGGGTTGTGACCAAGCGCGCGCCGACCGATGCTGAAGCAGCGGCGTTGCGCTTTGGCTGGCGGGTGGTGAAGCACGTGAAATCGAACGCGATCGTTTATGCCGCCGCCGATCGCACCCTAGGCATCGGCGCAGGCCAGATGAGCCGGGTCGATAGCTCACGCTTGGCAGTGTGGAAGGCGCAACAGGCTGGTCTCGATTTGCGCGGCAGCGTGGTGGCAAGCGATGCCCTCTTCCCCTTTGCCGATGGGGTCGAAGCAGCGATTGCCGCCGGTGCAACCGCCATCATCCAACCCGGTGGTTCCGTGCGCGACGAAGAGGTCATTGCCGCCGCCGACGCCGCCGGCGCCGCGATGGTCTTTACTGGCCGTCGCCATTTCCGCCACTAGTAGGGCCGCACGGCGGTGCGGCCCCACCAGCACGGCGGTGCGCCCCACCGGCACGGCGGTGCGCCCCACCGGCACGGCGGTGCGCCCCACCGGCACGGCGGTGCGCCCCACCGGCACGGCGGTGCGGCCAACACCTACGGCAGTGTGCCCACTGGCACAGCGTACCCGCCCCACCCACCCGGCGGTGCGCCCGCCTACACGAGCGGATCATCCGCCACACTATGGAGGATTGCGACTCTATCATGGTACAGATGCGCGACAACGAACTCTTACCGGTCATCGTCCAACATGCCCGCAGCGGCGAAGTATTGATGCTCGGCTATATGAACGCGGAAGCGCTGGTCGCAACGCGCGAAAGCGGCTTCGTCACCTTCTACAGCCGGTCGCGCCAGCGCCTGTGGCGCAAAGGGGAAACCAGCGGCAACACCCTTCGCGTCGTCGAAATGCGGCAAGATTGTGACGGTGACGCGCTCTTAGTGTTGGCAGAACCGGCCGGCCCAACATGCCATACGGGCCGGCCAAGTTGTTTCTTCCGCGATCTCGCCGAAACTGAAGTCGCTGGCCCAGTACCGCCGGTTGCTATCGTGGCCCGGTTGGCCGACCGTATCCACGACCGCCGTGACGCGGCCCCGACCGAGTCGTATACGGCAAAGCTGTTGCACGGCGGCGTTGACCGGATCGGCAAAAAGATTGGTGAAGAAGCGGCAGAGGTGATTATTGCCGCCAAGAACGGCAATCCGGCTGAAGTCGCGTATGAGCTGGCCGATCTAATTTATCACAGTCTGGTCTTGCTTGAGAACCAAGGCATGACCGCCGAGGCGGTGTGGGCCGAACTGGCCCGCCGCTACGCTTCCTCGTAATCAACGGAGATTGCGGGCTAACGCTATGAATAGTTGGGCAGGGCGAGTATTAGTCGTAGACGATGATCCGCAGTTGCGCGATCTGTGCCGGCAAACGCTGGCGCGGGCCGGGTTTGTCGTCACAACGGCGGCTAATGCGCCAATGGCACTCGAAGCGCTCGATCAGTCGAGCTTCGATCTTGTCATGGTGGATCTCGCCATGCCAGAGGTGAATGGGCTGCAACTCCTCGAGCAGATCCGGTTGCGTGACATTAGCGTGCCGATTTTGATCGCCAGCGGGGTAGCCTCGGTTGAACAGATCGCCTATGCGATGCGGCTTGGCGCGCGCGGTCTGCTCATCAAGCCCTTCCGTCCGCACGAGCTAGCCGAGATTGCCCGCGAGCTGGTGGCGAAACGGCAAGCAGTGCGGGTGAGCGACCGGGTTGCCGCCCTGCGCCCCGTCTTGCAGATCAGCCAGCACCTGTTGGCCGAATTGGATCTGGCCCGGCTCTATGCTTTGATCATCGAGACGGTGCGGGTGGAGATCAGCGCCGAGCGCGCCTCATTGATGTTGCTGGAGCCTGATGAACAGGCGTTACGAATTGTCGCTTGCACCGGTTTGCCTGACACCGTGGGCATGGGCACGCTCGTGCCCGTTGCGCACAGCGTATCAGGATGGGTGATTCAGCATCGCCAGCCATTGCTGATCGATGCGCAAGTCGCAGCATCACCATGGTTTGCTGATCTCCGCCAACGCTTGCTCGCGCCGGAATTGACCACGGCGCTGTCAGTGCCGATTATGGCCGGCGAGCGGGCGCTTGGGGTGCTGAATGCCGCCAAAGCCACCCCGCACGCCGCCTTTACTATCGCCGATCAGGAACTGTTGCAGCTTTTGGCCGGCCAAGCGGCGGTCGCACTGGAAAATGTGCGCCTCTATAGCAAAGTATCGCGTTCAGAGGCGCGCTACCGCGCCCTCTTGCGCCATGCCAACGATGCGGTGCTCTTGCTCGATGCCACCGGCACGACGGTGCTCGACGCCAATTTGGCACTGGCTCGTCTGTCAGGGTATAGCAGTGACGAGTTGTTGGCGCTCGATCCGCGCCGTTTCTTGCCAACCTTGCCCCAATTGCTGGCCACTGCCGTCAATGGCCGGAGCGAGCAGAGTGAAATCGAAACGATGCTCTGTACTGCGGCCGGCCACGAGACAGCAGTCGCCGTAAGCGTGAGCGTCGTCCCTGATGGCGATCAACGGCTGTTTTTGGTGATCGCACGCGACATTAGCGAACGCCAACGCATGGCGCGCGAGCTGGCCCAAGCCGAAAAACTGGCCGCCATCGGGCGCTTGTCAGCCTCAATGGCGCATGAGATCAACAACCCGCTCCAAGCCCTCTCGAATACGGTGCGGTTGTTGCGCAATCATGATCTGCCCCCCGATCGCCGTGATCTCTACCTGACCAAAGCGGCTGCCGAACTCGATGGTCTGATCCACCGCGTGCAGCGCATTCTCGACCTTTCACGTCCCAATCTCGACGGGCGGCGGCCAGTCGATCTCAATCAGGTGGTGAATGATGTGATTGCCTCCTATCGCGCCACTATGACGGCCCGCGGCATCAAGTATATCGGTGAATTAACGTCAGCACTACCGTGGGTGACCGCCGTGATCGGGCATCTCAAACAGGTTTGCCAAACGCTGGTGCAAAATGCGATTGAGGCCATGCCCGACGGCGGGACGCTGCGCATCCGCACCTACCTGCGGCCGCCTGACGGCGAGCCGGATCGGGCGCTCTTTTGGCGAGCCGGCGGCGGAGCGCGCCAGCCCCTACCCGATCCGGCCGTCGTTCTTGAGATCAGTGATACCGGTGTGGGCATTGCGCAAGAAGAGGTGCCAAAGATCTTTGAACCCTTCTACTCAACGCGGTTCGACGGGCTTGGGCTAGGGTTGCCGCTCTGCTATAGCATCGTTGACTTTCACGGCGGCGAGTTGCTGGTGCATTCCCAACCGGATCAAGGCACCACCTTCCGGGTGGTGCTGCCGGTAGCGCAATAGGATGGCTTTAGTCAAGCAAGCCGTCAATCGGGCGAATGACGAGCTGGCGGCCAACGAGGTCAATCGCGATGATAAAATCGCGCACCATGGGCACGAGGGCATCAGGACGACCATTGCGCGCAATCACGGCAATCTCGCCCGCGCCGGTTTCGAGAATCTCGCGCACCTCACCGATCGCATCGCCGGTCTCAGTCACCGCTTGCAGCCCAATCAGATCGTGGTAAAAGAACTCATCCGCCGCCAGCGGCGCGGCATCGGCAGCGGCGATGTAGACTTCGGCGCCGCGCAGATCGGCGGCTGCATCGCGATCGGTAACGCTCTGCAATTGGATGATCAGCAACCCCGGTTTGTGCAAAAAGAGGCGCGTTACCTGATGCGGGATGCGCTTGGGGCCGATGAAGACGGTGCGCAGATGGCGAATCAGGTATTCGGGATGGCTCGAAATCGAATGGAGTTTAATCTGGCCGCGAACGCCAAACGGAGCGCCGAGCGCACCAATGTACAGAAGATCATCCATATTTCGACATGCCAAAACAGCCGGCCGGTCGCTTGCGCCGGCCGGCTGCCTGCTAAGTACCGTTATTCAATATCAACGTGAACCCGCTTCTTCTGGCGAGCCGCCGCCACACCCATCAAGTCGCGGATCGCCTTGGCCACCCGCCCGTTGCGCCCGATCACCTTGCCGGTTTCCGAGGGAGCGACGGTCAATTGGTAGGTGACAGTAAAACGACCAGTACGCTCTTTGATGCGCACGGCTTCGGGGGTATCAACCAGATTACGGGCAATATATTCGAGGAGCGCCTTCATCGAGCCCTCTCCCGCAAACGATTAGGCTTCCGCCGTAACCTTGCCCTGCTCATCAAGCAGGTTGACGCGCTGGAACAGCTTGACCACCACCTCGGTCGGCTGCGCGCCGACACCGAGCCAGTAGCGAGCGCGGTCGGTATTTACCTCTAGCACCTTGGGCTGGCGCGTCGGCAGGTAATAGCCAATGGTCTCAATAAACTTCCCATCGCGCGGCGAACGCGAATCGGCGACGACAATGCGATAGCTGGGCTGCTTGGTTTTACCAGTGCGGCGCAGACGAATTTTAACCATAGATCGTATCGTTCCTCATTCGTAGACCAATATCACACACTAGCCACATAGTATAGCATAAATTGGCGCGAGCGTTGCAAACAGGCGCGCAGGCAAAACCGAGATCCCTTAGCGCAACCGGCGCAGCAGCTCGTTGGGATCGATGCCGCCACGGCCCTTGCCGGCTTTGCCGGCGATCTGCTTCATCATGCGCTGCATCTGTTGGAACTGCTTGACGAGCTGGCTCACTTCTTCTTCCGACGTGCCGCTGCCGCGGGCAATCCGCTTGCGCCGGCTGCCCTTGATAATTTCCGGACGGCGCCGTTCTTCCGGCGTCATCGAGAAGATGATCGCCTCGACCCGCTTGACATGCCGCTCATCGAGCAATTCTTCGTTGCGGGCCAACTGGTTCAGGCCGGGGATCATCGCAATAATCTGTTGCAACGGCCCCAACTTGCGCATCTGATGGAGCGAGGTGAGGAAGTCTTCAAAATCGAACTCACCCTTGCTCAGCCGTTTCTGCATCTTCTTGGCCTGCTCGGCATCGTAGAGCTGTTCGGCCCGTTCGATCAGCGAGAGCACATCACCCATGCCGAGGATGCGTGATGCCAACCGGTCGGGGTGGAAAACCTCCAGCGTATTGCCGTCAACCTTCTCGCCGGTGGAGAGAAACTTGATCGGCACGCCAGTCACGGCGCGCACCGACAAGGCCGCACCGCCGCGAGCGTCGCCGTCCATCTTGGTCATCACCACACCGGTCAGCTTGACGCGCTGATTAAACGTCTCGGCGACGCGCACCGCCTCTTGACCGGTCATCGCATCGACCACCAGCAACCGCTCGATCGGATGGACGCGATTCTCGATCTGCTCCAGCTCTTGCATGAGCGGTTCATCGATCTGCAACCGGCCAGCGGTGTCGATAATCACCACATTAAACAGCTCTTTGCGAGCATGTTCGAGCGCATGTTCCGCAATATCAGGCGGGCTGGCCTGCGTGCCTTCGCTATAAACCGGGATGTTGAGCTGGCGGCCCAACGCTTGCAATTGGGTAATTGCCGCTGGACGATACACGTCGGCGGCAACCAGCAACACGCGCTTGCCCTTCTTGCGCAGATGCAGCGCCAGCTTCGCAGCGAGGGTGGTCTTACCGGTGCCTTGCAAACCGACCAGCATAATCACCGTCGGGCCGGGGCGCGCCTCTTGCAAGGGCACGTTTTCGGCGCCTAACAGGTTGATCAGCTCTTGATGGACAATCTTGATTACCTGCTGGTGCGGGGTAAGGCTCTTCGTTACTTCTTCGCCAATCGCCTGCTCGGTCACTTTGGCGACAAAATCCTTGACCACGCGGAAGTTGACGTCGGCTTCGAGCAGGGCCAAGCGTACCTGCTTCATCGCCTCGCGCACATCTTCCTCGGTAAGGATGCCTTTGCTGCCTAGTTTTTGAAAAACGGCTTGCAATCGATCGGAAAGGCTCTCAAACATAGTTCATGCTCGTTTCGTGATAGCCGCTAGTTATGCTGCTTGCATTGTACGAGCGAGCGGCGCTGGCGTCAATGGCAGGCGAGAGCGGGACTGCATAATGACTAGCGGAGGCAGCCATAAGCAGCGCTACCGCAAGCGCTCGAACCCATCATACTTTTGACGTACAGTATACCCTCTGCTATACTTAGCTATATCTTCGGCCATGCTTGCCGGTCATTCTTTGCTGCTTCTTTCCCCGCCACGTCGCGTCCATTTGCTCTCCGCCGCCCAACCCCCACCTGACAGGAGTGTCGTCATGGCGTCAATCGATCTTACCACGTTGCAGGCTGAAAACGAGCATTTACGCGAGCGGGTGGCGCAGCTCGCGCGTTTTCAACGCATCGTCGAGACGACCGACCAGCTCATCACCGAAGTAGACGCGCAAGGAATGTTTACGTATGTCAATCCGGCGGCGGCTTTTTATTTTGGCTACCCGCCCGAAGAGATAATTGGCCGGCAATCGCTCGATTTTATCCACCCCGATGATCGCGAACGAGCGCAGCAATCCTTTGTTGAATGGGCGCAACGCGGGCAACGCACCGCCACCATCGAAAACCGCATTTTGCACCGTGATGGCCGGGTGTTTTTCAAACAATGGGCCATCACCTTGCACTACGATGAGCAAGGGCAGGTCTGCGGCGCCACGTCGATTTCGTTCGACATCGGCGAATTGCAAGAGGCCCGCCGGTCGATAGCGGAGAGCCGGGCAATGCTCCAACTGGTCATCGACAACCTCCCGCAGGCGGTGTTTTGGAAAGACCGCGAGGGCCGGTTTCTCGGCTGCAACCGGCGCTTTCTCGATGATGGCGGGTTGCAGACGGTCGAAGAGCTGATCGGGCGCACCGATTTTGAGATGCCATGGCGCGATCGGGCAGCCGAGTATCGAGCTGACGATCAGTTGGTGATGGAGCACGGCCCCAAGTTGAACATCGAGGAACCGCTGCGGCGGAGCGACGGCTCGGTGATCTGGCTGCGCACCGGCAAAATGCCGTTACGACGCGATGGCGACGTGATCGGGATGATCGGCTTTTACGAAGATATTACCGAACTCAAGCGCCAAGAAGAGGAGCTGCGCACCTTTAAACTCTTGGTTGAGAGTGCGCCGGACGGGATTGCGATTGCTGATACGAACACGGTTATTACGTATGCCAATCCGGCATTGTGCAGCATGCTCGGGCACGAAACGCTCGTCGGGCGCACTGTCGGCGAACTATTGTACCCGGACGATCTGAGCATTCTGGCCGGGATCGTCGAGCAGGTCGAGCAAGGGTCAGCAGCGCGCGAAACGGTGCGCTACGTGCGCAGCGACGGAGGATTAGTGACCGCGCAAGCTTCCGCATTGGCCTTGCACGATCGCCACGGCAATCTGACCGGCTACGCTTCGATTAATCGCGACATTACCGAGCAATTAGCCGCTGAAGAAGAGCTACGCGCCAGCGAGCGGCGCAATCGGGCTTTGCTTGAGGCGATGCCCGATTTGATGTTCTTGCTCAGCGCCGATGGCGTCTTTCTCGATTACAAAGCTGATCGCAGCGGCACCCTCATCGTGCCGCCAGAAGTGTTCTTGGGCCGGCGCGTCAGCGAGGTGTTACCGCCAGAACTGGCCGAACAGGTGCTCTACCATATCGAGCAACTGCGCCGCACCGGCGAGATGCAATCGTACAGTTATCACATCCAATTGGGCGATCAGCTTGAAGAATATGAAGCGCGCATGGTTGCGAGCAACGATGATGTGCTGGTGCTGGCGCGCAATGTGACCGAACAGCGCCGGATTGAACGCGAGCGGGAAGCGATGCAAGAGCAGGTGATCGCGGCCCAGCAGGCGGCATTGCGTGAACTGAGCACACCACTGATGCCGATTGCCGCTGGCGTGGTGGCTATGCCGCTGATCGGCGCCATCGACAGCGCGCGCGCCCAACAGATCATGGAGACGCTGCTCTATGGGGTGGCCGAACATCACGCCTATGTCGCGATTATTGATATTACCGGCGTGAAAGTGGTTGACACCCAAGTCGCCGGCGCGTTGATGCGAGCAGCGCAGGCAGCACGTATGCTGGGAGCGCAAGTCATCTTGACCGGCATTAGCCCGGAAATCGCCCAGACCTTGGTGCATATCGGCGCCGAATTGCGCGAGGTGATCACCAAAGCCACGCTGCAAGAAGGAATCGATTATGCGTTGAAACGGCGCATGCTGGCGGCACGCTAACCCATAGTATGAGAAAAACCGGCAGCGGTGGCGTATCTTCTGGTATAATCGCCATGGTATGCAACCGCTTGAGCTACAAACAGGCCAGCGCGTCGCGGTGGCCGGCACGATCCTCCATAATAGCGCGCGGACACTGGTCGTCACTCCCGCGCCGCACCAGCCCGTGGCAATCACCCGCGGGCAATTGTTGGTGTTGTGCGAACCGGTGGGGCCAGCCGAACGCGCCGAACATGCCTGCCGGATTGTCACCAAGGCCATCCGCCAGACCTTCTACGAAAGCGACGCCACCAGCGCCGCATCGGCGCTGCGACTGGCGATTGTCGCCGCCAATAAGGCGTTGTATCAAGACAATATGCGCGCTGCGCCAGACCGCCGGATCACCGTAGGCGTGACAGCGGCGGCGTTGTTAGGCAACGATCTCTTTATTGCCCAAGTGCAGCCGGCCCAGCTCTTCTTGCGCACCGGCAACAAATTGCGCGCTATTCCAACCCATCCGAGTTGGGATCCGGCCCAAGTGAATGTAGCGCACGTGGCGCTGACCGGCGCGCTCGGCGCCAGCTTGTTTGTCGAACCGGAGTTCTTCCGGGCCGTGGTGCAAGCGGGAGACGCGCTGTTATTGAGCAGCAGTGCGTTAGTAAACCGGTTTGACCCGCCAACGATGGCAGCCTTATTAGCCAGTGGCGACCCAGCGGCAATCCTAGACGCTGCTTACGAGCGGGCCAGCGAACTGGCGGCGATTGAACTTCTCGCGTTAACCGTCCAGACGCCACAGCCGCAACCGGTTGCCCCACCACCAGCGCCCGCACGCCGGTCAATGAGCTGGTTCCGGCATGCGCCCGCTCTGCCAGTCCGCCAACCTGCACCGGAGCCTGATCCGCTGGCAGCGCCACCGCCACAACCTACTTTTTCACCCAACCCGTTGCCACGTCCGGCCCCAATTGATCTTGGCGAGCCGCTCGCTGAACGGATTGCCCAACGGGCAGCACCCTTGCCACCCTCAAGCATGCTCGGCGAAGACCCGCCACCGCCGCCGATCGATCTTGGTGATACCTTCACTGATGCCCGCCCGTATGGCTTACGCCATCCCTTGCGCCCGCCATCGGCCATGACATGGCGCGAGCGATTGGCATGGCCATGGTTTACGCTCAGCGACATGGTGCGCGAATGGCGGCGCGAACGCCAACTACGCCGGAAATCGCTCACGGTCAGCAGTTACATTCCCCGTGGACGAGGTCTCACTTACCGGCGCACAGCACCGCCCTTCCCATGGCAATTGTTGCTGATAACGGTGTTAGTGGTGGCTGGGGCCGTGCTCTACGGAATGAATCTGTCGCAACGCAATAATCTGCAATTAGCCACTGAATATCTGGTAGCCGCGGAAGAACGAGTGGCGGCAGTGCGCACTGCACCCGATGAAGCCGCAGCGCGTGAGGCATTGCAAATAGCCCAACAGGCGATCGAAGCGGCCCGCGCGAGCTCTGAGATAACGGTCACTAATCCGGGGTTATGGCTGCGCTTTAGCGAACTTGAACGCGAGTATGAACGATTGCTGGCCGCCGTGGATCGAGTGTCGTTCCTTGAACCGGTTGTGTTAGCGCGACACCCGTTACCGAACGGTGTGTTTACCACGGTGATTGTACCGCCAGCGCTCAGTGGCGTGACTGATCCCAACCGGCTCGAAGTTGTGCGCTACCTCTACGCGCTCGATAGCGATCGCGATGCGGCGCGCTTGTACCGGATTCCCCGCGATGGCGGCACGCCAGAACCGTATCTCGAACCCGGCCAACCGGTTGGCGCCGCAATTGTCGGGTCGCTGCGGGCGGCGCTCTGGCGGATCGATCAAGTGGTGGCGATCGATCAAGCGCCAAACGGGTTCGGCTACTATTTCCGCCAAAATGACACGTGGAACTACTCGAAGTTGGGGAGTTCGGAAATCTGGCCGACCCCAGAGCGGCTAGATGTGGAAGAGTACGCCGGCAACCTCTATGTATGGGGGGCGCAAGCAGGTGAGGTGTTGAAGTTTGCTTCCGGCCGTTACGGCGACACCCCGGAATTTTGGCTCAATCCCGGCGTCACCCGCGATGCTGCCGTGTTATCAGCGATTGATATGGCCGTGGATGGCAGTATTTATCTGTTGCAAACCAATGGGACAGTATTGGTCTTTAGTTTCGGGCAACTAGTTGGCCAGATTGTGCCAGCCAACGTCTCACCACCCATCGCGGAAGTGACCCGCTTTGTGATCACTGGCCCACCCGATGCTGGCTTTATCTTTATGCTGGAACCGGCCAACGAGCGTATTTTACAGCTTGATAAACGTACTGGAGCGCTGATCCAACAACTCCGCGTGCGGGCTGAGGGTGAGATTAACCTGAGCCAACTCACCGCGTTGAGCGTAGACACGAGCGGCGCGCGGCCAGTGATCTACTTTGCCAGCGGCAATGTGATTGCGCGCGCGGAATTGCCGCCGCCACCGCGAAGTTTTCGTGACGAAGCGCAGCCATAAGCTGAACGCACCGGCGCGCAGCGGTAATGGGGTTCAATCGGATGAAACAGAGCAACCTTTGGCGCAAGACAGCCGGCATGGCAATGGTGCTCTGGCTAGCGCTTGGGCTATTGCTCGGCGGTTGCGGTGCGGCGGCGCTCGAGGAGAATGTTGGGCTAGGCGGCGTGACCCCCGAAGCAGTGGTTGAAAGTTTTCTTGAAGATATTAATGCTGCACTGGCTGACCCCGCACTCAACGAGACAGCGACGCGACAGATGTGGGCCAACCGGCTCGCCAGTTATTTTGCTCCCGGTGAGCGCGCCGATCAACGGCAGGCGATGCGCGAGATGCTGGATGGGTTTGCCAGTGCGAACACCCGTCCGGCGCGCGGCAGCCGGGCCGAGGTAACGATCAGCTATGATCGCACACGGGTGCTGCGTGCTGATGAGCGAACCGCACTGGTAGAGATCGTGAATGCCGTTATGACGGTGCGTTGGCGTGATAACGAGGGGAACCTGCTGCTTGAGCGCAGCGGCGCCTTATTGCGGCTCATCGGGCGAGAAGAAAGCGGCTTGCCGGTCATCCGGGTGGATGGTCGCTGGTATCTGACTGAGGCGGGATGAGATGGTTAGTCCTAGAGAGAGCAGTAAGGGCGGGTTTGAAACCCGCCCTTACGATTCCCTGCTCTTACATAAGAGGGTGCATCACGCCGGCAACGGATTGGGGCCGCCCAAGCCCATCTGCGGCGCATCAGGCTGGGCCGAGCGCTCGTCGCTGCGACCGTTTGGCGTGGCGCCGCCGGTCTTGCTCAGATCGAGCGCCAGCGGCTTCACCCGCCGGATCAGCTCTTCGAGCTGTTCGCCATCGAGCGTCTCGTACTCGATCAGGGCATTGGCCATATCATCGAGCACGGCCCGATTCTGGAGCAGGATCTGCTGCGCCGTCTCGTAGGCTTCGCTGACGATTGCATGCACCTCTTCGTCAATCTGGCGGGCCACCTCATCGCCGTAATTGCGCTGCTCGCTGATCTCGCGGCCAAGGAAGATCAACTCTTCCTTCTCGCCGAAGACAATCGGGCCAAGGCGCTGGCTCATACCGTAGCGCGTCACCATCGCGCGAGCGATACGGGTCACCTGCACCAGATCGCCGGAAGCGCCGGTCGTCACCTCTTCATTCCCGAAGACGATCTCTTCGGCGACCCGGCCACCCAACGAGACGGCCAGCCGCGCCTTGAATTGCGAGACGGTGCGCAGGCTGAGGCTATCTTCATCGGGCAGGAAGAGGGTATAGCCACCAGCCTGCCCACGCGGGATGATCGTCACCTTTTGCACCTTATCGGCCTTCGGCATCGCCGCGCCGACAATCGCATGACCGGCCTCGTGATAAGCCACCACCAGCTTCTGGCGGTCGGTCATCACCCGCGAGCGGCGCTCAGGGCCACCGATCGCAACGCGCTCAACCGCGTCTTGGAATTCGGCCATGCTAATCTTGCGCTTCGAGCGGCGCGCAGCCAAAATCGCCGCCTCATTCACCACGTTCATCAGATCAGCGCCAGAGAAGCCGGGGGTCTGGCGAGCGATCACTTCGAGGTTGACATCCTCGGCCAGCGGCTTACCCTTGACGTGAACCTTCAGAATCTCGATCCGGCCGCGCACATCGGGCGCATCGAGCACAACCTGCCGGTCGAAGCGGCCGGGGCGCACCAACGCTGGGTCGAGCACGTCGGGCCGGTTGGTGGCGGCAATCACGATCACATTGGTATTGGTATCGAAGCCGTCCATCTCAACCAGAATTTGGTTGAGCGTCTGCTCACGCTCATCGTGCGAACCGCCCAAGCCAGCGCCGCGCTGGCGGCCAACGGCGTCAATTTCGTCAATGAAGACGATGCAGGGAGCGTTGCGCTTTGCCTGATCGAATAGGTCACGGACGCGAGAAGCGCCAACGCCGACGAACATCTCGACAAACTCCGAGCCAGAGATGCTAAAGAAGGGCACCCCTGCCTCGCCAGCCACTGCGCGCGAGAGCAACGTCTTACCGGTGCCGGGCGGGCCGACCATCAGCACGCCGCGCGGAATGCGCGCACCGAGAGCGGCGAACTTATCCGGGAACTTGAGAAACTCGACCACCTCGGCCAAATCTTGCTTCGCCTCTTCTTGGCCGGCAACATCGGCGAACGTGATCGTCGGCTTATCGCCGGCAAACATCCGCGCCCGGCTCTTGCCGAACGACATCGCCTGATTATTGCTGCCCTGCGCTTGGCGCATAAAGAAGACAAAGAAACCGATCAACAGCAGGGTTGGCAAGAGAATGGTAAAGATGCTCAATAAGCCGCCCCACGCCGGCGCCGGCTGCACAATAACGTTAATCGTGCGCTGGCCCTGATCGTTCCGCAGCGGCACGCCGTAATCGGCCAGCAACCGCATCACACTGTCAGCCGACTCAAGGCGCGAGCGGTACTTCTTGCCATCGTTATACGTCACCACAATCTGCTCATCGCCGGCTTGAGCTTGAATTTCGCGCACCAGACCGGCCTGAGCATCGGCAATCACATCAGCAATGCCTTTTTCTTCAGTCTGGCTCGCGCCCGGCCCTAAATACTGGAAGAAGAGCGCCAGCGCAGCGACCAGAATGATGAGGTAGACAAAGCTATTCTTCAACCAACGGTTATCTCCCATACGTCATCTTTCTAGAGGGGTTGCCTCAGTACCCGATTCTGATGCCATGCTGGATCAGCCGATGCAGAGGGGCATGCCCCGACTACGAGGAATTTTAGGTTGCACGTGACAACATGGCGTTACGCATGCCATCCGTATTGGAATTATAGCATCAGCCGATCGGCAGAGGCAAGGGAACAGATCACAGTCAGAATGTGATCTGGATCACATGCCTACGGATGCGCGGCCCGGTTGGTGAACAAACGTGTTCCGTCATCAGGAGACGCACGGCCGAATTGCGGCGGTTTACGATAGGAGCCGCACAGCCGTGCGGCTCTACAGTTTGGATATTGCGGCGGTTTACGATAGGTACACTTCGGGGCGCAGAACGCCGATGAACGGCAAATTGCGATACCGTTCGGCATAATCAAGGCCATAGCCAACCACAAAGGCATTGGGAATATTGAAACCGACGTAATCAACCGGCACATCGGCGGTGCGGCGTTCGGGTTTATTGAGCAAGGTGCAGATGCGCAGGCTAGCCGGGTTCCGGCGCAACAATTGGCCGCGCAGGTAGGCAAGGGTCAGACCGCTATCGATAATATCTTCGACGATCAACACATGGCGATTAGTAATATCGGTGTCAAGGTCTTTGATCAGGCGCACGACGCCAGAGGATTCGGTGCTGGCGCCATAGCTGGCAACAGCGATAAAGTCGATGGCTAAGGGCAGATCGATCGCGCGAGCGAGATCAACCATAAACATCGCACACCCCTTCAACACGCCAACCAAGAGCAGGTCATGGAGCGGGCGATAAGCGGCGGTGATTTCGGCGGCAAGCTCGGCGACGCGCTGCTTAATCTGTTCCTCGGTAATCAATACGTAGTCAATGTCTTGGCGCATACTTACTCCTGTTGAGTGGCGGGGGCAACCATTCCGATCCACATTGTAGCCTGATTCGGCTCACCTGCGGCAATCCCGGCAGCGACTCGCAACCCGGCCAGCCAGAGGATCTGGCCGTCGGCGGCGACCAGCAACGGCCAACCATCACGCAACGCACGCGGCACGTGCAGATCGACGAAGATATCTTGCAGGCGCCGGCTGCCGGGCGCGCCAGCGGGGCGCATGCGGTCACCGGCGCGGCGCGGGCGCAGGGCGAGCGGGCCAGCCGGAGGGCGGGCCAACCCCAACCACCAGCGATCGGGGTGAGCGGGAGGATGATCTTGCACGATACACTGCCAGCCGTTGGCCAACGGCACGCTACCGTGATCGGGCAGCGACACAGGTTCAGCGATCTGCGGCACAGAAAACGGTTCGGCGGTAGGCAAGCGCAGCGTTACCGTCTGCTGATCACAGACCAGCGTCACTTGCGGGGTCAGTCGCATCTGGCTGCCAGCCTGCCCGGCCACCAGATACAGAGCCGCATCAATTTGGGCAAGGCTTGGCTCTTCGTCGCCGAGTTCGGCGATCGCGCGGCGCAGGGCATAGCGGCGCAATGAGGGATGCAACGCGCGCAAGGCAGCGCGGTCGAATACGATGCGATCGCGCCGCTGTTCGGCGATGAGCAGCGGCCACTGCGCCGCCAGCGCCTGCTGGATAAACTCGTAGTCTTCGGCGCAGATGCGGGCGGTGCGGCCAAGCGCAGCGGTAAGGTGCGGGTTTTCGACAGCCAGTTGCGGCAAGAGCTGGTGGCGAATCCGGGAGCGGATGTAGCGGAGGTCATCGTTGGTCGGATCGTGACGTGGGTCAAGGCTGTGTTCAGCGCAATAGGCTGCAAGCGCGGCCCGGCTGATCGTAAGCAGGGGGCGGAGCAACGGCGGGCCGTGGGGCGGCGCTTGGCCCGCAGCGATAGCTGGCGCTGCCCATTCCGGCCACTCGACCCGCGGGCGCATGCCGCGCAAGCCGGCCGGCCCCGCCCCACGCAGGAGGTGCATCAACACCGTTTCGGCCTGATCATCGGCCTGATGGGCAACCAGCACCGCATCGACCTGCTCGGCAAGGGCAGTGCGGGCAAGGAAGGCATAGCGGGCGGCGCGGGCCGCCGCCGGGGTTGTACCCGGCGGTAGATGAGCTGTCTCGACAATGGCGCGCAACCCCCATGCCGCGGCCGTTTCGGCCACAAACGCCGCCTCAGCCGCCGATTCGGCCCCACGCAACCCGTGATCGAGATGGGCGACGATTGGCAACGGCCCGCCGGTCGTGTGGAGGGTGGCGAGCAGATGCAACAGCGCCAGCGAATCACCGCCGCCGGAAACAGCAACCAGCAGACGGGCGGTTGGTTGACCAACTCCTTCGGCGAGCAGAAACTGGCGCAGATGGTTGAGCATAGGGCGTTGGCAGGGAGTAGGGAGTAGAGAACAGGGAATAGGGTGACAATCTTGCACCAAACGACGTTTCGTGAGCGCAACAACAGCGTGATGTGAATGGAAACGCCGGTGAGCATGGCTCACCGGCGAGTGGTGCCGGAGGCGGGATTCGAACCCGCGACCTAACGATTATGAGCCGTTTGCTCTACCACTGAGCTACCCCGGCACGGCATTCAAGTGTACCACTGAACCAGAGATTCGTCAAGATACGATGCGCTGCCTCGGCGCAACCCGGCACTACGTAGCGGAAAGCATCTGCGGCTGCAACCTAAGCGCCGCTTGCAAGGTTGAGGCTGTATGGATAGAAGACAAATCGATCCCCAAGCTCACCAATGTTTGCGCAACTTCGGGGCGAATCCCAGCTAGCGTCGTCGTGACTCCCATCAACCGGGCGGCTTGGGCAACTTGGAGCAAGGCCGCCGCCGCATACGTATCGATGACCGCCACCCCCGTCACATCGATCACCAGCAGGCGGGCGCCGGCCCGCTCGATCGCTGGCAAGACGTTCTCAAACAATCGTTGCACCCGATGGCTATCCAGTCCGCCGACTAACGGCACTACCAGCGTATCATCACGCACCGGAATAATCGGCACATCGAGTTCAAGAATCAGTTGGTTCAACTCCTGTTGTGAGCGAAGCGACTCTGCCAACTGAGACATCGTGGCGCGTTGTTCATCGGCGAGGCGTTGCAATGCTTCAGTTCGTTCAGCGATCCGCGCTTCCAAACCTGCATTCACCTGAACCAAGCGCTGATTCGCTTCTTCGGCTTGCCGGCGCAGCTCACGAGCCTCGGCGAGCGCAGCGGCTAAACTACGCGCGCCAATAAACGTGATCAATGCCGTCACCGTGAGTAAAACGGAGACATGCGCAGCCGCATAGTCGAGCAGAATAGCTGACCGCGTAGCCACAGGCACGGTTACAACAACCACGGCAAGCGCAGCGAGACAACCGGCTAACACGATCCAAATCTGATTTGGTTTGAGCAAGATGCTCGACAATAAGACGCAAATAAGCAGGTAGATGATATTGAACGGGGAGTCGGGATTAAAAAACAGGCCACTCAGCGAGCCAATCCCGGCGACAATGATCAGAATGTATGAACCCGCACTCACAAAGCCTTGGCGACCGAGGAAAGCAGCCGTAGAAAAGACGAGGGTAGCGAGGCCAAGATTAATGAAGCGTCCAATGGTTGGTTGGAGCATCGTCAACAACAAGCCGGCCGTGAGCAGAATCACGACCACCCCGGCCGATAACGTCACCAGAAGCTGGCCCCGGCGCTGCTGGTCAGGATTGGAAGCCTTGACATGGACAAAGTGAGCGATGAGCTTCCACATATCGTTTTCCATTGAGCAAGAGCGGAACTTTGCCAATTTTCCATGATTTCACCTAGAAGTCAAGGTATCTTTGTTCATTTGTAGTAGCCTATCCTGCCAAAGTGACACCTCACGACACCTTTACGCACGTGGCAGTGGACGCAAGAACCCGATGACCGCCGCCAGCGGCAGCGCCGTGCGGGGTAGAAAGCCATTGCGCCAGAGACCGCCGTGGTTAGCGTTGGCGGTCAGTAGTTCAAGCGGATGATCGAGGGGAACGTCAGGATTGGCGGCGCAATCACGGCAACGCAGGTCATGCACCCAGAGCGCCGCCATCAGCGCGCCGGTCGTTTCAGGGGCAAAGATCTCGACCCCGAACAGGCTGGCCCCGTTGTAGCCAGCGCGGAGGGCTGGATTCTTGATCACCGACTGAGTCATCGTCGCCGGCGCCACATTAATCGAGACGCGCTGGCCGCCAGCGCGAGCAATAATGGCGCGCCACTGTTGCAAGCGTTTGGCGAGGGCATAGTTCGGCCCCTGCTCAAGGAACAGGCAATCGACGATCCCGTAGCGCTTGCCATTGGCGCTGGCGATCAACTCGCGCACATGCGGTTGCAGCAACCTCCCGCCGCTGAGGGTACGCACAATCGCCGCCGTCCTCTCACCGAGCGGGGAGGCTTTGGCCGCATTGCGCATCGCCGCCAGCGCCGTCTCTTCATTCACGGCGAACATATCAGTGGGGGTTGCCATCGTCATCAGGGTCGTATCGGGGCGAGCGGCGCTGACGGTCGCCACGATCGCATCCATCGCCAAAGCGACGCGCAGGTGACGTTCGCCGTCGAGATAGGCGAGCGTGGCGATATCGAGCGGACGCTCGAAGGAGAGCAGCCACGTCACGATTTCGGGCGCGTGTCTGAGCAAATCAACCCCGGCGACCGGCAACCACTCATCGGGATCGGCTTCAGGCGCAACTGGCTGCAACGATGGCGCGAACAAGCGCGCATTGCCGGCGCGCACCACTGCGGCGATTCGCTGCCAGCGCGCCGGATCGGGCACATCAACCGCAATCAGATTCGCGCGCCAGCGGGCAAGGGTTGCCAGCGGCCCGGCTTCCGAACCGGCGCCTAAGAGCACGAGGGTGCGATCGGAAAGGTCGAGCCATTCCGGATGATCCAGCACCCGTAGCAAAGCGCGGGCGCAACCGGGTTCGATAATCCCGGTCGCTTCCCAATGGGCAATCTGGGCATGCAGCGCCGCGCCGGAGAGACGCTGGCCGCGATACGGGATTGAGAAGGGTTCGATCAGGTGAGAGCCGCGACCGTGCAACCCCGCAGTATACACCGCATGGCGCTGTGGCCAGCGCATCGCCTCGGCAAGGGGGGCAGCCGTGCCGTCGCGCAGCCATTCAACTTGCTGCCAAGCAGCGGTTAATCCGGCAGTCGCCATTGTAAGCGCCTGCGCCGGATCAGCCGCAGCAGCTTCCGTCAGCGCGCGCACATAGCGCGGATACCGGCGACGCCAGTTGGTTTCTTGGCGCAGCGCCGTCACAGCAGCGGGATCGATGCCGGTCAGCGCGGCGCTGCAAATGGCGAGATTGGCATGCGTTGAACTCCGCCTGCCATCAGGCGCGGGGACAAACTGCAACCCTTCCTCGTGCATCGAGCGCATCTCCTTGCTATCAAGCGATGCTCAGATTATAGCAAAGAGTGTGCAGTTGCACGCACTATGACGTTCCGCGCATCAAGCCGCAACTGAACGGCGGGCCAAGGCAAGGGCCGCTTCGGGGTTCGGCGCGGTGACAATCTCATCTAAACCGGCGTTGAGATGCACCAGCGTTTGAGCAACTGCGGGCCGAATGCCGCTAATAATCGTGCGCGCACCGAGGAGACGAATGGCGGCGGCGGTGTCGATCAAGGCTCTCGCCACCGCGGTATCGATTAGCGTAATGCCAGTGATGTCAATAATCACGGTATGGGCGCGCTTGGCGGCGACCATTTCCAGAATCCGGCTCCGCAATTGCTCGGCGCGCCGGCTATCGAGATTGCCTACGAGCGGGGCCAACAAGACATGATCATCAATCGGCAAGATCGGCAATTCCAGCTCAGCGACGAGATCAAGCAGCCGTTGCTGCTCGGCGGCGCGTCGCTCGATCTCAACCCGGGCCGTTTCGGCAGTCTGGCGGGCGTTTTCGGCCTCTTGGGTGCGCTGATCGGCGAGCTGCAACGCTCGCATCTGGGCAGACATAACTTGGTCAAGAAACGCCCACACTGCAATGAGCAGAGCAGCCAGACTACTGGCTTGCAAGAAACGCAGAAGGTGGATAGGGATCACAGAGGTCTCAGATTCTGGCCCGAGCGCAACAATCGCGATGACTACCACAATACAGGCCACCATCGCGCCGATAGTAAACGTGCGCTGGCCATTCAAACCAGCCAGCAAGATCACCACCGCGAGGAATGGCGCAGTCGCCAGACGCAATTCGGGGAGCCAAACGGCAATCGCGATTTCGCAGACGATGATGGCTATGCCAAACGGCAAGATTGCCTGCCAAAACGGACGTTTGTCTGCTAAGAGCACCAGCGTCAAGCCACAACCAAGACTGGTCGCAAAGGCGATCGCCATCGTTACGCCGGTAAAGAGGTTAGCCGTTACCAAAAAAACTACCGACGTCAACCCAAAGGAGATCAGAGCGAGGACGAGCGTACCCAAAGCGATGGCCCGTACAATCTGGCGGTACAAGAGATCGAGGAAGGTGCGCGAAGCACTCATAGAGATCCTCCGATCGAGGTGAACTGATAATGAATAGCGCCCGCTGGTTTGATGACAAAATTGTCAACAGCTTCGTACAACCGCTTAACGATACCACATGAGCGGCGGGTTGCGCCAGCAACGTTTGATCATCTTTGCGCGATGCCGCGTTACGCAATCCTCGTGCCAATGAGGGCACACAACAGCAATTGAGCGTCTCACTACCTAGTAAGGAACCTCGCTAGAAATGATGCCCTGAAAAAAGATCATAGACCTCATTATACGATTCTCGGATCGCGAGAAGTTGAAAATTTGTTAATAACCAGCTACAATACGACCGTGCGCCATCGTTGATCGGCATTGCGTTCTAGCAGGAGCACCCAATGCATATCCCGACAAGCTTCCCTGCCGTTCGCCTCCCCCACTGGCTCAGTGCCATCCTATCGGAAGCCCACCTCTACTGGCGCTTTACCCGGTACGACATTTCGGCCACCGTGATTCCCGGTCTCCTATTTACGCTCGCGGCATGGCATAGCGCCCAACCTGATTGGGACGCGCTGCCGGGCCTGCTCGGATGGGGAACGATCTACTTCGGGCTTTATTGCCTCACGTTTTGTATTTCAAACCAGTTAGCTGGTGAAGCGGAAGATCGGCACAACAAGCCGGATCGCCCCCTCCCCAGCGGTTTCGTGACACGGCACGGCGCATGGCTGCGCTGGATCGTGTCGATGGCACTCTTTACACTGGTGGGTTGGCAGTTGGGCGTCTTGGAATGGACGCTGCTGTGGCAGGTGACGCTCACCTTGCACAATCTGGCTGGATTTGCCCGCCACTACTGGCTGAAAAACCTGTCGATGACCTTTGGCGCGATCGCGCAGTTAGCGGCGGCATGGCAGATGGTGCGGCCATTGACGCCGGCAGCGTGGCTGTGGATTCTTGTTCCGGCGATAACCCTGTTGTCGAACGCATCGCTGCAAGACCTGCGCGATATTGAGGGAGACCGGCTCAATCAGCGCCGCACGCTGCCGATTGTCTTCGGCGTGAATTTTACGCGGTGGTTTGTGGCGGTTGCTTTTGTGCTGCTAGCCCTTCTTTCCCATTTTGCGCTGTTTCTGCCCGCCGGCTTGAACGCTGGCGTTCTTTTGCTCGATCTCTTTTTGGCCGGACTGTGTCTCGTGATCGCCGGACGAGTGCTGCTGCTGCGGACAACCGCTGCCGATCACGTCTCGTATATGCTCTATACCTACTGGTATTGCTTCGTACTGGCAGCGGCGATCGTGACGCTATAAGGAGCCGCCAGCGTGAACGCCGGAGGTGATGGTCAAGCGACCATGATCTCTGGCGTTCGCGTGCTATACTGCTGATACATCATGGTTTCCAAGGCATCACGGAGGCGCAATGACAACGGATATCTTGCCGGTGGCCGCTCCGGCGCCCCACGTGCCGGCCCCACCCAGCGGCCAGTGGACGGTGGCCGATTACGAGCAATTACCACCTGAAGCAGGCCGTTTTGAGATCATCAATGGAGTACTACGGATGGCGCCGGCGCCGAGCCCACAACATCAAGCTGCTTCATTACGTTTTGCCTATTACCTGTTCTTAGCGGTAGAGGTAGCCGGACGCGGGAGAGTATTCACAGCGCCGATCGATGTCGAACTCGACACGACGACGGTGGTGCAGCCGGATGTGGTCGTGATGTTGCATGGCGGCAAGGCCCAGATTACGGCCCAACGGATCGTTGGCCCGCCCGATCTCATTGTGGAGGTGGTATCACCGGGTACAGCCAGCTATGACCGGCGCGAGAAGCGCGATCGCTATGCGGCTGCCGGGGTGCGCGAGTATTGGATCGCCGACCCCGGCCATCGGGTGGTGGAATTACTCACGCTGGAAGGCAGCGACTACCGCGCCGAGCATGTCTACCGCGGCAAGGCCATCATTCCTAGTATCGTGCTGCCTGAGTGGCAAACGCCGACCGAGTTATTGTTCGGCGACATAGCGGCGTAGGGGCGGCGTAGAGGCAGCGTAGGGGCACAGCGACGCTGTGCCCCTACGCCGCCGCCCAACATTAGAAACGGCTCCACAAGTACTGGTTGGTCACCTCGTGGTGGAACTGCACCTCGGCCCGCTTGATGAGGGTACCGAGTTTGCGCGGGCAGCGGTCGGCCACCGTCGCCTTGAGATCGGCAAAGCGGGTGTGGACATCTTCACCCAAAATCTGGGCCATGAAGGCGCTCTGGCGGAAGTTGGCAATCGCGTCGTAGATGTTATCGGGCAGAGTCGCGGTACCACTGCGCACATCAGTGGTGGGCAGCGGCCCTTCGAGGCCAGTGCGCAGCAAGGCGTAGATAGCCAGATAGGGGTTAGCATCAGGCGCGATCGAGCGCACCTCGATGCGGGCCGAACGGGCATTGCCAATCGGAATGCGGATCATCGAACCGCGGTCGGTCGGCGACGCCTTGATCTGATTAGGCGCCTCGAAGTGCGGGTCAAGCCGGCGATACGCATTGACGCTCGAATTCAAAATCAGGCAGAGGTCTTGACCACTGTTGAGAATGCGGTCGATAAAGCTCCACGCCAGCTCTGACAACCGTTCGGGGCCGTTGGCGTCGTAGAAGAGATTGACCCCTTGCCGCGCCAGCGAGATGTTGGTATGCATGCCATTGCCGTTCACGCCGGTGACCGGTTTGGGCAAGAAGCTCGCGGTCATATCGAGCTTGCTGGCAATCTGGCGGCAGATCAGCTTGTAGAGCAAAATCTGGTCAGCGGCGATTGTCGCCTCGGTGTAGCTATAGTTCATCTCGAACTGCGAGGGCGCGACTTCGGGGTGATCCTTCTCGTTCTCAAACCCCATGGCCCGTTGCGCTTCCGCCGCCATATCGATAAATTGGCGGAGCGGATCACCCGGCAGCGAGTGATAGTAACCACCGGTGCTGACCATGGTAAACTCACCGGTCTCGCGGAAGCGCTGCTCGGCATTGCGCCCTTTGAAAAGGAACCCTTCGATCTCGGTGGCAACATTGCAGGTAATGCCGTCGCGCTGGTAGAGTTCGTTCACATAGCGGTGCAGCCGGCCACGCATATCGGCCTCATAGGGCGAACCGTCTTGGTTCAACACATAGCCAAAGACCAGCACCTTGCCGGGGCCAAAGACATCAGCCGGCAGCCAATAAAAGGCCGACCAGTCAATGGCAAGGCGCAGATCCGACTCGGCCTGCACCGAGAAGCCGCGCACCGACGAGCCGTCGAAGGTCAGGTTATCGGCGGAAGCAAGGAGAAACTTTTTGTCGTAATCGAGCATGTGCAGGCGGCCTTCAAGGTCGGTAAAGCAGACCGTCACTGCCTTGATCCGGCGCTCGTCGGTGAGGTAGCGCATCCGCTCTTCGCGCATCACATCCGGCGAGACGCGAGCCAAACGCTGGCGCTTCACGCTCAGGTTCAACTCTTCCAGTTGCTCATAGGGAATTTCGAGGAAGTCGCGCAACTCGGTCATGGAAGTTCCTTTTCACTAGACAACGTCATGGTTGTTAGCGCGTATTATACTCCGAAGAGCAACAGCCGCCGTTACCGGCGGCTGTGAGCAAGAGTCATTCCGTTCGCGTGCTAGACGGGCGGGCGAATTTCACTAACTTGCCAACCCAACACCGTAAAGGTAACGATCACATCGAGCCTGCTTTCACCGTGGGGGCAAGCGAAGCGGAGCGGAATAGCAAGTTGGGCGCCGGGCGCCGGCCAATCAGGCAGGCGGTACGGGCCCAACACGAAACTAGCCGGGCGATGAGCATGCTGCCACGCTGCGATCAGCAGGTTGAGTGATCCCGGACTCTCCATCTGCGCGGCGAAAGCCGCCAACTCGAGCGGATCGTTCTGGTCAACCGCAGCGATCACATTCCGGATGATCGTTGTTGGCAAGTGGAACGATTGCGGGAAGATCGGCCCGTGACGGACGCGATGATCGGGAATGGCGCGAACGGCCGGAAAGATAGCGATGCTGCTGAGCAAGCCGAGCAAACAGCAAATCCAGTTAACGCAAACGATGCGCATAGCGTATCCTGTGCCATACGGCGCCGGCAGCGGTCATTGTTCCGCTGCCGGCACGAGCTTGATTACTTCAACGTGCGCAGGTACGCCAACAGGTCAGCCATCTCTTGATCGGTCAGGTTATGGGTTGGCATATACCCAATGCGACCAGTGCCGCCGGTGCGAATCCACTCGGCAACATTCGCCTCACTGCGCTCTTTGCCGTTGGGCAACATGCCGTTGTAATCAACTCCGTTCGGCAGTACTGGCCCCTTGACGCTGAACAGACCAGCCAATCCCGGCCCGGTCATCATTTCCTTGGAAGTGGCGTGGCAAGCGGCACACGGCCCAAACAGTTCTTTGCCGCGCTTGGGATCACCCTTCGATGAGATCGAGGTATCGGCCAGCGCCGCCGGCAATTGTTCGGCAGCAGGCTGGTTGGACGTATTCTGTTTACTGCCGCCACATGCCGTCAAAAGTGCGATCAATAGGAGCGTGAACATCCACGCGATGGTGCGATTCATGACTTCCTCCTTGAGCAAGGTAGACTCACTACCGCTGCATCGGTGATGCAGCGTTCACGATTCTCACTGGCATGGCCCGAATGACTAGCCCAAGGAGCAAGCGCGCGGCGGCGGAGTTGGCGGCGGGAGAGGGCAAACGCGGAGAAGGGCAGGACAAGGTAACGCCAAGAGCAGGATCAGCGGCACAACCAGCACGGCGGCAACGACCAACGGCGGCAGGGCCTCGTACATGGCGCGCGGATGCACCCGGGCAAGATGCACGGCATCTTCCGTGATCATCCCATCAAGGTGCAGATCGCAAAAGAAGAAATTGGGTGTGGCGCGCTCGGCCATCCATTGCTGGATCAGGCAGTGCAGCACGCAACCAAGCGGGCTAAGCACACCCAATTCCAGCGCCACGACGATGGCTACGACGTGCGTACCCCAATGCTTCAGGATATGCAATTGCCGGTGCAACTGGTTTAGCATGAAACTTGTGCCGTTTTTCACGGCTTGATCGTAGCGTTAGGCAGGAAAGCTGTCAAGGGGGGAAACGAAGGCTATGTCGTAGTTTGTGCGTTGATCTTCAGCAACCGGGTTGCGATTGAGCAACGAAGGGTAGGTAGCCCCACCCCCGGCCTCTCCCGCTAGGGTTCAAGGGCGGACAGCACATCTGTCTGGCGCCCGGCCCTAAAGGGCCGGGCTAGGGTTACGAAGCCCGCTGCGCGGGCTGATGCCCCCACCCTTGCCCCTCCCCCGCTGGGGGAGCTTTCGGGGGTAGGGGGTGACGGCACTGCGCCAAATAGCCACAAAGAGACACAAAAGGCGCAAAACGATCACGCTATTGTGCGTTATGCGTCTTTTCGCGGCTGTTCCACCTGCGCAGCGGGCTTCGTCACTGTCGGGGCGGTGGCAAGGCACCCCACCCCCCGGCTCTGCGACCCGCTGGGAGTTTAGGGCGGACAGCCCATCTGTCTGGCGCCCGGCCCTAAAGGGCCGGGCTAGGGTTACGAAGCCCGCTGCGCGGGCTGATGCCCCCACCCTTGCCCCTCCCCCGCTGGGGGAGCTTTCGGGGGTAGGGGGTGACGGCACTGCGCCAAATAGCCGCAAAGAGACACAAAAGGCGCAAAACGATCACGCTGGTGTGCTTTTTGCGGCTTTGCGCGGCTATGCCACCTGCGCCGCAGGCTTCGTCACTGTCGGGGCGGTGGCAAGGCACCCTCACCCCCGGCCCTTCGACCCGCTGGGATTTAAGGGCGGACAGCCCATCTGTCTGGCGCCCGGCCCTGAAGGGCCGGGCTAGGGTTACGAAGCCCGCTGCGCGGGCTGATGCCCCCACCCCTGGCGGGGGTGGGGGGAACTGTTTACCGCCGAGGGCGCAGAGGACGCGGAGGGTGATCAACATTTCCAACATCTTTGCATCCTCCGCGTTCTTGGCGTCTTTGCGTTTTACTGCTCTGCGGCTTGGCTCGCTTTGCGCCTTGGAGTGATGTCCCCACCCCACGCCCCGCAGGTGCCCCCACCCCTTGCCCCTCCCCCGCTGGGGGAGGGGGGAATTGTTTACCGCCGAGGGCACATGAGGATGCGGAGGGTGAGACTCACCCTAAACCTCTTTGCGCCCTCTGCGGCCTTGGCGATTTTGCGTTTGAACCCTTTGCGGCTTTGCGGAGCCGGACAGCCGTCCGGCGCTACCGCGCCTTTGCGTTTGAACCCTTTGCGGCTGTGCGGAGCCGGACAGCCGTCCGGCGCTACCGCGCACCGGTTGCCCTCGCTGGCGGGTTTAGCCCTGCGCTAACGTCGCCCGCGGGTGGGTCGCCGGATCAGGGGTAACGGTTGGCTCCGGCGCCGGGCCGGTATCAGTCCAGCCTTGGCTCGCAAGGGTCATCGGCACTTCGGCAATGACCATATCACGGTCGCACACGATCTGGCACGAGAGCCGGTATTGGCCAAGCAGACCACGCTCGCTGAGCTTGGCGTACTCGGCGGCGGTCATCTCATCAGGTTCACCGGCGGCAAACGCTACCCGGCAGGTCGTGCAGCGGGCATAGCCGCCACAGCGATGGCCAATCGCAATCCCGGCTTGCTCGATCGCTAACACTAAACGAGTGCCGGGTTCGACAGTGATGGTACGGTCGCCAATCGTGACAGTGGGCATGCTCCCTCCGTAAGCAAGGCACGTAACAATAGCAGGATATATTCAAACTACCATCAGTTTGGCATGGCGTCAATGCCGGCGTGTGATTGATCACGCCAGCTATGCTCTTGCTTGGTAGTGATGTCACACGAGGGTATGCCCACAAACGCCGTTCATCCACCGATTTGCTGCAACAAGAGGTTGAGATACGAACGCACCTCAGCGGCAGTGCCATCGTGGAACGGATCAACGATATGATCAGCGGGAAGCTGATCGAGGATCGCCGCTGCCTGTCGCAACGCGCGGCGGGCCGGGTCAGGTTGGCTCTGCCGCGCGAAGATCCCGGCCATGCCAATCAAGCCCATCACAAAGTGCGGATCGAGGTAGACACTCCGGCGATAATCGGCCAACGCCTCGTCGAGGGCGCCGTGATGTTCGGCGATTTGGGCTTGCAGGTAGTAGGCCGGGGCAAAGAGCGGATACGCTTTCAGCAATGCTTGCACGTGGGTTTGGGCAGTGGGCCAATCACCACGATCGGCAGCGGCGCGAGCCTGCTTTAACAACTCATCAGACGATGGCGGTGGCGGCGCCGGTGCTGGTTTCGTGGCCGGGAGCACCGGGCGAGACGGGGCCGGCAAGGGTGGCGGAGCGGGTTTGGATGCAACTGGCGGCACAACAGTGGTAGCCGGCGTAAATGGCGGCGCATGCAACGGTTTGCGATAGAGCACGGCGCCGGGTGCATTGTGGGTTTCAAACTGGCGGTAGAGTTCGATATTCGGTTCGGCATGGCCAACGACCAGCCAGCCGCCGGGAGTCAGGGCATCGTACAGACGCTGGACGATCTGTTGAGTGGTAGGTTCGTCGAAATAGATCAACACATTGCGGCAGAAGATGATATCAAAGGCAATGATGCCCAACTGCGGCGAAGGGTAGCTCGGCTCGACGAGGTTGAGGTGAGCGAAGACGACATCGCGCTTAATCTCATCGCGCAAGCGCCAGCGCCCGCTTTCGGGAATAAAGTAACGCTCGCGCACCCCATCAGGCGTCTCGCGAAACGACCAATTGCCGTAGAGCGCCTCGCGGGCGCGTTCGAGAAAGCGGAAGTTGATATCGGTCGCTAAAATGCTGATCTGCCACGGCGGATCGGCAGGCAACGCCTCGCGGAGCGTAATGGCCAACGAATACGGTTCCTCACCAGTCGCACAGCCGGCACTCCACAACCGCACATACCGCACCATACTGCGCCGCTGGATCAGATCGGGCAGGATGACCTCGCGCAAGGCGGCAAACTGAGCGGCATTGCGAAAAAAGTAGGTTTCGCCAATCGTGAGTTCGGCGATCACTTCGTTCCATGCGGCAGGCGAGCGTTCGATCAACGCCAGCAATTGGCCCAGATCAACCACACCGAGCTGTTGGGCAGCGCGTTGCAAGCCGTAGGCCAGATCGGCCCGGCGCTGCGGCGGGTAGTACAGACCGGCTCGCTCGCGCACAAGGGAGGCAAAGCGTTGGTAGAGATCGTCGCTCAGCATGGTCAATCCTTATTCTGAGCTGGAGCGAGCAGCGCGGCAATCGAGAGGCCCAACCGCTCAAGCGGCAATTCGTGGCGCACCGCACCTAAGGCCTTGGCCGCTTTCGGCATCCCGTACACGACGCACGATGCCTCATCTTGGCCGAAGGTAATGCCGCCGGCAGCGGCTAATTCAGCCAACCCACGCGCGCCATCCTCACCCATCCCGGTCATGATCACGCCAATCGCCCGGCTCCCATAGTGGCGGGCAACACTCGCAAACAGATAATCGCCGCTCGGGCAGTAACGATCGTCATCACTACTAGGCAGCACACTGACCTTGCCCGGCTGGCTAATCACCAAATGCAGGTTATCAGCCGGCAGATAGATATGGCTGGGGGTTAGCGACAGCTCTTCGCTAACCACATGCACCGGTTGCGGCACTACACTGCCCAGCCAGCCGGCGAGGGCCTGCGCGAAACCAATCGCCACGTGCTGGGCAATAACAACCGGCACCGGCAACCGTGGCCCAAGGTCGGTGAGCAAGGTTTGCAAAGCGGCTGGGCCGCCGGTTGAGGAGGCAATTGCGACCAGTTCAACATTGGCAGTGGGAGTACGTGGCACGCGCACCGGTGTCGGGCGGGGCGGATGGCGAGTGACCACCTTCACCCCAGCCATAAGGCGCAGGGTGCGAATAAAATGTTCGCGGTCGGTGATGCTGGCCGGATCAGCCGGCCCAGCCGGTTTGCGCACCACAGCCAACGCGCCGGCAGCCAACGCTGCCATTGCCCGCTGTTCGGCATTGCCGGCACTCGAGCTAAACAACACGATCGGGGTTGGCTGATGCTGCATAATCTGGCGCGTCGCCTCATAGCCATCAAACACCGGCAAATGAATATCCATCGCCACAATATTGGGGCGGAGGCGCAACGTCGATTGCACCGCTTCTTGGCCATTGGTTGCCGTACCGACCACCACGAGATCCGGCGTAGCCTCAAGATAGGCCCGGAGCAACTGCAACTGGCTCGGCGAATCTTCGACGAGCAACACCCGAATCGGCGCAGCATGTGATTTCATAACGCTCCTACGCAACCCGTGCCGGTGCGGCAACTGCCTGCGCATACATCGCTAATGACTCTGGATCAAGTACCGGTATGATACCATCATGAGTGCGAAGCGATGCTGCCAGCACGTGACTGCCGAGCGCCAGCGGGATGAGATCGGCAGGCTGCGCTTGATAGACCCCAAACACCTCATCAACCAGCAAGCCGAGTTGCGGTTGATCCACATCGACTCCCAGAATCATCACCATACTGTTCAGATGGATATTCACCGGCTGTTCAAGCAGATAATGCCCGATCAACACCGGAATCAGCCGGCCGTGGAAATCGAGCAGACCAGCAATAGCCGGCGGCGCACCGGCAACCGGGGTGATGGCCGGCAACCGCACCACCTGTTGCACCACGCTCAGAGCGAGCGCAAATATCTGATTGCCGGCGCGGAAGGTGACAAAGGTATGTGACATCATAAGCTACCCTGCGCGAATCTTCATCGCCAGATGGCAACCAATCGGCGACTGTTGCACCTTCACTTCATCAACCAGCGAATAGGCCGTTTGCACGGCAGCTTGGCGAGCCACCCGGTGATACGCCTCAATCTCTGTATCGCATTCGACCACCAGTGCGTGGCGCCGATCGCCATCATCGCAGTGAATGGTAATCGTGGTACTACTAAATTGATGAATCAACGCGCGCACGACTTCGCTCACCGCGGCGGTCACGCGCGCCTGCTGCGACGGCGTGAGCGCCATCGTCCGCGCACATTGGCGCAACATCTGGCGGAGGAGGATAAGGTCAGCATCGCTGCTGACGGTGATTTGTTGCTCTTGGACGTGGTTCATAGCTTATCTCAGAGCAAGCGCGCGATGGTTGCCAGTAGCGCCTGTTGGTCAAAGGCGCGCTTGACAATATACGCATCGGCGCCTGCCGCCAGCCCGCGTTCCCGGTCGGTTGGGCTATCGAGCGACGTCACCAACACCACCGGCAAGTGGCGGAGTTGCGGATCCAAACGAATGCGCTCAGTTAATTCAAACCCGTTGAGGCGCGGCATATCAACATCGCTCAACACCAATTGGCAGCCGCCGTTGGCCTGTGCTGCGCGCAGTTGGTCAAGCGCTTCTTGGCCGTTGGTGGCTAACAGCACCCGATAGCCGGCGGCCTCAAGAATGTTCTTTTCCAGTGTGCGCGTCGTGATAGAGTCGTCAACCACAAGGATGGCCGGCGCTTGCGCTGAAGCGACCGTTTTGTCGGGCAATGCCACGGCGAGGCGAGCCGCCATCGCTGCCCGGATCATATCAACCGGATCCAGAATCGGGGCCACACTGCCGTCGGCAAGGATCGCCGCGCCACTCACGAACTGTACCCGCTGTAACGGGGCTGGCAAGCGATGAACAACTAATTCCAGCTCTTCACTGATTGCGTCCACAAGGCAAGCAATTTGCCGCTCGTTCACACCGAGGATCAGCACCGGCTTGGCTTCATCCAGATCAATCGCGCTCTCGCTCGTCATCCCCAACAACTGACCCAGTGGAATCAGCGGTAAGGGCCGTCCTTCCATTAACAACACTGCGCGCCCTTCCAACATCCGCACCCGTTCGCGGGTGGCCGGTACGATCCGTTGTAAACTATCCAGCGGGATAGCAAAGGTATGCCGCGCGACGTGGATCAGCAGACCATGGGAACGTTGCAAGGTCAACGGCAAGCTGAGCATAAACGTGGTGCCTTGACCAAGCGTAGTCTCAACCCGAATCTGCCCACCCATCCGTTCAACGCTCGTGCGCACCACATCCAGCCCCACCCCGCGCCCTGACAATGCGCTGACGCTGCTCTTGGTCGAAAAACCGGGGACGAAGATCAGGTCGAGCAAAACGGTTTGATCCACCGTCTCTTGCTCACGAGTTAACAAGCCGCTGGCGATAGCTTGCTGGCGCACCCGTTCTAGATCAATCCCGGCGCCATCATCACTCAGCGTAATGACCATCCGGTCACCAGTTGTAGCCGCGATGAGCTTCACCAAACCGGTGGGAGACTTGCCCTGCGCCTGCCGCACGTCAGGCGGCTCGATACCGTGATCGACAGCATTCCGCAGCAGGTGCAAACAAATCTCTCGCACCTGTTCGAGGACTTGCCGATCCGCTTCGGCGCCGCCGTCATCGATCACAAATTCAACCTCTTTGCCGGCGCTGCGGGCCAACTCGCGCACATGCAAGCGCAACGGCCCGACAATCCCGCTGAGCGGCGCCATCCGGGTTTGTTGGACATAGGCTTGCAACCGGCCACTGATCGCACTCAGGCGGTCATGGTCTTCGCGGGCGCGGGCAGCGGCCCGACTGATCGCTGAGTTGAGCGCATCGATGAGCGCATTGGCCTGCTCCAATGTCGTTATGAGGGATTGGGTGTCTTCGCCATCGGTTTTGCCAGAGGCGTGAGGAGCAGCGCGGCGCTGCATACGGCGCACTACGGGCGCTGCGCGCCGCCACGTGCGCCGCCACCGTTCAAATTGGGGTGCTAACGCTTGCAGATCACGCGCCAACTGCCGTGAGCGCAACGTGCTGGTCAGCAATTCACCGACTTCGTGCATCAGGTTGTCGAGAATGGCAACATCGACTCTGATGCTCGTTTCCGCCGGAGTAGCCGGCGCCGCAACGGCGCGCACAGGCGTTACCGGCGCCGGTTCGGGAACCGGCGGCGTATCTGGATCAGCACGCGTGATGGCGGCTAATTGGGCTAACAATTCGGCAAATGCCGATTCGTCAGCCACCGCGCCGGGCACGGCCTGATCCATCAATGCCCCGATCAGATCGAGCGCATGGTAGATTACATCGCAAATCTCAGCCGTCAAGGTCAAGCGTTGTTGGCGAAGCGCCGCAAAAACATTTTCAATCTGATGGGCAATCTGCTCAACCGAGCGCACCCCAGCAGCGCGCGCGCCGCCCTTCAAGCTGTGCGCGGCCCGGAACAGTTGGTCGATCTGTTCCCGTTGCGGCGACTGTTCCGGCGCGCGCTCAAGGTCGAGTAAGATGTCAGCAATGGTCTGGCGGTGTTCGGCCTGCTCGGCGCGAAAGACGGCCAGCACCTGCGCTTGAATATCGTCATTCGAGAGCATAGCAACCTCGCGCTACAACCGGTAAACAGCGACCGTCTGCTGCAACTTCTGCGCCAACGTGTGCAGGTCTTGCGCCGCGCGCTCGGCTTGGCGGGTCGAGGCCAGCGCCTGCGCCGTCGCCTGCTGGATGTTGCTCATCGCCTGCCCGATCTGCTCCATCCCCACCATCTGTTGCTGCGCCGCCGCCGCCATTTGGATATTCGCCTGCGCGCCAGTTTCCACCTCGCTCGCAATCCGGTGGATAAGCTGCCCCGCCTGCGCCGCCAGCTTCACCCCCTGCTCCACGCCCTTCGCACCCTCTTCCGTCACCATCACCGCCGCATTCGTCGCCTTCTGAATCTCGGCCAAGATGTCGCGCACCTGCTGCGCCGCCGCCTTCGACCGCTCCGCCAATTCCCGCACGTGCTGCGCCACCACTGCAAAGCTCTTCCCTTGCTCGCCGGCCCGCGCCGCCTCGATCGCCGCGTTCAGCGCCAGCAAGTTGCTCTGGTCGGCCAGCTCGCTCACCGTCGTCATAATCACCCCGATCGCCTGCGTCTGCTCGGCCAGCCCCAAAATCGTCTGCGCGATCGTCTCCACCCGGCTGCGGATCTGGTTCATCCCGTTGATCGTCTCTTCCACCGCCTGCGCCCCTTGGCGCGCGATCTCCAGCGCATTCTGGCTGTCGCTCGCCACTTGCGACGCCTGCTTGGCGGTCTGCACCGAAATCGCCTTCACCTCATCGATCGTGGTCGCGGTCTGGGTCAGCGCGGCTGATTGCTCGGCAGCCGACGACGCCTGCTGGGTAGTGGCGGCCAAAATCTCGGCGGCGGCGGTGGCGATGTCGGCGTTGGCGTGCTGCACTTGGCCGGCAATCGCCCGTAGGCCTTCCACCATCGTATTGAGCTGCTGGCCGAGGATAGTCAAATCGTCGTTGGCGCCGTTGACCGGCAGCCGCACGGCCAGATTGCCGCGGGCGACTTCGGAGGCGAAGGCGCCATACTCGCGCACCACCTGTTCGAGGTACTCTTTTGCCACCTTGGTGGCGCTGGCGGCGCGCAGCTCTTCGTTGGCGCGGCGCTGCTCTTCCAGTTGCTGGCGGATGGTATTGGCCATCTGGCTAAAGGCCGTAGCCAGCCGGCCCACCTCGTCTTGGCCGTCGGGCAAGGCATAGTGCTCATTGAGCTTGCCGCCCGCCATCTGAGTCGCGGCGTAGGTAACGAGGCCAAGACGCCGATCAATCCCGCCAGAGACGACAAAGGCGAGCAACGTGCCTAATACAATAGCGGCAAACGTGCCGCCGATTAGCACCATTTGCAGATTACTGAGTGCCTCTTCAGATGCGGCGACCACCTGATTGAGCGATTGATATTCAGAATCTGCTAACTGGTTCATCAATTCGCCAATGCGGGCAAAGCGATTGTACCCTGCGCGGCTAGCAACAATCTCAACAACTTGATCAATCGAGGCTTCACCCCGATTAACGGCGTAGCGCAGATCAATCAATGGCTGAATCACCACATTCTTCCACTGGTTCAATTCATCATCAATTGCCTCGATCAACCCATATTCCGGCGTTTGCGGCGGAACAAGCTGTTTCAAGTCGCGCAATAGTTGGTTATACCGCTGCTGGCCTTCATCATATTTAGTGAGAAACACCGGATCGCCGGTGATCAAAAAACCGCGCTCACCTGATTCCATCATGTGAAGACTTGCTTCCATCTGACGGGTATGTTCAATGACGGTATACGCCGCTTGCAATTCATCTTCGCGTTGTGCAGCGGTCAGCATTGCCTGATACGAGACGATGGCAACGATCACCATGCCAAAGAGAACAAAACTAACGATAAGCAGAATTTTATTCCGTAGACTCATTGAATTGAGGAATGCCATAACCGGCTCCTTCCAGCTTATGCATGAGCGACTTGCGCCAGCGCCATTGCTTGCTCAACCACCGGCAACAAAGCAACCGCGGCATCGTCTTTGAACAGATAGTCATCGGCGCCGAGATCAATGGCGCGTTGCACGCTACTGACGTGATCCCGATGGGTCAACATCACCACCGGCGTCCCTTTGGTGGCCCGATCGCGCTTGAGCCGGCTCAGCACCTGAAAACCATCTAACCCCGGCAGATCGATATCAAGCAAGATCATGCGCGGCTTCAGCACACTTGCTGCCCGCCAGCCTTCCATTCCGGTGCCAGCGACCTGCACCCGATAGCCGGCCTGTTCTAGCATCAGCCGGAACTGCAAGGCTTGGCTGGGGCTATCTTCGATGAGGAGAATATCGAACGTGGTCATAGGATGCTCCTCAATAAACAACGGTTCACGCGCCGCCATCGCGGTCACGCCAAAACTCACTCAAGACTGCAGGGAGAAGGAATACGCTGAGCAGGTTGGCTGCTCCGCTTAACCGGACATGAAATAGCCGCGGATGGGAAACCGCACACAACCGGTAAGAGGTGGAGAAGGGTTGATCATCCATATACGGCCTCGTTGCCGATGACAAACCATCCTGCCGGCGACATGGCCGGTGTGGATTGGAACAACTCTACTATTCATTATGTTAGACGATGAACCAAAAACTAGTATTGCAACTAGTCAACGCACTATATCACTTTAGCAAGTGAATCATAGCACCGCTTTGCAACGAGGATGTAACGAACGCCGGTCTTCCAACAGAGAAAAGTTGCGTTTTCGCAACAAAAACCTAATAGACAACTGTCTATTTGACACAGAGTACCAACTTTCGGTAATTTTTCGGCTGACAAGAGTGCAGATGATTGCCAAAACACGCAGCTATTGCACCGCAACGCCTGCACCGGCAACCACCTCACCGATCTCCCAGAGCGGTTGACCGGCGGCGGCGGCCATGGCTTGCAGCGTTGCAGCGGCAGCAGGAGGAGCAGCGATCAACAGGCCGCCAGAGGTTTGCGGGTCAGCGAGCAGGAGTTGTTGGGAGGGCGAGACGGAGGGGGCAAAGGTGGTAAAGGCTGCGGCAAAATCGAGGTTACGGCGCAGACCGCCGGGAACCATACCGGCCTCTGCGTAGCGCAAGGCGCCGGGCAAGGCCGGCACGGCGGCAGCGTTGATGCGCAGACCAACCTTGCTCTGGCGGGCAATTTCGGCAGCGTGACCGAGCAGGCCGTAGCCGGTGACATCGGTAGCGGCATGCACGTCAACCTGCCCCATCAGCTCGGCAATGTGGCGATTGAGGGTCAGCATCGAAGCCGTGGCCGCGGCAAGGTCTTCCGCCGCGATGGCATTGCGCTTCGCAGCCGTGGTGATCAGGCCGGTGCCGAGAGGCTTGCTGAGCAATAACCGGTCACCCGGCTGCGCGCCGGCTTTGGTGATGATCCGGCGCGGATCGACCAAGCCGGTGACGCAGAGACCATACTTCGGTTCGCGGTCGGTGACGGTATGACCGCCGACAACCACAGCGCCAGCTTCCGCCGCCTTGTCGATGCCACCCTGCAAGATCGCTGCCGTCACCGCCTGATCAAGGTCATCGGGGAAGGCAGCGATCGCGAGGGCAATCACTGGCCGTCCGCCCATCGCGTAGACATCACTGAGGGCGTTGGCGGCAGCGATAGCGCCGTAGGTGTAGGGATCATCGACGATCGGCGGGAAGAAATCGACCGTCTGCACCAGCGCTAGCTCGCTATTCAATTGGTAGACTGCCGCGTCATCGCTTTCGGCCAAGCCAACCAGTACCTGCGGATTGGCCGGCACATGGAGCGCAGCCAGCACCGAAGCGAGGGCTCCCGGCCCTAACTTCGCCGCTCAGCCGGCGCAGGCAGCCAAGTTGGTGAGGCGGATGCGTTCGCGTTCGTCGGTCATACGTCAGACACCTCGTGCGTGAGCCGATAGTTTCATGGTAAACGAAAAGGCGCAAAGATGCAAAATGTGATGCGGAGTGAAACTGCCGCACTCCATACTAGGCGCTCGTTGTCATAGGCGGGAGCGGGGCGCTGCGACGTTTCACTTCCGATCACTTGCAATTTACGACGCAGAGGGGGCAAAGGCGTAGTAGAGCCGGACGGCTGTCCGGCTCCGCAGAGGGCACAGAGGTTTTTGAGTTGTCCCCACCCCAGACCCCCGCTGGGGTTCAAGGACGGACAGAACATCTTCGGCACCCGGCCCTAAAGGGCCGGGCTAGGGTTACGAAGCCCGCTGCGCGGGCTGCTGGCACTCACTCCCAGCCCTCCCCTGCTGGGGGTGTGTTGCCCCCACCCCAGCCCTCCCCTGCTGGGGGTGCGTTGCCCCCACCCCAGCCCTCCCCCGCTGGGGGAGGGAGTCTGACTCCTCCCTCGGAGGGGGCAACGTCCCCTCACCCCCAGCCTCGCTCTGACTAGCGCGGGAGCGGGGAAGGCAACACGACAGTATCCGAATACTCTGCGATATACCCTAACTCGCTCTGACTAGCGCGGGAGCGGGGAAGGCAACGCCGGGCAGAGAGATAGCGATGCGGCAGTTGCACTGCCGCACTCCATACTAAGCTCCTTTGTCATTGCGAGGGCGCAACGCGCCCGCAGCAATCTCCCGCTGCGGCGGGATGGATGGCTCTTGGTGAAGGCGGGAGAGATCGGTTTGTAGTCGTAGCGATGCGGCAGTTGCACTGCCGCACTCCATATATGGTTAACGCTTCACCAATACCTTCCGGCCATTCGTATACTGCGGCGCCTGCCGGCGGCTGAGCGCGAAGGCAATCCCCTCTTGCAAGGTGGTTTTGGTCACGAGATCGTAAAACTCCACCCCAATATGGACGAGAGTCTGGGCAATTTCGGGGCTTATGCCGGTCAGCACCACCTGCGCGCCGAGCAAACTGGCGGCCTGCGCCGCGCGGATCAGCGCGCCGGCGACTTGGGTATCGACCACCTTGACGCCGGTAATATCGATGATCGCTACCGTTGCCCGATACTGATTAATCCCCTCTAGCAAGGTCTCCATCACCTGTTGGGCGCGGGTCGAGTCGATTGTCCCGATCAAGGGCATCGCCACCACCCCAGCGGCAATCGGCAGCAACGGTGTGCTTAACTCGCGCAGAATCGCTTGCTGGGCGTGGATCACCTGCTCTTGCAGCGCCAGCCGCTGCCGCTCCGCTTCAGCGCGCAGTTGTTCGGTGATATCTTGATTAATCGAGGCATAGCCAACAATGCGGCCATTGCGGTTGCGCAGCGCCGGCACCGAGCACTGTGCCGTGATGATCGTCCCATCACGGTGGAGATAGCGTAAGGTGGTGCGGGCAATGCCAGCCCGCTGCGGCTGGCGAATCGCCGTTTCGAGACGGGGACGATCATCGGGATGGATGAGGTCAAGCCAAGCCTTGCCGGTCAAGTTCTCGTAACCGAGCATCGCGGCAAAGGCCGGATTGGTGTAGGTAATGATCAGATCGGTATCGGTAATGCCAATCCCATCCGGTGCATTTTCAACCAACAAACGGAAGGTGCGCAGACCCTCTTCCTGATGGTGTAATTCGGTAATATCTTCATAAAACCCCAGCACGCCAATCGTTTCACCACCGCGCCGCAGCGGCAACTTCGCCGTGCGCAGCCAGATCACCGAACCATCGCCGCGGGTCAAGGTCTCTTCGATATTCAGCTTGGGGCCGGTATTCATAATCGCGCGGTCGCTATGCTGGTAGATCGGCGCCTTCTTATGCCACGGCAGATCGAAATCGGTCTTGCCAATAATCTGCTTGAAACTGGTGAGACCGGCATCGTTCAACACCCGCCGGTTGCAACCGAGAAACCGCGACTCTTTGTCCTTCCAAAACACCCCAATCGGCAGACTGTCAATCACGGTATAAAGCATCTCACGCTTGTCGTGCAACTCTTGGCGCAACCGCTCTTGCTGGGAAATGTCGTGGCCGATGGAGGTAAAGTGGATCGGATGGCCCTGCTCATCGTAGTGGATCGTCACCGACCACAGAAACGTGAAGATGGCACCGTTGCGATGCACAATCCGATTCTCAAGCTCAGCCGTGCGCAGCCCCTGCTGCACCCATTCACGCACCTGCTGCTGCAAACGTTCGCGGTCAGCGGGACAGGTCAGTTCCAGCACGGTCTTGCCAACACATTCCGCGGGTGAATAGCCGAAGTAGCGCTGAGCTGCCGCGTTCGCATACGTGATCATACCGTGCGCATCGGTTTCGGTGACGAGCAGCGCCGCCCCATCCAGCGCAGATTGGAGACGTTGCAGACGGGCGATATCTGGGTAGCTTCCCTCGGCGGCGGCGAGTGAAGGATCGGCGGGCATGGGCGACCTCCGGCGAGTGTCAGACGTTGGAAACACATGGACTGCATAGTGGCAGCCCGGTTGCGATATACGAACATTATGACTGAGAAGTCAGGGATCGTCAATCGGGTAAATTAACGATTTCTTAACGGAAGGAATGAGCTATCTACCCCCGCCGCACCACCGCAAACGCTGCCCACAACGCCGGATGCACGAACGCTGGATCAGTCCGTAGCGCGTGTTGGCAGGAGCGCAACGCTTCCGGCGGCGATTGGCCGGCATTGAGGGCCTGATAGAAATGGTGCATGAAGACAGCGGTCGCCTCATCGTTAATCTGCCACAAGCTGACGAGGATCCAGCGCGCACCGGCGATCAACAGCGCCGATTGCAGTGCCAGCACTGCGCCGCCGGTCTCGATGCCATGCGCCGTCGTGCAACCGCTCAAAACCGCGAGTTCGGTACCGGCGAGGTTGAGGTGATAGCAGTCGGCAATCGTGAACATACTGCCGGCGAGTTGCAACCCGGCAAAGATGGTCGCTTCGGCCCCCAATTCGGTATGCGCGCTCAGGTGGAGGATGCGCGGCGGTTGGGGCAATGCGCGCAGCAGCGCGACTGCCGCCGGATCATCAACCGAAACGCGCGCGTTGGGCAAGGCAGCCTGCACTGCTGTGATTTCGCGTTCCACCGCACCTAGTTGGCCTTCCGCCGAAGCACCCACCACCAGCGGCGGGCTGGGTTCACCGCTAGGCGCCGGCATGCTCACCAGCATCCCGCTAGGAGTCTGCTCGATGAGATAGCGTTCATATCCATAGCGGGCGCCGTCCCACAGCGCGGCAAACGGCACATAATGCAGCGGCGCGCACGGCGCAATTAGCAGTTTGCCGGCAGGCGGCAGCGGCAGCGGCGCCAGCAGCAGATCGTAGAGTTGGCGCAGGATCGGCAATGTGACGGGCAGTAAGGCTGCATGCTGGGCAGGCGGCAATGCCGCCGCCTTGCGCTGGCGCAACTCGAGTTTTTGCAACACATCGGTCACGGCGGTGAGCGAACCAAGCCACGTCGTGGTGATCTGGCCGCGCCGATCAAGGCAACATGCCAACAGATCATCGCCACAGCGGAGATATTCGATCAAGAGATCGGCATCCATGCGGGCAGCAACTGTCGCCGGATCGACAGTAACGCCAACAGCGGCGCCGCCAGCGAGCGTCATTGCATGCAGGCGAAGCTGGTAGATCTGCGCTTCCAACTGGGCCAGCTCACGCCGCCGTTCGGCGACTTTGGCCTCTTCATCACGTTGTTGGTAATACGCCGCTTCCCAGCGCAAGCGGACGATCTGCTGATGCAACGCTGCGATGTCTGGGGTCGCGAACTGGGGAAGCTGGCCGGCCCGGCGGGCCATTAGTTCGGCGATCGCGCTGCCTTTTGCCCGCCACGCCGCGCGCAAGGCGCGCTCAGGCTGCTGCTGATCCGCCGCGATGCGGGCTAACACCGGCAAGACATCATTGCGCCGATCTTGGAAATCGGCGATCAATTCCTCGATGCTGAGCTCGGCGCGCATGGCGTCATCGATGCGGGCCGCCATTTCAAGATGTTTGATTGCTTCTGCCACATTGCTCGATGCGAAGAAGCGGCCTAACTCGGCATGGATTTCGCGCTGTTGCCAGATCAAGGCCGCCGCGCGACTTTGCGCCAGCGCGCGCTGCCACATGGCAAGCGCCGTGGCGCGATCGCCGCGAAGCTCCGCCAACCGGCCAGCCAGCCGCAGCCATTTCACGTGCAGCTCCGGGGGAGCATCCGGCGGCAGTTCGGCAGCCAGCTTTGCGCTGGCAGCGTCAAGATGACCTCGATCCAGCGCCAGCCAAGCTTGTTCGAGCCGGGCGTCAGCCGCTTCAAGCGGCAGCTCAGCGCACTGATCGAGAACGCCAGCCAACATCGCATCAATCTCAGACGGATCACGGTCACGCCGGATCTTAGCGCCGGCCAACCCTGCTCGCGCGGCGTACTGCTGCAAGCCTTTGGCGCTAAAGATCGAGTGAGCTTGCTCGTAGGCGCGGCGGGCAGACCGCCACGCGCCGAGCCGGGCCAACAAGTCGGCTTCGTCGAGCAGGGTGACGGCATAATCCATGTTCACCGCTTGAAAGCCCTTCAATGCCTCCTTAAAGGCGGCTCAGCGCATAGGCAATCCCTTCCTGCAACGTCGCTCTAGTAACAACCTCATGGAACTCGATACCAATGTGGATCAAAGTCTGCGCAATTTCCGGGTTGATGCCAGTTAACATCACTTGCGCGCCGAGGAGGCGAGCTGCTTGGGCAGATCGGATCAAAGCGCCGGCAATTTGGGTGTCAATCACCTTCACGCCGGTAATATCGAGAATGGCAACCGAGGCCCGATAGCGATTGACGCCATCGAGCAGCGTTTCCATAATCTGTTGGGCGCGGGCGCTATCGATGGCGCCAATCAACGGCATCGCCACCACACCATCGGCAATCGGTATCAGCGGCGTGCTCAACTCGCGCACAATCGCCTGCTGAGCTTGAATTATCTGCTCTTGCATCACTAGCGTCTGCCGCTCGCGTTCAACCCGGCGCTGCTCAGTGATGTCACGGACGATAACCAACACGTTGTCATTACTGAGCGTCATGCGCGCTTCATAGTCACGGAGTTCATCCCTGACCTGCATCTGGTACTCGTACCGCTGGCCTTGGCCGGTAGCGAGCAGCGCGTCGATATGCCGCCGCGTCAACGCGACCAGCTCTGGCGGCAACATCTCATCCATCCGGCGATTGAGAAAGACCTCAGGCGGTAACGCGAGATCGTCGTTGCTGTCGGCTTTGAAATCGAGAAACACGCCATCACGGCTGAGCAGAAAGAACATATCGGGCAAGGCTTGAATCAGCGCCCGCAGACGCTGCTCACCGGCGCGCAACTGCGCTTCAAAGCGCAACTGTTCGGTGATGTCATGGTTGATCACTGCATAACCTAATAACGAACCATCGCGATCCCGCAGTGCCGGCAGCGCAAGCTGAGCCGTAACTACTGAACCATCGCGATGCAGGTACCGGATTGTGGTCTGCGCATTGCCGGTTTGGCTGGCCTGCTGCACAATCGCAGCCAGTTGATCGTGATCAGCAGAGTGGATGAGATCAGGCCATGCAAGTGCGTCCAGCGACTCGTAGCCGAGCATCTTGGCGAATGCCGGATTCGCATAGGTGATCTGCAGAGTTGGATCGACCATGCCAATCCCATCGGGAGCGTTTTCGACCAACAGGCGGAAGGTGCGCAACCCCTCTTCCTGTTGGCGCAAGGCGGTAATGTCTTCGTAAAAGCCGAGCACGCCAATCACTTCACCATCGCGCCGCAGAGGAACTTTCGCCGTGCGAATCCGGATAACCGAGCCATCGCTACGGGTAAAGGTCTCTTCCACATTCACTTTCGGGCCGGTCGCCATCACCAAGCGATCGCTGTATTGGTAGCGTTCGGCCCGATCACGCCACGGCAGCTCGAAATCAGTTTTGCCAACGATTTCAGCAAAACTGGCGAGACCGGCATCATCCAGCGCGCGCCGGTTGCAACCAAGGAAGCGCGACTCGGTGTCTTTCCAAAACACCCCTAACGGCAAATGGTCAATCACCGTGTAGAGCATCTCACGGCTCTCGAATAACTCCTTCCGCAACCGTTCCTGCTGCGAGATGTCGTGCCCGATCGAGGTGAAACCAACCGGCAATCCCTGCTCGTTGTAGTGGATGGTCACCGACCACAGGAAGTAAAAGACATCGCCATTGCGATGGATGATGCGATTCTCGCTCGTCGCAGTGTGCAGACCAAGTTGCACCCATTCGATCACATTCTGTTGCAGTTGCTCACGATCATCGGGATGGGTCAGTTCCAGCACCGTTTTGCCAACGCATTCTTCAGGTGTGTACCCGAAATAGCGCTGGGCGGCGGGGTTAGCATAGGTAATAATCCCTTGCCCATCAGCCTCGGTGACAAGCAGCGCAGCACCGTTGATCGCAGTGCGCAGCCGCTGCAATTGCGCGCGATCGGTGTCGTCATCAAAAGGGGAAGACTGCATAGGGCAATTCCGGTTGGGTGGGATAAGGTAACAGCTAGTGTTTGCTATGACAGTTGGTGAAGTTATCTGAGCGATGGTATTTTAAGCAAAAGATGTTAATAATTTATTAAGTTTTGGTCAATTTCGGTTTAAGTCGATCTCAAAAATGAGAGTTATTTTGTTGCGCCCCGCGCGGCGAAGCACTCCTCCCACTCGCCCGTATGTCATTGCGAGCCGCGCGGTAGGGGTAGAGCGCAGCTCTGCCCGCCGCGCGGCGAAGCAATCCCCCACGAGCACGAACTGAATCCCCGCTCAGGCATTGCGTGCGCTCCAGCGGGAGATTGCTTCGGGCGCTCCGCGCCCTCGCAATGACAGAAGTACGCCGCCGCCCCACCAGTCCTTGCGCGCCGCCCGTAGGGGTAGCACGCCGTGCTGCCCCCTACAAGCACGGGAGGGATGTCTGCACGCACTCCTCCCACTCGCCCGTATGTCATTGCGAGCCGCGCGGTAGGGGTAGAGCACGGCTCTGCCCGCCGCGCGGCGAAGCAATCCCCCACGAGCACGAACTGAATCCCCGCTCAGGCATTGCGTGCGCTCCAGCGGGAGATTGCTTCGGGCGCTCCGCGCCCTCGCAATGACAAACGGGCGTAGCCCCTCGCAATGACAGAAGGCCAAAGAGAACACGAGGCATTAATAAGGGGTGGGGCTATGCCCCACCCCTGCCGGGTGTTTTATGGACATTCACCTTAAAATCGGGGATGCGTTTCGAGTTGCTGCACCAGCGCCTCGAACAGATCGCTCTCAGTGATGATGCCGATCACCCGATGTTGATCGTCAACCACCGGCAATCCACCGATCTTGTTCTCGATCATGAGCAAGGCTGCTTCGCGGAGACCGGTCTCTGGCGTGACCGCGATCGGGTTCTCGGTCATGACTTCGTAGACCTTCACATTCCGCAGCGCCTGCGCAATATCGACCGGATCAAGCCCGGCGACGCGCATGACGTCGGCGCCGCGAATGTCGCCTTGCGTGATGATACCGCGTAGTTCGCCGGTATCGACCACGACCGGCAAGCGCCGGATATCATGCTCGCGCATCAATGCCAGCGCCTCGCTCAGCGGCGCGGCGAGATTGATGGTGATGGCCGGGGTGCGCATCCAATAGCGAATCTCTTGCTCGGCTGGAACAGCCTTTGGTTTGTTCGTCATGGTGCGCCTCCTTGCGCTGATGAGTAAGGTGAATCCTGTTTTCATTGTAGCAGGCATTGTGCGCGCGCATAATGAAAAGTTGCCGTCATTGCGGTAATCATGCGACAACCGGATCGTGTGATTGCTGGTGATACTGATGCAGAGGGAACGTTTTGCCTACCCCTGCCAAGGGAGCGCGGGCCGCTGGCCCGCCGTTCGTGCCGCCGTAGTACGACGGTAGTGATACAGAGAAGATTGCTATTGACACTTATGTGGAGGCAGAACCGGCGAAACCAATGCCCTGCTAGGGAGTGCGGCAGTATAACTGCCGCACTCCAAACACCATCGACGCAATTGCCCCGGCCAGCCAACTGGGTAGGACGAAACCCAGCCTAGCGGCAGCATAACTGCCGCATTCCAAACACCATCGACGCAATTGCCCCGACCAGTCAACTAGGCAGGACGAAACCCAGCCTAGCGGCAGTATAACTGCCGCGTTCCATTATGGCTGGCCCGCCGTTCGCGTCACCGTAGCATAGCAGCAATGTACTGCCGCGCGCCAGAGCAAGAGCGATGCGCCGTTCGGCGTATCCGGTTAAAGGTGGTACAATACCTCTGCCGGTTCAATGTGAGGTGTGAGTATGCGGTTCCGCTGGGTATTCTGGTTGGCAGGATTGTGGTTGTTGGCGGCTTGCGTGAACTCACCCGCGAGCACGCCTTCGCCAACGCCAACCGGTGCGATAGTGTCGATCCCGCTGGCGGTGGCGCCGGCCCAAGCGGCTACGCCAACCCCAACCCCAGCTACGGTGTCCATTCCGCTCGTAGGGTCATCGGACGCCACTCTGGCCCAGTCGCCGCCGTTGTTGCCGTACCGCGTGGTCGCTGAGTATCCGCACGATCCCCGTGCATGGACGCAAGGCTTGATCGTGGCCGGGCCGGGCCGTTTGTACGAGGGTACCGGCGATTACGCCAATTCGTCGCTGCGTGAAGTCGATCTGGCGACCGGCCAAGTGCTGCGCAGCGTCGATCTTGGCGATCCAACGTTGTATGGCGAGGGAATTGCCCAGATTGGCGACCGGATTTTCCAGATCACGTGGCAGAATGGCCTTGGTTTGATCTACGACGCCGCCACCTTTGCGCGGATTGGCACCTTTACCTACCCCACACCGACAGCGACAATGCCGCGTGAGGGGTGGGGCCTGACCTACGACGGCGCCAATCTGATCATGAGCGACGGCACTGCCACGTTGTATTTCATCGATCCGGAGGCAACTGTCGCCAGCGGCCAGTTGGCCGTTGTGCGCACGGTCACAGTCACTATCGACGGCCAGCCGCGCGACCGGCTGAATGAGCTGGAGTATATCAACGGCGTGATCTTTGCCAATGTCTGGTATAGCGATCAGATTGTGCTGATCGATCCGGCCAACGGCCACGTGATCGGTGCGCTCGATATGAGCGGCTTGCTCTCGCCTGAAGAACGCGCGACGGCTGATGTCTTGAACGGCATCGCCTACGATCCGGCCAGCGGCCAGATCTTCGTCACCGGCAAGTATTGGCCGCGCCTGTTTGCAATCACGCTTGACCAGAACATCTACCTGCCGCTGATCTCCGGCCCGGATGGTCAGTAGCGCCTTATTTTTGCCCGCATGGGCTTCAACAGACAGGAGTAGACGATGACCACCCCTAGCGGCTTACAGTATGTCGAAGTGCAGGCCGGTCACGGCGAGCAGCCGCAACCCGGTTCAGTCGTGGCGGTGCATTACCGCGGGATGCTCGCCGATGGTTCGGTGTTCGATAGTTCTTACGAGCGGGGCGAGCCGATCCGCTTTCCGCTCGGCGTCGGGATGGTCATTCCCGGTTGGGATGAGGGGATCGGGCTGATGCGGGTGGGAGGCAAGGCACGGCTGATCATTCCGCCCCATCTCGGCTATGGCGCGATGGGGTACCCGCCGGTCATCCCGCCGAACGCGACCCTCACCTTTGATGTCGAGCTGGTCGAAATCATGCCCGGCCCGCCGGATGCGCCGCAGGATCTGCCCGCCGATCGCTATACGACCAGCCCAAGCGGCCTGAAGTATGCCGATTTGACGGTCGGCAACGGCGCGACGGCGACCGCAGGCCGCACGGTAACGGTGCATTACACCGGTTGGCTCACCGACGGCAGTATGTTCGACAGTTCGCTCAGCCGCGGCGAGCCGTTTGAGTTTCCGCTCGGCGCGGGACGGGTGATCCGCGGTTGGGATGAAGGCGTGGCCGGGATGCGCGAGGGCGGGAAGCGGCAGTTGGTGATTCCGGCGGCCTTGGCCTACGGCAGCCGCGGTGCGGGTGGCGTGATTCCGCCGGGGGCAACCCTGATTTTTGAAGTGGAGTTGTTGGAGGTGCATTGATGCGGATCGAAGCCATCGAGTTGCGGCGCATCAAGCTGCCGTACCGGTCGCCGTTTGAGACGAGCGGCTGGCGCGAAGAGGCCAATCATTCGGTGATCGTGACCTTGCACAGCGAGGGTGCAATCGGCTGGGGTGAAGCGCCGGTCGGCGCCGGGCCGTGGTACAACGAAGAGACGCAGGCGACGGCGTGGGTGATGATGCGCGAGATTCTGGCCCCGATGCTGTTGGGGCGCGATCTCAGCCGGCCCGAAGAGGTGGACGCGATTTTTGCCCGCGTGCGCGGCAATCGTATGGCGCGGGCCGGTCTCGAATTCGCGGCGTGGGATCTGTTTGGCCGCGCGCGCGGCGAGAGCTTGAGCGCGATGCTTGGCGGCACCCGGCAACGGGTTGAAGTCGGCGTCAGCGTTGGCGTCCAACCCTCGATCGAAGCGCTGCTTGAGGTCGTCGAGGGCTATGTCAGCGCCGGCTACCAGCGGGTGAAGCTCAAGATCAAGCCGGGTTGGGATGTGGAGCCGACGCGGGCGGTACGCGAGCGCTGGCCCGATCTGCGTTTGCAGGTTGACGCCAATAGCATCTACACCCTTGACCAAGCGCCGCAATTGGCTAAACTCGATGAGTTTGAGCTGCTGTTGATTGAACAGCCATTAGCCCACGACGACATCATCGATCACGCCAAATTGCAGCGCCAACTGCGCACGCCGATTTGCTTAGACGAGAGCATCGTCTCGCCCGATCATGCCCGCTGGGCAATTGAGCTGCGCGCTTGCGGCGTGATCAATATCAAGCCGTCGCGGGTTGGCGGCTTCACCGCCGCTCGCCAGATTCACGACATGGCCCAAGCCGCCGGCATTCCGGTCTGGTGCGGCGGCATGCTCGAAACCGGTATTGGCCGCGCCGCCAACGTCGGGTTGGCCAGCCTGCCCAACTTTAGCCTGCCCGGCGACATCAGCGCCAACGACCGCTACTTCCATCAAGATATCGTCACCAACCCGTTTACGCTCAACCCCGACAGCACGCTGACGGTGCCGAGCGGGCCGGGCAGCGGGGCCGACGTCGATCTGGAGCGGTTACAGGCGGTGACAACGGATTATGTGATGTTGAAGGCCTAGCGGTTGAGCCGGCTATGGAGCAACGAACGGTCAATTGGATCATTAGTGGTGTGATCGCTGTCGCGCTAGCGGGCTTGCTGCTGTTCATCAACCGCGGCTGGGCCCAACCAACGCCGGCGGTCACGCCGCTCACGCCTGAGCCGTGGCCAACCACGCCGCCAACCTTCACGCCCTTACCTCCCACCGCGCCGCCGGCAGCGCCAACCCTCATCCCCCTGCCTGATCTGCGCCGGATCGATCCGGCTATTGGCTTATCGATCAAGTTTCCAGTCACCACCGTGACCACGGTGAGCGGCGCGCAGAGCTTCTTTGGCCGCGATGAGATCACGCTCAAGGTGACGGCTGAGGTGCGCTTGACGGTTGACCTCAGCCGGGCGCAGATCCAGCGCGAGGGCAATACCTTGACGATCCGGTTGCCGCGCGCGGCCATCGATGGCGAACCCAACCCGATCGAGATTGAGGTGATCGGTGAGTCGCGGCGCTGGATCGGATCGCAGATCACAGCGGCCCAGAATCAGGCCCTTGCGCAGGCGCGGGCCGAGATTCGCCAGCGCGTGGCGAACGATCCTGAGTTGATTAGCATCGCGAGCGAAGTCAGCTATCGTCGCCTCGAACGGTGGCTGATCGACGAGCTGGGGTTTAGCCGAGTCGTGATCGAACCGCTATCGTCGTAACCGGAGGCGAGTGTGCGCACGCTGAAGCTGGTCTGGAACGGGTTGGCCATTGCGGCGGTGCTGTTTTTGGTCTGGAGCGTCGTGCAAGCGTTCCAGCAGGCCTCGGCGCCACCCACATCAGTCACAACGACCGTTGGCCCACAGCTTATCGAGGCGGTGCGGCGGGTCAACAAGCAGATCTTCATTGAGCATTACGCTGGGGTCGAAGTGCGCCATCTTGACGCGCCGGCGGGGTGGGCGTCGTTCTTGCGTAATCTAGGGGTGCGGCAAGAGTTTCTGGTGCTGATCCGCGGGCGAGTGCCGGCGGGGATCGACCTCAGCCAACTGCGACCCGAAGACATCTGGGTCAGTAGTGATGGCCGGCGGGCGCAGATCACGCTCCCGCCGCCGCAGGTCTTTACCGATCAGGTATCGCTCGATCTCGCCAACAGCCGGATCATCGAGAACACCGACTTCTGCCCCGGCTTTATCTGCCCGCAAACCAGCCTCGACAGCTTCTTCCAATCGGTCGATGCCGAAGCCAAAGCGGCGCTAGTCAAAGCCGCGATCGAAGCCGGCATTCTCTCCCAAGCCGCTCGCGACGCCGAAGCCTACTACACGCAGTTGCTCAACAGCCTCGGCATCGCTGAGGTGCGCGTAATCGTGCGCGGGTACAGCGCACCCTAGGTGACAGGCACAGCGTTGGCTACGCCTGCCGCCACGCCGCCATCATCGCCGTAAACTGGCCGAACAGATAGGTCGCATCGTGCGGCCCCGGCCCGGCTTCGGGGTGATACTGCACGCTAAAGCAGTGCAGTTCGGGATAGCTAAACCCCTCCAGCGTCTGGTCATTCAGATTGATATGGGTCAACTCCACCCCTGCCGGCAACGAGTCAGGATCGACCGCAAAGCCGTGGTTCTGCGAGGTAATCTCGACCCGTCCGGTCGGCAAATAGCGCACCGGATGGTTCGCACCGTGATGGCCGAACGGCAGCTTGTAGGTGCGTCCTCCCAGTGCCAGCCCCATCAGTTGGTGGCCGAGGCAGATGCCAAAGATGGGCCGCTTGCCCAGTAAAGCGCGCAAATTCGCCACCGCGTAGGTCGCTGCCGCCGGATCACCCGGCCCATTCGAGAAGAAGATGCCGTCGGGTTGCAACGCCAGCACATCATCGGGTGACGTCGTTGCCGGCACCACCGTCACCCGGCAGCCGTGATCGACCAGCCGGCGCAAGATAGTGCGCTTGAGGCCAAAATCATACGCCACTACGTGATAGGTCAATTCTTGGGCCGGGCCATTCGGATACGGCGGCGTAAACGGCACGCTATTCGTTGCCCAATGGTACGGTTCGGGGCAGGTCACCACCTGCGTCAGGTCTTGCCCCTCCATCGGCGGCGCAGCGCGGCACTTCGCTAGCAGCGACTCAATCGACTCACCGGTGGTCGAAATAATCCCGCGCATCGCGCCAGCAGTGCGGATATGGCGAGTGAGCGCGCGCGTATCCACATCGCTAATCGCGACGATGCCGTAGTCACGCAGCAATTGGGCCAGACTGCCGCGTGCGCGCCACGAGCTGTAGTGCTCGCTGTAACTACGGACGATAAAGCCAGCCACTTGGGGCTGGATCGATTCGGGGTCAAAATCGTTAACGCCGGTATTGCCGATATGCGGCGCAGTCATCGTCACCAACTGGCCGCAATAGGAAGGATCGGTCAAAATCTCTTGATACCCGGTCATACCGGTGTGAAACACCACCTCGCCGATGCGTTCGCCGGGTGCGCCAAACGAGCGACCGGGGAAGACGCGGCCATCTTCGAGGACAAGCACTGCATCCATTGTCGTGTTCTCGTGGTGGGGCGCGGGCCGTTGGCCGTTGCCTGCCGGATCATCGGCGGTATTGTAACATAAGCGGACGGGTTGACCGCAAGGTCTGGCGAGATATTTTTTACCGCAGAGGGCGCTGAGGACGCCGAGAGATGGAAGCGAGAGCACGTCTTCCAGCGGGAAGCGTGCGACTCCCTCCCCCAGCGGGGGAGGGCTGGGGTGGGGGCAACCCAAAAACCCTCTGCGCCCTTTGCGCCTTTGCGTTTCCCATCTCTGCGCCTTTGCGGAGCCGGACAGCCGTCCGGCTCTACTGCGCCTTTATGGCTGGTTAACTTGACACAACGATAGCGCCGGCACGTGGCGAGCCGGACAGCCGTCCGGCTCTACTGCGCCTTTATGGCGCCGGACAACCGTCAATCTCCCGCAGCAGATTAGCCATCTCGATAGCAGCCAACGCCGCCTCGGCGCCGCGATTTCCCGCCTTGGTACCGGCCCGTTCAATCGCCTGCTCAATGGTCTCGGTGGTCAGCACACCAAACACAATCGGCACCTCAGTCGCCAACGCCGCGGCAGCAATTCCGCCGGCAGCTTGCCCCGCCACATACTCGAAATGGCTCGTCGCGCCGCGAATGACCACGCCAAGACAGATCACCGCATCATAATATGGGCGATCGCCAGCCGCACGCTTGCGTTGCGCCATCCGCTTCGCCACTAGCGGCAGCTCAAACGCCCCCGGCACCCACGCCAGATCGATGTCATCGTGAGAGACGCCATGCCGGGTGAGCGTATCCATCGCGCCTCGCAGTAACTCGCGCCCAATCGTGTCGTTAAAGCGCGAGATCACGATCCCGAATCGCAAGCCGGTACCAACCAGATGGCCTTCAAACGTGACAGCCATTGTTGCCTCCAAACACACTCTCCGTATCATCATCAGGGAGCAGATGACCCAATTTCGCCCGCTTCGCCGCCAAATAACGCCGGTTAGCGCCGGTTGGCGGAATGTGCAGCGGAATCCGTTCGCGCACCGCCACGCCGTACCGTTCGAGACCGGCGATCTTGGCCGGATTGTTCGTCAGTAAGCGCACTTCTTCCATACCCAGACAACGTAGCATTTGGGCCGCAACGCCATAGTCGCGCGCATCAACCGGCAAACCTAAGTGGCGATTGGCTTCGACCGTATCCAACCCGTGATCTTGCAGGGAGTAGGCGCGCAACTTGTTGAGCAAGCCAATGCCGCGCCCTTCTTGGCGCAGATAGAGAATGGCTCCGTAGCCTGCCTTGGCAATCTGCTGTTGCGCCGCAGCTAACTGCGCGCCGCAATCGCACCGTTGCGAACCGAGCGCATCACCGGTCAGGCATTCGGAATGCAGCCGCACAAGCGGGAGACTCCCGTTGGCAGTGCCGTAGATCAAAGCGAGATGGGTTTCAGCGGTGAAGATGTGCTCAAACGCAATCAGGCGAAACGAGCCATACGCGGTCGGCAAGCTCGTTTCAGCCACCGGGCGGACAACCGTTTCGGTGCGGTAGCGATAAGCGATGAGGCTGGCGATCGACACGATTGAAAGACCGTGATGATCAGCAAACGCTTCAAGGTCAGGCAGCCGCGCCATCGTGCCGTCGGGGTTCATGATTTCGCAAATCACCGCTGCCGGGTACAACCCAGCCAGTCGCGCCAGATCAAGCGAAGCCTCGGTCTGGCCGGGCCGCACCAACACCCCGCCGGCAGCGGCGCGGAGGGGAAAGACATGGCCGGGCCGGGCGAGGTCTTCGGGCCGGGTCGCCGGATCAATCAGGGTACGGATGGTGGTGGCGCGATCGAACGCTGAGATGCCGGTCGTTACGCCACGTCGCGCTTCAACTGAAACAGTGAAGGCGGTACCGAAGCGAGTGGTATTCTCGGTGGGAGGAACCATCAGCGGAATCCGCAGCTCGTCGAGTCGCTCGCCGGTCATCGCGACGCAGATTAGGCCGCGCCCTTCCCGCGCCATAAAGTTAATCGCCTGTGGGGTGGCATATTCGGCGGCAATCGCCAAATCACCCTCGTTCTCCCGGTCTTCATCATCAACGATTATCACAAACGTACCGGCCCGCATATCGGCGATAGCGGTTTCAACGCTCGCGAATGGCATACGGCGCCTCCCCAAGAAACTTTTCCACGTACTTAGCTAACACATCCACTTCGAGATTGACCCGACTACCCACCGGCTTGCGCGGCAAGGTAATGTGCTGTTGGGTGTAAGCGACCAACATAAATGTGAACGCATCGGGCAGCACATCCACCACCGTGAGACTCGTGCCATCAACTGCAATGTAGCCTTTCGGCACGATATAGCGCAGCAAGGCCGGCTCAGCCTCAACCGTGACCCAAAGCGAATCGCCTTCCGGGTGGAACGACCGGATCACACCGGTACCATCAACATGGCCCTGCACAAAATGGCCGCCAATCCGGCCATTGGCCGCCAGCGAGCGTTCCAGATTGACCCCATCACCGGGTTGCACCTCACCAAGGTTCGTCCGGCGCAGCGTCTCTGGCGAGAGCCCAACCGTAAAGCTGCGGTCGGTCAGTGCCGTAACCGTGAGACACGCGCCATTCACGGCAATGCTGTGCCCCAAAGCAGTTCCTTCCAGCACCGTCGCGGCTTGCACCGTCAACGACCAGCCGTCTTCGACTTGACCTAACCGTTCAACGATCCCAATCTCCTCGATAATGCCGGTAAACATCGTTACCCCTCTGGATAGATCACATCGGCCTGAATCCACATATCAGGCGCTGACGAAGCATCGGTTGCGATCGGTTCAAGCTGGAGCTGTGCTAACCGCACCGCCTGCGCCAGCGTCGCAAAACCCAACCCTCCCACTGGCCCCGGCGCATCGCGACCACCGATGATCACGGGTGCGATAAAGACCCCCACCCGATCCACCAAGCGAGCCGCGAAGAGCGCGCCAAGCAGTTCGCCACCCCCCTCGACCAAGAGGCTGGTGAAGCCGCGGCGACCTATTTCCGCCAGCAATGCCGGCAGGCTTACCCGGCCCTGCTCATCGGCGGGCAACACCCACACCTCAACCCCGCGCGTCGCCAAGGCGCAGCGATGATCAGCAGGCGCATGCGCTGTCGTCGCCAACACCGTCTGGCCGGGCAACGCCGGATCGAACACCTTGGCCGAAAGCGGCACCCGCCCGCGACTATCGGCGATGATGCGTACCGGATGGCGAATGTCATGCGGCGCACCCGGCTGATCGCCGGTCAAGCGCGTGGTGAGAGAGGGGTTATCGGCCATCACCGTTCCCGCCCCCACCAGCACGGCATCGGTGACATTCCGCAGCGCATGCACCCGCTGGCGCGACGCCAGATTGCTGATCCAGCGCGACTGACCGGTGACGGTGGCGATCTTGCCATCGAGGCTCATCGCGAACTTGGCGGTTACGAATGGCTGGCCGGTGGTGATATGCTTGAAATAAGCGCGATTGAGGTGGTAGGCCTCGTCAGCGCAGAGACCGTGCTGCACCCGAATGCCGGCGGCGGCGAGTTGGGCATGGCCTTTGCCATTCACCCGCGGGTTCGGGTCGCCGATAGCGTAGTAAACCTCAGCAATACCGGCGGCGATCAGCGCATCAGTGCATGGTGGCGTCCGGCCATAATGCGCGCACGGTTCCAGCGAGACATACATCGTCGCTCCGCGCGCGGCTTCACCAGCGGCGCGCAAAGCCTCAATCTCGGCATGGGGCGCGCCAGCCCGCTGGTGATAGCCTTCGCCAACGATGTGCCCATTCTTCACGATGACGGCGCCGACCATGGGGTTTGGACTAGTGCGGCCTTCCGCCTGCCGCGCAAGTTCGAGCGCGCGGCGCATGTAGTTCAGGTGTTGCGCAGACATAACGAAACCCCAAAGGAACGTTCTGGCGAACCTTGTTCCTTCGGGGCAACGTGAATCAGAACGTCCGGCAGACGAGTGACTGCCGCGTTCAATCAAAAACCCCGAACAAACGATGTGTTCGGGGCATGCCAATCATGCGCAACACAGCCCTACGAAAAGCGCGTAGAGCAGTACGTTGCAGCGAACCCTTCTTTTATCCCGACTATACGGTCGGCCCCGGAGTTTCACCGGATCGTGCAGATTGCCGATCAGGACAATCCGCTCGTGGGCTATACCACCGATCGGGAATTGCCTGCTGTTCACGCACTGGCGAACCTCAGACTCACCCTGCCCCGAAGGTTGCGTATTGAGTTGTTACTCTATTGTACACCAATTCGCGAGTATGCGCAGCAAGCGCGTCGGCAACCAAGCGATAGCGCTGGAATAGAAACGTCCCCGAACCCCATGCACGCTTTGCGTCTTTTTTACCGCCGAGGGCGCGGAGGACGCCGAGAGATGGGAATGAGTGCGCATCTTCCAGCGAGAAGCGTGCGTCTCCCTCCTCCAGCCGGGGGAGGGCTGGGGTGGGGGCTACCCAAAACCCCTCTGCGCGCTCTGCGGCCTTCGCGCCTTTGCGTTTTACCCCTCTGCGTCTTTGCACCCTTTGCGCCTGTTTTACCGCCGAGGGCGCGGAGGGATGGAAGCGAGTGCGCGTCTTCCGGCGAGAAGCGTGCGACTCCCTCCCCCAGCGGGGGAGGGCTGGGGTGGGGGCAACCCAAAAACCCTCTGCGCCCTCCGCGTCCTTCGCGCCTTTGCGTTTTACCTCTCTGCGCCTTTGCCCCCTTTGCGCCTGTTTTACCGCAGAGGGCGCGGAGGACGTGGAGGGATGGGAGCACTCCGATAGCCCCTTCTGGCGGGAAGCGTGCGACTCCCTCCCCCAGCGGGGGAGGGCTGGGGTGGGGGCTACCTAAAAACCTCTGCGCCTTTGCGGAGCCGGACAGCCGTCCGGCTCTACTGCGCCTTTGCGTTAACCGTTTTTGCGTGTATCATTCGCTCTATGCACATCTTGCAGATCTACAAAGACTACCCGCCGGTACACGGCGGCATCGAAGGCCATCTACAACTGCTCAGCGAAGGATTAGCCGCGCGTGGTCACCGGGTGACAGTGCTCTATGTCGCACCGGGGAGCCAAGGCCGGCACGAATGGCGCAACGGGGTGGAACTCATCGCCACACCCCGCCTGCTCACGCTGGCCCGCGCGCCGCTGAGCCCCGCCCTGCTCTGGCAGGCCGCCCGCTGCCGGCCCGACCTGATCCACTTCCACCACCCATATCCGGTCGGTGATCTCGCCTTGCTGGCCACGCGCGCGCCGCTCGTTGTCACCTACCACAGTGACATCGTGCGCCAACGCGTACTCGGTGCGCTCACGGCGCCACTTATCCATCACACCTTGCGCCGCGCTGCCTGCATCATTACCGGTAGCCCAGCGCTCATGCAATCATCGCTATGGCTGGCCCACCACCGCGAACGGGTGCGGGTCGTACCGTTCGGCCTGCCGCCGCTGCCCTTGCCCGATCCGGCGCTGGTCGCTGACATGCGCCGCCGCTTCCCCGGCCCCAATGCGCTCTTCGTTGGCCGGCTGCGCTACTACAAAGGCGTCGATCGGCTCGTGCGCGCGATTGCACTGCTCCCGCGCGGCCATGCGATCATTGCCGGCGGGGATGCCACCGTGCGCGGCAGCGATCTCGTTCGGTTAGCGAACGCATTAGGGGTAGGCGAGCGAGTGCATGTGCTCGGCGCAGTTGACAACGCGACGCTGCGCGCGCTCTACGCGATCGCTGATGTCTTTGTCTTGCCGTCGGTCGCTCGTAGCGAAGCCTTCGGCGCGGTTCAGATCGAAGCCCAAATGGCCGGCTTGCCGGTGATCTGCACCGAATTAGGCACCGGCACCAGCTATGTGACCATCCATGGCCGCACTGGTTTCGTTGTGCCGCCCGATGACCCGCCGGCGCTGGCCCGCGCATTGGCCGAGCTGTTCGCCAACCCAGCTCGCGCCCGCGCGTTGGGAATGGCCGGACGCGAACGGGCCATGGCTGAATTCCGCCTTGAACGGATGCTGGATCGGATCGAAGCAGTATATGCCGAGATCGGCAACCGCGCGTAGCTGCCATATTGGCTTATAATACCGGCGTGACACCGAATATTGGACGGAGCAACTATCATGGAACGTTTTGCCGCCTACATCGACACCCACCGGGCGCGTTTTCGCGCCGAATTGGCCGATCTGATCCGCTTACCCTCAGTCGCGGCCCAAAATCGCGGCATTGCCGAAACCGCAGAGTTCGTCGCGCAGCGGTTGCGCCACCTTGGGGCCGAAACCCGTTTGCTGACCGCTGATGGCGGCAACCCGATGGTGTATGCCACCATCGGCAACGGCCCGCGCACCCTGCTGATCTACGACCACTACGATGTGCAGCCGGCGGAACCGCTAGAGCTGTGGGATAGCCCGCCCTTTGAGTTAACCGAGCGCGATGGGAAGTGGTACGGGCGCGGGGTGGCTGACAACAAAGGCAACTTGATGCTGCGCATCCAAGCGATCGAGGCATGGCTGGCGACCCAAGGCGAGCTCCCGATCAAAATCATCTTTGCCATCGAAGGCGAAGAAGAGACCAGTTCGCGCACCTTGCCGGCCATTTGCCGCGACTACGCCGATCTGCTGCGCGCCGACGGCTGCCTTTGGGAAACCGGCGGCGTTGATCTGAGCGAGCGGCCCACCGTCACCTGCGGCGCCAAGGGCATTCAATATGTCGAGTTGGTGGCGCGCGGCGCCAGCTATGATCTGCACTCGTCGTATGCCACCTTCGTGCCCAACCCGGCGTGGCGGCTAACGTGGGCGCTCAATACGCTCAAAGGCCCCGATGGACGGGTGCGCATTCCCGGCTTCTACGATCGGGTGCGCCCGGCCACCGAGGCCGATCTAGCGGCGTTGGCCACCATTCCGGCGAACGACAACGAGTTGCTGGCCGATTTTGGCTTGAGCGAGTTTCTCGATGGCGTGCGCGGGATCGAGCGGCTGCGCCGCCATTTGTTTGAGCCGACCTGCACCATCTGCGGGTTGGTCAGCGGCTACACCGGCGAGGGCAGCAAGACGGTGCTGCCGAATGAAGCGCGGGCCAAGATCGACTTCCGGCTGGTGCCCGATATGGAACCGGCTGAGGTGTTGCACCAGTTGCGCCGCCATCTCGACGCCGAGGGTTTCAGCGACATCGAGATTATCGATCTCGGCGGCGAACACCCGGCCCGCGGCCCGCTTGATGCGGCGATTGTGCAAGCCGCCGTCGCCTCGGCGCGTGAGGTGTACAGCAGCGAACCGATCCTCTACCCGACCATGGCCGGCACCGGCCCGATCTACCCGCTCTGCACCGCGCTCGGCACGCCAGTCGCCAGCGGCGCCGGCTGCGGCTATCACGGCACCCGCGTCCATTCCCCCAATGAAAACATCCGCGTGGCCGATTATTGGCGCGCGATGCAATGGATGGGCCGCCTCATCCACCATTTCGCCCGGTCGTAAGGGCGGGGCACGGTAGGGGCACAGCGCTGCTGTGCCCCTACCGTGCCCCTACGTGCCCCTACGACTGCCCCCGGAACCCCAACAACCGCATGCCGTTCAACGTCACCAATAACGACGCCCCCACATCGGCCAACACCGCCATCCACATCGTGCTGAGACCAACCAGCACCAGCGCGATAAACAGCAGCTTGATGCCAATGCTAAACGCGACATTCGCCGCAATGGTGCGCATGGTCCGCCGGCTGAGCGCCACCGCAAACGGCAACTGGCGCAAATCGCCGCCGAGCAACGTGATATCGGCGGTCTCCATTGCCTGCGTCGTGCCGCCGGCGTCAGCGCCGATCGCGATGCCGACATCGGCGCTCGCCAGCGCCGGCGCATCGTTGATGCCATCGCCGACCATCGCGACTGCACTGTCAGGCTGGCGCAGCTCGCTCACCGCCTGCGCCTTGTCTTCCGGCAACAGGCCGGCCCGCACCTCGTCCACACCGAGTTCGCCGGCAATTCGCTCGGCAGTCGCCGGTTCGTCACCAGTCAACATCACCACCCGCAGACCTTGATCGCGCAAGGCGGCAATCGCACTACGGCTCTCTGCGCGCACCGTATCGGCGACGGTAATGGTGCCGCGATACCGGCCATCAACCCCGACCATTAGCGGCGTGCGCCCAAGCTGGCTATCATGCTTTGCGGCAAGACAGTGCCATTCATCGTGGGCCAATGTCTGATCAAACACCCGATGGCTGCCGATCAGCACCTCATTGCCGTTCACCACCCCCTGCACACCCTTGCCCACCAATGCCCGCACCTGCTCGGCTGGCGGCAAAGGCAGGCCGCGGCTGGCAGCCGCACTCACAATTGCGTGGGCCAGCGGATGCTCGGAACGGCGCTCGACCGCGCCGGCCAGCGCCAGCAATTCATCGCAGGCCGCACAATGCCCGACCGGCGCAGCATCAGGCGCACTGCATCCCACTGCACGTAACGCCACTACTGCCGGCTTACCGGTCGTCAACGTGCCGGTCTTATCCACCGCCACCGTCTTCACCCGCGCCAGCGTCTCAAGGTAGGCGCCACCCTTAATCAACACCCCGTGGCGGGCCGCCGCACTAAGGGCGCTGACAATGCTCACCGGGGTGCTGATCACAAGCGCGCACGGGCACGCCACCACCAGCAGCGCCAGACCGCGGTAGAGCCAGCCAAACGTATCGGGTGCGGGATTCCAGAACGGCTGGCCAAACAAGAGCGGCGGCACAACCGCTACCAGCGCCGCCAGCGCCACCACCAGCGGCGTATAGTATCGGGCGAAGCGATCGACAAACCGCTGCACCGGCGCGCGCCGCTCTTGCGCCTCTTGCACCAGATGGATCATGCGCGCCACCGCACTCTCGGCGGCGGGCCGCGCAACGATCACCTCCAGACTCCCCTCCCCATTCATCGTTCCCGCAAACAGCGCATCACCCACACCCCGCTCGATCAACCGGCTCTCACCGGTAATTGGGGCCTGATTGACCAGCGAACTCCCAGCGGCCACCGTGCCATCGACCGGGATCCGCTCGCCGGGTTTGATCACAATCCGGTCGCCGGGTCGCAACGCCGCCACCGGCACAACCTGCTCACCCGTAGCGGTGAGCAAGGTTGCCGTCGGCGGGGTCAACTCCAACAGGCTGCGAATGGCATGGCGCGCGCGGCTCGCCGTGTAGCCCTCCAGCGCCTCACCGATCGCATACAGCACCATCACCAACCCCGCCTCGACATACGCACCAATGATCACCGCCCCAACGGCGGCAATCGTCATCAGCGCATCAATGCTCACCTCGCGGTTCGTGCGTAGCGTGCGCCACGCATTACGTGCCACCAACGGCCCCACCAGCGCCAAGCCCCCCAACGCCAACCCATCAATCCACCACGCCTCCCACCGCAACACCTCGTGCAGCACAATCCCCGGCAACACGAGCAACAACCCGATCAACGCCAACTGCGTCTCGCGCCGGCTCAGCATAAAGCGGAGCAAGGTCGGCGGCGGCTCCGGCTGCGCCTTCACAACCGGCGCCACGTCATACCCCAACTCGCGCACCCGCGCAATCACCGCGTCCGGCTCTACATCACCGGTGACGTGCAACGTCTCGGTGGTGAAATTCAGACTGCACAACGTCACCCCTTCCAGCCGGGCCACACCGCGCTCAACCGAACGCGCGCAATCGGGGCAATCCAAACCCTTAATCGTAAACTGCTGGTGGTTCATCGCCATTCTTCCTCAGCAGTGCAAGCATGCGGTTCATGCCCTCATTCTACTGCATTCAGGCGCAAAGTCAAGAGGGATGAGTAAAAATGACACTATGTCTTAGATAAGCGAAACAGATGACGGTGAACGTAGCAATGCCGAGATATAGCAAAGTTGGGCGAGTGTCCACATAGAGAGTGGTTGCAACAGGCGCAATGATTGAGTTGATCACAACTGCATAACGCAAGGAGTGACCGGCGTCAATCAAATCGTGGTTGCAACAGGCGCAATGGTTGAGTTGATCACAACCACCGCAAATGGAGGGTATGCAGGATTAAAGTTGCAATAGGCGGAATGGTTGAACGGATAGTCCCAGCGCACGCTTGCGCCTAACCCCCAACAAATCTCTGCGCCCTCTGCGCCCTTCGCGTCTTTGCGTTTAAAACTCTCTGCGCCTTTGCGGAACCGGACAGCCGTCCGGTTCTCCTGCGCCCTTCGCACCTTTGCGTTTAAAACTCTCTGCGCCTTGGCGGAGCCGGACAGCCGTCCGGCTCTCCTGCGCCCTTCGCGCCTTTGCGTTTAAAACTCTCTGCGCCTTGGCGGAGCCGGACAGCCGTCCGGCTCTCCTGCGCCTCTGCGTTACCGGGCTTGGCATCCTTTCCCGCCCCTGTGATATACTTGCGCATGCAACCAAGTCGCTATCCGCCAGAAAGGCGAGGGGCACTATGACAGACACAACGATTCGCATCGGGGTGTTGACCAGCGGCGGCGATGCGCCGGGCATGAACGCGGCGGTACGGGCCGTCGTGCGCACCGGCATTAGCCGTGGCTGTGAGGTATACGCGATTTACGAAGGCTATCAGGGGCTGATCCAAGGCGGCAAGCTCATCCGTCGTATGGATTGGAGTTCGGTCGGCGGGATTATCCATCGCGGCGGTACGATCATCGGCACCGCCCGCAGCGCCGAGTTTCGCACCCGCGAGGGTCGCCGGCGGGCGGCGGCTAATCTGCTTGCGCTCGGTATTGACCGGCTCGTGATTATCGGCGGTGACGGTAGCCTGACCGGGGCCGACCTCTTTCGCCGCGAGTGGCCAGAGCTGGTCGCCGAGCTGGTCGAAGCGGGCGAGGTGAGCAGCGCGCAGGCAACGGCTCACCCCCATCTGCGCATTGTCGGGATTGTCGGCAGTATTGACAACGACTTTTGCGGCACCGATATGACGATCGGCGCCGATACCGCCCTGCACCGGATTACCGAGGCGATTGATGCGATCAGCTCGACGGCGGCCAGCCATCAGCGCACCTTTGTGATCGAGGTGATGGGCCGCAATTGCGGCTATCTGGCCTTGATGGGGGCGATCGCCGGCGGCGCTGATTGGGCGCTGATCCCGGAAATGCCACCGCAGATGGATGATTGGGAAAAGCACATGTGCGATGTGCTGCGGATCGGGCGCGAGCATGGCCGGCGCGATAGCATTGTAGTCGTGGCCGAAGGAGCCTGTGATCGCCACGGTAAACCGATCACCGCCTCGTATGTCAGGAAAGTGCTCGAAGAACGGCTCGGCGAAGATACGCGAGTGACCATTCTCGGTCACGTGCAACGCGGTGGCGCGCCGAGCGCCTTCGACCGCTGGATGAGTTCGCTGCTTGGCGCGACGGCGGTCGAAGAACTGCTGGCTGCCGGCCCAGAGGCCGAGCCGAAGTTGATCGGCTTGCGCGAAAATCGGGTGGTGCGGTTGCCGCTGATGACCTGCGTCACCGATACCCGGCAGGTAGCCGAAGCGATTGCCCAGCACGATTACGAACGCGCGATGGCGCTGCGCGGCAACAGCTTTGTCGAAGCCTATCGCACCCTCGGCACGCTTATCCAATCACAGCCATCGCCCCCCGATCGCGTACGGCGGGGCTATCGCTTTGCGGTCATGCACAGCGGCGGCCCAGCGCCGGGGATGAACACGGCGGTGCGGGCTGCCGTGCGGATTGGGATTGATCGCGGCCACACTATCCTCGGTGTGCGCAACGGGTTTCAGGGCCTGATCGATGGCGATCTCTTCGAGATGGATTGGATGAGTGTGAGTGGTTGGGCGACGATGGGCGGAGCTGAGCTGGGTACCAACCGCAAGATCCCGCAGGGCAGCGAGCTGTACCAGATCGCGCGCAATATCGAGCGCTTCGGGATTGACGGCATCTTGATGATCGGAGGCTGGGCCGGTTATCAGGCCGCCTACAAAATCTACAGCGAGCGCCATATCTTTCCGGCCTTCAACATTCCGATCATCTGCCTGCCGGCCACCATTGACAACAATCTGCCCGGCTCTGAGTTGAGCCTCGGCGCTGATACAGCGCTGAACAGCATTGTGCATGCGATCGACCGGATCAAGCAATCGGCAGTCGCCTCGCGCCGCTGTTTTGTGGTTGAGGTGATGGGTCGCGACTGCGGCTATCTGGCCCTGATGAGCGGGCTAGCGACCGGGGCCGAGCGGGTCTATTTACCCGAAGAGGGGATTAGCTTGCGCACCTTGCAAGCCGATCTCGACGAGATGACGAACTGGTTCCGGCGCGGCAAACGGCTGAGCTTAATCATTCGCAACGAAAAGGCTAATCCGGTCTACACCACCTCGTTTATCTGCTCGTTGTTTGAGGAAGAGGGCGGCAAGCTGTTCGAGGTGCGACAAGCGATCCTCGGCCACTTGCAACAAGGCGGCGATCCATCGCCCTTTGACCGCATCCAAGCTACCCGCTTAGCCGTGCGTTGTATCGATTTTCTGATCGAACACGCCGATCAACGCCAGCCGGTGGGTGCATTTATCGGCTATCGTGGCGGTAAGGTGCAATTCCACCCGCTCGATGACATGCCGCGAATGATGGATCCGGTCTATTCCCGCCCCCGCGAGCAATGGTGGCTTGAGTTGCGCCAAATGACTCAGTTGCTCACCACCCCGCCATCACCGCAGCGGGTGGCAGGCTAAGGTGCGCAAACAACGGCGCGGCAAACGGAGCCGAGCGCAGCGAGCGAGATCATCAATGCAAGAAGGTCGGTCAGGGCGGGTTTCCAACCCGCCCCCAGATCCCTCCGCAGTTCAAGGGTGAACAGAACATACAAGCGTAGATGTGGTTGATGGCTTTACGATGCACCAGCTCACCCTCCCCCCCGTCCCCTCTCCCGCGACGCGGGAGAGGGGCGCTGCTGTCTTCCGCGGGAGCAGTGTCTGTTCCTTCCCCTCCACGTCTCGCCCTCGCCCGCCGTCAGGTGGCAGCGGAGGCCGGGGGGTGAGGGATCCAGCCCGCGCAGCGGGTCGTACCCCTCGCCCGGCCCTTCAGGGCCGGGTTCCCTGTTGTTTGCCCCACGCAATCTCCCCCTTCAGCGAGAGGAACCGCTCAGCGTACCCCTCCCGCCACAGCGGGAGATCGCTTCGCCGCGCTGCGCGCGGCTCGCAATGACAGAGGGTGAAGCGGGAGTAACCGCTCAACGCCCCGCTCCCCACCTGTCATTGCGAGGGGGCATAGCCCCCGAAGCAATCTCCTCCGTTAGTGGAACGGATGCCTAAGCGCACGGATCCCGTGCTCGCGGGGGATTGCTTCGCCGCGCTGCGCGCGGCTCGTTAGCCAGCTCACCCTCCCCCCCGTCCCCTCAGGGGCGCTGCTGTCGTCCGCGGGAGCAGTGTCTGTTCCTTCCCCTCCACGTCTCGCCCTCGCCCGCCGTCAGGTGGCAGCGGGGGCCGAGGGGTGAGGGATCCAGCCCGCGCAGCGGGTCGTACCCCTCCGCCCGGCCCTTCAGGGCCGGGTTACAGATGGTCTGTCCGCCCTTGAACACCTGTGTTGAGGAGCGGACAGAACATGCGGTCGATCATAATCGTTGATCGCGGTGTGATGCCTCAAAGCCCGACGCTGCACTCCCCTCTCCCGCGCCAGTGGGAGAGGGGCTGGGGGTGAGGGCACACCGGCGCATCCCCAAGCTATCAACTACATCTGCGCTCACGGGTTCTGTCCGCTCTTGAAGCGCTAGCAGCCGGCTATCCCCGCCCCAATGATGGCTCGCGTTGCGCCACATAACCCAATTGCTCACCACCCCGCCATCCGCAGCGAATGGCAGACTAAAGAAGCGCACGGCGGCAAGGCCAGCCGCGCAGATCGCAGCGAGCCAGCGCATAGGGTTAGCGTGAGTGGGTCAGCGTGAGTGGGTCAGCGCAGGTTGGTCAGAGCAAGTTGTAAGGGCGGGTTTCACACCCGCCCCATCCAGTCTGATCTCCCGTAAGGGCGGGTTTTCCACCCGCCCCCTGATCGATCCCCTAAAACGGAATATCCTCATCATCCAGCGGTTGGGGCTGGTTGCGCGCAGGAGCGCGGTTGGCCGGCGGGCGCGCCGCGGGTGAATTGTTGTTCGCCGGGCGCGGGCTAGCCGGCGGCGGCGGTGTACGGCGTACCGGCTCGTCAACCGGCTCGTCGTAGACCGGCTCGGCATCGGGTACCGGCCCGCGCTCGCCCTTAGCCGAGAGAATGATCATATCTTGCGCAATCACCTCGGTGGTGTACCGCTCTTGGCCGTCGCGATCCGTCCACTTGCGGGTTTGCAGCCGCCCCTCGATATAGACGCGGGTGCCTTTGGTGAGGTAGTTATTGCAGATTTCACCCAATTTATCCCACGCCACGATGCGGAACCACTCGGTCTCTTCGTGGGAGTTGCCGTCTTTGTCGCGCCACGTGCGGTTGCTCGCCACCCGGAAGGTCGTTACGGCGCTGCCTTGCGCAGTGTAGCGCATCTCTGGATCGGCGCCGAGATGACCCGTCAGTTGCACTTTGTTCAGATCCTTCGCCATCGTAACCCTCCTCGTCTCTCGTGTGTCATCGTCCCAACAGTACCGAACCGAGCGAGAGCTTTCCCGCACGTTCTAGAACTATTGTGCGAATTATAGCACCCGTTCCGCTGGCCGTCAAGCACATGGATTGCAGCTCGCTAACAATTACGATAAGCCAATATCGAACCCGGCTTCAAGGTCGCGCCGCGAGTAGCGACGGAAGGCGAGTACTGTCGTGGTGTGGCGCACCCCCGCAATGCGGGCAATGCCTCCCGGCACCGCCTCGTCGAGCGATTCGTAGTCGTTGACGCGCAACACCGCGATAATATCATAGTCACCCGTGACCGAATAGACTTCGGCGACATTGGGCAATTCGGCGACCTCTTGGGCGATGTCGCTGATCCGTTGCGGTTCGCAGGTAATGAACACAAACGCTGTCACCATACGCGCGCTCCTTTGCTCGCTGGCGGTTGTTTCACTCCATCATACCAGATGCACGCGCTGGCTTGGCGGCATTTCAAAACGGCTCTGGCGGGCGAGCGCGCCACAGCATTGGCGTGAGCCAGTACCAGAGCGTGTTAAGTAACACCACCATCCCAGCGCCAATCACACTTGCGCGCCCCATCCACCCGCGCCGCCAGAGCGCATCACTGGCCGCTGCTGTGCCCACAGCAATCGCCCAACTGAGCGCCATCAGGTAGCGTGGGCTGTTCGAGACTTGGGTGATAAACGGTAAGGCGGCAAAGATGATCGCGACAATGAAACTCAACCCCATCAGACCGGTGGTAATCTGCCACCCCTGCCAGCGCCATAGCAGCCAGAGGCCGGCCAGCGCAAACGGTACCGGTAACAACCCATAGTGCGCGATCAAACCCGCCTGCCAGAGAGTGCGCCAGAGCACTTCACGGCTGACCGGCCCGCGTCCGGCCACCGCGGTTAACCCGCCGCTCCGCGCCGTGTCGAGCTGCGCGAGAAACAGCGGCAGGTAGGCGCTGTAAAAAAAGATGATTGCAAACGCGGCGCCGCCGCCGATAGCAATCGTTAGCGGCCAGCGCACCCGTCGCACCCACGCCGCGCCCCGCCAGCCGGCGACCCAGACGATGGCTATCAGCATCCCCAAGAGCGCGCCGCTGCTGATCAGGAAGCCGAAATGGCCGAGAAAGACCAGTGCGCTGAGCGCCGCCAGCCCAAGGATCCACTCGTGGCGGTATTGCCCGGCCTGCCAGTCTTCCCACGCCCGAATCACGCCCCACAGCAGCAGCAGGTAGAGCGCCTGCGTGATAATGTGCGTATCAAACGACCACCACGTGGTGAGGTAAGTGGCGGCGGTAAAGATGTAGATACCTGCCGCCAACACTGCTATGCGCGGTGATAACACCCGGCGGGCAATGAAATAGACGATCACCACACTGAGACTGTCGGCCAGCGCCGCGCCGATCTGTAAGAGGAGCGGCGTTTCAAGACCGAATACCCGTAGCGGGGCTAGCAAGAGGTATGGCCCCGGCGGATAGGGAAAATCCACCCCGCGATTCTTCGAGATAATGGTAATCAATCCGCCAAGCATTTCGTGAAAGCGGTTGGTGTGGAACCCGATGTCGCCGGGCATACTCTCTGGGTAAAGCCGGCCCCCAATCCGGGTAGCGAAGGCAATCGCAACCATAGCCGCCAGCGCGTTACCGATCCCTTCCGGCAACGCTTGCCTGTGCAACCATGCCTGCACCGCGATGGTCAATGGATAAGCAAGGGCCAGCGCAGCAAACGCCGCTTCAGCCCCAAACGCCAACCGCACCGGATCGAGCACGATAGCAAGACAGAGTGCGCTAACCCCAATTGCGAACCCCCACCCGGCCCGTTGCACCAAGGTGCGCGCCAGTATCAACCAGCCGAGTACGATGGCCCCGGCCCACCACAGCAGCCGGTCAACCGCCGGCCATGCCCACCCGCCGGGTGTTGCTACAATCAGAATGCGTTCCAGCGGTACGCTTAACCAGCGTGGGTCTGGCGGGACTTGAAAACTGTCGCTTACCAGCCGGATGCGGAGATGACCATCGGCTGCAACCGGCAGCAGCAGCCATTGGCGGCTGGTGCTGCGCCTGACCGGCACTTCGGCGATGAGCTGATCATGACTCCACACTTGATAGGTAGCCGGCGCGAGATCGGCAATGGCATCACCAATCGGCAACCAACGAAACTGGACGATAGCGGCGCGAGCGCCAAAGCCAAGGAGATCGATTTTGGCATTGCCGCCAGTCCACCGAAACGTGCCATTGACTCCCGTTTCGGCAGTATTGAAATCGCGCAAGAATGGCAAATCGGCGTTGCCTACCCCCTCTTCGTACCCAACATCAATCACGTACTGGCGAGGTAATTGGGCTGAGAGCAACGCCGCCGCGACGAAGACGGCCAGCGCTATCCAGAGCGCCGGCGCGCGCAATGCGCGCCATTCTTGGGCGATAAGGTTGATGAAGCTGTGAGGCATACGTGGTACGGTTGTCGAACGCCTTGTGCTCGTTCGTGCGATCAGTTACAACATTGCGGCGTGCAATCCGCTATCAGTGTAACGCATGTCGCTTCATGTCATTGCGAGCCGCGCGGAGGGGCAGAGCGGTGCTCTGCCCCGCGCGGCGAAGCAATCTCCCGCGAGAACGAGAGTCACCCCTGCCCGCCGTGGGCATGGCCTTACCGGCCCGTCATGACCGTGCAAGCCATCGCACTCGCTACAGCGGGAGATTGCTTCGGGCGCTGCGCGCCCTCGCAATGACAGGAGGAGACCGGTCAGCAAAAAGGGGAAAGGGCGTGCAATGTCGCCCTTCCCCCTACCGCTGCTACTGCCAATGGCGTCGCGCGTCACGCTTACGACAGCAAATCTTCCTCGCCGTCCTCCGGCTCATCGTGGTCGCCGTCACCCGACAACAGCTCTTCCAGCCGCGCCCGTAACAGGGCATCGTTGTCGCTTTCCGGCGTGGCGTGACCGTTCTTGTCCGGCAATTGGGCAGCGCGTGGCGCTTCCGCCGGCTTCTCCTCGGACTGCTGCACCTCTTCGAGCATGCGCGCCATCTCGCTGATCAGATCCTCGTGCGGGCGCTCCAGCCGCTTCTCGATGCCGGTGCCAGCCGGGATGAGCTTGCCGATGACGACATTTTCCTTCAGGCCGCGCAGGTAATCGACCTTGCCCTGAATGGCGGCATCGGTCAGCACGCGCGTCGTCTCTTGGAACGAGGCTGCCGAGAGGAAGCTGTCGGTGTTGAGCGAGGCTTTGGTAATGCCCAGCAACACCGTCGCTGCCGTCGCCGGATCGCCGCCTTGGCTAACGATGTCGTTGTTGAGCCGGCGGAACTCAGTGCTGTCGATTAGCTCACCGGGCAGCAGGCCGGTGTCACCCGGCTCTTCGATCCGCACCCGGCGCAGCATCTGGCGCGCAATCACTTCGATGTGCTTGTCGTTAATGTTCACGCCTTGCGAGCGATACACCTTCTGCGCCTCGTTGACCAGATAGCGCTGCACCGCCTCGCGGCCCTGCAACTCCAGCAGCTCTTGCGGGTTGGCGCTACCGTCGGTCAACTGCTGGCCAGCCATCACCCGCTCGCCGTTTTCCACCCGGATGCGGGCATTGTGTGGCGCTACCAGCTCGCGCTCTTCGTGATCTTCCTGACTGACCACGATCCGGTCAGGTTGGATGAAGGCTTTGCCGGTGAGGCGAGCGACAATCTGCGCGCCACCCGGCCCTTCGGCGATCACCTGCCCTTCGTAGACATCGCTCTCGTGCTCGATGGTTGGCGTAAAGCCGCGCCCCAACGGATATTCGTCGGTGTAGACATCGGTCGAGACGATGCGGATGGTGCGCACGCCTTCTTCGTCACGCACAATCTGCACCACGCCGTCGATCTCAGCCAGCAGCGCTTTGCCCTTCGGCACGCGCGCCTCGAAGATCTCTTGCACGCGGGGCAGACCCTGCGTGATGTCATCGGCAGAGGCCACGCCACCGGTGTGGAAGGTGCGCAACGTGAGCTGGGTGCCCGGCTCGCCGATCGATTGGGCGGCGATGATGCCAACCGCCTCGCCGATTTCAACCAGCTTGCCGGTAGCGAGGTTGCGCCCGTAGCAGAGCCGGCACAGACCATGCTCAGCTTGGCAGGTCAACGGCGAGCGCACAAACACCGACTCTTGGCCGGAAGCCATGATCACAGCGGCCAGTTCTTCATCAATCTCGGTGTTGCGATCGGCGATCAATTCACCGGTCGTCTTGTGATAGATCGGCGCAGCAAGGATGCGGCCCAACATACGCACTTGCAGCTTCTCCATCAGCTCGCTGTCGTCGGCGCTGTGAAGCCACAAGCCCTCTTCGGTGCCGCAGTCTTCGATCGTGATAATCACATCTTGCGCCACATCCACCAACCGGCGGGTGAGATAACCGGCGTCAGCGGTGCGCAGCGCGGTGTCGGCCAAACCCTTGCGTCCGCCGTGGGTCGAGACGAAGTAGTCGAGCACCGAGAGGCCCTCGCGGAAGTTGGCCTTAATCGGCAACTCGATGATCCGGCCAGTCGGGTCAGACATCAAGCCGCGCATACCGGCCATCTGCGAAATCTGGTTGATGTTACCGCGCGCGCCTGAGGTTGACATCATCGCCACCGGGCCGAAGGGGTTGAGATTCTCCTTCACGGCGGCGATCGTCTGCTTGGTCGCCTCTTGCCAGATCCGCACCACCTCTTGGTAGCGCTCCTCTTCGGTGATCAGACCGCGGCGGAACTGCTTCTCGACATCGGCGACCAGTTGCTCGGCCTCGCGCACAATGTCGTACTTCTTGGCCGGCACTTCGATGTCGTCAATGCCGATGGTCATACCACCGAGGGTCGCATAGCGGAAGCCGAGCGCCTTGATCCGGTCGGCCTGCTGTGCGGTCATCTCTGAGCCATAGATGCGGGCCAATTCTTGCACGTGCTTATTACCGTGCGAAGCGCGCACCTCGTTGAGCTGCTCTTCGCTCAGGTTGCGCAGATTGGTGTAGTACTGGTAGCAATCGGCGATGATCTCCTTGAGACCCTTCTTGTCGATCAGGCGATTGCGGAAGCGCAGCGGCGTTTGCAGCTCGTTATTGAGCAACACCCGCCCGATGGTCGTCTCAATGACCATGCGCGGCGTCCCGTCAGCAGCGGGAGGCAGCTCGCGCACCGGACGGTCGCTCTTGCCGGAGATCGTGCCGTTCATCCGGATCCAGATCGGCGCTTGAATATCAACCAGATCCTTCTCGTAGGCCAGCATGGCTTCGTCAATCGAAGCGAAGCGCTTGCCCGACCCCTTCGCACCATCGCGCACCATCGTCAGGTAGTAGCACCCGAGCACGATGTCTTGCGATGGGGTAATGATCGGTTCGCCGTGGGCCGGACTGAGCAGGTTATACTTGCTCAGCATGCGGGTGCGGGCCTCTTCCTGCGCCTTGCGCGAGAGCGGCACGTGTACCGCCATCTGGTCGCCGTCGAAGTCAGCGTTAAACGCGGCGCAGACGAGCGGGTGCAGTTGGATGGCCGACCCCTCGATCAGCTTGGCCTCAAAGGCCTGAATCGAGAGCCGGTGCAGCGACGGCGCGCGGTTGAGCAGCACCAGATAGTCTTTAATCACCTCTTCGAGCGCGTCCCACACTTCGGGGCGGACACGCTCGACGGCGCGCTTGGCGTTCTTGATATTGTGGGCCACACCCCGCTCGACCAGCCGGCGCATCACGAACGGCTTAAACAGCTCTAGCGCCATCTTCTTGGGCAGACCGCACTGGTGCAGTTGCAGGTTCGGCCCGACCACGATCACCGAGCGGCCCGAATAGTCCACCCGCTTGCCGAGCAGGTTCTGGCGGAAGCGGCCCTGCTTGCCCTTGAGCATATCGCTCAAGCTCTTGAGACGATGCTTGCCCTTGCCGCTCACAGCACGCCCGCGGCGACCGTTGTCGATCAGCGCGTCAACCGCCTCTTGCAGCATACGCTTCTCGTTGCGCACGATGATTTCGGGCGCATTCAGTTCGATCAGCCGCTTGAGCCGGTTGTTGCGGTTGATCACCCGGCGATAGAGATCGTTCAGGTCACTGGTGGCAAAGCGACCACCGTCGAGCTGCACCATCGGGCGCAGGTCGGGCGGGATCACCGGCAGCACGGTGAGGATCATCCATTCAGGGCGATTGCCACTCTTGCGGAACGCCTCCACCACGCGCAGCCGCTTGGTCGCCTTCTTGCGGCGCTGGCCCTGCGAGGTCTGCACCTCCATTTGCAGTTCCTCGGCCAGCTTTTCGAGATTCACGGTGCGCTCGATCAATTCGCGCACCGCACCGGCGCCCATATCGGCGCGGAAGACACCGGGGGCAATATCGCGCAACTGGCGATACTCAGTCTCGGTGATGATCCGGCCCACCTTGAGGCTATCGAGCTGTTCGAGCTTCTCCTTCTCTTCGCGCACGAGATTATCAAGCTCGCGCTGGAGCCGCTCTTGCAACCGCTCTTGCTCTTGGGTCGCCTCATACGCCTTGCGCTCGCGTTCGGCGTCAGTCAACATCTCGGCATCGGCCAGATCGCGGCGGCGGCGCTCTTCGAGCACCTCAAGCTCTTGCTCAACCAATTCGTCGAGCTGGTCGAGGGTATTGTCGTTAATCGGCTCACCCTCTTCGACCACCGTCACGCCGCGGAAGATAACATCTTCGTCGGCGAGGGTGCCGCTCATCTCTTCCAACCGCTCGCGCAGCCGCTCGGCCTCATTCGCGATCTCATCGCGCAACCGGCGGTACTCCTCTTCGATCTGGCGCTGCGTGCTGCGCTGAGCCGTCTCCATGCCGCCGAGGTCTTGCGTAAGCTGGGTGCTCAGCTCGATCCGCTTCTCTTCGGCTTGGCGCTGGATCTTCTCGCGACGGGCGGCGTACTCTTCCTGAATCATCTCGCGCGCCACCTGCAACATGTCCTCTTTCACCTCGACGATGATGTACGAGGCGAAATAGAGCACGCGCTCGAGGTTGCGCGGCGAGATGTCAAGCAGCAGGCCGAGCCGTGACGGCGTGCCTTTGACAAACCAGATGTGGCTGACCGGCGAGGCCAGATTGATATGACCCATGCGCTCGCGGCGCACCTTAGCCCGCGTCACCTCGACGCCACACTTATCGCAGACGACGCCCTTGTAGCGCACGCGCTTGTACTTGCCGCAGAAGCACTCCCAGTCTTTGGTCGGGCCAAAGATGCGTTCGCAAAACAAGCCGTCGCGCTCAGGCTTGAGCGTGCGGTAATTGATCGTTTCAGGCTTGGTGACTTCGCCGTGCGACCACGATCGGATATCCTCAGGCGAGGCGAGACTGATCCGAATGGCGTTGAAGTCGTTAATTTCCAGCATGTGGGCTTACTCCTGTAGCGGAAGCGTACCGCCAGACTCCACGCGCCCAGCGCGGCTGGCCCGCGTTGGCGCAGCTATTGGGTCAGATCCGTTTTGTTCGGCGTGGCCGGGCGACGGGGAATACCGCCGCCCGGATGGGGTCGTGGTTAGAACTCGCCGCGCTCCATGCCGCTCAGGTTGATACCTTCGAGCGCGCCGATGTCGCTGTCGAGGTCATCGCTCAGCTCAACCGGCTTCTCATCGGCGCTCAACACCTCGACGCTGAGACCAAGGCTTTGCAGCTCCTTGATCAGCACCTTGAAGCTTTCGGGCACGCCAGCCTCTTGGATCGGCTCGCCCTTCACGATCGCCTCGTAGGTCTTGACGCGGCCAACCACATCGTCGGATTTCACCGTCAACATCTCTTGCAAGGTGTAGGCCGCCCCGTATGCCTCCAACGCCCAAACTTCCATCTCACCGAAGCGCTGGCCGCCGAACTGGGCCTTACCGCCGAGCGGTTGCTGGGTCACGAGGCTGTAGGGGCCGGTCGAACGGGCATGGATCTTATCTTCGACAAGGTGGGCCAGCTTGAGCATATAGGCATAGCCGACCGTCACCGGATGATCGAACTTCTCGCCGGTGCGCCCGTCGTAGAGCGTCACCTTGCCGTCGGCGGGCAAGCCGGCCTGCACCAGCAGGTCTTTGATCTGTTCCTCGTGCGCGCCATCGAACACCGGCGTGGCGACGCGGAAGCCAAGGCGGGCAGCGGCCCAACCAAGGTGGGTTTCGAGAATCTGGCCGATATTCATACGCGACGGCACACCGATCGGGTTAAGGATGATGTCCACCGGCCGGCCATCGGGCAAGAAGGGCATATCCTCGATCGGCAGCACCCGCGACACCACACCCTTGTTGCCGTGGCGACCGGCCATCTTGTCGCCGGCGCTGATCTTGCGCTTCTGGCAGAGCAACACGCGCACAGTCTGATTGACGCCGACCGGCAGCTCAGCGCCCTCGCTGCGCGAGAAGACCTTGACATCGATCACCTTGCCGCGCACGCCATTGGGCACCCGTAGCGAGCTATCCTTCACCTCACGCGCCTTCTCGCCGAAGATCGCGCGCAGCAGCCGCTCTTCCGCCGTCAGATCAGTCTCGCCCTTCGGCGTAATCTTACCGACCAAGATATCGTTGGGCTGCACCTCGGCGCCGATGTAGATAATGCCGCGCTCATCGAGATTGCGCAGGCTCTCTTGGCCGACGTTGGGAATGTCGCGGGTAATCTCTTCGGGGCCGAGCTTGGTATCGCGCGCCTCCACCTCATACTTCTCGATGTGGATCGAGGTAAAGATATCTTCGCGCACCAGCCGCTCGCTGACAAGGATCGCGTCCTCGAAGTTACCGCCTTCCCACGGCATATAGGCCACCAGCACATTTTGGCCGAGAGCCAACTCACCCTGATCGGTGCTCGAGCTATCGGCGATCACCTCACCGGCCCGCACCCGCTGCCCGCGCACCACTGCCGGACGCTGGTTGATACAGGTGTCTTGGTTGCTGCGCATAAACTTGCGCAAGCGATACTCGGTCTGGGTGCCGTCATCCTCTTCCACCACGATCCGGCTGCTAGTGGCGCTCAGCACGACGCCATCACGGCGCGCGACCACCACCTGACCGCTATCGCGGGCGGCGCGGTACTCCATCCCGGTGCCGACGATCGGTGCATCGGGCCGCAGCAACGGCACCGCCTGCCGCTGCATGTTCGATCCCATCAGGGCGCGGTTAGCGTCATCGTGCTCAAGGAAGGGGATGAGCGAGGTCGAGACGCTCACCACCTGCTTGGGCGACACGTCCATATAATCCACCCGCTCAACCCGCTCGGTGACGAAATCCTCGCCGAAGCGGCACGAGACGGTCGTTTCGAGGAAGCGATTGTGCTCATCGAGCGGCGCATTGGCCTGCACGATCACAAAGCGGTCTTCCTCATCGGCGCTCAGGTAATCGACCTCTTGCGACACCACCGGGCGGATCTTGATATGCTTAATCGGCAACGAGACAATCCGCTCGGCCAAGGCGCGATTAATTTCGGTGCCAGCCTCGGCGATCACCTCGTCGGTATCGGGATCGACAATATCCTCGCGCAGAATCTGGCCGCGCAGCAGCCCGATCGTGATCTGGCGGGCAATCTGGTCATCCACCCGCGTGCCCTTCGCCGCAATCAGCTCGCCGGTGCGCAGATCGCGCACATCGCGCAGCAACACGCCCTTCTCTTTCCAGACCTGCGCGTTATCGACGCTGTTATACACCTTGCGGTACGGCGTCTCAAGGAAGCCCATTTCGTTGACGCGGGCGAAGGTGGACATCGTGCCGATCAGACCGATGTTCGGGCCTTCCGGCGTCTCAACCGGGCAGATACGGCCATAGTGCGAGTGATGCACGTCGCGTACTTCAAAGCCGGCCCGATCGCGCGAGAGACCGCCGGGGCCGAGAGCTGACAAGCGGCGCTTATTGGTCAGCTCCGCCAGCGGATTGGTCTGATCCATAAACTGGCTCAACTGCGAACCGCCGAAGAACTCGCGCATCGCCGCCACCACTGGCCGAATATTCACCAGACCATTCGGCGTCGCACTGGCCGGCTCTTGCAGCGACATGCGCTCTTTGACCACGCGCTCGAGGCGCAGCAGGCCAACCCGGAATTGCTGCTGGATCAGCTCGCCGACGGTGCGCACGCGGCGATTGCCGAGATGGTCAATGTCATCGGGGCGACCGTAGCCATTGTTGAGCAAAATCATCTGCTCGACAATGCGGAAGATATCGCGCGGCAGCAGCACGCGCACGCTCAGATCGGGCGCCTTCGCGCCATCACGGCGTGCATCGCGCTCCCAGAGGTTCTTGTTCAACTTATAGCGGCCCACCTTCGCCAGATCGTAGCGGCGCGGGCTAAACAGCAGCGACTCGATCAACGAACGCGCATTCTCAAGCGTCGGCGGATCGCCGGGGCGCAAGCGCTTGTACAGCTCAAGCAGCGCCTCTTTCGCGTTGCGCGACGGATCCTTATCGAGCGTCGCCTGAATATACGGGTGCTCGGCCACCGTATCAACATGGCGGAACAGCTCGATCATCTGCTCGTTGTGCCCATACTTATCCAACTCATTGTCTGGCGCCCAGCGCCCGCTGCCATCTTCTTCGGCCAGCCATGCGCTAATCGCGCGCAGCAGAATCGTGACTGGAATCTTGCGCTTGCGATCAACCTTGACGCTAATCACATCGCGCTTATTGGTCTCGAATTCAAGCCATGCGCCACGGTTCGGGATCAGCTTGGCCGTATGCAACGAACGGCCGCTGGTCGGATCCTTCTCATCTTTGAAATAGACGCCGGGCGAGCGGATCAACTGCGACACCACCACCCGTTCGGCCCCGTTGTAGACAAAGGTGCCGTTATCGGTCATCATCGGGAAGTCGCCGAGAAAGATTTCAGACTCCTTAATTTCGCCGGTGGTGAGAATGCGCAATTCCACCCGCACTCGCAACGGCGCGGCGTAGGTCAGATCGCGTTCACGGCACTCGAACTCGTCGTAGCGCGGCTCGCCGAAGGTATAATCGCGAAAGTGGAGCTCAAGATTCTTACCGGTAAAATCGGTAATCGGCGAGATCTCATCGAAGAGTTCGCGCAGCCCCTCGCGTTTGAACCATTCAAAACTCTTGAGTTGGGTTTCGATCAGCAACGGCAGATCAATCGCGTCCTTAATCCGGGCAAAGGAACGGCGCTCGATCCGGCGCGACCGGCGACCATCGGCGCCCGGGTCGATCGGGGCGATCAGCGGCTGAAGGACCACGCTCTCAATCAACGGGGGCATACGCACCTCTCCTCTATCACTTAGTAGGTGGGCTCACGGCGCTCCGTGGCAACCAGTTTCGTCAAAAAAACAGAAACAGCCGTCCTGCCGCTCTCCCTTCAGCGGGTTACCGGCAGACTGGCACACGTCTCGTTCGCTGTTCAATATTCGTTCCGCCCCGCACGGGGACATCCTGCCATCGTGCTACTCACGCTTGTCGGCGCGCATCTTATAGATCGCGAAAGACAATGATACCACGTACTTACGAAAAGATCAAGGAGATTTTGCAGCGAGTCCGAACCTTGTTGTAGGTAGTATACCATGAGTAGAGCGTGATTTGGCCCCACCCCCGGCCCATCCCACTGGCTAGGCCAAGGCAGTCAACGCAAAGACGCCAAGCAGGCAAAGGCGCAGAGGTTCAAACGCAAAGGCGCAAAGAGCGCAGAGGGTTTTGGGTACCCCTCCCCCGCTGGGATGTGGCCCCCACCCCTTGGTGGCAGCCACCAAGAGCCACCAAGAAGCACAAACATGGTTTGTGCTTCTTGCGTCTTTTCGTGGCTCTTCCCTCCCACCCAGCGGCTCCCCTTCTCCCGCCGGCAGGTGGGAGAAGGGGCAGGGGGATGAGGGCCAGCAGCCCGCGCAGCGGGCTTCGTAAGCCTAGCCCGGCCCTTCAGGGCCGGGTTTCCCCACGCCCCCACCCCTTGGTGGCAGCCACCAAGAGCCACCAAGAAGCACAAACCATGTTTGTGCTTCTTGCGTCTTTTCGTGGCTCTTCCCTCCCACCCAGCGGCTCCCCTTCTCCCGCCGGCAGGTGGGAGAAGGGGCAGGGGGATGAGGGTCGATCCCTCTCACGCAAACACCGGCTTGCGGCGACTGGCATATTGCCGGCGCAGCCACTTCTCAAGCTCGATGAGGAGATAACCCATAAACGCGATCGCAACAATCCGCCACCACGCATCGAGCGTGATCGGCGCGCTCTGCATAATCCGGTTCATCCACGGCAGATACGTGAAGGCCAGTTGCAAGAGGATCATCACTCCCACGCCAACAAACAGCCAGCGGTTGCTAAACACGCCGATCTGGAACATCGAATGGGTGAGCGAACGGCAGTTCAGCACGTAGAAGAGTTCAATCATCACGATCACGTTGACTGCCACCGTGCGCGCTTCGGCGAGGCCGGCGCCGGCCTGCAACTCCCATTCAAACAGCGAAAAGGCGCTGATGACGATCAGCAACCCAACCGCCAGCGTGCGCCAGAGCAAGGTGCTATCGAGGATCGGGGCGTCAACCTTGCGCGGCGGACGTTGCATGATCCCCGGTTCTTTGCGCTCGGCGGCCAACACAAGGCCCAACGCAGCAACGGTGGCCATGTTGACCCACAGGATTTGCACCGGCAAGACCGGCAAGACCGACCCGATCAGGATGGCGGCTAGAATGACTAACCCTTCGCCGACGTTGGTTGGCAGCGTCCACGCAATGATCTTGGTCAAGTTATCGAATACGCCGCGACCCTCCTCCACCGCGGCTTCGATGGTGGCGAAGTTGTCGTCAGTCAGCACCATATCCGCCGCCTCGCGGGCCACATCGGTGCCCATCAGACCCATCGCAATGCCAATGTCGGCCTGCTTGAGCGCCGGCGCGTCGTTGACGCCATCACCGGTCATCGCCACGATATGGCCGCGCGCTTGCAGCGCCTGCACCAGCCGTAGCTTCTGTTCGGGAGTCACGCGGGCAAAGACGGTCGTGTACTCAGCGGCAGCGCTGAGTTCCTCGTCCGTGAGGTTTTCAAGCTCGCGACCGGTGAGCACCGCTGGCCTGCGCCCTCGCTCTAGCCCGATCTGCTCGGCAATCGCCGCCGCGGTGAGGGCATGATCGCCGGTGATCATCTTGACCTTGATGCCAGCCTCTTGGCAGGCCCGCACGGCGGTGATCGCTTCGGGACGCGGCGGATCGACCATGCCTTGCAGGCCGAGGAAGGTCAACCCGCTCATCACATCGTGGTGAGAGATGGTAGTCGTGCCGGGGGGCAAATAACCGCGAGCAAACGCCAGCACGCGCAACCCCTGCCCGGCCAACGCCTCAGCCGCGCGTTGGATCGCGGCTGCATCGCACGGCGCCTGCTTGCCGGCAGCGTCGAGCATCGTCGCGCAGCGCGCCAAGACAGCCTCAACCGAACCTTTCAGGTAGACCACCCGCTCGCGATCGGGGCCGGCATCGTGGAGCGTCGCCATGTACTGATGTTCCGACTCAAAGGGGATGCTGTCGAGTCGCGGCAGCCAGTGCTCTTGGCGGATGCCGGCTTTGTATGCGGCAACTAACAGCGCGCCTTCGGTTGGATCGCCGTTCACATCCCAGCGCCCTGCTTCCTCAACCAGTTGGCTATCGTTGCAGAGCAGGCCGGCCCGCAGGCATTCCGCCAACGCCGGATGCGCCGCCACCGCCACCGGCGCACCGTGCAGCGTGATTTCGCCCTCCGGTTGGTAGCCTGAACCGGTGGTGGCAAACGATTCGCCGCCGGCCACAATCCGCTGCACGGTCATCTGGTTTTGGGTCAGCGTGCCAGTCTTATCCGAGCAGATCACGGTCGTGCTGCCCAGCGTCTCAACCGCTGGCAACTTGCGAATGATCGCTTGCCGGCGCGCCATGCGCACCACGCCGATCGCCAGCGTCACCGTGACCGCAGCAGGCAACCCTTCGGGGATCGCGCTGACCGCGAGTGCAATCGCGGCAATCAGCGAGTCGATCAACGGCTGGCCGCGCATAAAGCCAAGCACCATCGTCAAGGCGGCAAAGCCGAGGATGACGAAGAGCAAGAGCCGGCTGAACTCAGCGATCTTGCGGGTCAGCGGCGTTTGCAAATCGTGCGCACTGGCGATGAGCTGCGAGATGCGCCCTACTTCGGTCTGATTGCCAGTCGCAACCACAATCCCCATCCCTTGCCCGTATGTCACCAGCGTCGAGGCGTATGCCATCGTCACCCGGTCGGCCAACGCGGTATCGGGTTCGATGGCGGCGTGGGCATCTTTGCTCACCGGCACCGACTCGCCGGTCAGCGCCGCTTCGGCGATTTGCAGATCACGGGTGCGGATCAGACGCAGATCGGCAGGTACACGATCGCCGCTATGCAAGATCACCACATCGCCGGGAACCAGTTCGGCGGCAGAGATGCGCATCGTCTTGCCATCGCGCACCACTGTCGCTTCCATCTTCATCGCGCGGGCCAGCGCCTCGATCGCCTTTTCGGCCCGGCTCTCTTGGATATAGCCAAGAATGACGTTCACCAACACCGCGCCAAAGATAATCGCGGCGTCAACCGGGTCTTTGAGCAACAGCGTGATGAAGCTGGCAACCAACAAAATGTAGAGCAACGGATTATGAAACTGCAACAGGAAGCGCACCAGCGGGCTTTTGCCGCCTTTGGCGGTGATCACGTTCGGCCCGTACTGTTTGAGCCGGCGTGCTGCTTCGCTGGCGCTGAGACCGTGATGTTCATGGCTTCCCAGCGCTGCCGTCACATATTCTGGCGACTCGCTATGCCACAGTTGGTTGGCAGTGAATTGAGTTGGCGGAGTGGTCATAGGCCCTCCTTTCTATCGCTAGCAAGATGGTAGAGCAGGCAAGACCGGCCAATCGCTTCGCGGAAAGCGTTGGCGGAGGCTGCCCCAGCGCTAGGCACAGCACCGAAAGGGGAGGCAAGAAGGAGCTTGCTTTCAGTATACACCGCAATCTGATGCGGAATCATTGAGATTGCGTTGTAGATGGGCAACTGGGGAAGTATGCGGTGTGGCGATGCTCAATGGTGATGAAAGCGGTCGCCGATACGGCGGGTTATTACTCCGGAACACCCTGACCAAAGTGGAATGCGGCAGTTGGACTGCCGCACTCCACACGAGCGCTCACCCCTGCCAGCGCACCCGTTCGCGCCGCGCGAGCTGGGCCGGCCCCGTAGCGATGATGATGGCCAGTGCGATCAGGATTTGGGCCACGGCCAAGGCCGCAATCGACCCGCCGATCGCCGTTGCCGCCGTGTTGAACGCGACGTGAAACAGCGTTACCGGCAACAGACTACCGGCGGCGCTGTTGTAGAGCCACGTGTAGATCACCGCGCCGGCGATGGTGCCCGCTAACCACGGGAAAAATGGGTAATTCGCCATCGGATTGCCGATCCAGAAAAAGATCGGTAAATGCCATAGCCCCCACAACCCGCCCACGATCACGGTGGCTGCCAGCGCAGAGTAGCGTTGCTGCCAGTGCGGCAGGGCAAACCCGCGCCAACCCACCTCTTCCCACGGGTTAGCCAAGAGCGAGCTGATCAGGGCAGCGATCGCCGCCGCGACCCGTTCGCCCTGCGGCGCCGGCAGCTCATCCGGCCAACCCAACAGGGTGGCAAGCGCCTTGGCTAACCCGACGATCACCACTGGCCCGCCAACCGCCGCCAGATACCAGATTGGCGCCACCCGCCATCGGAGCAGCGCCGCAAACAGGGCATTGGCCCGATCCGGCCCATAGCTTGCCCGCGTCACCCAACCGGCGGCCAGCGCTGGCGCTACTGCGGGAAGGATCAGCAGCACCTGCCATCCCGGCGCCGTAAACGGCGCCACCCCGCGCGAACCTAGCGCCGCCGGGATCCAACCCAGCCACGCAAGGCCAAAGGCGAGCAGGTAAAAGCGGAGAAGAGGCGAGGTGGGCATAGGGCCTGTCGCTCAGCAATAAGACGCCGTTTCATGCCATCGCAGGCAATACTCTTGCTGTCATTGCGAGGGGGCGCAGCCCCCAAAGCAATCTCCCGCTTCGGCGTGAACAATCACTGGATGCAAATCACTCGCTCAAACCACGCCCCAAAGATACTTGAAAACTCCTTGGCTGGCAAACACCATTTGCGGCACAGTTGCGCTACGCTTGCACTCCCTATCAGGCATGCCTCGCGCTATCGCGGGAGATTGCTTCGCGCCGGGGCAGCGCTGCGCACGGCCCCGACGCTCGCAAGGACAGCGGAACGGTAAACAGTGTCATTGCGAGGGGGCGCAGCTCCCGAAGCAATCTCCTGCTTCGGCGAGAACGACCGCTGGAGGCAAAGTCATCGCGCACACGATACCCCAAAGATAAGCTATGCGGTCGCTCGGCATCCTGATCCGGCGCGATCAAGCACAGGTCAGCACACAATACCCCAACGATAAGCTATGCCGATCGCTCCCTATTAGGCATGTGTCGCGCTACAGTGGGAGATTGCTTCGCTTCGGGGCAGCGCCGCACGCTGCCCCTGCCGCTCGCAATGACAGAGGAAAGGAGATTGCTACGCGCGGCCCCGACGCTCGCAATGACAGCGGGCAACATAGACCGCATTAATGTTGCCCATTGACTATCGCCGGTTGGTGTACGATCATCACGGATGGCGTATCCACCCCCGCCGGCAGCCGAAAACTCACTGTCGTACCGCGCTCTAGCTCGCTTTCGGCCCAAATCTGGCCGCCATGAGCCTCAACCAAACGGCGGGCAATCGCCAAGCCCAAGCCGGCGCCGCCGCTGCTGCGCGTGCGCGCCCGATCGGCGCGGTAGAAGCGGTCGAAGATGTGCGGCAAGTCGGCGGGATCAATGCCGGGGCCGGTGTCGGCCACGCTGAAGACGATGCCATCCGGCTCGGCGGCAACGGTCACGCGCACCGCGCCGCCGGCGGGAGTGTGGCGCAGCGCGTTGCTGATCAAGTTGCCCAAAACCTGCGCAATCCGCTGCGGATCAACATCAATATCGGGCAACCCGGCGGCTGGTTCGGCAGTGAGTTGAATCGCGCGCTCGGCGGCGCTCTGCGCAAATGAACGCACCGCTTCGTTCACTAGCATCGCCGGCGCAACCGTTTCACGGTAGAGCGGCAATTGGCCAGCGTCGGCCAGCGCGAGCAGATGTAGATCGTTGATCAGCCGCTCAAGCAGGGCAACCTCAGATAGCAACGCTTCAATCTGCTCGGCGTCAGCCTCGTACACCCCGTCTTGAATCCCCTCGAGCCGGCCTTTAATAATCGACAGCGGCGTGCGCAGTTCGTGGGCCACATCGGCGGTGAGTTGGCGACGCTGCTGATCGGCCTGCTGCAAAGCGGCAGTCATGCGGTTGAAACTCTCAGCCAGTTCGGCCAATTCGCGCACATTCGCCGGTTGCACGCGGCTACTGTGGTCGCCATTGGCAATTGCTTGCGCAGCGGCGCTGATCTGGCGTAATGGCGCACTAATCCGGCGCGAGAAGATGGCCGCCATTACCAGCAAGATCGCCATCAACCCGGCGCCAGCTCCCAGCATCCCCCAGAGTAACGGGCGACGGTTGAGATCGCCTATCGGAAACGACTCGTCGGTATCCACCACCGAAAACACCAAGGTGCCGACTTGTTGATCGTTGACCACGATTGGAATGCGCCGCACCGCTTCGTTGCCGCGCGCGATGAAAGGCCGGCGACGTCCGGCAACCACGCGCCCATTAGCATCGAGCAGCGCAACGGCGCCTTTAATCTTGCCGAACCCCTGCGGCAATGGCCCTAATTGCCGTTCAACTCCACTCCATGAACCGGTCTGTTGATAGTACGCAGCTAATTGCATCGCCTGATTTCGCGCCGCCATTTCGGCTTCCATCCAGCGGATTTGATCTGGATCGTTCCAGCGTGTCACCAGCCAAAACGAGAGCACCATGCCGCTAATGCCCAGCACAATCACCAGCGCAAAGGCGGTGAGCATGAGATTAAAGAGGCGGGGCGGGCGCATACGTAACCTCGTAGAGAACGCAGCGCGTCTCGTCGCCGGCTTAGCGTTCCTCGTTCTCGGCGAACTTGTAACCAACGCCATAGACCGTCAAGATCAAACGCGGCGGTCCATTCGGATCAGGCTCGATCTTGCGGCGCAGATTTTTGATGTGGGCGTCGATCGTGCGGTCAAAACCGGTGTAATCGGTATCATACACCCGATCGAGCAGTTGGGCGCGGGTGAAGGGCCGGCCCGGCGCGCTAGCCAACACTGCCAGCAGATCGAATTCGGTCGCGGTGAGTTCGATCGTCTCGCCGTCGCGCCGCACCGTGCGCCGTTCAAGGTCGATCACCAACCCGCCAGTTTGGATGACATTGACCGGCTGCAATGCGCCTTCGCTCCGGCGCAGCACCGCGCGCACCCGCGCCACCAGCTCACGCGGACTGAAGGGTTTGGTGATGTAGTCGTCAGCGCCAAGTTCGAGTCCAATCAGCCGATCGGTCTCTTCGACCCGCGCCGTGAGCATAATGATCGGCAACCGCGCTGTGAGCGGGTCTTGGCGCAAGGTGCGCGTGACATCAAGCCCGTCCATACCGGGCAACATCAGGTCAAGCACGATCAACGCCGGACGCTCTTGGCGAGCCAACCGCAACGCAGTTGGCCCGTCACCGGCGCTGATCACCTGAAACCCGGCCCGTTCGAGGTAATCGCGAGCGATTTTGACAATACCGGGTTCATCATCAACCACCAAAATCGTGCGTGCCATAGGCTTGTCCGGGTTGCCATACGGTAGGGCCGCACGAACGTGCGGCTCCACCCATTAGCTATTCGACACGCGGGTCGTGCCCGGCGGGGGTCAACGGCGGCGCGGGGGGCGTGCCCGGCGGGGTAGCCGCTGGCGGCCGGTTTTGGCGTTGGCGGAAGATGCGGATGCCAAGCCAGATCAGCAAAGCCAACGCCGCCAATTTGAGCAGGATGTCAACCAGACTGAGCAAGCCGCCGAACCACCCTCTACTATCCATCATACTGGGCATTTGGTAGCCCATACCGGGCATCATCTGGCCGCGCTCTCCCCAATTACGCCAGCCGGGAGGCGTAAATTGGCCGCGCTCTCCCCAATTACGCCAGCCGGGAGGCGTGAATTGGTCATGTTTCCCGCGCTCCTTCCAGTCGGGCGGGGGGTTGGGAACCGCCTGCTGGTTTGACCACCCTGGCATTGCCCACGCCGTCCACATAGCACGCCAGCTCATCGCCATACTGCCTAGTGCAACGACCAGCGCCACCAGCGAGATGCCGAGCGCCAGCCATGCCGGCCAGTTTACTCGTCGTTGTTCCATACGCTTCACTCCTGAGATTGTGACTGGGTTGTATGATACCAGTTTCACCATCAAGATAGCCGGCAATTGTGAAGATGCTATGAAGCGTTGGTGGAGACTTTTGTGACGCCGGCAGCCATTTATGGCGTGCGGCAGTTGCACTGCCGCACGTCACATACGCTTGCACTATCCCTACCGCTGTTTGGCCGCGTCAGGTGATGTTTTCGGCTGCGGTTCGGCCTCTTGCAAATCTTGCAAAACATTTGGGTTGCTCAAGTTGAGCGGCACGACCGGCTCGTCAGTCTCGGCCTCTTCGCCCTCAGTCGCTTCCGCCGGCTCGTCCAGCGGGGCAACGGCAGTTTCAACCTGCGCAACATACTTTTTCAAGGTGAGCAGTTGGCGCGCAAGCAATGGCGCTTGATCGGCGCTGAGTGCGCGCACCAGTTCAACTTCGAGCAACGCAGCCGAACCGGCGCCGGGCAGCACCGTGGCCCGCTTGACCGGAGCGCCAAGACGCGCCAGCGCATCGAGCGCCTTCCCCACCGATCTGCCGTCGTCGTGCAGGTGAATGCGCAAATGGCTGACCGGCCCGCCAAAATTCAAGCGCCGTTCGAGCCACTCAAGCACAATGAGCGTGAAGAGAAACAGCAAGGCGGCGACCACCGCTAACCATCCCAACCCAGTTGCTACAGTGACGCCAATCCCGGCGGATCCCCACAGCGTCGCGGCGGTGGTCAGGCCGCGCACGTTCGTACCGTGGCGCAAAATAGCTCCCGCACCCATAAAACCGATCCCGGAAACAACATAGCTGGCGACTCGCAGCGCATCGCGATCACCGGTCAGTTCAGTAAATCCGTATGCGCCTGCCATGGTGACGAGGCAAGCGCCAACCCCAACTAAAATATGCGGACGAAAACCGCTGGCCCGTTCATGGGTTGAGCGTTCTAACCCGATCAACCCGCAGAGGATCAGGGTGAGGATTAATCTCCCAACGACATTCAGATCGATCGGCCCCATGATCCGCATCAGCTCAACGCTGATCTCTTGCAGCATGGCATCGCTCCTGTGATTTCGTAACCGGAAAGCCGCCCCGTCTAAGCGTACCACATGCAGAAACGCATCCAGCACATAAGGCACAAATCGCAGCCTTTGGTATGGAGTGCGGTAGTCAAACTACCGCACTCCATATCTCTAGCGTTATGCCGGGTTGGTGTGTCCGTAGTTATCGCGCTCTCTCGCGGTGCGACGGCAATGCCGCCGCTAGCAGCGCAGCTTCCCGCACCGCTTTCGTATCGCACCGTTCAATCCATGTGATCCAGCGCATGGCGAGATCAAGGCCACAGTGCGGCAACAACCAGAGCCACAACCGATCGAGCAGGCTTACCTGCACCAGCGGAGCCGCATGCAGGCGACGCAAGGTGCGCGCATAGCGCTGTTGGTGGTTCGCCTCGGCAGCAGCGAGATTGAGCAGAATCTGCTCGTGCTGTTCGGTGGGCGCTTGCGCGGCGAGCCGCCGGTACAGTTGCACAATCAGCTCGTGACGCTGGCATGCGCGCTGCAAGGCATGGATAAAGCGGCGGCGCCGTTCGGCCCGATTGAGCATCGGCTCGGTAATGCGCAGCATAGGCAGCTCCTTTCCCTTGGCAGCTTGTATCGCGATATTATTCGCAACCGTAACCGGTGTTGCGACAAAATGATCTCTTTTGCAGATCGAAACATGACGAATCTGCACTCAACTAGCAGGTTTATGAGTTATGACGCGAGGGAAGCACTCAAAATGGTGAGGGGGCATCAAAGAGAGAAATACATTCCCCCGCCAGCTTCTTCACCGGCGGGGTTGATCGATCTGAACTGCAATGCAGGTCAAAGCGCACCCTGCAACGAAGAAGAAGCCACGACCATGATTGAGTGCCGCCTATGACTGCTATCCATGGCTTCTCCTCCGCTTATCAGACTTGATTGCTCGCTTTGTCGTACTGCAAACGGCATTTTGGCGCACTAACTGGCACTAAGCGGCGGCTGGCGTGGGTGCAACACGCGCAGCCCTTTGCACAATACGGTCACGAACCCTAGGCGAGTATACCTGATCGGTTGAAATTTTGTCAATACCAAAATATCTTTCTTGCCATCCCTATTTTTGATAGTTTGGCCGGTTATGAGAGGCCGATCAAGTACGCTTGCCTCACCTCCGCTTCACCCTTGCCGCGCGAGAAAACTCTCGCTGAGAATGGCATCGCACCGGTCGAGAAACACCTCGAGCGCGGCGCGGTCAAAGGTCAGCGGCGGGCGGATTTTCAACACGTTGTCAAATGGGCCTTCAGTGCCGATCAAGACTCGTTCGGCGCGCAGGCGCTCTTTGAGATAACTGGCCGCCGCGGTGGCCGGCGCGCGCGTGGCCCGATCCGTCACTAATTCCACGCCAATAAATAATCCCATTCCCCGTACATCGCCAATGATGGCATGGCGTTGTTGCAGGTCGCGCAATCCGGCCAACAGCTCGCCGCCGATCTGGGCCGCGTGGGCCATCAAGCCTTCTTCGTCAATGATCCGCAGCACTTCGCGCCCAATCACGCACGACAGCGTGCTGCCGCCAAAGGTCGAGAAAAACTCGATCCCGTTGTCGAAGGCGCGGGCAATCTCGGCGGTGGTGATCACCGCGCCAATCGGGTGGCCGTTGCCCAGCGGTTTGCCCAGCACCACGATGTCGGGCACAACACCTTGGGTCTCAAAGGCCCAGTAGTGCGTCCCCAACCGGCCCAAGCCAGTCTGCACTTCGTCGGCGATACAGACGCCGCCGGCGGCGCGGATGCGGCGGTAGACCGCGGCCAGATAGCCGGGGGGCGGAATAATTTGCCCGGCCACGCTAGGAAAGGTCTCGGCAATGAAGCCGGCCAGCCTCCCGCCGCGAGCGGCGATCCGTTCGAGCGCCGCGTCGATGGCCGTCGCGTACCGTTCGCCGTCATTGCCGTATGGCCCGCGATAGGGATCGGGCGCCAGCACGACTTGCACCCAATCGGGTTTGCCGCTGCCGGCGGGATGGTTAAACTTGTAGGCCGAGATGTCGATCGCGCCAGTAGTGTGGCCGTGGTAGCCGTGGTCGATGGTGATCATATCGCGTCCGCCGGTAGCGGCCCGCGCCAGCCGCAACGCCAGCTCGTTGGCTTCTGAGCCGGAATTGACGAAGAAGCAGACGCTCAATGAGGGCGGCAGCTTGGCCAAGAGTTCGTGGGCAAAGGCGATCTGGGCCGGGTGCAGATAGCGCGTATTCGTGTTGAGCATGCGCAACTGCTGCGCGGCAACGGCTTGCAGGCGCGGGTGCGCATGCCCGACGTGCGGCACGTTGTTGTAAGCGTCGAGGTATGCCCTCCCCCATTCGTCGAACAGGTAGTGGCGCCAGCCGCGCAACAACGTACACGGCTCGGCGTAGCTGAGCCGCAGGTTGCCGGCGAAATGGCGGCGGCGCTCGCACAGCAGGCCGGCAGGATCGAGTGGGCGGTAGGCCGCCGCGGCGTCGGGCAAATTGAGCAGCGCCGCTGGATTGGGGCAAACTGCCTGCCACCAGTCCCCTTCTTCAGGGGCGGCCACGCTGGGCCAGTGGCCAGCCAGCGCGCTGGCGTGCAAGAGCAGTTGGAAATGGAGGTGGGGCTGCCAGCCGCCGTTGTCGGCCATACTGCCGAGCGCGGCGAAGAGTTGGCCGGCGGCGAGCGGTTGGCCAACCGCTAACTTGCCTATGCAGATCGGGTCAAGATGGCCGTAAAGCGTGTAGAACGGATCGCCTGCCGGCGTCTGATGCTGCAATACCACCATCCCGCCGTAGTCGAGCGGCGCTGAGAAGTTCTCGATCGCGACCACCACCCCATCGAGCGGCGCGTAGACCGGCGTGCCGGGAGACGCAAACAGATCGACGCCGAGGTGAATCGTGCGCCGTTCGGCCAGCGGTGATGATCCGGCAAAAAACACTGGCGCAGTGTAGATCAGGCGTGGTTCACCGTAACGGCCAATACAAACTTCAGCTTGGGCTGGGCCGGCCAGCACGGCTGCCTCTGCCTCGGTTAGTCCAAACGGGTCTTGCGGCAGCGGCGTCTCGCCGGCAGCCACACTCACCACCGGCGCGTTGGCCAGATCGCGACCGAGCACCGGCGCAAAGCGGCCACGCTGGGTATCTAGCCACGCCATCACCCGCGCTGCGGCGTCGCTGATCGGCAGGCCGCAGACAGCGCGCAAACGGGCCGCGGCGATGGCCGGATCAATGGTCGCAGTGGCCGCTAACATCCGCCACGCCGGCGCTTCCGAAACCGTCACATACGGATCATCAGGCCGCTGCTGCTTCATCAGCGCCGCATTCACCACGCTCACCGCCAGCCGGGTGCGCACCAGCGGCCAGATCAGATCGATTTCGGCGGCGCTGAGCGGCCAGACTGCGTGATAGCCGGCGACCAGCTCCCCCAATGCGCGCAGCGGGTCGGGTTGGTTGAGCATCGCATACGCCGCGGCGATCGCCACTTCGCAGACGCGCGGCGCGGCGCAGAGATCGCCAAAATCGAGCAGACCGCTGATGGTGAATTGGCCGCGCGCATCTGCCGTCACCAGCAGGTTGTAGTCATTGAGGTCGTTGTGGATCGGTATACGCGGCAGGGCGAGCAACGCCGGGTGAAGCTGCGCATACGCGGCCAGCGCCTCGGCGGCAAGCTGGCGCTGGCCGGCATCGGCAATCGCTGGCAACTCCGCCATTGCCCACTCTGCTTGCAACAAATTCCACTTCAGCGGGCGATCGAGCATCGGGTGGGCAAAACCGGCCAGCGCCTGATCGAGCCGGGCGGCTTGCCGGCCAAGTTCGGCCCGCAACGCCGCAGGGTGCGGGCGAAAGGTGGCGAACAGCTCACCCGGCAGGGCCGTAATCAACCAGAGCAGCCGGCCAGCCTCGGCCACAAACGGTTCGCCGTTGGCGGCTCGCACCAAACGCGGCGCCGGCAGATCAGGCGCGACCGCGGCCACATGCTCTAACGCCGCGCATTGCATCGCTACCAGCGCCGGATCGCAATGCGGTCGCATCACTTTTAGCACATACTGCGCGCCGTCAGTGGCAGTGACAAGGAAGTTAAGATCATATTCGCCCGGCAATGGCGCTAAGGCGCCGTGAAGGTCGTAATGGCGAGCGAGGGCGGTTTGCCATGGCATAATGCGTGCTCCGTCATCATCAATCACAACGCGATCATACCACAGTCGCGCCGAGCCAAACGTGGTATGATAAGCGGCGATAACGAACACGGAGGCGTTATGCGCGTCTTTATCACCGGCATTACTGGCCCGGTCGGCAGCTTTCTGGCCGATTACCTGCTGACCATCCCCAGCCTCGACATTCACGCATTCAAACGCTGGCGCAGCGATCCGCGCCCGATCGAGCACCTGTTGGGTAAGATCACCATCCACGAAGGCGATATCGAAGACGCCTTCGCCGTTGATCGCGCCATCGCCGCTGCCCGACCCGACCGCATCTTCCACCTTGCCGCGCAAAGTTACCCCAGCGCCTCGTGGGATGCACCGATCGTGACCATGCGGGCCAATGTCGAAGGCACGATCAACCTGCTCGAAGCGGCCCGCCGCCACGTGCCATATGCCCGCATCCACATCGCCGGCACCAGCGCCGAATATGGGCCGGTGCGCCCGGAAGATGTGCCCATCCGCGAAGATCACCCGCTCCGCCCGGCCAGCCCCTACGGTGTGAGCAAAGTCGCCGCCGAGCTGAGCGGGTTGCAATATCACGCCAGCTACGGCTTGCACGTCGTCGTCACCCGCTCGTTCAACCACGTCGGGCCGCGCCAAGGCGACCGCTGCTCGATCCAGACCTTCTGCCGCCAGATGGCCTTGATCGAAGCGGGCCGGCAACCGCCGGTGATATACGTGGGCAATCTGGCGCCGAAACGCGACTTCAGCCACACCCGCGACGTGGCCCGCGCCCTCTGGCTACTGCTCGAACACGGCGTCCCCGGCGAGGTGTATAACCTCTGTTCCGGCCACGCGGTGCGGATCGGCGATATTGTCGATATGGTGGTTGCAATGGGGCGCGTGCCGGCGAAGGTACAGGTCGATCCCGCCCGCCTGCGCCCGGTCGATGAGCCGATTTTACAAGGCGACAACAGCAAACTGCGCGCAGCCACCGGCTGGCAGCCCGAAATTGGCATTGAACAGATCGTGGCCGAGGTCTTGGATTATTGGCGGCAGCAATTCGGCATATAATCGTTTGATGACCTCGGCGGTAAAAACCCGAGGGCCTTATCGCGGACGCAGAGAACATGCTACTCTCCCCTCTGCGCCCTCCGCGCCCCTGCGGTAAAAACCCGAGGGCCTTCTTGCGGACGCAGAACACAATGCACCATCTGCGGTAAAATACGACGGGTATTCTCGCGAGCATTGGCGCGCTCTTTCCCCCCTCTGCGTCCTCTGCGCCCGCTGTGGTAAAAATACGAGAGCACTATCATGGGCACGTTATATCTCGTCGCCACCCCGATCGGCAATCTCGAAGACATCACCTTGCGCGCGCTGCGCGTGCTGCGCGAAGCGCGGCTGATCGCCGCCGAAGACACCCGCCATACCCGCATTTTGCTCGACCACTACCAAATCACGACACCATGCATCTCGTACCACGAACACAACAAACTGGCCCGGCGCGCCGAGATCCTAGCCGCATTGCAAACCGGTGACGTAGCGCTAGTCTCAGATGCTGGCACACCCGCGATCGCCGACCCCGGCCTCGAGCTGGTGCAGGCATGTCTAGCAGAGGGGCACACCGTGACTCCCATCCCCGGCCCTAGCGCGCCACTGGCAGCGCTAGTTGCGTCGGGGATGGACACCAGCCGCTTTGCTTTCATCGGCTTCCTGCCCCGCCAACCGCGCGAGCGCCGCGAATTGCTGAGCGCGATCGTCGATCTGACGCTAACCGTCATCTGCTTCGAGACGCCGCACCGCTTGCTGGAGGCGCTTCGCGACATCGCCACAACGCTCGGCGAGCGCCAACTAGCCGTCGCCAACGACCTCACCAAACGCTTCGAGGCGATTGCGCGCGGTACCGCGACCGAGCTAATCGACCACTTTACCAGCCACCCGCCCCGCGGCGAATTCACCATCGTCATTGCCGGGGCCGAGCCGGGCAGCGAGCGCAAACGCGACCGCCAGCGTCTCCGCGCCCAACCAGCCAGCGCTACCCCTGAAACCATCGCCTCCCACTTACACCAACTCGCCGCCCAAGGCATCACCGGCAGCGCCGCCGTGCGCCGCGCCGCCCAAGAACTGGGAGCGCCCAAAAATACCGTCTACGACGTCTGGCGCGAACTGTTTGGCAAATCATCATAACCGCGCAACAACGCCAATGCCGCCCGCGCCCGTTTGCCATGCTCATCTGACGAACGGCCATCGGTCGCCCACTGTTCGAGCAAGCCTAACGCGCTGTCATAATCCGCCCCGGTCAAGCAACCGCGCCGGCAGCGCTCGCTGATATATTCAACTATCAGCTTGCGCGATTTCCAGTATTTCGATCCGGCAAACGCCGGCAAGAGACGCATCGTATCGGGCCAGTTGTATGTAGGATCAGGCACTATCAGCGCCTCAATCGCCCGCAAGCGGATCAACCAGTAACCGTGGTTCGCAACATTAGGGATAGCAAGGCACGCCGGCGCTATCCGCTGCGCCCGCACCAGATCGCCGGCCAGCTTCACTGCATACAGCACGACATCTTGGGGCGAGCCGTTAAGGACGTACAAGAGTTCATCTTCTGCAATCGACGCCTGATACTCCCGCACCATCCGTAACGTAAACTTACGCACACTAGCATCGAAATCGCGCAACAACTCGCTCCACACCTCGGCTCGCCATTGCGCCGGCGGCACCGCCCGTACATACACTTCCAGCGCTATCATGCGCAGTTGCGCGTATTCTTTGCGCTCGCGCATAAATGTGATCAGCGTGTCGGGAGTATGCTGCCCGGCGCCATACCCCACCCGTGCAACGAGATCGGCAATCTGCTGCGTACTCAAATCATTACGGAGCCGATCAATCTTCGATTGCGGATAAGGAATGATCTCGTAGCCGCGAATAAGCTCGATTTCTTGGTATTCAGCCGGCGTAAAATCTGCTACTCCCTCTCGTCCAAGCTGTGACGAGGGCGCATGCGGCTATCTAACCTGCCCCAGATCAACAATTGGCGCACAATCCGCTTCACATCCGCCGGCAGCAGCGGTTCTTTGCCGTGAAGTTTACGGCTGAGGGTCGCATTCGACAACCCTATCGCCTCGGCCAGTTCGGCCAGCGTATGATAGCGATGGCCATGCTGACGCTCGTTCGAGAGCGTCGTTTTCAACTGCGTTTTCCCCAACTCGGTAAACGCTGCCCGCCGATCGGCTGACAACTGGCCCGGCTGTCGTTCAGCACACCATTGCTCGTAGCAACGGCGTAACGCATTGACCTCGGCGCGCAATTGCTCGATTTCGCGACGTAAGGCATGGAGTTCAGCGTCGAGATTCATAAAACTGAAGACCGCAAAACAATCGCAAAAAAGCTCAAAGATTTTGGTTGTTCCATGCGCTATAGTATAGGCATGAAGAAGGAATCGAACAAGCTATGCGATTGAATAGCGCCTAGAGTGTTGTTTTGAGATGTTCTTCGCTCACCGCAAGGAAACTGGCGATAGCCGTCTAGAGGAAGTATGAACCGCCAACGCCGCCCGCATCCCGACTGCCAAGCATTTGTCGAGACGGTCGACGAATTACGCCAGCGCCGGCGTAATGAACTGATCCGCCCGCAACGCTCGTCGAGCGACGGGCGCGAGGTACCCAAGACCTTCACCTACACCCAATTCCGCGAAGTCTATTCGTCGTACCCGGCTCTGCGGTCGGGGAAATTAAAGAAACCGCCATCACGCGATATTGTGATGGCGATTGCCGATTACTTAGAATGCGATCTTGCTGAACGCAACCGGCTGCTGATCAGCGCCCATCATTACCCCATCCAACCGTACCGGTCAGGCGAGACATTAGCAACCTTCGTGCGGGTGGCCCGCGAGATTATGCAGTTCGTTCCGCTGCCGGCCTACATTATCAACCGCGATTGGGATGTGCTCGATGTGAACGAGCATTTGCTCGCTTTAGCGGGTATCACGCGCACAGAGTATGAGGCTATTCCGGTTGAAATGCGCAACGTGATTCAGATGATCTTCGATCCGCGTTCACCGGTATATCCCCTGCTCTACCTTGATCATGAGCAATGGCGTCGTTTCGCCCAGCGAAACATCTACGGCTTCAAGGTGCAAAACGCCTATTGTGAACGCGAGCCATGGTATATCGAGCGCGTAGCGCGCTGGCGCGAATTACCCTATTTCAGCGAACTGTGGGAAAACACTCCGATCGATGCGTACACGGCTTCCACGAGCGACGCCGCGCCGCCATTCTATCGCTCGACCATACGCTCAGCAACCGGGCAGATCATCAACTTCCGCTCGTTGTTTATCACCCTCAGCGATGAGCTCTATCCGCAGGTCGTGGCGTGGATGCCGGTCGATCACGCCAGCCGTGCGGCGATGATCGACCTTGGCATTCCCATCCCGCCGGGATGGATGCCGGGAGAGAATGGAGCGGAAGCTGGCGGCTAGTTAGCCAGCGATGCAATCCAAGCAATCACCTCCCGCGCTCACCAGCGATAGTCGCGCCGCATAGCGAGTGCGGTGCGCTGCCCCGCTGTGGCATAGCGCCCACTCCCAGCATGCGGCGCTTGCCATCACTGTCTCCTCGGCAAGGTAAGTTCGCGCGCAAATCTCACTGCTCAACGGCATCTGCCCTGCATGCTGACGTTGCGACATTGTCCGCTAATCGCTGCCAAATTCGGCCATTGGTTGCATTCCTTGGAGTGAGCCAACCAAAACTAGCCTCAGCGCAAGGGTACGGCTGCTCATCGGCCCGAGCGAACGCCCAAGGAGACCACAATGAACCCTTCAGACTACTTTCTGGCCTCGATTGACGATCTGCGCTTGCGCGCCGCCGTGCAACGAATCGCACCTCGGTTCGACCGTCTGCCGCGCCACTTGCGCGAAATAGCTTTGCAGCTTCACTTCACGCCCGACCATCTTGCCCGCCACTGCCATTTGAGCGAGAGCACCGTGCGCAAATATATCGATAACTTCTACAAGGCGCTCGATGTGCGCAACGACATCGATGCGAAAGTGTTTGATCGCACGACCGTCATCTGCTTCGCCGCCCAGTATTGGCGCATGCGCCGCCAAGAAGCTCAGCACGATGCTGATGCGACGGGATGGTAGGGGTACAGCGTGCTGTCCCTCATAGTGTCCCATTTACAGTATACTATGGGACACCTTGATGCAGCGGGATGGTAGGGGGACAGCATGCTGTCCCCCTACAACACCCCTACCGAACTATTATCACCCAACATCAACCGGTACGCCTTGGGCCGTAACGGACTGCGCCCGATCTCCACATTCCGCCCGATCAGGCTATCTTCCAAACGGTGGGGCAAACCGCGGATGGTGCAGTATTCCAGCACAATGCTATGCTCAATCTCGCACTCTTCGATATGGCAGTGATGGTAGATCGAGGTAAACGGCCCCACATACGCATTCACAATCCGCGTATGCTCGCCGATAATCGCCGGCCCGCGAATCGTGCTGTTGATGATCTCGGCCCCCGGCTCGATAATCACCTTGCCGATCAACTGCGAATCGCGATCGACATACCCCTGCACCGACGGCTCCATCTCTTCGAGCACCAGCCGGTTGGCTTCGAGCATATCGTCCTTCTTGCCGGTATCGATCCACCACCCTTCATGAACGTAGGGGTAGACGTGGTAGCCATTGCTCACCAGCCACTGGATGGCATCGGTAATCTCCAGTTCGCCGCGCGCCGAGGGCCGGATCGCTTCGACCGCCTCGAAGACGTGGTGATCGAACATGTAAATCCCGACCAGCGCCAGATCCGACTTCGGTTCGCGCGGTTTCTCAACCAGCCGGATCACCCGCCCATCGTCATCGAGTTCGGCGACACCGAACGAGCGCGGATCGGCCACTTTCTTCAACACAATCTGCGCGTTGTAGTCACTCCGCCCAAACTGCTCGATCAGCGGGCTGATCCCGCCTTGAATGCAGTTATCGCCTAAAAACATCACAAACCGGTCATCGCCGAGAAAATCGCGGCTAATCTTGACCGCATGCGCCAATCCCAGCGGCGCTTCTTGCGGGATGTAGGTAATCTTCACCCCCCACCGCCGGCCATTACCGACCGCTGCCCGAATCTCGTCACCGGTATCGCCGATCACAATGCCGATGTCGGTGATGCCGGCATCGCGGATCGCTTCGATCACCCGGAAGAGAACCGGCTTATTCGCTACCGGTACTAGTTGCTTGGCGCTAGTATACGTAATCGGACGGAGCCGGGTTCCTTTGCCGCCGCTCAGCACAAGACCTTTCATAACCGCCTTCTTCACTGGTATAAGCTTGCTTGCCGCCGATAGATTCTACACCATGTGGCGCGTTGTAGGGTTGTAGGGATACAGCGCTGCTGTATCCCTACAACGCATATCTTGTTTACGCAAAATGATATTGGTGGTAGATTCTACCAAATGCAATGATCAGGGAGGAGGAACTGCCATGGCAGAGATTCGGGGCATTATTAGCGCGATGCTCACCCCCTTTACCAGTGATGTCGGCCCGGTCGATTATGAATGGCTGCCGGGATATTTGCAATTTCTGGCCGATGGTGGCCTACATGGCGTGCTTGCGCTCGGCACCACCGGCGAGGGGCCATCAATGAGCGTCGCCGAGCGGATCCGCACCTTGGAAATCATTCTCCAGCATCGCGGCGAGCTGAGCGTGATCGCCGGCACCGGCTGCGCGGCGCTGACCGATACGATTACGCTGAGCCGGGCGGCCATTGAGCTAGGGGTTGATGCTATTCTGGTAATGCCGCCGTTCTATATCAAACAACCGAGCGAGACCGGTATCTTGGCCTATTTTCGCGCCCTCTGCGACGCATTGCCGGCTGAAGCGCGGGTGATGCTCTACCACATCCCGCAAGTGACCGGCGTGCCGATTACCACCACGATCATCGATGGCCTGCTCGATAGCCATCCCGGCCAGTTCTTCGGCCTCAAAGACAGTAGCGGCGATTGGGAACACTCCAAGATGCTGATCGACCGCTACCCGCAATTGCGTATCTTTACCGGCAGCGACCGCCTCAATCGCCCGCCGCCGCACCTCAAGCGGCTGCTCAGGATCATCGGCAGCGTCGAGCAACGCCGTGTGCAGCC
>NZ_LWQS01000012.1 GCF_001650695.1 Chloroflexus islandicus
GCCCTTTAGGGCCGGGTTCGGGACAGAACGTATGAGCGTAGATGTAGGTTATAGCTTTGCGATGCGCTGGTTTACCCCCACCCCCCTCCCCGCTCCCACTGGCGCGGGAGAAGGGCGGAGAGCTACGCTTTGAGGCATGGCACCGCGATCAACGGTTGTACTCGACCAAATTTCTGTCCGCCCCTCAAGCGGGGCTAGGGTTGGGGGCCAGCAGCCCGCGCAGCGGGCTTCGTACCCCCAGCCCGGCCCTTTAGGGCCGGGTTCGGGACAGAACGTATGAGCGTAGATGTAGGTTATAGCTTTGCAATGCGCTGGTTTACCCCCACCCCCCTCCCCGCTCCCACTGGCGCGGGAGCGGGGAGGGGAGAGCTACGCTGTGAGCCATTGTACCGCGATCAACGGTTGTACTCGACCAAATTTCTGTCCGCCCCTCAAGAGGGGCTAGGGGTGAGCCAGCAGCCCGCGCAGCGGGCTTCGTACCCCCAGCCCGGCCCTTTAGGGCCGGGTTCGGGACAGAACGTATGAGCGTAGATGTAGGTTATAGCTTTGCGATGCGCTGGTTTACCCTCACCCCAACCCCTCTCCCACTGGCGCGGGAGCGGGGAGGGGAGAGCTACGCTGTGAGCCATTGTACCGCGATCAACGGTTGTACTCGACCAAATTTCTGTCC
>NZ_LWQS01000013.1 GCF_001650695.1 Chloroflexus islandicus
CCGTAGACTTGGGTGGTGTCAAAGCCGGTGCCGCTACCACCGCAGCTATCGCCGGCAAGGCCGAACACGGCCCCCTCCAGCGTCGGGGGGCACGTGCCCGGTTGATGTACCCACGGCTGCCGGTTCGGAATCGTGGCATTGGCGTTAGGGATATTCACGAATGCACTAAGCGTTATGCCTAGCAGCATGATCCCTACGAGGGCTAGGTGTCGGGTGTACTTCACGATGCACTCCTAACCATGGCTATTCAAAGGACGGAACCGGGGAGGGGGCGGATCGTGATAAACCCGGCACGACTGTAGCGTAGCAAAAGCGACTGAATAACCGCTAAACCTTGTCGTAGTTTGGAATGAACAAATTGTCATTTAGGAAATGCCTCACCCCTGCTTGATCAGCAGGGGTGAGGCAACGTCTACAGAGGAAGGAATTGTTCGGGGCGAATGCTTGCTGGCGCCGGAGTGGGGGTTAGCCACTCATCAATGACAAGGTAATGACTGTAGCTCCTGAACACCAGCGGGATGTAGTAGCGATATGTCGTTGGCGCTGGAATGACCGTTGCCGTTGGCACGTTTGTCGGAGACGGCGTATTGGTCGCCGTGGGGGTATTGGTCGGCGTATTGGTCGCCGTGGGGGTATTGGTCGGCGTATTGGTCGCCG
>NZ_LWQS01000014.1 GCF_001650695.1 Chloroflexus islandicus
TCCTCGCCAATCGTGCTCAAGCGCCGTTCGCGCGCCAATGCCGCCGCGCTGAGCCGGTTCAAGTCGGCCCCTTCAATATTGGCTAGCCAGCGCCCGGCTAAGGTGCGCACTTCAGATGATGGCGCGAGCCGGTTGAGCAATTCGGCCACCGTCACTTCGGGGCCGCGATACGCGCAGATCTGCTGGTAGAGCGTATGCACGGCTGCCCCAACCGGATCATCAGTGGCCAAGATCCGCCCGCCGAGCGCGAACCGGCGATCGCGGCCCCAGCGCGAGGTGGGCAAGCCGGCGCGCCTGACCAATTCCCACGTGGCGGCGCGGTGGCCATGGATAAACTCAGCGCCAAACTCGACCGGGCCATACTGCTCGTCCGTCCAGATCCGGCCACCTATCCGATTCCGCGCTTCGAGGACGAGCACCTCATAGCCCGCGGCAGAAAGTGCATTTGCCGCTGCTAAGCCGGCGATGCCGGCGCCAATCACTATCACGTCGTGCATACTGCCTCTGTCATTGTGCAAAAGCTGTGTTCGTGGGTAAAGGCTCTCTCACGCTGGCAGGTGGTCCCCACCCCCAGCCCCTCCCCGCTGGGGGAGGGGTGTTGCCCTCGCCCCCTCTCCCACCTGACGGCGGGAGAGGGGGATGTTTTTTAC
>NZ_LWQS01000015.1 GCF_001650695.1 Chloroflexus islandicus
CGCACCAAAATTGATCAGCAACCCATGCTCGATCCGGGTTGACTTCAAATACCCCAAAAGCTGCGATACATGCTCTGAAGTGAGCGCGCGTACTGCTTTCAACTCGACGATCAACCGTCCCGCAACAAACAGATCGGCAAAGTATTCGCCTAACATTGTACCATCCTCGTCAAACACCGCGATTGGATATTGTGATTTAACATCTAACCCTAATTTCGTCAAGCGATGCACCAAGGCATTCTCATACACCTTTTCCAGATGGCCGGGGCCGTGGTATCGGTGAATAGCATACGCCGTTTCGCGCACGATGTTGCAAAGTTGGTTGATGGTCTGCGCTGTCACGGTACTTCTCCTGTGATAAAAGCAACGATTTTGGGAATAGCCGCGAAGAGACGCAAATATGTTTGGGAATAGCCGCGAAGAGACACAAATATGTTTGGGAATAGCCACAAAGAGACACAAAATACGCAAAATTTTTTGTGTCTTCTGTGTCTTTTTGCGGCTCTTCTTTATCCATACTAGCATAGCTTTGGGAAGAGCCGCGAAGAGACGCAACACACACAAAATTTTTTGTGTCTTTTGTGTCTTTTTGTGGCTATTCCCCCTTGTGTGTCTTTTTGTGGCTATCCCCCCTTCGCTCGCCG
>NZ_LWQS01000016.1 GCF_001650695.1 Chloroflexus islandicus
CGCGTCACCGTCCAAGAGAACGATGTCGCAGATCTCATCCTCACCCCCGCCAGCCTGACCGTGGCCGAAGGCGGCCCGGCGGTGAATTACACCGCCCGCCTCGCCACCCAACCGCTGGCCAACGTCTCGGTCACTATCACGCCTGAAATCGTCAGCGCGGTGTCGCCGCTGGTTCCCAGCACCGGCCAACTGCTGCTCAACGGCCAACCAACCCTCACCTTGACCTTCACGCCGGGTAACTGGAACACGCCACAAACGGTCAGCGTGCAGGCGATTGACGATCCCATCGTCGAGACCCTCACCGGCACGTATGCGCTTGACCTGCGCCACGACCTCGCCAGCGCCGGCGACCCAGTCTACAATGGGCTGGCTGACCGCCTGCTCCGCGTCACCGTCCAAGAGAACGATGTTGCGGATCTCATCCTCACCCCCGCCAGCCTGACCGTGGCCGAGGGCGGCCCGGCGGTGAACTACACGGCCCGTCTCGCCACCCAGCCGCTGGCCAACGTCTCCGTCACCATCACGCCTGAAATCGTCAGCGCCGTCTCACCACTCGTCACCAGCAGCGGCCAACTGCTGCTCAACGGCCAGCCTACCCTCACCTTGACCTTCACGCCGGGTAACTGGAACAC
>NZ_LWQS01000017.1 GCF_001650695.1 Chloroflexus islandicus
CTGAACCGCAGCGCGTGAGAGCGGGCCAGCGGCAGCGACGGAGCGCGGGCGGCTCGCCCGCGGATGGGGAGCGGCGGGCAGAACATAGAACTGTTGATCGCTGTGCAATGCCTCAACGCTGGGAGTTCACTCCCCTCTCCCGCGCCAGTGGGAGAGGGGCTGGGGGTGAGGGCCATCAGCCCGCACAGCGGGCTTCGTAAGCCCAGCCCGGCCCTTCAGGGCCGGGTGCCGGATATAGCGCCCGCGCCCCGTAACCCGTAAAGCGCGCGGGCAACTGCCCGCTGAGGGGGCTCGAACATGAAACCGTTGATCGCTGTGCAATGCCTCAAAGCCCGGTGCTGCGCTCCCCATCACCCCTCCCCCAGCGGGGGAGGGGCAAGGGGTGGGGGCATCAGCCCGCACAGCGGGCTTCGTAAGCCCAGCCCGGCCCTTCAAGCGGCCCGCGCCCCGTAACCCGTAGAGCGCGCGGGCGGCTCGCCCGCGGATGGGGAGCGGCGGGCAGAACATAGAACCGTTGATCGTTGTGCAATGCTTCAAAGCCCGATGTGGCGCTCCCCATCACCCCTCCCCCAGCGGGGGAGGGGCAAGGGGTGGGGCATCAGCCCGCGCAGCGGGCTTCGT
>NZ_LWQS01000018.1 GCF_001650695.1 Chloroflexus islandicus
GGGAGAGGGGAGCGGAGAGCTAAGCGTTGAGGCATCGCACAGCGATCATATAGTTTCAAACGTTCTGTCCACCCCGCGACCCGCGAGCACGGCAGACACCCGTTCAGGCATGCACTCCGCTGAAGCGGGAGATTGCTTCGGTCGGGCGGCCCCGTGCTGCGCTGGGGCCGCCGCTTCCTCGCAATGACATCAGGCGCCCCTTGTCACTGCGAGCCGAGCGGAGCGAGGCGCAGCAATCCCCCGCGAGCATGGCAGGCCCGGCCCTGAAGGGCCGGGCTAGGAGTACGAAGCCCGCTGCGCGGGCTGATCACCCTCACCCCCAGCCCCTTTCCCGCTGATGCGGGAGAGGGGAGTGGAGAGCTAAGCGTTGAGGCATCGCACAGCGATCAACGGTTGTACGCGCAACTTGCTATCTGTCCATCGCCTTCCACCTGCGGGGGCGGAAGGATGTGGGCGAACGTACTGCGCTCGCCCCCGTGCGCGAGGAGAGGCAAAGACGATGTGCCTCTACCCCATCCCGAAAATTTTGCAAAAACTGTTACCATTTTCAACCCTTTTGTAGTGTATACTCGATCCTACCGGCATT
>NZ_LWQS01000019.1 GCF_001650695.1 Chloroflexus islandicus
GGCCCTGAAGGGCCGGGCTAGGGTTACGAAGCCCGCTGCGCGGGCTGTTGGCCCGCACCCCCGCGGGATCCCTCTTCCGCACTAGCGCGCGAGCGGGGCTGGGGGTGGGGGCAGTGCCTCTTGCAACGGGCTTTCGCGGGCCAGCGGCCCGCACTCCTTCCCACGGAGTGCGGGCGGCTCGCCCGCCGGTAGCGGTGCAGGGCGCCCGGCCCTTCAGGGCCGGGCTAGGGTTACGAAGCCCGCTGCGCGGGCTGTTGGCCCGCACCCCCAACCCCGCTCCCGCACTAGCGAGAGCAAGGCAGGGGGTAAGGGCGAGCTTTCCGGTTGTCATTGCGAGGGAGGGGCGACACCCCGCGCAGCGGGGTGTCGCCCGACCGAAGCAATCTCCTGCTTTAGCGAACGGATCCGCTCAGCGCATCATAACCGCTCGCCGGATGGGATGGTTCAAGGGCGAACAGACATTGCTTAGCTCTCCGCTCCCCTCTTCCGCACCAGCGCGCGAGCGGGGCTGGGGTTGCGGGATGCCCCTCCGGAGGGGTTGGGGGTGGGGGCAGTCTTCTTGCAACGGGCGTTCG
>NZ_LWQS01000020.1 GCF_001650695.1 Chloroflexus islandicus
GGATTGACGGCAACGACATTGCTTGCGGCGAAACAGGGCAGCGCCCCTCTCCCGCGCTAGTGGGAGAGGGGCTGGGGTGAGAGTGAACCATCCCGTTCCTTCTGTCATTGCGAGGGCGCGCAGCGTCCGAAGCAATCTCCCGCTTTGGCGCAAGCGATGCCTCAGCGGGTTTCTCCCGTGCTCGTGGGGGATTGCTTCGCCGCGCGTAGGGGCAGAGCGGTGCTCTGCCCCTACGCGCGGCTCGCAATGACAATGGGGGAGCGGGGGGACTGCCCGCTCCCCAGCCTTCACCTGCTGGAGTTCAAGGGCGGATAGAACCTTTGACCGGCACCCGGCCCTGAAGGGCCGGGCTAGGAGTACGAAGCCCGCTGCGCGGGTTGTTGCCCCCACCCCCTTGCCCCTCCCCCGCTGGGGGAGGGGCAAGGGGGAGCACAGCACGAGGCTTTACGGCATTGCACAGCGGACAGTTGTGATCAACCACAGGTTCTGTCCGTCCCTCAACCTCCTGAGGGGGAGCCGCCGGATTGACGGCAACGACATTGCTTGCGGCGAAACAGGGC
>NZ_LWQS01000021.1 GCF_001650695.1 Chloroflexus islandicus
GGGTGCCCCCACCCCCAGCCCCTCCCCCGCTGGGGGAGGGGAGTTGGCCTCCTCCCCCCAGCGGGGGGAGGCCGGGAGGGGGGCTAGAAGGGTGCTGGTTGGCGTTCGCCCAATCGCGGTACCAGAGTCGCCCCGCGCTTGCCGGCTGGGGGATGCGGCAGTCAAACTGCCGCACTCCATAATGGCACTTATCGTTGCTCTCGCCAGACCCGCGGCCCTTCCAGAAAGCGGTCGATCAGGCGGTTCACCGCATCAGGCCGCTCAAGGTGGGGGAGATGGCGGGTATAGCGGACAATTTCGAGCCGGGCGTTGGGCATGAGTTGCTGGCTTTCGCGGGCTTGGGCTACCGGGGCGATGAAATCCCACTGGCCGGCGATGATCAGGGTCGGCGTCTGCACCTGCGGCAACACGGCCCGCCCATCCCAGCGAAAGAGGGTGCCGGCCAGCACCTTTTGGATCACCTTGACCGGCGCGTAGGTTTTAGGCATCACGATCGGGCGGAGCCGTTCGAGCATCGCCAGCGATACCGGCAACTTGACGATCCGTTCGTGGAGTGGGTTGAGGTGCATCTCAGGGCCGGTCGCGATCAAGATCAAGCGGCTGACGCGCTGGGGCTGGCTAGCGGCAAAGGTAATCGCAATCGGGCCGCCGAACGAGTGCGCCATCAGAATGAACGGCTCTTCGACGTTCAAGCGGGTGAGCAACTGGGTCAAATCCCAGAGAAACTCTTCCAGCGAATAGGCCGAATTGACCACCTCAGAACGGCCATGGCCGCGCAGATCGGGTGCGATCACCCGGTAGCGACCGGACAAGTGTGCAATCTGCGGTGTCCATTGTTCGAGGTTGCCGGCGCAGCCGTGAATGCAGACGATCGTGCCTTGCCGCTCGCCTTCAAGCGGCCCGACATCGACCACGCTCAGGCGCACCGGTGAGGTGCCGGCAAGCTGGATCTCTTTGCGGTACGGTTCGAGGTTCATAACCCTCTTTCTGGAACAGCGTGACGTGAAACGCGCTTTACCATACTCTGCGCTGTTGCGGCGCTACTGTGCCTTTGCGTTGGCAAGAAATTGCCGTAATGCGCGGGTAAACGCGCGCGGACGTTCGTCCATGGGGTTGTGCAAGCTGGCTGGGATCATCACGTACTGCGCGCCGGGAATGGCTTTGGCTAGCCGGCGGGCATGGGCCGGCGGGGCAAGGCTATCAAACTGGCCGGTCATCACCAGCACTGGCGTCCGAATCTGCTGCAACCGGTCATCGGCGCGGGTCGCAAAGAGCGAGCGCAAAATGCGGTACAATCCTTCTGGGTCGAAGGTGGCGAGATACGATGCTCGCCGCAGCCATGGGCGAATCCAGCCGCCGCCGTGCTCGTGCGGAACGCGCTGGCCCAGCGGGCGAAACGCGCGCCCGACGGCTTGAGATAGACGGAAGGCGGCCCAGCCGGCGTTGGGGAGCAGATAGGTGCGGGTGTAGGCCGGCATGCGGTAGGCGTCAACCGCGGCATCGATCAGGGCCAGCCGTTGCACCAGTTCGGGGTGGCGCAGGGTCAATTCCACCGCCACGCTTCCCCCCATCGAATGACCAACGAGCGTGATCGTGGTCAGGCCGAGATCACGGCAAAACTCGGCCACCAGCTCGGCGATGGCTTCGATCCGGTCAGCCCGCCCGATCCGGCTCTCGCCGTGGCCGGGCATATCGATGGCAAAACAACGGTAGTCACGGCCAAGATCGCGCAGGGCGCTCCACCAGAGTTCTTTAAATGCGCCCCAGCCGTGCAGAAAGACGATCGCCGGCCCGCTGGCGCCGGCAGTCAAATAGCTCAGACCAAGGCGGTCGTGGTAGCGGCGTTCGATGGTGACAGGAGACGTCATAGTGGTAATAGGATTCGTCACGTTGGCGCTCTCATGGTACCTTGCTGTTATTGGAAACGGTCATACCGAGTATAATACCAAATATGGCAAACGTTCTGGTTGCAATGAGCGGCGGCGTTGATAGCTCGCTGGCCGCTGCGCTCTTACTTGAAGCCGGTCATCACGTGACCGGCGTGACCATGCATCTGTGGGATGATGACGACCACGGGTTGCGCGAGAGTCTCTGCTGCGCTGCTGAAGCGGCGGCCAGCGCGCGGCGCGTCTGCGCCTTGCTCGGCATCCCGTTCTACGTCTTTAATTACCAGCGCGAGTTTCGCCGCCACGTCATTGACTACTTCATCCGGGCATACACCCACGGTCTCACTCCCAATCCATGCGTCGAGTGCAACCGTATGATCAAGTTTCGCGCGCTGCTCGATCGAGCGCGAGCCTTGGGGTTTGACGCGGTGGCGACCGGCCATTACGCCCGGATTGTGCGCGGCGCTGATGGCCGCTACCAGCTCTGGCGGGCCGTAGATGAAGACAAAGATCAGTCGTATATGCTGCACATGCTCGGCCAAGCCGATCTGGCCCGGCTGCTCTTCCCCATTGGCGAGTATACCAAGCGCGACGTGCGGGCGATGGCGGCAGCGCGCGGCTTGCCGAGCGCCGATCGGGAAGAGAGCCAAGACATTTGCTTTGTGCCCGATGGCGACTACCGCAATCTGTTGCGGATCGAAGCGCCGGAAAGCCTCACCCCCGGCCCGATTGTCGATCTGGAAGGGCGCGAGATTGGCCGGCATCAGGGATTGCCGCTCTACACCGTCGGCCAGCGCCGCGGCTTGGGGTTAGGCGGCGGCGAACCGCGCTACGTGATTGCAATCGATCCGGCCCGCAACGCGCTGATCGTCGGCCCAGCGGAGGCGCTCAACCGCGAGCGATTTACCGTCACCGACGTGCGTTGGGTTGATGATCAGCCGCCGGCTGAGCCGTTGACGTGTATGGTGCAAGTGCGCGCCCACGCCGAACCGCTGCCGGCCCGTGTGTCAGCCCAACCCGATGGACGCTGGCTGGTGGAATTAGAACGGCCACAACGGGCCGTCAGCCCCGGCCAAGCTGCCGTCTTCTATGCTGGCCAGCGCGTGCTCGGCGGGGGATGGATCGCCCGCCCGGAGGTGCGATGAGCGCGCTTTCGCCAGCAGCCTTGCTGTTGCTCTTGTTGACCACGACCCATGCGGCGCTGGCCCACTTCTTGCTGGGCCGCTCGTGGCGGCAAATCCCGATTTTTTGGGTCACGGCAGCCGCCGGGTGTTTGATCGCCACCTTGATCGGCTGGCGCTTCCCGCTCGATCTGCCCGCTCCGGCGGGGGTGCCAATGCTCGAAGCCTCTTTGTTAGCGTGGATTTTGCTGATAGTTGTTTCACGCTTGCGGCTATGATATAATTTGGCGCATTAGAGCGCCCTCGCAGCCGCGTGTTCTGCGGCCCGGTACGGAGGTAGCCCCGTGTTACGCTGGATTGGCATCGGCATTGGCCTATTAACCGCAGTTCTGTTCGGGTTCATTATCGCGGCAATCTTCCTCGGTGAAGGTTTCCGTGCCGCGTGGCGCGATGTCTTCATCGTGATCTTGGCCGCGTTGCAACTGATCGGCGCGGTCTTGTCGGTTGCGATTCTGATCGCGATCCTCTACGCGGTTGAGCAGATCAACCGGCTGGCGCGCAACAATGTGCTGCCTAAACTCGATGAGGCGTTGGCGAAGGCGAATGAGACGCTCGACACGACCCGCGCTATCGCCAACAATGTGCGCGAATCGGCGCAGACGGCGACCACGGCGACAACCTACGTGGCTGAACGAGTGGTTTCGCCGATTATTCGCGTCTCAAGTCTGGTGAGCGGCGTGCGGGCAGCGGCTACAACCTTAGCCCGGCGCGGAAAACCTGACGAACCGGCCTCATAACCCCCATGTTCGATACGTTACCGTGCCTGTTGGCATGGTAAGATAGAGGATAGTAGAAGTTTGGTTTGGCCGGCGAGCGGGTAAGAGTCGGAATTGGCATGAGTACCAATCAGTTTAAGTATGGTGGGCAAGCAGTGCTCGAAGGGGTGATGATGCGCGGTCGCCGGCAAGCGACCGTCGTTGTGCGCCGTCCTGACGGCAGCTTTGCCCGGCTCGACCTGCCGATCCCGGCTCGCAGCGCGCAGTGGCAACGCTGGCCGCTGCTGCGCGGGTTTGCCGCGCTAGCCGAAGCCTTTACGATCGGGCGCAAGGCGCTCGATTTCTCGGCCTCGGTGGTTGCCGCTGATGACGATGAGAATCTGCACCCGGTTGTCCAGACGTTGATCGTTGTGGTCACGCTGGCAATCGCGATTGGCATCTTTGTGGTGTTGCCATCACTGGTGGCTAACTTCATTGGCCAGCTTGGCGCGCCGGTGCTCGTGCGCGAAATCATCGAGGCGTTGATCAATCTGGCATTAGTAGTGGCCTATATTGCCGCGATTGGCCGTATTCCTGATATTGGCCGGGTGTTTGGCTATCACGGCGCTGAGCATAAGGTGATCAATGCATACGAGGCGGGTCTACCGCTGACGGTGGAATCGGTGCGGCAGTGCAGCCGTATTCACCCGCGCTGCGGGACCAGTTTCCTGCTGGCGGTGGCGTTGATCGGCTTTCTGATATTTCTCTCGGTCGCCGGCCTGCCGGTCTGGCAGCGGATCATTGCCCGGATTGTGCTCATTCCATTAGTTGCGGCAGTCGCTTTTGAGGCCCAACAACTCGCCGCGAACTATTACCATCTGCCGTGGGTGCGCTGGTTGCTGACCCCGACGTTAGCGGCGCAATACCTGACCACCCGCGAGCCGGATGATGATATGATTGCTACCGCGATCGCTGCCTTCGAGCCGGTCGTGGCCGCTGATCACCTTGAAGTTGTCCAACCGGCGCCAACGACCGGTGTGGCGCCCGGTTTGGCCGATACACAACCGACCATGTGACGTAATCGTCGCACAACACCCGCGATAGCGGAGGAACGTATGGCGCTGGTGGGGAACATCCGCGATTTTAGTTTGTCAGATTTTCTCTCGCTCGTTGATCGCGGGTATAAAACGGGCGCCCTGCATTTGACCTATCATGATCAGACGGCGCGGCTCTACTTTGAGAAAGGCAAGCTGCTGCTCGCAGCGCGCCGCCCCGAAGACGAGAAGCCGGAGCTATTGGTGCGGCTCGGCGTGCTGAACGCCGATCAGTTGGCGCAAGCCTGCCGCGCATTGGCGGCTCGTGGCAATGGGGTGACGTTGAGTCAGGTCGTGATTGATGCCGGCATGGCGAGCCCTGAGCGGTTGCAGAGTGCGCTGATGGGCCATACCGAGCAATCGGTGTATGGGTTATTTGCGTGGCCGGAAGGGGATTTTGTCTTCGAGCATAACCAGCGTCCGGCGCCTGATGCACCCTTGGCGCTGACGCCGATCTCGATCGATCACCTGATTATGGAAGGGGTGCGCCGGATCGATGAATGGGAGCGGATTCGCGACCGCATCCCCTCAACCGATCTGGTGCCGCGCTTCTTGGCCCCGCCGGGGGAAAAACTGAAGGGGATGCGCCTCTCACCTGATGAGTGGAAGGTGTTTGCGCGTATTAATGGCCGCGATACGCTGGCCGAGATTGCCCAAAAGACTGGGCTAAGCGATTTTGATGTGTGCCGCGCGGTCTATGGCTTCTTGACCGCCGGTATGCTGGAATTGGTGAAACGGCAGCGCGTGCTGGCTGCCGGTATGCCACCGGTTGAACAGCCGCGTTTGAAGAAGAGCCTCGTCAACCGGATCATCAATCGGATCCGCAGCATGTAGCTGGGGCCGGAGCATCGGAGCGGAGGGCTGTGTGCAGACGGTAAAGATGGTGATCAGCGGCGCCGTCAACGCCGGCAAAACTGAGTTTATCAGGACGATCTCGGAGATTGAGGTCGTCTCGACGGAACGCCGGGCGACCGACGATACTCGGCTGATCAAGAAGGAAACGACTGTCGCGATGGATTTCGGGCGCATCGCGATCTCTGATGATCTCGTGCTCCATCTCTTTGGGACGCCGGGACAAAAACGCTTCGACTTTATGTGGGAGATTCTCGCCGAGGGGATGCTCGGTTTGGTCATCCTTGTCGATAGCACCCGCCCGGAAACGTTCCGCGAGACGAACCGGATCATCGATTTTTTTGTCTCGTACCGCGATACGCCATACGTGATTGCGGCCAATAAGCAGGATCGCCCTAATGCGTGGTCGCCTGATGAACTGCGCTTGGCTTTGCGCCAACCGCCGCATATCAAGGTGTTGCCTTGTACGGCGACCGATCGCGAAAGTGTCAAGAACGTGTTGCTTGAGTTGCTGTACGTGATTCAAGAACGCAGCGAGGATTAGGGTTGCCCGCGTGATGGGGATGGTGGGAAGGGGCGACCGATCCGTCGCCCCTGTTGTGTTGTGAAGGTGATATGGGTGTTTCTGGCATGGCTTTGCAATGCGGTTAAATTGATTTTTCGCATTGCAAAGCCATAAAATCATATTGGAAAGCGTAATGGGCCGTTTACCGCATCAGCAAGGGATACAGGTCTTGACAGATGCGGTATACTGCTTTCTGAAGAGCGATTAACGCTTGAGTGCATAGAGGAGGACTGCACCGATGCAGAAGACGGATTTTATTAAGGCGGTGGCCGAGCGCGCCAAAGCTTCGCAGAAGGAGACGAAGCAGATTATCGATGCGGCGCTCGAGGTGATCACTGAGGCGTTGGCGCGGGGTGAGAAGGTGACGCTGACCGGTTTTGGTACGTTTGAGGTGCGGTCGCGGCAGGCGCGCGAGGGTGTCAATCCGCAGACCCGCGAGAAGATCCACATCCCCGCTACCAAGACCCCCGGTTTTAGCGCGAGCAGCACGCTCAAAGAGGCTGTGAAGGGCGAGTAGCGGCAACGCATGCGTTGCCGTCAGAGCAACGCATGCGTTGCTGTCAGAGTAACGTATCCTCGTTTAGGGACGGCGTATGCGCCGTCCCTACGGTATTGTCACCTCGTTCGCGGTGATCACCCAATCCGTAAACAGATCATCCAATTCGCACGCGCACGCCTGCTCGGCGGCGCGGAGCAGGTCAGGGCCGGCAATCTCGCGGTAACTTGCCGCGGCCACATACCCTTGTAAGAACGCATTGAATGCCTCTTCGCCGATGCGCTGGCGCAGCGCGTGGAAGAAGAGCGCGCCTTTGGCATAAACAACCGGTACGTAGCGGCCATCGCTTAACCCTGATGGCGGCGTGGCCAACGGCGCGTCGCCACCCCGTTCGCGCAACCGGCGGTACACAGCGCGGAAGGCGTCGAGTTCGGCCCGCGCTTGCTCTGGCACCCCGATCATCTCGTAGTAGAGGATTTGGCTATAACTGGCTAGCCCTTCGTCAAGCCACGCTTCCCCCTGCGCATCATTGCCGACTAACCCGTACCACCACTGATGGCTGATCTCGTGGGCAATGGTTGTCTCGAGCAGCCGGTCATCACGCCGGTAGAGGCTCTGCTCGATTAACACGACTCCCGGATATTCCATGCCGTAAAATTGGGTCAAGGCCGCTTGGATCACCTCTAGCTCGGCGTAGGGGTAAGCGCCGAAACGCTGGTTGAAGGCGCGCAGAGCGGCGGTGGCAATCGCGAGACTGCGCTCAGCGGCGGCAGGATCATCTGGCTGGACATAACTAACTACACGAGTGCCGTCTACCTCGGCGCTGGCCGCCACTAACCCTTGGAGCGCGGCAAGGTAGAATTCGCGTTGCGGCCCGCTGACGAAACGGCTTATCTGCCCGCCATCGCCAGTCGTTTGATAAGCGAGGCGGCTGCCGCTCGTGACGAGTTGCCAGTCTGCCGGCGCTGCGATAGTGACATCGTACAGCGCGATCGCGCTGACAGTGAAGTCTCCTCGCGCCACAATGGGCCGCGTGTCCCAGCCGATCCCCGGAATATAACGGGCCAACATTGGGTAGAATGAGGCAATCGACCAGACCCCCGCTTCCAGATTGTAGGCGCCGAAGATGCGCTGGCTAGCATTACGCGGCCCGCGTGCGGTGAAGGTCATCGTGACGGTGGTGCGCTGGCCGGGGGCAATGGCTTGCGGTGTGCTGAGGCCGATCAAGGTGTCGCCGTGCAAGGTGCGTGATGGTACCGGCACGCCGTCGATCAGGGCCGAGGTGACATCGAGCCTCCCGCCGAAGTCGGGGTGGTTGGGATAGAGATGGAACCAGATCGTATCGAACTCCGCCTCTGTCTGGTTGGTGAGTTGCACCGTGATGTCACCGCTCAGCCGTGGCCCGCTGGGGTCGAGCTGGACGCGCATCGTGTAGCGATCCCACGGCTCGCGGGTAAGATCGGCGACGCGATCAGGGCGCATCGCGGCGGTTTGGGTGGTGATGAAGGGATCGATGACCGTTGCCGCGCCTTCGTCGCGGATGATTGCCGACGGCGGGGTAACGTTGGTGAAGACGATGACGAGGAGTAGAATTAGGCGTATCATGTAATCATCATACCATACACCGTGAATGCGGCAAAGGCACAGTAGCGCCGGACGGCTGTCCGGCTCCGCGAAGAACGCAGAGGGGGTAACGCAAAGGCGCAGGGGACGCAAAGAACGCAGAGGGGTTTTGAAGTGGGGGCGAAGAGAGCGGTTGGTTGCTTTCTTGACGGCAACAATCTTTTAGTGATTTTTTAGGGAATAGCCACAAAAAGGTACAAGAGACACAACAACATTTTGTGATTTTTGTGTCTTTTCGCGGCTATTTGGGGATTAGTCTTATCGTGATGGTTAGGGAATAGCCACAAAAAGGTACAAGAGACACAACAACATTTTGTGATGTTTGTGTCTCTTCGTGGCTATTCGGAGATTAAACCTATGCTGAACCGTCTCTTCGGCTGGAGCAAACGCGGCGAATCCGGCGACCGTCCGTCTATGTTGCGCGGCGACCGGCCCGGCGAGCCGATCACGCTCAAGGTGGCGCTGATTACCCACGATCCGCCGATCCCCGAACGCGGCGGCTTGCCGTTGAGCCGGGTGATGGGGTGGAATGATGCCGAAACCTTGGCTGCGCAGTATATCGCCGATCTGCGCGCTTGTTCGGGCGGGATCGCCGATTATCGGATTGTGATGCGGCGGCATTACACCGACTTTCCGGTCAAGAGCGATGGCTTTCGCTACGATAGTGCCACCTATTTAGCAGCGTGGGAGCGGCGCATGCCGGCTCATCAACCCGATGAAGCCGATTATGAGCGGTTGCTCGATCAGATCGGGTTGGCTGCCGAGCTTGAGCGCGGCGAGCTGGATGAGCTGTGGCTGTTTGCCTTTCCGTATGCCGGTTACTACGAGAGCCGGATGGTTGGTGTGGATGCGTTTTGGTGCAACGCGCCGCCGCTGCGGTTGCCCCATGCCCGCCGCCGCTATATTGTGATGGGGTTCAATGTCGAGCGCGATGTAGGTTGTATGCTCGAAAACTTCGGCCATCGCGTCGAGTCGATTATGGCGCATGTCTACCGCAATCATCCGCCAGATCGCAACTTGTGGGAGCGTTTCACCCGCCTCGACGAGTGCGGTAACGTCCACTTCGCCCCGTCAAGCGTGCGCGACTACGACTGGGGCAACCCGCGGTCAGTGTGGGCGCGGGCCGATGCGTGGTACCAGTTTCCCGACCTCAGTGCGCCGGCCCGCGTGATGCGCTGCGCTGAATGGGGCGGCGGCGATATGCGCCTGCACCATCTCTGGTGGCTCGATCATCTGCCGCGGGTCGCCGGTGAAACCGACGGCGTCGCCAACAATTGGTGGCGGTACGTCTTGCAACCGTGGATAGTGCCATGAATGCGCACTGGCCGTTTATCCCGCTCTGGCAGCGCCTCACCCGCTATTTCAGCCGCGGGCAGAACTCGCTGATGCTGGCGGCGTATGCCATGATCAGCTTCGCGCTGGTTGAGTTTATCCTCTTCCACCGCCACTTGCCGCCAGAACGATTTTACCCGGTGGTATTGCTCTTGAGTATGTTGCTGGCGCTCAACGCCGCGTGGGAAGGTTTGAAACGCCGTTGGGGCGAAGCGGCGGCAAACCGGTTCTATTTCGCCGCTAGCAGCACGCTCTTTTTAGTGGTGAACTACGTTGGTCTCGATGCCGGTTGGACGTTCCTGCCCTTTTTGCTCTTCGTCATCGCTTCGCAAGCGGTGGTTGGGCTAGGCGTATGGCGCGGTCTCGGCATGAGCTTGCTCTTGTACCTTGGCTGGAGCGGTGTGCTCTGGTTGCGCGGCGCCGCGCTCGAACATCTCCTCGCTCAGACCTCATCCATTTTGTTGGGCTTGATCTTCACCTTGGTATTTTCGGTTGTGCTGGCGCGGTTGGCCGATCAGATGACCCGCGCCGAGCGGTTGGCCGCCGAGTTGCGCGCAGCTAATGCGGCGTTGGCGGCGGCGCGCGAACGCGAAGTCGCCTTGGCGGCGGCGGAAGAGCGGGTGCAGTTGGCGCGCGAGATTCACGACGGGCTCGGCCATCATCTCACGGCGCTGAATGTGCAGTTGCAAGCGGCTGCCCGCCTGCTCGACCGCGATCCGGAACGGGCGGCGCAGGCGCTAGCCCTCTGCCGGGAAGAGGCGCAGGCGGCGCTGGCCGAGGTGCGGCAGAGTGTGGCTTTGATGCGCACCAATCCGCTGGCCGGCCAGCCGCTGCCGGACGTGATCGCCGGGATGGTGCGCGATTTCGATCGGGTTTCGCCCTTGCAGGCCTGCTTTACGCTTGAGGGTAACGTGGGTGAGGTGGCGCCGGCGGTGGCGATGACGCTCTACCGTGCTGCCCAAGAGGGGCTTACCAATGCTCAAAAGCACGGTCAGGCCACGCAGGTGACGGTGCGGCTGATCGGCGCTGCCGATAGTGTGCGGCTGGAAGTGATCAATGACGGCCCGCCGGCGCCGCCGGTCGCCGATACCGGCTTTGGCCTTGCCGGCCTGCAGGAACGGGCGGCGCGCTTGGGCGGAACCTTGCAGGCGGAACCGCTGCCGGCAGGCGGCTTCCGGTTGGTGATGGCTGTGCCCCGTGCGGGCGCAGTGTTCAAGGGCGGACAGAACGTATGAGCGTAGATGGAGTTGATGGAGTTGCGATGCGCTGGTTCGCCCTCACCCCCAGCCCCTCTCCCACTGGCGCGGGAGAGGGGAGCAGAGCTACGATTTGAGGCATTGTACCGCGATCAACGGTTGTACTCGACCGCATGTTCTGTCCGTCCCTCAATGGGAGCAGAGGGAGGCCGCATGATTCGCATTCTGTTGGTCGATGACCAGACCTTGGTGCGGCAGGGGATTCAGACCCTGCTCGATCTAGAAGAGGATTTGACCGTGGTGGGTGCGGCGGCGAACGGCCAACAGGCGTTGGCTATGGTAGAGCAATTGCAGCCGGATGTAGTGTTAATGGATGTGCGCATGCCGGTGATGGATGGCGTAGCGGCGACCCGTGAGATTACCAAGCGGTGGCCACAGATCGGGGTCATCATTCTCACCACGTTCGATGATGATGAATATGTGATCGAGGGCTTAAAAGCCGGTGCGCGCGGCTACATGCTGAAAGACGCCGACAGCAGCGAGATTGTCGAAGCGGTACGGATTGTGGCCCGCGGCGAGGCGTTGATTCAGCCGAGCATCACCCGCAAAGTGCTGGCTGAGTTCACTCGGCTGGCCGGTGGCAAGGCGCCGGTAACGCCGCCGTTGGCCGAACCGCTCACCGAGCGCGAGATGGACGTGCTGCGTGGGATTGCCGCCGGGCAGTCGAACCGCGAGATCGCCGATCAGCTTTACATTAGCGAGGGCACGGTCAAGAATCACGTCTCGAACCTGCTCGCCAAGCTGGCGGTGCGCGATCGCACGCAGGCCATCATCCGCGCCCGCGAGTTGGGCTTGATCGAGTAACTCCTTCCTATGCCAAACGTCATCCTCCGCCTATGACCGCAATCTACCTTGCGCCACTGGTGGCACCTCGCGCCGAGTGCTATGCTTCAGACAGGCAATCGAGCGACGTGAAAGCGAGGACAGCGATGGCAACCGAAACGACAATGACCGAAACGCGCAACCGGTCAGTAGTAGGGATGGTGTTGATTGCGCTCGGTATCGTCTTGCTGTTGGGATATGTGATCGACACTGGTCTGCTGGTGATGCCGATGATGGCGATCATCTTCGCCATTGCCGGCATTCGCAAGCGCGAAGCGGGTTGGTTTGTTCCGGCGGGTATCATTGGCGGTATCGGGTTGGGGACGGTATTGATCGAAACGTTGCCGCTGGTCGATCCTGTTGCTGGCGGCGTTTTCCTGCTCTCGTTTGCGGCTGGTTGGGCGTCCATCCCGCTGCTCAGCGCGCTCTTCGCAAACGAGAAGGTGTGGTGGCCGTTCATCCCCGGCGGCGTGATGGCCGTGATCGGTTCACTCATCCTGATCGGCGAGGGTGGGATGACCCTGCTCGATCTCATCTTCAACCGGGCCGGCTGGGTTTGGCCGCTGGTGCTGATTGCGATTGGCGTGGCCTTGCTGCTCCGGACAACGGATAGGGGGAACGAATAAACGAAGCAACGAAGCAACGAATGGCGCTGCGCTATTCGTTGCTTCGTTCCCCTATTGATTAGAAAATAATCTGATCGGCATTCACCTGCTCAAGGCTGCTCCACGGCGAGCGTACCTGCTCGGCGCGGAGTTGGCCGCGCCGGTAGAGGACAAGCAGCATCACGCCGGCGATCGCGATCAAGGTGAGTGCGCTCAGGTAGACAGCGATGTAACCGCTCGCCACCACGCCGCTCATCCGCCCGATAATATCGCGGGCGAGACCAGCGGCGATGGTGCCCACGCCTTGGGCCAGCGCCTGCGTAATACCCCACAGGGCAAGGAACAGACCGGCGTGAGCGCGGTCGCAAAGCCCCATGACCAGCGAGAGGCCGCCGACGATCAGCATGCCGCGGCCCATCCCGATCAGCGCCACGCCACTAAGGAACTGCCCGACGTGATCGGGCGAGGTGGACAAGCTGATAGTGGCGAAGCCAACAATGCCGAGCAGCGAAGCGCCGCCGATCATGCGCAACGCCGGTTGGCCGCGCCAGAGCAGCCAGCCGGTCAACACAATCGCGGTGAGCATGCCGCCGCCCCACACCGCGGTCAAGCGGGTCGTTTCGGCGACCGTCATCCCCAACACCTGCCCGCCGTATGGCTCAAGCAACACGTCATGGACGGCAAAGCCGGTGGTAGCCAGCGCTAGCACGATAAACAGGTTGCGCAACGGGCGTTGCGCCGCCAGCATACGCAGCGAATCGCCCAGCGTTTCGCGCACCCGCACCGGTGTCACGTCGGCCAACTGGCCATTCGGTTTCAGCCGCTCTTGGTCGAGCATTGACATAAACGTCAAGAAGACAAAGGCCAGCGCCGAACCTTGCATCACCTGTATCAAGCGGGTATGGCTATAATCGATCAGCAGCTCGCCGATCAGCAACGAGCCAACGATCGTGCCCAGCACCAACGCTACCCACAACAGACTCAACACCCGCCCGCGCTCTTCTTGCGGGGTCACATCGCTCACAATCGCGAGATAGATCGTCTCGGCGATGTTGACTCCGAGCCCATAGGCAAAAAAGATCGCAAAACAGACGATGACTGCCAGCGGGAACGGCAAATAACCCTCGCCGCTGAGCAGAATCAGCGAGAAGGGCGCGGTAGCCAAGCCACCGTAGGTCAGCATCGCCCCTAACACGAGATAGGGGGTGCGCCAGCGGCCAGCGGCGCGATGCACGTCCGACTGGTAGCCGAAAATGGCGCGGGCCGGCGAAATAAAGTAGTGCAGCGCCAGCAAGGAACCAACCAAAAACGCGGCGATCCCGAGCTCGTTGATCAACACCCGGTTGAGCGTGCCGGTGAGCGGCGCCAGCGAGAGACCCATTCCGAATTGAAATAGACTGAGACGAAAAACGCGCAGCCACATCCGCAGGCGCGGACGGGCTTCCAGCCAGTGTTGCACCTGACGAAACGGCCGCAGCAACGTGTCTGCCATTGCCATCTTCCGGCTCCTTGCGCTAGAGCGTCGTTGTTGTGACGTATTATAGCACGCGGTGACATGCGGTATAAACGAAGCTGGCCTCGAGTTTGGGTGCTAGCTTCTTATGAATTCAGAACCGTCGCTATGTTGGGAAGGTCTGCATCCCCTAGCCCTTGTTCCCGCCTGACGGCGGGAGACCAAGGCGCAGCGCGAGCAAAGGGGCTGTAGAACTGGACGGCTGTCCGGCTCCGCACAGCAGCGCAAAGGGATTGGAATGACCATTACTCTCTGCGTCTTCGGCGGTGCGTGTTAGGCAGCCACCATCCCTTGCCCCTTAACCCACTGTGGAGTTCAAGGGTGGATAGAACCCATGATTGCAGATATATCTGAAGGCTTTGCAATGCGCCATGTTACCCTCACCCCCAGCCCCTCTCCCACTAGCGCGGGAGAGGGGAGCGCAGCACCGAGCTTTACGGCATCGCACAGCGATCTACGGTCTTAAGCGACCAGATGTGTTGTTCGCCCGCCAGCCCCGCTTTTTAGTTGTCATTGCGAGCCGCGCGGTAGGGGCAGAGCGTGGCTCTGCCCGTCGCGCGGCGAAGCAATCTCCCCCACGCACGGGAGCAATCGGCTGTGGGTTCGCTCGCGCCGAAGCAATGACAGGCCGGGAGTGGGGTGCTCCTGCGTTCCGCTCCCGTAATGTCTTGCCCGCCATCCAGCAGCTCCCCCTCTCCCGCCGTCAGGTGGGAGAGGGGGCTAGGGGGTGAGGGCATCAGCCCGCGCAGCGGGCTTCGTAATAGTAGCCCGGCCCTTCAGGGCCGGGCGCCGGATCAGAGGTTCTGTCCACCCTTGAGCCTGCGCCAGTGGGAGAGGGTGCTAGGGGGTGAGGGCGAATGTCAAGACGCCGTAGAGCCGGACGGCTGTCCGGCTCTGCAAAGGAGGCAAAGATCATTGCACCCTCTACGCCCTCGGTGGTATGCATGAGGCGGCCCTTGCCCCGTCTTGCCTGTGGTATGATGATAATCACAGCGAAGTACTCTACCGAGATTGCCGACTATGAGCCGAATTGCCGAAACCTTTGCCCGCCTCCGTTCCGAGGGACGGATTGCCTTAATGCCCTACTTGACGGTTGGCTTCCCCGAACGCGAGAGCACGTTAGAGCTGGTACCGGCGCTGGAAGCGGCAGGCGCCAGTTTGTTTGAGTTAGGGGTGCCCTTTTCCGATCCGCTGGCCGATGGCACGACGATTCAGCGCGCCACCCAGCGCGCGCTTGAGCATGGCGTGACGATGGCCGATTGTCTGGCTACTGTCGCCGAGCTGCGTGCGCGCAAGGTGGCGGCGCCGCTGCTCTTGATGGGTTACTACAATCCGTTGTTACGCTACGGTCTCGAGCGGGCCTGCGCCGATTTGGCTGCTGCCGGCGGCGATGGCTGGATCATTCCTGACCTGCCGCTCGAAGAGGCGGCTGATTTGCGCCAGATCGCCGCTGCGCACCAGCTTGATCTGATTATGTTCATTGCTCCCACCACCCCGCCGGCGCGGATCGCGCAGATTGTCACCCACGCCAGCGGCTTTATCTACATCGTTTCGTTGACCGGCGTGACCGGTGCGCGGCAGGCGCTGGCCGGCAATCTGGCCGATCTCATCGCCACGGTGCGCCAACAGACCGATCTGCCGTTGGTAGTTGGGTTTGGTATTAGCCAGCCGGCGCACGTCGCCGATGTGGCGCGGATTGCCGACGGCGCGATCGTCGGCAGCGCCTTGATCGACCGCCTCGAACGGTTGCCGCCGGCTGAGCGGGTGACCGGCGCTGCCGCTTATGTGCGCGAATTACTGAGCGCGGTGGAATGAGCCTAGGCTAGAGAGGAGCAGAGCGATGGAGGCGCGAGCGTATGTGTTGATCGAGGCCGAGTCGGGCAAGATCGGCGAGGTGCTAGCTGCGCTGCGCGCGATCGATGGCCTGATTGCGGTTGATGCCGTCACCGGCCCCTACGATATCGTGGCGACCGTGCAGACGCCTGATCCGCGCCAAATTGGCCGGCTGGTGATGAGCGAGATCCACGCGATTAGCGGTATTAAGCGCACGATTACCTGCATGGTGATTGGGTGACGTGCGTTGGCAGGAAAGGAGCATAGTGTGGCCGAATACGTGTTGGAAAAGGGCAAGGTGCATCACAAGTGGGACAATAGCCTGCCGCCGGCGATCGAAATCGCTTCCGGCGATGTGGTGCATTGCGAGACGGCGGAAGTGACCAATGATCAGGTGACTCCCGGTTGTGACGCCAGCGTATTGATGAATCTCGATTTTAGCCAGCTCTACCCGCTGGCCGGCCCGATCTTCGTCAAAGATGCGATGCCCGGTGACATCCTCGAAGTTGAGATTCTGCGCTTGCAGCCGCTCGATTGGGGGTGGACGGGGATCATTCCCGGTTTGGGGTTGTTGGCGCAAGATTTCACCGCGCCCTACATTCGCCATTTCGATCTCAGCAACGGCCAGACCGCGCCGTTGCGCGATGACATTCACATCCCGTTGCAACCGTTTTGCGGCACGATGGGGGTGGCGCTCGACGAGCCGGGGGCGTTTGATGTGTTGCCGACCGGCAAAGGCGGCGGCAATATCGACACTCGCCACCTCAATGTTGGGGCCAAGCTCTACCTGCCGGTGTTCGTGCCCGGCGCGCTCTTCTCGGCGGGTGATTGCCATGCTGCCCAAGGCGACGGCGAGGTCTGCGTGACCGGCATCGAATGCCCGATGCAGTTTTCGCTGCGGTTTAACGTGATCAAGGGGCGTTCGCTCAAGCCGTGGCGCTACCACTTCTACACGCCACCCGGCCCGATCCAACCCGCCTATGACGCGCGCGGCTACTACGTCACCACCGCCATCGGCCCTGATCTGATGGAAAACGCGCGCAATGCGGTGCGCGACATGATCGAGTGGCTGGTTGATACCTATCATCTCAGCCGCGAAGATGCCTATGTGCTGTGCAGTTTGGCCGGCGATTTGCGCATCAGCCAAATCGTCGATGCGCCCAATTGGTGTGTGTCGTTCTATATGGCGTTGAGCGTGTTTCGTTAAAGCGACGGCGCGCTCATGCAACAACCCAAGCGACGGCGTTCGCGCCGTCGCTTGGATTATGTACTATACCCACCGGTGCAACCGGAGCGTAATCCCGATCCATACCCCGGCAAACACCGTGATCCCAAACACCCAACCTGATAGCGCAAACGCGCCAATACCAGATAGCAAGGTGCCCACTGTGCAACCGAGCGCGATGATGGCGCCCCATCCCATCAAGATGCCGCCAGCCAGCGCCGCGAGGCTACTGCTGCGGCGCGGGAGGCTGGGGCGGAAGCGTCCGGCCAGCAGCGCCGCGCCGAGCGAACCGGTGATCAACCCGCCGATAAGCCAGCCGTTGGTCGTAATAGTTTGCACGACTTGCGTTGCACAGCCGGCGAAACTGTCTAAACCGTTGAGCCGGTCGGGCAATAGGCCATAGTTGTGGAGAACAGTGCGCGACAGGCTGCCCAATTGTGACGTAACGCCCAGCGGTTCGATGCGCAAGTAGGCGATAACGCTGATGATGCCAACAATCGCGCCGGTGACGAGCGGATTCCAGCGCCGTTCGAGCAGCACGGTGCGGAGATACGTTGGCGTGATGGCGCGGGCCGGTTGTTCGGCGAGCGGGGCAAGCCAGCGTAGCAAGCTAAGGGCGATGATGCCCAACACCAATAGGTGAACGATCAATGAGCCGCCATAGCCAATCAGGTTGGGCAGCCAAATCACCGGCGCTCCGGCGATCATCGTCACATAGAGCCAGTTCCACGTCCGCAAGCCAAGCCCAAAACCGATTAGTGCTCCTGCCAATGCCGGCAGCGCAGAGCCTGATCCTTCACCCAACCGGTAGAGATGGCCGCTGATGCATGCGCCCGACAACGCCATACCAAGGCCGAAGACTAGCCCAGCGAGCGCCAGTGCTGGGCTTACCGGGCCGATATGGGCGTCGGGCGCGAGCCGTCCGCTGGCCGGGTTAGGTAGAAACGCGCCAAAGACGATGGCATAGCCGATCCCGCTGATGGCCAGCGCCGTGAGAATAGCGTACAGCGGCCCAGCCTGCCGGCGCTCGATCAAATCGCGAAAGATGCAGAAGAAGCAGAACCGGCCACACTCAAAGGCGATGCCCAACGCTCCGCCGAGCAGGAGCGAGAGCGCCGCCGGCGCGCCAGAGCCGGGAATGGCGTGCATCGCATACGCTCCGGCCACGAGTGCAACCAAGCTCACGACGCCAAGGCTGGCCTGAAGCCGATTGGTTGTTGGTGACGGAGCAGCTCGCTCAAGCGAGCTGCTCTGCGGTAGCATCTGAGCCATCGTCTACTTCACACCCCAGACGGTGCCGGCTGGATTGGCAATCGGCACGCCGACGCTATTGCCGTATTCCGTCCACGAACCATCGTACAGGGCAACTTGATAGCCGAGGATTTCGCTCAGCACAAACCACGTATGGCTAGCCCGCTCGCCGATGCGGCAGTAGGTAATGATCGGCTTGCTGCCGTCGATGCCGGCATCAGCGTACAACTTGCGCAGCTCCTCGACACTCTTGAAGGTGCCGTCATCGTTGAGCGCCTTCTTCCACGGGACGTTCATCGCGCCGGGGATATGGCCGGCCCGTACCGCCAATTCTTGGAAGCCCTCCGGTGCGAAGATCTTGCCGCTAAACTCGTCGGGTGAGCGAATATCGACTAGGACTTTATCCGCTTCGCCGTACACCACCTTCAGCACATCGGGCAGGAAGGCGCGCAACGAGCTGTCTTGCTGGACGGTGAACGCGCCGGCGGGGTACGATGGGGCGCGGGTGGATAGTTCACGATTCTCGGCTTCCCACTTGCTGCGCCCGCCGTCAAGCAGCCGCACATCTGTCGCGCCGTACTGGCGGAAGACCCACGCGCCCCATGCGGCAAACCAGTTGTAGTTATCGCCGTAGAGCACGATCGTCGTGTCGTTATTGATCCCTGCCGCGCGGGCTAGTTCCTGAAATCGTTCGGGGGCAATGATATTGCGCGCGACCGTATCAACAAAATCGGTCGTCCAGACAAAATTGACCGCGCCGGGGATATGACCGCGCTCGTACAAACCGGGCACGACACTGACCTCGATCACGCGCACCTGCGGGTTGTTGAGATTAGCGGCGAGCCAGTCAGTGCTCACAACCACTTGATCAAACGGGCGCGGCTCGCGGGGCGCATTGGCGGTCGAAACGGGAGCGTTGTTCGTTGTTGCCGGCTGCACCAGTTGGGTAGCGTTCGTTTGCGGGCGCACAACGCTGATCACCGTCACGATGGCGAGCGTTGCCAGTGCGCCGGCAAGGGCCGCGCCGGCAAGGCGCAACGTCGGGGTATTCACGATCCTCCCTCACTTTCTCTTGTCAAGCGTTTCGTGGGTTGCACCGGTGCCAGCCAGAGTATAGCGGAGATTGTTGAGTTTGTCAATATACTTGATCAAGAATTCAAGAATCTCTTCGGTACTAGTTGACGATAGCCGGTCTTGCGAGTACCATGCCGGTGAGTTGGTTTATATCTTGATGCATTGCCTATGGATCCATCACCTGCTCGCCGGATGCGCTGGGCTGTGGGCGGCGCATTGATACTGGCGTTATTAGCAATTGTGCTGGGCGGGGTGTTTACCGCCGTGATCAGCCTCTTCACCGGCCAGCTCGCGCCTGATGCCGGTTGGGCGGATTGGGTGCGCGTGCTGTGGCCGGCAATACTGGTGTGGGGGCTAGGCGCGCTGCCGTTCGGCGCGGCGTTAGGTTTTTTTGCGTCGCTGATCTGGCGCGAAGTTTGACTCTTCGCCGTAGCCGCGCTATAATCAGGGCGTTCGGGGCGTAGCGCAGACCGGTAGCGCACCTGAATGGGGTTCAGGAGGTCGCTGGTTCAAATCCAGTCGCCCCGACCATCCGGTAACGCTGGTGAGCATTTGCTCGCCAGCGTTTGTATTTTGGCGTTTTTTTCCTCTGGATAACCAGCGCAGTAAACGATTTTGTGCCCGGCGATACTGGTAAAATGCCAATAATTACCCACTACATCTTGACACCTTCCATGATTCGGCGCTATACTGCAAGCATGTGGCGAATACCATTCGCGCTGCTATCGCGTTCCCTCAACGCATAACTTCTCTTTTTTCGAGCGGCGCCAGCATATATCACGTGGGAGGATCCGGGATGGCGACTATCAGCCTGCAAGACGCCTACACACAAGCCAGAACATTCCTCGAGGCGAACCAGATTGAGCAGGCAATTGGCCTGACCCAGCACATCCTCGCGCATCACCCTGATAATCTGGAAGCCCAACGGTTGTTGGGCGAGGCGTATCTCGCTCAGCGCGATTTGCCCGCTGCCGTGGCGACCTTCGAGCAGGTGTTGCAGGCTGATCCCGAAAATATTCCGGCCCACGTTGGTCTTGGCATGGCCTACGAGTGGCAAGGCCGGCTCGATAAGGCGATTGCCGAGTTTGAACGGGCGCTTGAAATCCGCCCGGATATGCCCGAACTCCGGGCCCAGTTGGTGCGGCTCTACACCGAAGCATGGGGGAGCGAGCATGCCGCTCTCCGCCTGAGCCGCTCTGGGTTAGCCCGCCTGTATGCCCGTGGCCACATGCTGCCGCAGGCAATCCACGAGTTCCGCAATGTCATTGCTGAACATCCTGAGCGGCTCGATGCGTGGGTTGGCTTGATCGAGGCCCTCTGGCGTGATGGCCGGCTTGACGAAGCCGTTGAGGCATGCCAGCAGGCGCTGCAGGCGCAACCGCAGCTCCTGAAAGCGCACCTGATCCTCGGGGCGATATTGCTTGACGATGGCGACCAGCGTGGCGTCGACCACTGGCGCATCGCGCAACGCCTCGATCCGTATCAGACTGTGGCGCGGATGTTGTTTGATCCGCTGCCGGTTGGTGTGCCAACGCCTGATGTCTCGTTGCCAGCGTGGGACGAGGCGGCGTGGCGAGCGCGGCGCACGGCAGCCGCAGCTCCGGCGGCGGTCGCTGCCGATGATGATTTTTTTGCCGAAGCCAGTTGGTTGGCGCCGGCGGCCCAACCCGTAGCCGTGGCTTCGGCGATGTCAGATGATGATCTGCTGGCGATGTTGCTCTTCTCACCGCCGGCAACGAGTGTTGCCTCCCCGCCTCAGCCGGCGACGCTAGGTGGCGATGCGTTTGATTTCGATCTCGATCTGCCGGGGCCGGCTGCGACCCCAACCGGTTTGACGCTTGATGAGATTGGTGTCAATGTAGCTGCAACTCCCCCCGCCGAACCGGCGCTGGCGCCGTTCTCGCTGGAGGAGCTGGGGCTGTCACCGGACGAGATTGCCCAGTTGGAGGGTGGTGCGGCGGCGAAGGCGGAAGAACCGGCACTGGCGCCATTCTCGCTGGAGGAGCTGGGGCTGTCACCGGACGAGATTGCCCAGTTGGAGGGGTCGGCGGCGAAGGCGGAAGAACCGGCACTGGCGCCATTCTCGCTGGAGGAGCTGGGGCTGTCACCGGACGAGATTGCCCAGTTGGAGGGGTCGGCGGCAAAGGCGGAAGAACCGGGGTTGACGCCGTTCTCGCTGGAGGAGCTGGGGTTGTCACCCGAAGAGATTGCCCAGTTGGAGGGTGGTGCGACGGCAAAGGCGGAAGAACCGGGGTTGACGCCGTTCTCGCTGGAGGAGCTGGGGTTGTCACCCGAAGAGATTGCCCAGTTGGAGGGTGGTGCGACGGCAAAGGCGGAAGAACCGGCACTGACGCCATTCTCGCTGGAGGAGCTGGGGCTGTCACCCGAAGAGATTGCCCAGTTGGAGGGTGGTTCAGCGGCAAAGGCGGAAGAACCGGCACTGACGCCATTCTCGCTGGAGGAGCTGGGGTTGTCACCCGAAGAGATTGCCCAGTTGGAGGGGGCGCCGGCGCAAGGGTTGACGCCGTTCTCGCTCGAAGAGTTAGGCTTACCGGCTGATGAGGCTGCGCGATCCCAAGAGCAGGGTACGGCGGGTAGCGATACATTCGCTGATGAATTGAGCGGCTTGCAACCGTTCTCGCTCGATGATCTGGATTTCGGGTCAAGCGCCCCTGCCGGTGAATTACCGCCGTCGTTGCAACCCTTCTCGCTTGACGATCTAGCGCTTGATGAGGCGCATCCTATGCCGCAAGCTGAACCGGTTGAACCGGGAATCTATAGCTGGCAAGAACCGTCAATGCGGAGTGGCGGTATTCAGTTGCCCCAAGAGGCCGAGCCGAGCGGGCCGTCGATCTTTAGCAAGTTAGTTGAACGCGCTGCCTCGTTACCGCCGGTCGAAGAGCCGCCGCTGTCGTCGGTTGAGCTGACTGATGCTGACGTAGCGGCTTATTTCTCGAATGATGATGTGTCGTTGCGCGAGGACGACGGTTCGCCTGAGCGCTTGACCGGAACCTTCCGTTTGCCCAAGTTGAGCCTTGATGAGAGTCTTGCTCCTTCTGGCGCAGTTGGTGCATTGAGTGGCAAGGGTGAAGAGCCAGTAGAAGAGCTGGAGTTAACGCCGTTCTCGCTTGAGGAGTTGAGCCTCTCGCCAGAAGAGATTGCGCAGCTTGAGGGGATGCAACAGGGTGAGCAGCCGGCGGCGCAAGCGGCGGAGCCGGAGCTGACGCCATTCTCGCTGGAAGAGCTAGGGCTGTCGCCAGAAGAGATTGCGCAGCTTGAGGGGATGCAACAGGGTGAGCAGCCGGCGGCGCAAGCGGCGGAGCCGGAGCTGACGCCATTCTCGCTGGAAGAGCTGGGGTTGTCGCCAGAAGAGATTGCGCAGCTTGAGGGGATGCAACCGGGTGAGCAGCCGGCGGCGCAAGCGGCGGAGCCGGAGCTGACGCCATTCTCGCTGGAAGAGCTGGGGTTGTCGCCGGAAGAGATTGCACAGCTCGAGGCGATGCAACAACCAGAGCAGCCAGCGGCGCAAGCGGCGGAGCCGGAGCTGACGCCATTCTCGCTGGAAGAGCTAGGGCTGTCGCCAGAAGAGATTGCGCAGCTTGAGGGGATGCAACAGGGTGAGCAGCCGGCGGCGCCAGCGGCGGAGCCGGAGCTGACGCCATTCTCGCTCGAAGAGCTGGGGTTGTCGCCAGAAGAGATTGCGCAGCTTGAGGGGATGCAACCGGGTGAGCAGCCGGCGGCGCCAGCGGCGGAGCCGGAGCTGACGCCATTCTCGCTCGAAGAGCTGGGGTTGTCGCCGGAGGAGATTGCACAGCTTGAGGGGATGCAACAGGGTGAGCAGCCGGCGGCGCAGGCGGCAGAGCCGGAGCTGACGCCATTCTCGCTGGAAGAGCTAGGGCTGTCGCCAGAAGAGATTGCGCAGCTTGAGGGGATGCAACAGGGTGAGCAGCCGGCGGCGGAGAGCAAGGCTGCCCCAGTTGTTGATGAGACGCTGGAAAGTCTATTCGCGCCAACCGAGCCGGCTGACAGCAACGTCTTGGCCGATCTGGGCATAGCTCCCGCTGAAGCGGAATCGCCGTTTGAGTTGCCCGGTGTCGAACCCTTCTCGCTCGATGAGTTTAGCGATCTCGAACCGTTCTCATTTGAAGATCTGGAAGGCGGCGCGGCCAATGCCGGTGGTGAGTTGGCCATTCCGCCGGAAGAGATTGACAACTTAAATCTGGGGAATTTTGAGACAGTAGTCTTCTCGGAAGATGAAGAGCCACTGATCGACACCGGCGATCCCGTGCTGAATCGCCTGATCCAGTTGGGGCACCGGCAAGGCTATGTTGACCTCACTGATATCATCGCCCTAGTGAAGGATCCCGAACGCGAGGCGGATCGGATCGAGCAGCTTGGCTGGTCGCTGCACCACGCTGGGATCCAGCTTCGCGACGGCGACGAAATTATTGATCTCGAGGCCGAAATCGGTGAGGAAGAGGCCGGGCCGGCAGCGCCGGTGGCTGAAGCGGATCTCACTCCGTTTGCCGAGGAGGTGCCGGCGGCGCCAGCGGCAGAGCCGGAGCTGACGCCATTCTCGCTCGAGGAGTTGGGGTTGTCGCCGGAGGAGATTGCGCAACTGGAAGCGATGCAACAACCGGAGCAGCCGGCAGCGAAAGCGGAGGAACCGGAACTGACGCCGTTCTCGCTGGAAGAGCTGGGTCTCTCGCCGGAGGAGATTGCGCAACTGGAAGCGATGCAACAGCCAGAGCAGCCGGCAGCGAAAGCGGAGGAACCGGAGCTGACGCCGTTCTCGCTGGAAGAGTTGGGGTTGTCGCCGGAGGAGATTGCGCAGCTCGAGGCGATGCAGCAGGGTGAGCAGCCGGCGGCGCAGGCGGCAGAGCCGGAGCTAGCACCGTTCTCGCTGGAAGAGTTGGGCCTGTCGGCGGAAGAGATTGCGCAGTTAGAGGCGATGCAACAGGGTGAGCAGCCGGCGGCGCAGGCGGCAGAGCCGGAGCTGGCGCCATTCTCGCTGGAAGAGTTGGGCCTGTCGGCGGAAGAGATTGCGCAGTTAGAGGCGATGCAACAGGGTGAGCAGCCGGCGGCGCAGGCGGCAGAGCCGGAGCTGGCGCCATTCTCGCTGGAAGAGTTGGGCCTGTCGGCGGAAGAGATTGCGCAGTTAGAGGCGATGCAACAAGGTGAGCAGCCGGCGGCGCAGGCGGCAGAGCCGGAGCTGGCGCCATTCTCGCTGGAAGAGTTGGGATTGTCGGCGGAAGAGATTGCGCAGTTAGAGGCGATGCAACAGGGTGAGCAGCCGGCGGCGGCGCAAGCGGCAGAGCCGGAGCTGGCGCCATTCTCGCTGGAAGAGTTGGGATTGTCGGCGGAAGAGATTGCGCAGTTAGAGGCGATGCAACAGGGTGAGCAGCCGGCGGCGCAGACAGCCGAAGAAGACCTGTTTGATTTCAGCGTTGCCGAAGCAGTTCCGGTGGCAAAGGCCGTGCGCACCACCCCGCGCGTAGAAGAGCCACCGCCAACCCCCAAACCAGAAGACGCGAGCTTTAAGCCTGAGCCGCTCGATGCGCTGGATGATATTTGGCAAGCCCCCCCAGAGCCGGTTGCGCCAGAGCCGGCCCGGGTCGTGTTGCCGCCGCTCTCTGAACGGGCCAAGCCGCAACCGGCATCTCGCGCTGCAATGGCGGAAGAACGGCGGAGTGCAGCGCCGACGCGCGATGACTTGCGCTTTGCCCGTCGCGAGGCAGCGACCGCCGGACGGGGCCGATCGGCACGCGCGCCATTGCGGCCACGCGCACCAGAAGATTTTATTCCCACCGGCAATGCTAAGCTTGATGACTACCTGCGCCAGTTGAGCGCCAATCCAGCCAATCACACGCTGGCCTTCACGATTGCCCGCCTCTGCGCGCAGACAGGTCAGGCGGAATTGATGGCGGTAGTCTATCGCCGTTTGCTCAAGCAAAGCGCGTTGCTTGACCGGATCGCTGAAGAGCTAGCAGATCTGATTAATACCGTCGATGACGTTCCGGTGCTGCGGCAGTTGCACCGGTTATTGGGTGATGTCTATTCGCGGCAGGGCCGGCTAGATGAAGCCATTGCCGCCTACAGCGTCACATTTGCTGAATAAGCAGGATCCGTCTTCCTTTAGACGAAAGCAGTCGCAAAGATGGCACCACAAGAAAGGTTTAGCATGCGCCGCATTGTAGAGGATCTCATCCGGGTCGATGGCGTCATCGGCAGCTTGCTTGTCGGCAAGGATGGTCTGGTTGTCGCCAGTACCTTACTCGATGAAGAAGACGCTGAAGTATTGGGCGCAATGTCGGCGGCTGTCTTTGGTGAGATCGACAAAGCAACCCGGCGGCTCGGCGTGGGTAATCTCGTAGACTCGATTATCGATGCCAAAGACGGTTCGATCTTGTTGTTGGAAGCAAAAGAGCTGATCCTCGTCGTCATCACCCAGCGCACGGTGAATCTAGGGTTGGTGAAGATGGAAATGCGCCGCGCCGCCAAGCGGATCAGTGAGGCGGTGCCGATCTGATGGCACGGTGGGTGACGAAGGGTGACGTTCTGCATCACCCGCCTAATCAGAGCGTGCAGCGATAAAAGGGCGACGCAGCGCGCGTCGCCCTTATGATTGCGTGGTTGTTGACCAGTATATGGTATACTGACCGCGGGCAACCAACCTATTTCTTGACGTAATGAGGTATGCATGGAACGCGCACTTCTGATTTTAAAGCCCGATGCGGTGCAACGAGGTCTGATTGGGGCGATTATCAGCCGGTTTGAGCAACGTGGCCTCAAGTTTCAGGGGCTCAAGCTGATGCAGGTTGATGAGGCGTTAGCGCGTCGCCATTACGCTGAACACGAAGGCAAGAGCTTCTTCAATGGCCTCGTGAGCTACATCACGTCAGCGCCAGTGGTGGTGGCTGTCGTAGCTGGCAAGCCGGGCACGGTGGAACTGGTGCGCGCGATGGTCGGCGCGACGAACCCGGCCAAAGCGGCTCCCGGCACGATTCGCGGCGATTTTGGCGTCGATATCGGACGCAACCTGATCCATGCCTCTGACTCGCCGGAGAGCGGTGAGCGCGAAACGGCGATCTTCTTCCAGCCTCATGAACTGATCGGCGAGTGGAATCGCTCGCTTGACGGGTGGATCTACGAGTAACGATGGTTGTGCAGCTCACGGGTGCTTAGCACCCGTCAATGCGGTTGGCGCGGTCGGATGATCGCCGCCAGCCGCCACCTTGTCTATGCTAGTCGTGATGGAAGCGCATGCCACGGCGGAGCAGATCGAAGCAGTCTGCGCCGAAATCCGGGCGATGGGATTCACGCCTCACCCGATGCCCGGCCCGACCCGCACCGCAATTGGAATTACCGGCAACCAAGGGCCGATTGAACAAGCTGGCCGGTTACAGCGCCTTCCCGGCGTGAGCCAGTTGATCCGGGTCACTGCGCCGTACAAGCGGGTGAGCCGCGAATTCAAAGAGCTGGATACGATCGTTGAGGTTGGCGGCGTCCCGATTGGTGGGCAAGGAATCGCCATCATCGCCGGCCCATGCACGGTCGAGAGCCGGGAACAGACCTTCAACGTGGCGCAGGCGGTGCGGGCCGCCGGAGCGGTGATCTTGCGTGGCGGCGCGTACAAGCCGCGCACATCGCCGTATTCGTTTCACGGTTTGGGCGAAGCCGGTTTGCAGATATTGGCTGAGGCGCGCGCCTTGACCGGTCTGCCGGTCGTGACCGAAGTCATGGACACCGAGACGTTGCCGCTCGTGCTCGAATACGCCGATATGTTGCAGATCGGCGCGCGCAATATGCAAAACTACTCGCTGTTGCGGGCCGTGGGGCGCACACAACGACCGGTGCTGCTCAAGCGCGGTTTTGCCGCTACGGTGAAAGATCTGTTGCTGGCGGCAGAGTACATTCTGGCCGAAGGCAACCCCAATGTCGTGCTGTGCGAGCGCGGGATTCGCACGTTTGATGATAGTCTGCGCTTCACGCTGGATTTGGGTGCGGTGCCGCTGATCAAACAGCTCTCGCACTTGCCGGTGATTGTCGATCCGTCGCATGCCAGTGGCCGGGCCGACTTGGTCATTCCAATGGCGCGCGCGGCGTTGGCCGCCGGCGCCGACGGCTTGATCGTCGAAGTGCATGACAATCCGGCCTATGCAGTGTGTGATGGCACGCAATCATTGGTGCCGGACAGTTTTGCCGGCATGATGCGCCAACTGGCGCGCATTGCCGCGGCGATCGAACGTCCGCTGCTCAGCAGCGTATACCGCTGACGTTGCGTGGAGGTAAACGGTGGAGACACGGCGTTGGCGTGATCTTGATTGGGCTATTATCGGCAGTGTGGCGGTCTTGCTCGTCATCGGCGGGATGGCCTTACACAGCGCCACGCTCAACGCGGTCGCAGGCAATGGTTTGCCGCTGCGCCCGGTCTTTGATCGTCAACTCATCTACATTACGGTCGGGCTGGTGGTGATGGTCATGATGATGTTATTCGACTATCGCCTGCTCTCCAGTCTGGCACGCCCGCTCTACATTGGGATGGTGCTCTTGCTCGCCGCGGTATTGGTCATTGGCCGGGTGAGCGAGGGAGCGCGCAGTTGGATTGCGATCGGCGAGCGCACCTTCCAGCCCTCGGAATTGAGCAAATTGGTGTTGATATTGGCGCTGGCAGCGTATTGGCAACGCTACGCCGATCGCGGCGGGAGTTGGCTGGCGCAATTGGGCAGTTTGTTGATTGCCGCAGTGCCAATGGCGTTGGTCTTTGTCCAGCCTGACCTCGGCACGGCGCTGGTCATGGCCAGCATCTGGCTGGTCATGGCGTGGGGCGCCGGGATGCGGCCTAGCCAACTCATGCTCTTATTCGTTATGGCGGTGCCGCTCGGCTGGGTGGCGTGGCACTACGTGCTCGACACCTACCAGCAAGTGCGCCTCAGCACCTTTTATTACCTGCTGACCAACCCGGCGGCGGTTGATTTCAACGCGGCGTATAACGTGATCCAATCGCTCAATGCGATTAGCTCCGGCGGTCTCACCGGCGCCGGGTTGACCCGCGGCCTGTTCAGTCAGGGCAATTATGTGCCGGTGCAGCATACCGACTTCATCTTTGCGGTGGTGGGTGAAGAATTAGGCTTCATTGGCGGGCTCGTTTTGATCATCTTCTTAGCCATCTTGCTCTGGCAAACGTTAACCGTGGCCGGCAAGGCGCGCGATCAATTTGGCCGGATGATTGCGCTTGGCATTTTTGGCATGCTCTTCAGCCATACAGTGATCAATCTTGGCATGAACATGAGTTTGTTGCCGGTCACGGGTTTACCGTTGCCGTTTGTGTCGGCTGGCGGCAGCTTTATGGTCATGACCCTCGCCGGGATTGGGTTGCTGCAAAGCGTGCAGTTGCGCCACCGGCAAATCGCCTTCTAAGACGCTAATAACGCCTCAATATCGGCCAACGTTGGCAATGCGCTCCGCCCGCCAAGGCCGCGGGTTTTGAGCGCAGCGGCGGCGCTGGCGAAGCGCAGGGCACCCGGTAGCGGATCGTCGCGCAAGAGGGCGAAGAGCAATGCGCCATGAAAGACATCGCCGCAGCCGGTCGTGTCGACCGGTTGGGTAGGAAAGGCCGGGGTGTAGATCACGTCACCGCCGTCGCAGGCCCAACTCCCCGCTTCGCCGGCAGTGACGACAATCAGGCGCCGGTAACGGTCGTGCAAAGCCTGCGTGGCGGCGTCCAGATCAGAGAGGCCGGTTACAGCGCGGGCAAAATTGGCCGACACGACGATATCATCGCAGAGCGGCAGCAATTCCATCACCGCCGGTTTCACCCGTTCGGCGTCAATCATAATGCGCCCGCCGGCAGCGCGCACCTGTTGCGCGGCGGATAATGCCGCTGGCAAGTGGCTGTCAATCAGCAAGGCGCGGGTTTGGGAGGCGAGTTCTGGGGGGAAGACAAGGTCGGCAAAGACGGCTGGTTCGTTGTACCACCAGACCGTGCGGCGATCGCTGCCCGGCTCGGCCAGTACGAACGACACGTGTGATGAACCGGGGCGAGTGGCGATGAACGCGGTATTGATGCCGAAATGAGCGAGTTCGGCCCGAATCGCGTCGCCGTAGTGATCGTTGCCGACGGCGCTCACCAGTGCCACCTTGGCCCCCAGCCGGGCCAGCGTGGCCAGTGCCGTCGCCACCGGGCCGCCTCCCATCTCGGTGCGACCGGCGAGGGGTTGTTTCTGGCCTAAGACCGGTGGTGTGGCTGCTACGCCAATCATATCCCAACTGGCGATCCCGACTCCAATCACATCAAATTGCGGCATATCAACTCCTAAGGCAGGGTTGCCTATCATTGCCATTCAGCGAATCATTTGCTTGCCTGTGCTACAATAGCAAGGTGAATGATGCCGGATCAGTGCGCCAGCCGTCAAGAGGAGCGTTGTCGTGGAAGACCTGATTGCGCAGGTGCGCGCGCAGATGGAAGCGTTGGTCGGGTTGCCGACCGGGATGCAACTGCCGAACCCGCCGTCGCCGCCTGCTTCAGATACGCCGATTGCAAGCTACATTGATCACACGCTGTTGAAACCCGAAGCGACGTCTGATCAGATTGATCGACTGTGCAACGAAGCCGAACGTTATCGCTTCGCCAGCGTTTGCGTGAATCCACGCTACGTCGAGCGATGCGCGCGCGCGCTGGCCGGGTCGCCGGTGCGGGTTTGTACGGTGATTGGCTTTCCCCTCGGCGCAACAACCACGAAGGTCAAAGTGTTTGAGACGGTGCAGGCCATTGGGCACGGCGCGCGCGAAGTCGATATGGTGCTAGCGGTGGGCGCGCTGCGTGGGCGCGAGTACCATGCCGTTGCTGACGATATCCGGGCCGTGACCGATGCTGCTCATGCTAGTGGCGTGCTGGTGAAAGTCATCCTTGAAACCGGCTTGCTCACCGATGTGGAAAAGGTGATGGCGTGTCTGCTGGCCGTGCGGGCCGGCGCCGATTTCGTCAAGACCAGCACTGGGTTCGGGCCGGGAGGAGCGACGGTGGCCGATATTGCCCTGATGCGCGCGGCGGTTGGGCCGGCGATCGGGGTCAAGGCATCGGGCGGCGTGCGGTCGTTGGTGGCGGCGCAAGAGCTGATCGCTGCCGGCGCAACCCGCATTGGCACCTCGGCGGGGGTGGCGATCGTGCAAGAAGCGGAAGGCGCCGCGCCGGAGCGGCCAAGTAGTGATGGGTATTAAGCTGGGGGTAGGGAACAGAGAAACGGGATCGCAGATAAACAATATTAGCTCGACACGAGAGTGAGATACGCAAAAGCACAAGGAGGCGCGCGTGAGCATCCTGATCGATGCCAATACCCGATTGTTGGTGCAGGGCATTACTGGGAAAGAAGGCGAGTTTCATACCCGCCAGATGCTCGATTATGGCACGAATGTCGTGGCTGGGGTGGTGCCGGGGCGTGGCGGCCAGACAGCGATCGATGGGCGGGTGCCGGTGTTTAATACCGTTTCGGAAGCGGTGGCAGCAACGGGCGCGAACACAGCGGTGATTTATGTGCCGGCGCCATTTGCGCCTGATGCCATCCGTGAGTCGGCGGCTGCCGGCATTCCCTTGATCGTGTGCATTACCGAAGGCATCCCGGCGCTTGATATGGTTAGCACCTACGCCTTTGTGCAAGAGTGCGGCGTGCGACTGATCGGGCCGAATTGTCCCGGCCTGCTGACGCCGGGAGCGGCCAAAGTCGGCATTATTCCCGGCAATATTGCGATGCCCGGCCCAGTGGGGATTGTGAGCAAGTCAGGCACGTTGACCTACGAAGCGGTGGATGCCCTCACCCGGATTGGCATCGGCCAGAGCACGATCGTCGGTATCGGCGGCGACCCGATTATCGGCACCAACTTCATTGACGTGCTGGCGATGTTTGAGGCTGATCCGCAGACGGAAGCGATTGTGTTGATTGGTGAAATCGGCGGCACTGCCGAGCAAGAAGCGGCGGCGTATATCAAAGCGCACGTGACCAAGCCGGTGGTTGGCTTCATTGCTGGCCAGACGGCGCCTCCCGGCAAGCGCATGGGGCACGCCGGCGCAATCATCAGCGGCGGCGAAGGCACCGCGCAAGAAAAGATCGCTGCGCTAGAGAGCGTGGGGGTACGGGTGGCCCGCATGCCGACCGACATTGCCGGACTGGTGAAAGAGGCGTTGGCCGCCCGCGCGGCGTTGTGATAAGGCACAGATAAGGGCGGGTTTCAAACCCGCCCTTACTGTACCAGAGGAGCAGGCCTCAAACCCACCCCGCTCGATCACCGTGATTGATTCAACGGAATCCGCAGTTCAACCGTCGTCCCCTGCCCGATTTCGCTGCGGATGCGCAGATCGGCCCCAATCAGGCGCGCCCGTTCTTTCATATTGAGCAAGCCAAGGCTGCCGCGGTTGGCATAACCGCTCTCAACGGCGACGACATTAAACCCGCGACCGCGGTCGCGCACACTCGCGACAAAGTGATCTTCCTCGACGTAGAGGTAAATCGTGATCAGGTCGCTCTGGGCGTGCTTGCGGGCATTGTTGACCGCCTCTTGGATGATGATAAAGGCAGCGGCTTCGATTTCGGGCGGCAAGCGCGGCACTTGTGATGGCGCTTCAAGACGCAGCTTGGTGTCATGGCCAGAGGGATCGCGCCAGCGCTCAACGTATTGTTGCAGCGTGACCAGCAATCCCTGCGTCTCAAGGCCAAGCGGGCGCAACTCGAAGAGCAGGGTGCGGATATCATGCGTCGTCTTCTGCACGAGTTCGGCCAGCGTATCAAGTTCGGCGGGCACCCGTTCGGGCATTGCCTTGAACAGGCGCTTGATAAACTCGATATTCATCGCGATGGCGGCAACGCTCTGTGTAGGGCCATCGTGCAGATCACGGGCAATAGCTGAGCGCACCTCGGCCTCTTTCTGCAACAGCCGGTCGCGCTCTTCCTTCAGGCGTTGATAGAGGCGGGCATTCTCGATCGCGATCGCCGCCTGCGCCGCCAGCGTCGTCAGCAATTGCATATCTTGCTCGGTGAATGGCTGGCCATTGGCTTTATTGAGCAACTGCATCGCGCCGATGACCCGATCCTTCACCCGCATCGGCACACAGACGATCGAACGGGTGACAAAATCGGCCTCGCGGCTGATCGCATCGTACCAACGCGGATCGTGCTCGACATCGTTAACGATCTGGCCGACGCCGTGGGTAACAACCCAGCCAGCAATGCCGCGGTCGGCCGGCATCCGGTACTGGCGCTGCTCGCCGGGAATTTCTAACACCAGCTCGTGGGTATCTTCGTCAAGGATAAAGATCGAGCAGCGTTCGGCGCCAACCACCTTCGGCGCGCGCAATTTGATATCATTGAGCAGGCTGGTGAGGTCGAGATTGACTGCCAGCGACTGGCCGATTTCGTAGAGCAAGTGGAGTTCGCGCAGATCACGCTCGGCGCGGCGCAGCATCGCGAGCTTATCGGCTTCACCGCCAATGGCGCGCACCAAGAGCACGAGCAGCTCTTCATCAAGCGGCGGCGTGCTGCTCGATTGCTGGTTGGCGCGGCTCACGACCAGATGGAGCAGGCCAACTCCTTGGCCGCCGCTTTGCAACGGCAACTCGATTAGATCGCGGCTGTCGTCAATCGAATACGAACCGACAATTGGTTCGCCGCTATCATCGCGGCGGGTGAATCCGTCGCGAGCTTGCTCGATCAACAACAGCGTCTCGGCGTCGAGCTGGCCGCGGGTAACTTTGGTGGTTTCGCCGTAGGGAGAGATGTAGAGCAGCGCACCGGCTTGGGCCGGCCAGAAAGCGATCAAACGCTCAAGCGATGCCTGTAAGAGATCGGCCACTTCGTGGTGGCCGCCGGCAATAAGCAATTGGCTAAGCGTTTCCAGTTGGCGCTGATTAATCGCGAGCGGCGGCATACGATCACCTCGATCTGTGGCAACAGGCGTTAAACGCAATAGGGTAAGGACGTTTATCATTGTATATTGCCTGTACTGTAATGGATCGATGATAGGGCTGTCAATGGAATAACGGTTATGGAACGGTTCAAAATCTGTCATCGCAGTGAATTGCCGCCCGGCCAGATGCGCTATGTCGAGATTGATGGCTTGCCGATTGGGTTAGCGAATGTTGCTGGCACGATCTACGCTTTTAGTGATAGCTGCCGGCACGAGGGCGGGCCGCTCTCGGCAGGGGTGTTGATCGAACACACGGTCACTTGTCCGTGGCATGGCTGGACCTACGATGTGCGTACTGGCAAGAGCATCGTGCCACCGGTAGGTTTGCGGATCGCTACCTATCCGGTCGAGGTGATCGACGACGAGATCTTCATCATCATTGATTGGCCGGAGGTGTAATGAGCACCCTACGTATGATACACCAATATTGTAATCGATCTTTAATCTTGAGTAAAATACTACAAAATATCGTACTTTTTGCAGCCAGATAAAAACTGCATCGCTTGGTCGCTCTCTACCACAAAGGGCGGTCTTGACAAGGCGACGCCCGTCTCTTATAATAGATGCACACGCATCTATTTCGTTAACAACTTTTCGTTGCAAAACAAAAACTAAACCGCGCTCTTCCCAGTTCCGTTGTACCCATGTGCGGTCACAGCAATGACGCTACTGCTCGGCATGCGCGACGCGATGCCGCTGTGTTAGGGGCACAATGAGTGCAAAGGAGCGCTTTGTGAGACCGCGTTCGTTTCTCCGCCTGACGCATCTGATCCTTGCGATCGGGTTGCTGATCGGCGCTATCAGCGTGCCGGCACCGCCCGCTGCGCTGGCTGATCACTCCCCTCTCCCCGCTTCGGTCAATCTGGCTGGTAATTTGCAATCGGAAGCGACCGCCAATGCTTGCGGCGATTGGGATCCGGCTTGTCCCGCTTCAGCTTTTGCTCATCAGGGGAATGGGGTCTATCTCTTTGTTTCGGCTCCTATCCCGCCCGGCAGCTACGAGTACAAGATTGCGATGGGCAGTTGGGCCGAGAACTACGGCGCGAATTTCCAGCTCAACGGCCCTAACATTCCGGTTACGCTAACCAGCGCGCAAAGCGTGCGGTTTTACTATGACCACAAGACGCACTATATCGCCGATAGCGCGCGCAATACGATCTACACCGTGCCCGGCAACTTCAACAGCGAGATCGGGTGCAGCGGCGATTGGCAGCCGGAATGTCTGCGCACCTTCATGAGTGATGTCGATGGCGATGGTATCTTTACCTTTACCACTGATGCCATCCCTCCCGGCAATTATGAGTTTAAGATTGCTACCAACGAGAGCTGGGCGAACCCCAACTATGGCGCGTTCGGCAATAATGTGCCCTTTACCGTGGCCGGCCCGGCGACGGTGACGTTTAGCTTTAACACCACCACGACGTTTGTGGGGGTTGAGGTGCGCAGCGCACTGCCCCAACCCGACAATAACGTCGAGTGGGACGGCGTCTACCACAATTCGCGCGATCCGCTCTACCGCACGCCGGGGGGCGCGGTGCCTGCCGGTACGCCGGTGACGATCCGGTTGCGCACGTTCCATAATGATGTCACCGCAGTGACGTTGCGGGTGTACGATGTCAATGGCGGTGCGCAACGGTTTGTGCCAATGAGCGTTGTCGCTGCCAATACCGATTGTTACGGCGATTATGGTCCGCGCACCTGTGATTTTTGGGCAGTGACGCTGGTTGAGAGCAGTCCGAATAATCTCTGGTATCGGTTTATCGTCACCGATGGCAACGATACCGATTACTACGCTGATAATACTGCTGCGCTCGATGGCGGCGCCGGTCGTATGACCGATGATGTGGTTGATTTCAGCTATGCGCTGATGTTCTACGACCCGGCCTTCACGTCGCCGAATTGGGCGAAGTCGGCAGTGATCTACCAAATCTTCCCTGACCGGTTCCGCAACGGTAATCCGCGCAACGATCCGAAAGACGGCGATATTCGCTACGACGATCCGGTGATCACGCTCGGTTGGGGTGAGTTGCCGGAAGGTTTCTGCCGCCACTACGCTGATGCCGCCACCAACTGCCCGTGGCGGTTTGATTCGACGCCACCGGCGTGGAGTCCGGTGATCGAAGGGCCGCGTGGGCGTGATTATTACGGCGGCGATCTTGAGGGTGTGATCGAGCAGCTCGATTACCTCAAGCAACTGGGTATTACTACGATCTACTTCAACCCGATCTTTGCCGCCGGTTCTAACCATCGCTATGACACCCGCGACTACTACCGGATTGACCCGTACCTTGGCAACAATGGCACCTTTACCCATCTGGTGCAAGAAGCGCGCCGGCGTGGTATCCGTGTTGTGCTCGATAATGTCTTTAACCACATGTCGTCGGATAGCCCGCTCTTCGATCGCTATAGCCACTATCCGACCCTCGGCGCGTGTGAGTCGCTCGCTTCACCCTACCGCGACTGGTTCAACTTCCGCACCACTAATGTGCCTTGCACTGGCGCCGATTATGTGGGTTGGTTCGGGTTTGATTCGATCCCCGAAATCAATAAGTCGAACCCAGCGGTGCAAGAGTATTTCCTCACCGGCCCCAACAGTGTGACCCGCTTCTGGCTGCGGCGCGGCGCGGCGGGGTGGCGGCTCGATGTGATGGGTGACGCTAGCTTCCCCGCCGGTTACTGGGAAACCTTCCGCTCGGTGGTGCGCCAGACAAAGAGCGATGCGCTGATTGTCGGCGAGCTGTGGCAGAAGGATTCGACGCTCCTGCGCCATCTGCGCGGGCAGACGGCTGATACGGCGATGAATTATCGCCTGCGCGACGCGGTGATTGGCTTGCTCTTGCCCGGCGGTACGTTCGACAGCAAGGGGTTTGGCGATAGCGGCCGGGTGATTAGTCCGTCGGAATTCCTCAGCCGGCTCGCCTCGATCCGCGAGGATTACCCCGATGCTGCCTACTATACGCTGATGAACTTGCTGGGCAGCCACGACACCGAGCGCATCTTGTGGACGCTGACTCCCGGCCAAGAGACGCGGGCCGACAAGGAGTTTAATGCCGCCAACGTAGCCGAAGGCAAGCGACGGGTGCAACTGGCTTCGCTGATCCAGTTCACCATGCCCGGCGCGCCGACCGTCTACTACGGCGATGAGGTGGGTGTTACCGGCGACGACGATCCCGACGATCGCCGCACCTATCCGTGGTCCGATGTGGGTGGTTCGCCCGATGCCAATCTGTTCACCCATTACGCTGGCCTGAGCGAGCTGCGTAACCGCTACCCGTCGTTAGTCAGGGGCGACTTCACGCCGTTGCTGGCCGATGACGCGGCGGGAGTGGCGGCCTATGGGCGGAAGTATCGCAATGAAGCGGCGATTGTGCTGGTCAACCGCAGCGCAAGCGCGCAGACGGTGACGGTGCCGGTGAGTGGCTTCTTGCCCAATGGGGTTGAACTCTGCGCGTTGTTCACGGTGGGCAATCCGCGAGATGTGACCGTGCGGGTGATCAACGGCGGCGTACAGATCACACTGGCCCCGCTCAGCGGCACGGTGTTGATCACCGATCCGGGGGCCGATCTGACCCCGCCGGGAGCGCCGCGCACCTTGCGCGTGACCGATGAAGGCGATGGTGCGGTGAGCCTGAGCTGGCAGCGACCGAGCGGCGGGCCGCAGGCCTACAATGTCTACCGCAGTCCGGTGAGCGGCGGCGGTTGGGTGAAGGTCAACGCCACGCCAGTGACTGGCCTTAGCTTCACCGACACTACGGTGCAGAACGGGCGCACCTACTACTACGTGGTGCGCGCGCTCGACGCGGTAGGCAACGAAGGGCCGGCCTCGGCTGAGGTCAGCGCGCTGCCGCACTACCGGATCGGCTGGGCCAACCTGCAATGGCCGCCGAGCATCAATCACACCATCTCGGCGATAGCCTTCACGCCTGACATCTACGGGCAGGTTTGGATCAACGGCGTCACCAACCAACCCGGCGCTACCCCCGGCCTGCGGGCGCAAGTGGGTTACGGGCCGCAGGGCAGCGATCCGCGTGGTGCGGGTTGGATATGGGTCGAAGCGACCTTCAACGTTGATGCGGGCAACAACGACGAGTTCCGTGCCCGCTTGCAACCTGAAACAGTAGGCGTATTCAACTACGTCTTCCGCTACAGCACCACTGGCGGGCGCGACTGGCTCTACGCTGATCTCAGCGGGCCGTTCAGCGGGTTGCCGGCGCAGCCGGGTGTGCTGAACGTGCTATCGAGCGGCGACACCACGCCGCCGGCCACGCCAACCGGTCTGCAAGTGCTAAGCGCCTCGCCGGCGGGGATCGTGCTGAGTTGGAACGCAGTGGGTGACGCCTATGCCTACGAAGTGCGCCGCACCGACAGCAATGGCAACGTGATCATCGTAGCGCGCACCACGGCCACCACCTTCACCGATACTGCCGTGGCGCAAGGGGCGACCTACAGCTACGCCGTGCGCGCGCTCGACGAATCGTTCAATCGCTCGGCCTTCAGCGCGCCGGTGACGGCTACCGCTGAACTGCGCACCGTCACGTTGGTGATGAACGTCACCGTACCAACGCCGGTCGCCAGTGCAGTGGGGCGCAGCGTCTACATTGCCGGCTTCCTCGACCGGCTCGACGGCGGGTTGCCGCAGTGGAATCCGGGTGGGGTGGTGATGACGCAGGTCAGCCCGACCCAATGGACGATCACCTTTACTGGGCGCGAAGGCACGCAGCTTGAGTACAAGTACACACTTGGCTCGTGGGATTACGTTGAGAAAGGGGCGGCTTGCGAAGAGCTGGCCAACCGCCAATTGACGCTGACCTACGGCGCGAGCGGCGTGCAGACCGTCAACGACACGGTGCTCAACTGGCGCAACGTGACGCCGTGCGGGAATTGATCGTCACGCCAGCGCAGGTGTAACAACCCTGTTCCCCCTTCTCCCACAAATGGGAGAAGGGGGATATTGCATCTGAAAGAACACTTGCGGCGGCATCATCGTGTCTGATAAAACGCAACCGGCACGCGACGGCCATCGTCAGATACACAGGGATATGTGTGGTGTGTGAGGAGGAGATATGAACACGCAAACCCAACGTCTGTTGCGCGCGCGCACGGGCCGGATGGTGGCTGGTGTTGCCGGCGGATTAGCCAACTATTTCGGGATCGATCCGATCTTTGTGCGGCTTGGTTTCGTGGTGGTGAGCTTTTTCAACGGGATCGGCGTGGTGCTCTATATCGTGTTGTGGCTGCTAATGCCAAATGAGGATGCCGCGCCAACTGACAACAACCTCGATGTGGCGGTGAGTGAGATGCGGGCCATAGTCGAGCGGATCATCGGCGATATTCGGGATCTATTCCGCCGGTGACATGGACAGACGCACGGCTGTTTGTCTCTGAGACGCACGGCCGTGCGTCTTTACGTTAATCCCCGCACGGCCACCGGCCCAAACCCCAAATAGTCGCAGGCGGTCAATTGATAATACACCCCATCAACCCGCCCCTGCACGGCGTTATCCCAGTCGTACCGGCGGTGGAGATGGCCGTAGATGCACGCGGTGGCGTCGCTGGCGGCGATCATACGGGCAAACTCGGTCGGCTGGCGATTGACGAACGGCGGGAAGTGGATCATCACAATCAATGGTTTGCCGACTGCTAAGGCACGGCCCGCTTTCAGCGCCCGATCGAGCAACCCCAGCTCGCGCTGGTAAATCGGCAGATCCTTCTCAGCAAAGCCGGGAGTTTCCGGTGTGATCCAGCCGCGGGTACCGCAAACCACTGCCTCGCCGATATCGAGCGCATCGGCGCCAATCAGGCGCAAGCTCGGCGGCAAGTGGCGGCGGATGGAATTGACGCTGCGCGGGCACCAATAGTCGTGATTGCCGCGAATCAGCACCTTCGTGCCGGGCAAGGCATCGATCCACTGCAAATCGAGCAGCGCGTCTTGCAATTTCATTGCCCACGAAATATCGCCGGCGATTAACACCCAATCGCCGGGTGCTACCCGGTCGCGCCATGCCTCGGCAATGCGATCGGGATGATCTTTCCAACCGGGACCGAAGATGTCCATCGGCTTGGGACGAGCGAACGAAAGATGGAGGTCAGAAATTGTCCAGATCATAGCGTCTGATAATAACAGGCATGGCGGCGCAATGCAACTGGCAAGAATAGCCACGAAGCGACGCAAAAGTCACAAAACGATGTTTGCACCTTTTGTGGGTTTTTGTGGCTATCCATGCTCCGGCTCGGCACGGATTGATCGATGAGTGATGGTATCCCGTGCTCGCGGAGGATTGCTTCGCCGCGCGCGGGCAGCGCATCGCGCTGCCCCGACCGCATGGCTCGCAATGACAATGGGGAGTGGGTAGTGCGTTCACCCGATGTCATTGCGAGGGCGCGCAGCGCCCGAAGCAATCTCCCGCTTCAGCGGAAACAGACCCCGGTGCGGGTTGCACTCGTACTCGCGGGGAGTGCGGTGGTGCGCAATGACACGGGGGGACGGAAAGGACGTTGAGGGGAATGCATGCCGTGCTCGCGGGGGATTGCTTCGCCGCCTGCGGCGGCTCGCAATGACAACAAGAGGGGCGCTTACCCGCTGTCATTGCGAGGGAAGGACGGCGTCCAGCGAAGCTGGATGCCGCCTGACCAAAGCAATCTCCCGCTTTGGCGGAGAAAATGCCTGAGCGGGTTGCTCCCGTACTCGCGGAGGAGTGCGTCACCGCGCACGAGCAGCGCGATGCGCTGCCCCTACCGCGTGGCGCGCAATGACACGGGGGCGGGTGTTGCGCTCACCCGATGTCATTGCGAGGGCGCGCAGCGCCCGAAGCAATCTCCCGCTTTCGCGGAACAGACCCCTGAGCGGCTTGCACCCGCGCTCGCGGGGGAGTGCGTCGCCGCCTGCGGCGGCTCGCAATGACAGGTGGGGGCGGGTACTTTTTGCGGCTATCCCTGCTCCGGCGTGAAGGGCCGGGCTATGCTGGCAGAGTGCGCCGTGCAGACTGGAGAGTGCGCTTGTTTCTTAGGGAAGTAACACTGTTTGTAGACTCTCTTAGTGCTTTGTTTATGATAGTGTCTCGCAGTTGATTTTACTCTTACTCATGCCTAACTTCAGCGTAATTTGTTCGGAACTCTGCACCAGATTTGCGGCGACAATTTCGCCATTTGGCTTCGCTAGCACATATTCAATTGTACAACCGCCGATGAAGGTCAAGCGATCAGCCGAGAAAAGATGTTTCCGGATCATCATATCGCTGCCTACTTGCGTTATTCGCGCAGCAAGCTGGTAATGCTGGTCAGCGCGGCGCAGGCGTTCAACCAAGAGTGCGCGTGCTAATAATGATTCGGACGTGGTATTGGTCTGAGCTGGAGTGGCGCCGTCCGAGGTAGTGGTGACTATTGGTGGAGGCGTAAATATCTGTTGCAGCTCAGAATCGCATGCTTTGAGCATTTCGAGGAATTGTTGGGACGAAGCCGGCGGGGTATCGGCGAGATTGCCAGCGATCGTTTTGATCAGATGGAATAGGGTTGGATGATGCCCATCTTCTGCTTTCGGATCCGGCAGCGGAAACGATGACGTCTGCCATTTGCGCTGCACAAAAGCAAAGGCCAATGCAGCGCGCAAGGTGTTGCTGTCAATAGCAGTTGTCACCGGGAAAAGGGTGAATTCACTGCGAAAGAGGGCGGTAAGCTTCGCGAGGCTATTTGTGACATTAGCCAGTGCATTAATGATTTCTTCTACACTATCGAGAGTAGTTTTTATCGGTGCCAATTCCAGTGTTTGTTTAGTAGCATCAACCTTCATTGGTAATCCGTCTTGTGACCGCTCCATTCCGCGCTGGTCAGAAACTGATTTCCGTTGCCACGCCATGAGCCGAGCGCGAGCATATTCCACCAACAATGCATCACGCTCGTCAATAAGTCGATCAACGAACACGACCGGGCGTTGCACTGGAACAGTGTTTGCAATCTGTTCGACCGCTGTAGCAGCGCAACGTTGCAACGCCCGATAGGCGGCAAGATGGGCGATGTGGCTCAGATGCTTTCGCTCGGTTGTGTCTAACGTGACGGTACTGGCGGAGGATGAAGAGGTGTTTTGGTCGCTCATAACCGCCTCCTGTGCAAGTAGTTTCTATTGTAGCACTCGCAACAGCGTTTCTTTAGTCGTATTGCCATATCAACGCGTTAACAAAATATTCCTATTCAGGTGTGGCAGTGCAACTGCTGCACTCCATAGACCAAAAGCGACAGCGTCGCGCCGCAAGCGATTATCAGCTCGCTCTATCAACGCGGTAAGAACATGTTCCTGTTCAGGTGCGGCGGTGGCACTGCCGCATTCCATAAGCCAAAAACTACGGTATCGCGTCTGAAGCAATTATCAGCCCGCTATAAGCCGCAGTTCAGCCCGATTGGCGGTATAATGGCCGTCGGCATTGGGCCGCACGGGTAGGAGTGTCATGGCTGTTAGCGATCGTTCAACCAGAGCCGAGTATGTGCGCGTCACCGCGACTGGGACGGCTGTCCGGGCCACGGTGCGCGCGTTGTTGTTGATCTTGGCGCTGGCCTTGCTGGCCGGGGCGATGGCGTATCAAGCGCCGCCGCAAGGACGGGTGGCGATCGGCTGGCCCGGTGACCGGCTCTTTGTGGGGGTTAGTCCGGGGTTGGGCGCTGAACCGGTGCGGCGCGGCGAGTTGTTTGCCGATGAACTGACGCCTGATTCGCCGACGACGCGCTCGCGGTGGACGCGCGAGCGGGCCGTGGTGGTGCTGCCGAATGTTGGCGCTGGCTCGCCGTTGCAAGTGACGTTGGTGGCGCAAGGTTGGCCGGCAGAGGCCGGCGCGCAACCGGTGGTGACGGTCGCGATCGACAATTCGGTCGTCGGCGAGTTTACCCCAACCAGTGTATGGGCCGAATATTCCTTTGCCGTGCCGGGGATTGCCCACCAGCACGGCGATCTGACGATCACGCTGCAAACCTCGGCGACGCTAGCCGATAGCCGCGATCCGCGCCAAAAGGGGGTGCGGCTGGCTGAGGTGCGGATCGAACCAGCGAGCGAACCAGCGCCGCTCTTGCCGCCGGCATGGCCGGCAGTGGCCTTGCTCGGTTGGAATGCGGTGCTGCTCTATATCTTGTTGGCGCGGTTGCGGTTAAGTCCGGCGCTGGTGTACGGCGGCACGGCGGTGGGGATCGGTGCGGCGGCGATTGGTTTGGCGATAGCCCGGATTTGGATGGCGGCGATCTTGAGTGTGGCGATGACCGGCTTGCTGGTGTTGCTGGTGATCGCCTATCGCCAACCGTTGCTGGCGCTGATCCAGATGCTGGTGCGGCGCTATAGCCAAGGCCGCGCGCTCGGTTATGGGTTGGTCGCGGTAGCGTTGCTCTGTTTTGGGTATGTGCTGTTGCACGCTATCAATTGGGCGGCAGCGGCTGGGGTGCGGCTGTTCTGGCAGACCTTCCCCGATTCGCTCTTGCTGGCTTTACTAGGGACAGCGTTGGCGGCGTTGGGGTTGAACTATGGCCGGGCCGGGTTGCCACGCCTGAGCGATGCGATCGTCGATTGGTTTGCGGCGCGGCGCGGCGCGTGGATTGTGCTCGGAACGTTTGCGCTGATCTGGCTGGGTTTTGAAGCGGTCGTCGCCGCAACGTTACCCTACGTGGGCCACGCCGATTACAGCGATAATGCGATCGTCGCGCGCAATCTCGTGCGCGGGCGCGGATGGGTGGTTGATTACATCAGCCAGTTTTACTACCGCTACGAGAGCCTCACCCGCCCGCAAGAGACGTGGCCGCTGTTGCAGCCGGTCTGGATTGCCCCCTTTTTTGCTCTGTTCGGCCCGACGGCGTGGGCGGCGAAGATACCCAATTTTATCTTTGATATCATCTTGGCGGGACTCATTTACGCGGTCGGGAGCTGGCTCTGGGATCGGCGGGTCGGGGTGACGGCGGTCATCCTTGTGCTGACCAACTACCTCTTCTTCCGGCTATCGATCTACGTCACCAACGATCTGGGTTTTGTCGTGTTCAATATGGCCGCGATTGCGGCCTTGCTGCGCAGCCAGACTGATCCGGCGCGGCGGTGGCGCTGGCTGCTGATTTCAGCCGTCTGCACCGGGTTGATGATGCTGCAAAAGCCGAGCGGAGCGATGTTCGCGCTCGGCATGGGTCTCTGGCAACTGTCGCTGATCGCCAACGAGCTGCGCACGGCGCTCGATTGGCCGCAACGCTGGCAACGGCTGCGCGAAGGGTTAGCGCCGGTGGTGGTCTGGTCGGCGGTGGCGCTGCTTATCCTTTCACCGTACCTCGCCCGCAACATGATCCTATTCGGCAAACCGGTCTACAGCACCGAAAGCTACGATGCATGGGTGCTCGACTACCGCGGTGTCAGCGGCGATGCGTGGTCGGAAATCTACCGTGTCTTTACGCCAGAGTGGGGCGGGCCGGGTTTACCTGATCGCAGTTGGATCATGCGCTGGGGGTTTGACGCGACCCAGACCAAATTCGAGACGCAGGTGCGCGAGTTGCGCGCCTATCTTATGCCGGCGTGGCCGGGAGCCCCCGAACCGCTGGCGGCGCTATTTAGCCATGACGCGCGCAAAAACATTCTCACCCCGCTAGGGGCATGGCTGGCGCTGGCTGGCGTCTTAGCTGCGGCAGCGTACCGGCGGCGCTGGCTGAGTCTCATGGTGTTTGCCTACACGCCGTATATCATCTTCATGCTCACCTACTGGCGCACCAACGAAGAACGGTATTGGGTGATGATCATCCCGTGGTTGGCGCTGTTGGCGGCATGGATGATTTGGGCCGGTTATGATAAGCTAGCCGCGATCGGCGACCGGCGCTGGGCGCCGCTGGGGTTGGTGTTGGCGGTGGCGGCGATCGTGACGATTGTGGCGGGCTCGCAAGCCGACATCGAAGACAAAGTGCGCAACGAGCCGCGCATTTGGCAGCAGGATTTGGCGGCTTATGAATGGCTACAGGCTAACACGCCGCCGGACACGGTGATTATGACCCGCTTGCCGTGGCAGGTGAATTGGCACACTGAACGGCCAGCAGTGATGATTCCGAACACTGATGATCGCGCGCTGTTACTAGAGATTGCCCATTATTACGGGGCGAAATATCTGGTGTTAGAGAATCAGATGCGAGTGAAAGGCGACGCGGGCCGGTTGTTGGCACCGCTGATGGATCACTCTAACCAACCCGGCATGGTGATCGACGGCTTTGAGTTGCTGTATGCCAGCCCAACGCCGGATTTTCGCGCCTTTATCTATCGCATTCCCGATACATGATGGAATACGTTTTGCCATGCGCATCTTAATGCTGGCCTCGTCATTGCCTAAATATCCTCGCGAGACGACCGCACCCTTCATCGAAGAGATTGCGGCGGGCATCGCTGCGCGTGGCCACCACGTGACGCTGGTCGCGCCGTGGCACCCCGACCTGCGCCGCCAACCCCGCGAACGTGGGATCGAGCTGCGTTTTTTTCGCTATGCGCCCCATCCGGCGTTGAATATCTGGGGCTATGCGCAGTCGTTGCAGAGCGACACGCAGGTGCGCGAGCGGGCATGGCTGGCGGCGCCATTTGCGTTGCCGGCCTCGTGGCTGGCGTTGCAGCGCGAATTGCAACAAGCGCGCGCCGCTGGACGCCCGTTCGATTTGGTGCAAGCGCACTGGGTGTTGCCCAATGGCCCGCCGGCGGCGTTGGCGGCGTTAGCAGCGCGGCTGCCGCTGGTGGTTAGCTTGCACGGCAGTGATATCTATCTGGCCGAGACGCAGCGATTCATGGGAACGTTAGCCGGCCTTGTCTTCCGGCGCGCGGCAGCGGTAACGGCGTGCAGCGCCGATCTGAGTATGCGAGGCGTGCGCTTGGGTGCTAATCCGGCCCGCACCTTTGTAATCCCCTACGGGGTCAATCCGGCCCAGTTCCGGCCTGATCCGGCGGCAGCGCAGCAGTTTCGGGCTGAATGGGGCATTCCGGCTGATGCGCCGCTGGTGTTAGGTTTGGGCCGGCTGGTGGCCAAAAAAGGGTTTAGCGTCTTGCTTGATGCGTGGCCAGCAGTGTTGCGCATGCATCCCAATGCGCGGTTGGTGATTGTCGGCTACGGCGATCTGCGTCCGGCACTGGAAGCGCAGGCAGCGCGGTTAGGCATCGCGCCGGCGGTTTTGTTTACTGGCCAGCTTGACCGTGAACGCACCGCGATGGCGATGGCGGCGGCGGATGTGTTTGCGCTGCCGATCGTGCGCGATGGCGTTGACGGTCTGCCCAACGTGTTGCTGGAAGCGATGGGCGCGGCGCGTCCGATTGTGGCGGCGCGAGTGGCCGGCGTGCCGGATGTGATCGACGATGGCGTGCATGGGTTGATCGTGCCGGAGCGCGATGTGGGGGCGCTGGCGGCGGCGATTGGCCGCTTGATCGCCGACCGGGCGCTGGCCGTGCGGTTGGGGGAAGCGGCTCGCCGGCGGATTGTCACCGAATTGACGTGGGAGAAGACCGCGGCGCGTTACGAAGCTGCCTTTGCTGCCGCGCTGCGCGGTGAGGGAGGGTGATGAACCGCCGTTGGGTTGCGTTCTGGGTGGTGATTGGTCTCGCCGCGCTGGGCCTGCGTCTCTACCGGCTCGATGCGCAGAGCCTCTGGCTCGATGAGGGCAACAGTTGGGCGATGGCGATGCAGCCATGGCCGGTGCTGGCGCTTGATCTGGCGCTGCCCAATGCGGCCTATCCGCTCTACCATTTGCTACTGAAGGGGTGGATCGGGCTGGCCGGCGCGAGCGAGTGGATGTTGCGGTTGCCCTCGGCGCTGGCCGGTGCGCTCAGTGTGCCATTGCTGGCGTTGGCGGCGCGGGCAGCCGCACCCGCTGAACCGCAACGAACGATCGCTACGGCAGCGGCGGCGCTGATCGGTTTGCTATCGCCGTTTGCCCTCTGGTATGCGCAAGAAGCTAAGGTCTATGCGCTGGTGTTGCTCGCCAGCGCGGCGCTGCTCTGGCTGGCGTTGCGCGCCGCGCAGCGCGATCGACCGGCGGATTGGGGATGGCTGATCGGGCTGGCGATCGTTGCCTTCTTCATCCACCGGCTGACAGCGTTGCTGGCGCTGAGCGCGGCGCTGATATGGCTGTTTAGCCGTCCGCGCCGCTACGCATGGCCGATCGCGGCTGGCTTGCTGCTGGTTGGCGTGGGCATGATTGCGGCCATGGCCGCTGGCATTGGCAGCGACCGCGCCGCTAGCGGGGCGTCGATTGCGGCGGATCCGCTGCGGGCGCTGTGGTTGACCTTTACCCGATTTAGCCTCGACCGCTGGCCGGGTGATCTGCCATGGTGGTGGCTTGGGCCGTGGCTGTTGCTGGTAGGGCTGGGACTGAACAACGTGCGCGCCGCGCCGCGCTCGACGGCGCTGGTGATCGGGATCATGGGCGGCGTGCCGCTGGCGCTCTTCGGGTTGCAACTGTTCTTTACCCGCCTCTACGAAGCGCGCTATCTGATGATCATCTTTCCGGTGTGGGTAGTGGTGTTGGCGATGGGGGCAGCGCCGCGCAACGCTGGGCCGGGTGTTGGGTTATGGCGGGGGTTGGGCGCTCTTGCCCTCGCCGGTGCGCTGATCACCAGCGGTTTGTCGCTCTTCCAACCGCGCTTTGGTCTTTTTTCAGGCGATCCAGTCAAAGAACAGTACCGCGAAGCTATCGCCGAACTGGCCCGGCGGGTGCATCCCGACGATGCGGTGGTGATCCATCCCGGCTACTTGCGCCCGCTCTACGCCTACTACATGGCGCGGCTGAGCGCCGACCCGGCGCCGGAGCCGATCACCTTTGCCAATTTCTGGACGGGTGAGAACAACTATAGCCAGCGCGAGTGGGATGCCGAGCGGCGGGTGGCGCTGGCCGGCTATACGCGCAGCTTGCTGCTGATTGCGCCTGACCATGCCCGTACCGTTGATCCACCGTTGCCCGGCGACGAGTATGGTTTGGTCGGCAATTTTTGGGCCTTTAGCCGCGAACAGCGCACGTGGCCGTGCGGCATTTGGCGCTTCCAAGGGGTGCATCTCTTCTGCCAAGAAGCGCCAGAAGCGTACATTACCGGTGAGCTGGTAGAGCCGGTAACGCTGGCGACAGCGACGTTCGGCGACGATCTACAGTTGCTGGGGTACACGCTCAAAGCGACGACTCCCGCTGGGCCGGGAGTGTATCGCGCCGGGGGCAATATTCCGCTCAGCCTGTTTTGGGATGTGCGCCAGCCATTGCCCGAAGACTACAGCCTCTTTATTCATCTTTGCCGCGACTGCGACCAGCCGCCGGTAGCCGGTGATGATGGCCAACCGTTAGCCGGCTATCTTCCGACCAGCACGTGGCTGCCGGGCAAGCCGGCCCGCGATGACCGGGCGGTGCATGTGCCGCGCGATTTGCCGCCGGGGGAGTACCGGCTGCTGATCGGCTGGTACCGGCCATCTGACCCGTCGCCGGAGGGGCGGTTGCCGGTGCGCGGTGAGGGGGCGATGAGCGCTGGAAGGTTGTGGTTGGCGACGATTGAGATTGTTGGGGATGGGCAGAGCGGGGCTCTGCCCATACGATAGGGGGAGGGGCAGAGCAGCGCTGAGGGCAGAGCAGCGCTGTGCCCGTACAGGAGGGGGCAAGGGGGAGGACATTTGTCTGGAACCCGGCCCTGAAGGGCCGGGCTAGGGTTACGAAGCCCGCTGCGCGGGCTGATGCCTCCACCCCTTGCCCCTCCCCCGCTGGGGGAGGGGTGGACAGAATCATGAGCGCAGGTGCGATTGATGGCGTTGCGATGAGTCGTTTCGCCCTCACCCCCAGCCCCTCTCCCACTGGCGCGGGAGAGGGGAGGGTAGAGCCGGACGTTGAGGCATCGCACAGCGATCAACGGTTGTACTCGACCAAATTTCTATCCGCCCTTGAATCCCGTTGGGGGAGGGGTGATGAGGAGCATAGCACGGGGCTTTACGGCATCGCACAGCGATCGATAGTTGTACTCGATCAAACGTTCTGTCCGCCCCTCAATACAGGAGGGGGAGGGGCCGCAAAAGCGGCAAACGCCATTCTTATCAACGGTAAAACCGTCTTGGATCATTCGTTATTGTGCGTTCATTGCATAACAATCGCTATTCTCAACATTGGCCGCTGCTGCTGGCCATCTTGATCGGCACGGCGCTGCGGATGGCGCTGTGGGGCCATCTGCCGCGGCTCAGTTTGATTTCTGACGAAGCCGAGTATTTGGCTGCCGCCGATTGGCTGGCCCATGGGCGCGGCTTTGCGTGGCATACTGGCTATCTCTGGACGCGGGCGCCACTCTATCCGCTGTTTCTGGCGGCGCATGTTGCGCTGTTCGGGCGGAATCTGGCCGTGATCTTCGCCAGCCAGACGTTGCTCAGCCTGCTGAATGTGGGATTGGTCTATGCCCTCACCCGGCGGCTGGTTGAGAGGCGGACAGAACATTTTACCCGGAACCCGGCCCTGAAGGGCCGGGCTATGGTTACGAAGCCCGCTCCGCGGGCTGATGACCCTCACCCCCAGCCCCTCTCCCACTATCGCGGGAGAGGGGGGCAGCACCGAGCTTTGAGGCATTGCGCCGCGATCAACGCTTGTGATCGACCACATGTTTTGTCCGCACCTCAACGGCGGCTGGGAGGTTCGCCGCTGATTGCTGGCGGCGCGGCGCTGCTGAGTGCGGTGGCGCTGCCGTTGGCGATGTATCCACAGTTTTTGCTCAGCGAGACGCTGTTTATCACGCTGCTGCTGGCGGCGTTCTTGCTCTTGGCCGATCCGCAGCGGCGGCGGAATGTGCTGCTCGGCGGGCTATTGCTCGGTCTGGCGACGCTCACCCGTGGCTTGCTGCTCGGTTTCTTGCCGCTGGTCGCGCTCTGGATCGGCTGGCGGGCGAGCGGTGGTTGGCGCGAGCGGTTGGTTGCGGCGCTCTTACCCTTGCTGGCCGCTGGCGCGTTGATCGGGCCGTGGGCGATCTACGCTTCGCGCACCTACGGCGGCTTGATCGTGATCGATACCACTGGCGCGTACAATCTAGCGCTGGGTGGGCGCACCGCTTACGACGGCGGGCGTAGTGATGCGCCGACGCGCAACTTCACGCTAGCCCTGCTTGATCCCACCCTCGATGATGGCGCGCGCGCGGCGCTGGCTGCCGGTTCGTGTCTCGCCCAAACCGGTGATCCACGCCTCAGCGCCGCGCTGGCGAAGCCGGTGACGGCGATCACGCAGGCCGAGCGGCAACGCTTGCTCAGCGCCGAAGGGTGGTGCTTGATCTGGGCCAAGCCATGGGCGTTCGTCGAGAAGACGCTGATTGAACTGGTTGATCTATTTCAAATCAACTACAGCGGCGCCGAACGGCTGGCCGAAGGGTTTGCGTTGGGCCGGTTGCCGCGCTGGTATACGCTGGCGCTGCTGCTGCTCGACGACACGCTCTACATCGTCACATTGCCGCTGGCGGTATTGGGTTGGGCGGCGTTGCGGCGCCAGCCTGCGAACGGCGCATTGCTTGGCTTGATCGGGCTATGGCTGCTCTACAATATCGCTGCCGCGCCGCTGTTGTTTGCGATCAACCGCTTTCGCACTCCACTGCTGCCGTTCCTCTTCGTCTTGGCGATGTTCGCGCTGGCGGCGCTGCCGCGTTGGCGGCTGCGGCTGGCGAGCTGGCAAACGCGGCTCTACGCGCTGTTAGCCATCGTTTTGTGGCTGATCGCCGCTACGCCGTATGCCTACCTCGAACCGCTGGCGCCGGGCGCGCCCTCCCGTTGGGCATCGTACTTTGGCCCCTACCCGTCGGCGCTAGCGGCGGCCCAGATCGCATGGCAGAGCCGTCCGCAGTATGAGGCGGCGGCGCGCTTGGAAGCGGCGGTCGAACGCGATGATCTGGCGGCGTGGGCGCAGGCGCTGGCCGATCCGGCGTTGCCGGCGTATGCGCGGGCGGTGGCCGAGCCGTTGTTGGCGGCGCGGCGCGGCCAGCCGGCGCAGGGGTTGGAATTGTTAGCGCAAGGACAGCCGCTCTACCCGTGGCAGACGGCAGTGGTGCGCGGCGAGTTGTTGCGCCAGATGGGTGATCTGGCCGGTGCGCGCCAGTGGTTGGGCTTGACGCTGGTTGATGACTGGAATCCGACGGCGTGGGCGTGGCGCTGGCTGCACCCGCCGCGCCTGCCCGGTGACCGGATCGATCTGGCCGATGATAACGATCTCGGCTATATTGACGGCTTCTATCTCGGCGAGTTTGATCCGGCGTTAGGTGCGACAGTGCGGTGGGCGAGCGAGACGGCCCGCTTGCGCTTCCCGGCGGCGGCGACCGGCCAACCGCGCCAGTTCTGTGTGCGGGCGGCGGCCAACTGGCCGCCCGATCTGCCGTCGCCAACTGTGCAAGTGGCGCTGGGCGAGACGGTGCTGGGGACGTTGACGCCTGACCGCTCGTTGCGTGAGGACTGCGTGCCGTTGCCGGCCTTGCCGGCGGGGGCCGATTATGTGATCACGCTGACTAGTCCCGGCTTTGTGCCCGATGCGCTCGATCTGGTGCGCCGGCAGGGGCCGCAGGTCGGGCAGGTGCGGATTCTGGCCTTCCAGCTCGATTGGGCTGAGGTGCGGTGAGGGGGGCGGTGGGTTCCTTCTTGTCATTGCGAGGGAGCGGCGGCGGCCAACGCAGGTGGTTGCCGTACGACCGAAGCAATCTCCCCCTTCGGCGGGAAGGCTCCGCTCCCGCGCTCGTGGGGGATTGCTTCGCCGCCTGCGGCGGCTCGCAATGACAACCGGGGAGCGACCGGCAAGGCTCCGCTCCCGCGCTCGTGGGGGATTGCTTCGCCGCCTGCGGCGGCTCGCAATGACAACCGGGGAGCGACCGGCAAGGCTCCGCTCCCGCGTTTGCGGGGGATTGCTTCGCCGCCTGCGGCGGCTCGCAATGACAACCGGGGAGCGACCGGCAAGGCTCCGCTCCCGCGCTCGTGGGGGATTGCTTCGCTGCGCGAGGGCCGAGCGCCGCTCGGCCTCTACCGCGCCCCCGCGCAAGGACATAGGGGAAGTGTAGGATTGCATCTTGGCGTTACACCGAGGTCTGGCATGGCCATTGAACGGCGCCATAATCGACGCTGGTGGCTTGTGGTAGCGGCGCTGACCGCGCTGGCGCTGTTGTTGCGTCTGTTGGTCTGGCGCTGGCGCGAGTTGTATCCGCTGGGAGGCGACGAGGCCGAATATTTGGCGCAGGCGCTCACCCTCTTGCAAGAGCGGCGCTACGTCGAGTTGCGCTTGATGCGTCCGCCGCTGTATCCGCTCTTTCTCGCGGCTGCGATCCTTGTGGTCGATTCGTTGGTGCAGAACTTGCGGCTGGTGCAGGCGGTGATCAGTGCGTTGACGGTGCCCCTGATCGCGTTGCTGGCGCGGGCCTTGGCCCAGCGCAGCGCGCCGCACATGCCGCCAGTGTTTGCGCGTTGGGCCGGGTTGTTGGCCGCTCTGCTCACCGCGCTGAACTACACGCTGGCTGCCAATGCTACCGAGCTGCTGACCGAGACGCTCTTTTTGGCTGGTTTGAGCCTTGTGCTGTGGCTGGCGCTCTTGCCGGCGCCACCATGGTGGCGGGCGTTGATGGTAGGGCTTGGGGTGGGGGCGTTGTGTCTGGTGCGGGCGGTGGCGTTGCCGCTGTTGCCGTTGATGATGGGGTGGTGGCTGATCAATGCGCTGGCCGCCGGCCAGTGGCGGCGCGGCGTGGCCCAAGCGGCGCTGGTGCTGCTCGGCTGCGCGCTGGTGGTGGGGCCGTGGACGGTGCGGAATACGCTGACGTATGGCGGAGTGATTCTGATCGATACCACCGGGGCCGAGAACTTGTGGCTCGATAACGATCCTGCTGGGCGCGAAGCGGTGAAGGCGCAGCTCTATGCGCTGGGGGAAGACCGGTTGCTGCGGCAGCGACTCGCTACCGAACGTGGGATCGCGGTGATCACCGCTGATCCGGGCCGTTTCATCGCCAAGATGAGCCGTGAGCTGCGGCTGTTCTTCGCGCTTGAACATACCGACGATCTGCGGGAGCGGCGGGCGATTTGGGTGTCGCCGGCTGAAGTCGCGGCCCGGTTGGGGTTGGGGGATGGGGTTTGGTTGCTCATCCTGCTGGCCGGCAGCTACGGGTTGGCGCGGCGCTGGCAAGCCACGCTGGTAAGGGTAGAGGGTTTCTGGCGCGCGTTGTTGCGCATGTTCGCTGATCCGCGCTGGCTGCTCGGCGCGTGGGTGGCGTATGTGGCGCTCACCACGCTCATCTTTCATGTTGAATTACGCTACCGCTTGCCGCTCTATCCGGTGCTGTTGGCCTACAGCGGCATGGTAGGGGCCGCGTGGCTGCCGGCGCTGCGGCATGCCCTGCCGCGTCCGCATCCGGCGGCGCTGCTCTTACCGTTGCTAGCGTTGGCGATCACCCTCTGGCACGCGCCATATCCGGCGCTGGCATGGCAGTTAGCCGGCAAACATCTGGATTTAGCGCAGGCAGAACGAGCGCTGGCTGCGGGCGATCCGGCGGCAGCCGCTGCGGCGGCGCAACAAGCACTGGCCCGCGACCGCGCTTCGGTGTTGGCGCGGGTGGCGTTGGCGCGGGCAGCGCTGGTGGCCGGCGATGCTCCTGCCGCGATGCGATGGCTCGACGAAGCGATTGCGCTGCTGCCGGCCCATCCCTATCCGCACTTGTTGCGTGGCGACTTGTTGCGGCAGCAAGGCGATCTGGCGGCGGCCCGCGCTGAGCTGGAGGCATTTGAAGCGGTTTCCCGTGAAGATTTGGCGGCGTGGCTGTGGGATCGGGCGATCACGCCGCCGTCAGCGACCCTGCGGTTGGGTGATGGCCTTGATCTCGGTTTTATCCGTGGCATGCATCACCCGCTGCCGGGAGAAGCAGGTTGGCGGTGGACGACCGGTTGGGCGCAGGCGCGGGTGACGGCCCCGGCGGGGGCGCAGGCGCTCACGCTGGAGCTGCGTAGCGGACGGCCCGACGGTAGTGCGGTACGGGTTTGGGTCACGGTAGACGGCGGCGAACCGCAGCCGTTTATGATTGGCCCCGATTGGCAGACCATTGCGTTGCCACTGTCGCCGGTTATGCAGCCGCGCGAAGTGGTGGTGGCTGTGCGCTCCCCTACCTTCTGGCCGCGCCAATACGATCCGGCTAGTCCTGATGGTCGCCGGCTAGGGGTGCAAGTGCGGCACATAGTAGTGCGGTGAAGATACCACCGAGGACACGGAGGGATACGTTTACCGCAGGGGACGCCGAGGACGCGGAGAGAGCAGAAATACCTCTGCGACCTCTGCGCTCTCTGCGGTAAAAAACCCCGGCGCTCTCCGCGGTAAAACCTAGTGACGAATGACGATGAAACGCGAAACGTGGTGGCTGATTGGCATTTTAGCACTGGCGGCGCTGATCCGGATCGGGTTGTGGCTGCAACCACTTCATTTGCCGGCTAACGATGAAGTCGAGTATCTGACCGTTGCCCGCGATCTGCTGGCAGGGCGTGGGTGGAGCTTCTATGAACGCTACCACTGGCTGCGCGCGCCGCTCTATCCGCTCTGGCTAGCCGGGTCGCTCTGGCTGGCCGGTGGCGACGTGTGGCTGGCGGCGTTGCCAAATATCGCGCTCAGCGTCTTGAATGTCTACCTGATCTACCGCCTCTCGCAGGCAATTGGCGATCACGCTAGCCCGCTGGTTCACCGGTTAGCGGCGCTGGCAGCGGCCATCCTGCTCACCCACGCCACCTTCGCCTCGCTCTACATGAGCGAAACCCTCTTCACCACCCTGTTTAGCGCCGCGCTCTGGCTATTGCTGGCGTGGCGGCAACGCGGCGCGCGCTGGCCCGATTGGCGGATCGTTGCTGCCGGCGGGTTATGGGGCCTTGCCCTCCTCACCCGCTCGATGCCGCTCTACTTTACCATGGTGGTGGCCGGCTGGATTGCGGTCGTCGCCGCTGGCCATTGGCGCAACCTTATGCGCCGTCCCGCCACCCTGCTGATCGGCGTGGTCTTTGCTGTCACCGCCATGGCCGTCGTCGCGCCGTGGACGATCCGTAATTGCTTGAGTTACCGTAGTTGCATTCTGATCGAGACTGGACTCTCGTACAACTTGTGGGCTTTCAACGAGCCACGTGAAGATATGGCGACCATCTTCCGCGTGCTCGAAAACATCCCCGACCCATCAGAACGGGCGGCCTACGCCACCGCGCGCGGGTTGGAGCGGTTGCGCGAAGATCCGGCGATTATGCTGCGCAAGCTGTGGCCGAACTGGCTGGCGATCTGGCGGGTGAAGGCCATCCAAGACCGCTTCCTGCTCGAAGACTACCGGGCCGATCCGCCGCCATTGCTCTTCCTCGCCGCGCTGATCTTCGACGATCTGCTCTACGGAGTGATCGCCGTGGGAGGCGTGGCGGCATTAGTCTATGCCGCCATGCGCGGGCGCGCACCAGCGGTCTTGCTAGGATTGTGGCTAGCTTACTTTATCGCCGTATCGCTGGTCACGCACGGCGAAGGGCGTTACCGGCACTTCATCTTCTGCGCGCTGATCCCGTATGCAGCGCGGGCATGGCTGGCACTGCCGGCACTGGCGCGCCGGCGTCACCGGCTGGCAATGGGGACGGCGCTCGCGGCGGCGGGTGCGGTTGGTCTTTCAGCACTGCTCGCCTACCACTGGGACTACGCCATCCAAGGCGGCGCGCGCAGCTTCTGGCGGCTGAGCGGCGATCTGGCCCGCGCCGCCGGCAATCTGCCGCAGGCCGCCACCTTCTACCAACAGGCGCTCGCGGCCCAACCAACTCCCGACGGCTATCTGGCGCTGGGCCATACCTTGCGCGCGCAGGGAGACACCGCCGGCGCGATTGCCGCCTACCGGGCCGCCATCCGCAGCAACATGCTCTATGCGCCGTCGTATGTCTATCTCGGTGATCTGCTGCGCGAAACCGGTGAACGTGACGAAGCTCGCCGCGTCTACCGTCCGCAATACGCTAGCGAACAGACCCTGCTCGATCTAGCGTGGCGCGACACCGTACCGGTTGCGCAAACCGTGATCGAGGTCGGGGATGGGCTTGATTTCGGCTACCTGAGCGGCTTCTACCCTGCCGAAGAGCTGGCCGGCGCACGCGCGCGCTGGACAGGGCCAGTGGCGCGGATTCGGGTGCCGGCGACGGCGCGGGTGGTGCGGTTGCGGGTCGCGGCGCTGCGGCCCGACGCGCCGGTGGCGGGGCAGATCTGTAGCGACGGTCAGTGCCACTCGTTGAGCCTCGGCGTGGCGTGGCGCTGGCTGATCGTGCAACTGCCGCCGGCGACGACCGCCTCCCAACTCCGGGACATCGAGTTGCGGGTGACGCCGTGGCCGGCGCCGGATGGGCGCGAGCTGGGGTTGGTGGTGGATACGGTGGAGGTGCGGTAGGCAAGCTGCACAGTGTGCCGCTCTGGGGCGACCGTTCATCGCGCTGAACCTGTCAAGCTGTTAGCAACATGTCTCATAAGCAATGTTATCGAATGAAAAATTGAAAGTTTTAGCAAGAACTTATTACTGACAGAGTAAAAAACAGTTCTGTCACTGATTGAATAGAGCTTGATGGTCTATTACGCTCATTGATTGATTTAGTGGTCAGATTGAAAAACAAACCGGCTTGTGATACAATAAAATAAAATTTAGTAATCCTTAATCGGGTTAGAGGTTGAAAAATGTTGTTTATAGTTAATGAAAACCAACTTGATGAATGGGTTCGCGCACATGCTCGTGAAGCTCAAGGTGTCATTGTTGAATTGATCTACCGGCTTATTAGTGCTTCATGCACTCAGGTACGAGAACAGCGTTTCCCTTTAGCTGATAGTATTGGACAGCATGGACCTGATGGGATATTGGAAGTTGCCACAGGTTTTGAACCGTTTGTTCCTGCTGGACGATCATTTTGGGAAATAGGAACAGGTTTGCAATCAAGAGATAAGGCTACAGCAGATTATAACGATCTTACTAGTGCTCTTCCAGAGAGTGTTAGAAAAGAATCAACATTTATCTTTGTGACCCCACTCTCTGCAAGGCGTAATTGGGAGTATTCTTGGAAAGAAGAACATCAAGCGGCTTGGCTGTCAAAACGACGTGAGCAAAATGCATGGAAAGATATACGGATTATTGACGGAACCAAACTAATTGACTGGATCCATCGATTTCCTGCGGTAGAGCTGTGGTTGTCTCAAAAGATCATCACTGGTCTTAATATAGATCAGATCGAAACACTTGATCGACACTGGGAGCTTTTGCGATCGATCGGTGATCCTCCACTCACACCACAAATTTTCCTCATGAACCGTCATGAAGCCTGTATAGGTCTTCAAGATATTTTGAACGGATTAAATTACGAACTAGTACTCACAACCCGTTTTCCTGATCAATTCGTTGATTTTGTGGCTGCGTATATTGCGTCATTAACAGAAGATGTTCGTATTCGTGCTGTTGGGCGATGTTTAATTGTTCAGAATATTAGTGCTTGGAATGTTTTGTGTGATTATCGCGAACCACTTATACTCATTGCTCATCCTAATCTTGAGATGAATAGCGAAAATTGGAGTAGATCGCTGCAACTTGCCAAACAAAACGGTCATTCTATTGTATGGTCTACATTGCCGGGTAAAGAGTTAGGAAGCAAAATTCGTCACTGTACATTACCTGCAAAGTTTTCGATCCATGACCTTCGAAAGATTTTAGAACAAAGTGGATACAACGAAGAGCGAGCGCGAGTTTTAGCAGAACGCAGTGCCGGAAATTTGAGCTCACTATTACACTTATTGGCAGGTAGCACTGTTCAACCAAAATGGTCTGAACACAACAATGCTGATGATCTCGCCATTGCATTGCTAGTAGGATCTTGGCTAGAAACATCAGAAGCAGATCGAGAGGCTATAGAATCTTTAGCAGGTCAATCGTATGATCAATGGACTAAGAAAATACGTGTATTCTTGTTGAATCCATCACCTCCACTATCATATCACGAACAACAGTGGCGCTTTGTATTACGGTATGAAGGTTGGCATACACTTGGCAAATGGCTATCTGATCGCCATTTAGACGATTTCCAACGTATTGCGGTGGCGGTTTTGCAAGACTCTGAACGTTATTCAAAGCTTCTGCGTGAAGGTATAGCCGGAACACTAGCACTTTTAGGTAGCCATAGCAAAGCATTGATATCGTGCAGCCATAGAAAATCTGAAACAACTGCTATTCTAACAGTTCGAGCAGTACTTGAAGATGCGGATAGCAACAGATGGGCACGCCTCGATCACTTGTTGCCTCTGCTTGCGGAGGCTGCCCCAAAAGAGTTTTTGTATATCGTTGAGCAAAAATTGCAACAAAAACCTAGTATATTTGATATTCTCTTCGCTCAAGAAAATTATCAAAGCTATATTGCTAGTACGCTATGGGCTTTAGAAGTTCTTGCTTGGGATGAAGAACTGTTCGTTAGAGTGATACTTTGCCTCGGTGAACTTGCTGCACGCGATCCCGGCGGTAGATTGACAAACAGGCCGATCAACTCGTTAACTTATATTCTATTACCTTGGTTGCAACAAACTCTTGCGTCAATGAATAAGCAGGTAAGCGCAATTAAAGCGTTGCTTGCAGAACATCCAGACGTTGGATTGGATCTCTTAATTCGCTTACTTTCTAGTGAAAGAGCATTTTACACATCGCGACCAACTTGGCGAGAAATAATTCCAGACACTTGGAACTTCAGTGTATCCAACCAATTATATTGGGGAAAGATCGTAATTTACGCTGATCTGGCTATTAGTATCGCAAAAAATAACATTTCTTATTTAATTAAACTTATTGATTACTTGAAAGTATTACCATTATCAGTATTTGAGCAATTTACTAAACATCTAAACTCCGAAGAAATCAAAGTATTATCTGATGAAGAGCGATTGCCACTGTGGGAAAAGCTAGTTGATATTCTCGTGAAACACTCACGCTTTGCTGGATCAGATTGGGCAATACCTGCTGAACGGCTCGTTCAAGTCGAGATAGTTGCAGATCAAATAGCTCCAAAGTCACTCTTGTGGCGTTATAAGCGGCTCTTTGTGGAAAATGATTTCGATCTTCACGAGAAGCGAACTGACTATGAAGCGCAGCAACGGCTTCTACAGATGAAACGGCAGCTTGCGGTTGAAGCGGTTCTGTCCGATGGCGGGGTAGCGGCAGTAATTGCCTTTGCCGAGGTCGTTGAGTCGCCTTACAAAGTCGGTCTTACTTGTGGTAGTGTTGCACAAACTGCCATTGATGCTGAAGTTTTGCCAAGTCTCCTCACAGTTGATCGTCCTAAACTTACTTGTTTCGTTGAAGGCTTTGTGCGAGGTAGATTCGAGCAGAAGGGTTGGGAATGGGTTGATTCTATTGATATTTCCTCATGGACGGAAGAACAGATTAGCCGATTTCTGTCCAGCTTACCTTGCCAAACCGAAACGTGGCACCGGCTAGAGCGATTACTAGGTGAAGAACAGTCTGCCTATTGGCAGCATCTCTCGATCAATAATGCTTATCGTGCCCAAGGAGATTTACTATATCCAGCAGCGAAATTACTACGTTATGGTAGGCCATGCGCAGCCTTATACTTACTTGCAAAAATGCTGCATCAAGGGCAGGAGCCTCCTCCAAATTTTGTAATCTCTGCATTGCTAGAAGCGTACAAAGCACCTGAACAAGCTCACGCGACTGACCGTTTCATTATTGAAGAATTAATCTCATGGTTACAGGAATATTCAGAAGTGAACCAAGAAGATCTCTGTATCGTGGAATGGGTATACCTTCCCCAGTTGATTTATGGATCTAGCCCAAAAACTCTTTGGCAAAGGCTTGCTAATGATCCATTGTTTTTTTGTCAAGTCATTCAATGGGCTTCTCGACTAATAAATTCTGTAAAATCAGAAACTATTGGTGATATACCTAAACCTATTGCTGAGCGAGCGTTTTATCTGTTGCATCGGTGGTCTATCCCTCCCGGCTTACGCCGTGATGGAGTATTCGATCGCGATGCGTTAGCACAATGGTTAGACGTCGTCAAAGAAGAGTGCAAGCGCATAGGTTATTTAGAAGACGCAATGAACATTCTAGGGCAAGCGCTTATACATTCACCGCCCGATCCAGATGGTTTGTGGATCCATCGCGTTGCTGCCGAGATTCTTAATGGCAAGGATGCCAATGCGATCCGTTGTAGTTTTAGAATTGCTATTTACAATTCACGTGGTGCGCATTTTGTTGACTCTACTGGTCAATCGGAACGAGATTTGGCAGCTAAATATCGCGCGCAGGCTGATGCTGTCGAAGAGGCTGGATACAGCCGTTTGGCGGATACTCTGCGACAACTAGCTGATATATACGATTTGGAATCGGAATGGGTTGTTTTGCGATTCGCTGAAGAGAAGTAGGTTTCTAAATAATGCTGAGCATTATGATACTCAATCATTACTAGCTGGCAGTAGAATGTCCTTGTATTCACCACCACAACTATGATGCTCAATCACCCTCCCCGCCGCCGTCTGCGCTGGCCGCTCATCCTGATCGTTCCCCTCGCGCTTTACCTGCTCTTTCTCGTTGGCTGGCTAGCGGCGCGCACGCTGCTCGGCGATCGCTGGTGGTGGCTCTTTTTGCTCAACGTCGCCACGCCGTACCTGTGGTTGCCGTTGCCGCTGGTGCTGCTGATCGCGCTGGCGCTGCGGCGCTGGCTGAGCGTGGCGCTCAGCGTGGCCCTGCTCGCGCCGGGAGCGCCGATCTTGCTCGATGTGTGGATGCCGAGCTTCAGCGATGATCTGGAGTACAGTAAACCGGCGATCACGGTGATGACCTACAATCTCTACGGCGGCAATGATCAAGCCGGGCCGGTGATCGCGGCGATCCGCGCGGCCAAGGCCGATGTCGTGGCGCTGCAAGAGCTTAATCCCGCGATTGCCGCTGCGCTCCAGCGCGAGCTGGCGGGCGAGTATCCCTTCCAGCTCCTCGATCCGCGCGCCGGCGTGACCGGGATGGGGGTGATCAGCCGTTGGCCGTTGCAACCGCTGGCGACCAGCTTGCCCGGCGAGCATTGGGTGGGGACGCCGCAATTGATGCAGATTGCGGCGCCGTTGGGCGACGTGGTTTTGTTCAATGTCCATACCATTCCGCCGGTTGGTTCGCCGGGGTGGATGACGTGGGCGATTAGCGAGCGCGAGCGGCAGGCGGCGGCGATCGTTGCCGTGGCCCGCGAGCAGCGCCAGCCGGTGATTGTGGCCGGTGATCTGAATGCGACGCCGTACAACCGCGCCTACCGTCTCCTCCGCGATGGCGATCTGGTTGATGTTTGGCCGCAGTGTGGGCTTGATGCCGGGTTTACGTGGCCAAGCGCCGGGCAAGCGGTGCGCGGCGTGCCGCTGCCGGCGTGGTTGGTGCGGATTGACTATATTCTGACCTCGCCGGCGTTGATGTGTACCGAGGCGGCGGTTGGCCAGTGGGATGGGTTCTCGGATCACCGTCCGGTGGTGGCGCGGCTGGTGGCGCAATGAGGGTGTTTACCGCAGGGGACACAGAGGTTTTTTACCGCAGAGGGCGCAGGGGACGCGGAGGTTTTTTACCGCAGGGGACGCTGGCGGGGCGGACAGAACCGGTGGTTGATCACAACCGTTGATCGCTGTGCGATGCCGTAAAGCCCCCTGCTGGCTCCTCATCACCCCTCCCCCAGCGGGGGAGGGGCACGGGGTGGGGGCCAATAACTCGCGCAGCGGACGCGGAGGTTTTTTACCGCAGGGGACGCTGGCGGGGCGGACAGAACCGGTGGTTGATCACAACCGTTGATCGCTGTGCGATGCCGTAAAGCCCCTGCTGGCTCCTCATCACCCCTCCCCCAGCGGGGGAGGGGCACGGGGTGGGGGCATCAGCCCGCACAGCGGGCTTCGTAATAGTAGCCCGGCCCTTCAGGGCCGGGTGCCGGATTAGATGTGCTGTCCGTCCTTGAACGCGCGTACGAGAGCGGTGTTCTCAGACACCCATCCCGCCAAAGCGGGAGATTGCTTCGGGGCTTCGCCCCTCGCAATGACAGGAGGTGCTGCCTGAACGCTGAGCTTTGCGCTCCCCATCACCTCTCCCCCGGCGGGGGAGGGGCACGGGGTGGGGGCAGCAACCCGCACAGCGGACACAGAGGTTTTTTACCGCAGAGGGCGCAGGGGACGCAGAGGATTTTACCGCAGGGGAAGCCGGAGAGGCGGACAGAACCTGTGGTTGATCACAACCATTGATCGCTGGGCGATGCCGTAAAGCCCCCTGCGGCGCACCCCCTCACCCCTCCCCCAGTGGGAGAGGGGCACGGGGTGGGGGCATCACCCGCGCAGCGGGCTTCGTACCCCTAGCCCGGCCCTTCAGGACCGGGTGCCGGATCAGATGGGCTGTCCGCCCTTGAACGCGCGCACGGGAGCGGTGTTCTCAGGCACCCATCCCGCCAAAGCGGGAGATTGCTTCGGGGCTTTGCCCCTCGCAATGACAGGAGGCGCTGCCTGAACGCTTAGTTTTGCGCACCCCCTCACCCCTCCCCCAGCGGGGGAGGGGCACGAGGTGGGGGCATCAACCCGCGCAGCGGGCGCGGCGGTTTTTTTACCGCCGAGGATGCGGAGGACGTAGAGGGGGGCGGTAATAGATCGCCTTCCCCCTGCGTTCTCTGCGTTCTCTGTGGTAGATTTGGGTTTTCACAGCAGACGCGATCAACACACTTCCCCAGCACACCGGTATCAGCAGTGAAATAGTGGTACCATACATAAGAGATAGGGTTCAGCACGGTATGGTATGCAGCTTGTTTGGTTTAAACGCGATTTGCGCTTGCACGATCACGCGCCGCTGAGCGCCGCTGCCCGGCGCGGGCCGGTGCTGCCGCTCTATATCGTCGAGCCGTCGCTGATCCATGCCCCAGATTTTGCGCCACGCCATTGGACGTTCATCAGCGGCTGTTTGTGCGAGCTGCGCACGGCATTGGCCCGCCTCGGCCAGCCGCTGGTGGTGCGGGTGGGTGAAGCGGTAGAGGTGCTCGACCGGTTGGCGAGCGAGTGGCCGATCGAGGCGATCTGGGCCCACGAAGAGACTGGTAATCTGCTCAGTTATGCGCGGGATCGGGCGGTGCGGCGGTGGGCGCGGGCGCGCGGCATTTCCTTCCACGAACTGCCGCAAAACGGCGTCGTGCGCCGGTTGCCGTCACGTGATGAGTGGCAGGCGCGCTGGGAAGAGCGCATGGCGATGCCGCAAGCCCAACCACCTGCCGCCTTGCCGCCGCTGCCGATCGACCCCGGCCCGATCCCATCTGCCGCCGAACTTGAGTTACCGCCTGACACCTTGCTCGAACGCCAACCTCCCGGCGAGACAGCGGCGTTAGCGACGCTCACCGATTTTCTCTCCCGGCGTAGCCGCCACTACCACCGCGCCCTGTCGAGCCCGCTCACCGCGTGGGAAGGCTGTTCGCGTCTGAGCGCCTATCTCGCGTGGGGAGCGCTGTCGTTGCGCACGGTGGTGCAAGCGACGCGAGCGCGGATCGCCGAGCTGAGCCAGCAACCTGATCCGGCTGAAGCGGGTTGGCTGCGGGCGCTGGCGGCGTTCGAGTCGCGCTTGCACTGGCATTGCCATTTCATTCAAAAGCTAGAGGACGAGCCGGAGATCGAGGTACGCAATCTGGTGCGGGCGTATGACGGCATGCGCGAAGAGAACCACCGGCCCGACCTGATTGCGGCGTGGGCCGCTGGCCGCACCGGCTACCCGTTCGTCGATGCCTGTATGCGCGCGCTCACCGCCACCGGCTGGCTCAATTTTCGCATGCGAGCGATGCTGGTCAGCTTTGTCGCCTACGACCTCTGGCAACACTGGCGCGAGCCGGGGTTGATCTTGGCCCGGCGTTGGATCGACTACGAGCCGGGGATTCACTATTGCCAGCTCCAAATGCAAGCCGGCACGTCGGGCAATCGCACCATCCGCATCTACAACCCGATCAAGCAAGGGATCGACCACGACCCCGAAGGCATCTTCATCCGGCGTTGGGTGCCGGAACTCGCCCACGTGCCCACGGCCTACATCCATACCCCGTGGCTGCTCGACCGCGCCGGCCAAGAGCGGGCCGGCTGCCGGATCGGGCGCGACTACCCGCTGCCAATCGTCGATCACGACGCCGCCTACCGGCGGGCGCGGGCCGCCATCGCTGCCGTGCGCGCTCGTCCCGAAACGGCGATTGAGGTTGCCGCTGTGCATCAGAAACACGGCTCACGCCGGGCGCCGCCGCCACGGCCACGCCGCACCGAACGCGGATCGGCGCGCCAACTGCGGTTGGATTTGTGAGGAATCACATCATCGGAGCGTCGTGGCTAATTGCGGCACATCGGCCAACGGCAACACCGTGATCTGAGTGTCAAGAGGATATGCTTGGCGACCGGGATAGATCACCCAGAGATGATCAAGGGCAAGATCGTTCAGGGCAATCCGCATCGATCGGGTCACACCGGGAGCATCGGCAAACTTGATCTCGAAACCGTAGCGTTTGCCGCGGATATGAACGAGCAAATCAAGTTCAGCTCCAGAATGCGTTGCCCAAAAGTAGGCTTCCTGCGCTTGGAGCAGCGTGATAATTTGTTCGATAGCGAATCCTTCCCACGAAGCGCCAAGTTTAGGATGGCCCTGAACATCGGCCAATGTTGTCAGATGCAACAGACCATGCAACATGCCGCTATCACGAATATAGATCTTAGGTGATTTGACCTGCCGTTTGCTCATATTTTCAAACCAAGGCGGCAGGATGCGCACCATATATGCACCGGCCAAAATGTCGAGGTAGCGTCGAGCGGTCGCTTCGCTCGAACCTAATGAGCGAGCAAATTCAGCAGCATTCCACTGCTGACCGTGGAAATGAGCAACCATCGTCCAAAACCGGCGGAGGGTCTCGGCTGGAACAGTAATGCCCAATTGGGGAATATCACGTTCGAGGAATGTGCGGATAAACGCCTCGCGCCAGAGCATGCTACGTTCGTCATCAACGGCGAGAAAAGAGCGTGGAAAACCGCCGCGCAGCCAGAGCTGGTACAGGTTATCGACGCCGGCTTCAGCGAGATTGAAGCCAGCCATATCCACAAACCCAATCCGTCCAGCCAACGTCTCAGAAGCGCCGCGCACAAGATGAGGCGAGGCTGAGCCAAGTAAGAGAAATTGCGCAGTACTGTGCGGCCGATCGACGAGGACGCGCAGCAACTCGAACAAGGCCGGTTGGCGTTGAATTTCATCGATAATGACGAGACCGGAAAGCGTCTCAAGCACGGTAAGCGGCGCAGTCAAGCGCCGTGCATCGACCGGATGCTCGAGGTCGAAATAGGTTGCGTTCTGAGCAGTGCTGAGCATGCGGGCCACGGTCGTCTTGCCGCATTGCCGTGGCCCCAACAGCGCCACAACCGGATGAATCGTAAACAGCCGTTTAATTTGGTCAATAATCGCTGGTCGCGGGATAAGCATAGCTCGATTGTATTCCTTGAAAATCCTCATGTCAAGTGCGGATTTTCAAGGAAGAACCTCACTTCGCTGCCGTAAACCGCACCAGCGCCCAGATGATCGCTCCCGCAGCGATGATGTGCATCACGTTGAGGATCATCTGTTCAATCAAGCTGATCGGCAGGGTGAAGGGGCCGGCGAATGAAATGACTAGCACCACGGCTGCGATGAGCAGAAAGACACGCAGCGGGCGGGCGGCGAAGCGGTTGAGCAACGCTAAGACAATCGCCGCGCCGATCGCCGGAATAACGGTTGAAACGATCACCGCCACCGCCGGTAAGGGCATTGGCTCGTTCGTGGGTGGTGCTGGGGCCAAAAACTCAAACCCGGCGGTGCGCGCGGCGAAATAGACGATCAGGTTAGCGATCACGCCGATAAGAGCGCCGATGAGCGTAGCGAGCGGTAGACGGCGCACGTCGAGCGGTTGGTTAAGCCAATTCATCATCATATCCTCGGTTGGAAATCACCATCCAAAACCTGAGATCCCTGCTCCCTGCGGTTCGTGAGCAAACAGAACGTATGAGTATAGAATGGAGTTGATGGCGTTGCGATGCGTCGTTTCACCCTCACCCTCAGCGTCGCTCCCACTGGTTCAGGGATGGACAGACGATCTGATCCGGAACCCGGCCCTTCAGGGCCGGGCTAGGGGTACGAAGCCCGCTGTGCGGGCTGCTGGCCCTTATCCCCAGTTCCGCTCCCAATGGCGCGGGAGCGGAGAGTCGAACGTTGAGCATCGCACAGCGATCCACAGTTGTACGCGACCAGATATTCAACTCCCTACGGGTAAGGCAGAGAGCTGGCGAGGCGGGATAGACCCTCTAATCTTAGAGGGCGGAGAAGCATGCCGATTCTCCCCGTCCTCCGCGGTCATCGTTTTCACGCCTGATCAGCCAAATTGCGATACACCCGTTGCATTGCGGCAACCAGCGCGGCGGTTTCTGCCGCCGTTAACCCTGCAAACGCCTGCCGGGCTACCGCTTGGCAGGCCGCTTCGACCGCCGGCCTGATCGCGCGCCCACGTTCGGTCAGCCAGACGTGGCGAGCGCGGGCATCGCCAGTAGCGGTGCGTTGGGTCACGAGACCGATGCGGGCCAGCCGGCGCACCATCTTGCTGACCGTCGGCGGCTCGATGCGCAGGCGAGCGGCCAGCCGGGCTTGGCTTTGGCCATCCTCTGCCCACAACGCGCGCAAGATCATCTCTTGCCCGACGTACAACCCGTGCTGGCTGAGGGCAATGTCGAGCTGGTTGCGATAGGCTTTGCAGAGATTGGCGAGCAAGAAGCTCAGATCGTCTTCCATCATTATTGGCTGGCAAATAATAAGCTGGCTAAGAATATTGTGCCATGCATTGTTTGTTTGTCAAGGGTGCGCGTGCTCTTAGGCGGCGGTTGGCTGGCGCAACGAATTTGGTTGGCCGGCAGCCATGATCAGCCGGTTCACGTCAGCGTTCAGATAGATTGCGCGGCTGGCAGGATCGCTCAACCGGCTGGCTCGCTCTTGCACCAAGGCGCGGCCTAGGTCAAGAATAGCCTGTGCCCGCGGGTCATGATTGGCTTCCAACGCCTGATAAGCCGTCCAATAGATCCGCAGCGTCTCTTCCGCGCCGTAGAGGTTGCCGCCGGCGAGCAGATGCTCAACAATCGGTGCGACCCGGCGCAAGGCTTCGGGCAGATCGTTGCGCGCTAACGCCACGCGGGTCAGGCCGGCCTGCGATTCAAGGATGAGCGGGTGGTAGTTGAGGCGTTGGCGCAGCGCTTTCGCTTGGGTATATGCCTGCTCGGCTTCATCGATCCGGCCCAGCGCCAGCAAGGCATGGCCTTGGAAGTCGTAGCCGTAGGCTTGGAGATCGAGCAGATGACCAGCCTGCTGGGTCGCGGCGCGGGCATAGTCGAGCGCCAGTTCGTGGCGTTGGTTGTGGTGAGCGTGCAGGCTCAAATTGGCCAGTACCACCGTGTGATGTTTGGAATTGCCCACTTTATCGCAGAGCGCGAGCGCGATCTGGGTGTGCGCTAACGCGCGTTCGTAGTGCCCCATCTGGTCATACGAGATACCGAGATTAATATGGGCCACCAACTCGGCATCCCGGTTGCCGCACTCACGGGCCAGCGCCAATTCTTGCCAGTAGTAGCGTTGCGCCTGCCCGTAATCGCCGCACGCATCGGCATTCTGCGCCAGCAGGTCGAGCACGTTGGTTTGGTGATAGGTCAAGCGGAGGCGCTGGTAGATCGCGAGCGCCTGTTGCAGATAATATTCTGAGCCGGCGAAATCTCCTTGCGCATTGACCACATTGCTGAGCGTTTCGTTGCAGCGAGCCAACATCAGGTAATGATCAGCTTGGCCGGCGAGATCGAGAGCTTTTTGCGCGTACTCCCTTGCCAGCTCGTTGTGGCCCGCATGGAGTTCACACCAACTCAGCAGACGCCAGTAGGTACTTTCGATCGCGAGGAGATCGAGCGAGTCTGCTGGAACGGATTGATCAAGCACCGCACGCAGCCGATCCAGCGTTGCCCGACCGGTTGCTTTGTAACTTCCTGCGTTCTCGATGATGCCCAGCCGCAAGAGCGCTTGGGCAAGCAACAGCGGATCGGCCACCTGTTCGGCTAGCCTGACCGCTTCGTGGAGCATCTCCTCAATTGCTGGCCCGCCGCTACGATAGCGCTGCAACATCCCTTGGGCAAGCAGCAAATGCACTCGTAGTCGTTGGCTGGCCGGTTGGTTGGGGTGGCTCACGTAAGCCAGACTCTGCTGGATCCGCTCGAGCCCATCGACCAATCGCCCGCTCAGGTAGAAGAGATCTTCGTAGGCAGGCGCCGCAGCGCTGGCCAAGTCCCACTCCCTATGAGCCAGCGCCCAGCGCCACGCGGCTTCGATATCGTTCAGACTCGCGATCAATCGCTCGCGGACGGCGAAGCTCTCCGCTCCTTGCATAGCGTGGTACGAGCCGGCCAGCCAGCCCAAAAACCAGCGGGTATGGCGGCGAGCGGCTTCGTTAGCCAGCTCATGACCAAAATCGCCAGCCAGCTTCTCGCCGGCGAGCTGGCGGATATGCTCGTGGAGCCACACGGTACGATCGTCAAGCCGGCGGGCTAACGCCAGATCAAATAACTCGTCCAGCGCTTGGGCATTGCCGGTAATGGCCTGTGCCGCCTCGATCGGGCATGGCGCTCGCACAATGCTCAGCATTGCCAGCGCTTGCCGGCTGCGTTCCGCCAACGTTTGCCACGTCGAGGCAAAGATGGCAGCCAAGCTGCGGTGGCGAGCCGGCGTGTCGGCCAGCGGACTGCGCAACGTTTTGATGCTCTGCTCGACCGTCTGGCGCAAGGCCGGTAAACTCATACTGTGCAGCGAGGCTGCGGCTAGTTCGATCCCAAGCGGCAATCCATCAAGATCGGCGCAAATGTGTTCAATATCGTCCAACGCCATACTGCCGCTGAGCGTAATGCCACTACGCTCGGCAAGTTCGATAAACATCTGCGCGCTGGGACTAAGCCCTCCAGCAGTGATAGTAGTCGAGAGCGGTCTGATCTTCAGCACATGCTCGCGGCGCAACTGGAGGGGCTGGCGGGTTGTGACCAAGGCGACACAATCGGGTGCGGCTGCCAGCAGTTCGTTGACCAACAGGTTCGCAGCGGCGACGTGCTCGAAACTATCGAAGACCAATAGGTACGCACGCGCTTGCAAAGCGGCTATGACTTGCGCCGGCACGGACTGGCGAGCATTCAATTCGATGTGGCAAGCTGCAGCAATGGCGCGGGCCACATGTTCGGCGGCATCTTCATTGGCTATCGCAGCGCCATCTTCGGGGTGCAAGAAGATATACCGCACCCCATCCCGGAACGCATACTGCATCAGGTGCGCGGCGCGCATTGCTAGCCGGGTTTTGCCAATCCCGCCGGCCCCGACCACACTGATCAGTTGCATATTGGGCTGATTGAGCCAGCCGGCTAGTGTCTCCACTTCGCTTGCCCGCCCGATGAGCGGCAACTGGTCGATCGCAGCGGCTTGGCGTTGTGAGGGCAAGCTTGTTGCGTTGGCCAGATGGCCAGCGCGAATCGTTGATGCCAGATGTTGCGTCTCGGCTTCCGGCTCAATCCCAAACTCGCGCTGCAATATATCACAACAGGTCTGGTAGTGCGCTAGCGCCGCCGCGCGTTGCCCCTGCTGGGCCAGCGCCAGCATCAATTGGCGATGGGCCGCTTCGTGCCATAGTTCGAGATGCAATTGTTTGCCGGCATAGCTTTGCGCTGCCGGCCAGTCGCCTTCGCGCAGCGCCCGCTCGGCGAGATGGCCAAAAACCTCGATCGCGGCCCGGTGCATTGCTTCACCTTGATGGGTTGACCATTCGAGGAACGGTTCGCTTTCCGGGGTGATGCCGGCCAGAAATGCCCCGCGGTACAGCGCAGCGGCCTCGCGCACATGCGCTTGGCAACTAGGGCAACCGGCGGCAGAGCGGTGAGAGTGGTTGCGTACCGCTGCAACTGCTTGCGTGAAATCTAATGCATCGACCTGCCACGAGCCGGGCAGGTCGAGGGTGACGGTAGCTGGTTCGGTGCGTAGTACGTGGTGATCATTGCCTAACGCTTGCCGGATACGGCTAAGTGTGACACGCAGCGTATTTTGCGCGGCGCTCTGCGGTCGATCTGGCCAGAGCAAATTGGCCAGTGTCTCGCGCCGCACGGCTTGCCGTTGGTGAAAGCATAGCCACGCGAAGAGCAAGCGCGCGCTGTCGGTTTGAAACGCCCCGCTTAGCGAGACGCCGTCACGGCGAACGTCAAAACCGCCTAAGAGTTGAATGTGCCATTCAGTCATGATGGTGCGTTGGGTGATGGCTTGGCGACATGATCGGATTATACAACTTGCCGGCGGTGATTGCCAACCGCGCACGTGTATCTACATCTGCGTCGTGGTAGGAGCCGGACAGCCGTCCGGCTCTACTTCGCGCCTTGGTCTCCTTTGCGCCATGGGGAGCCGGACAGCCGTCCGGCTCTCCAATGTTCGGAAACCTGTTACAATGATTGGCATGACAGCCATTTCCGTCCAACACCTGCACCCCGCCCTGCGCGCTGCGCTCTGGATGGCCGGCGCGTTGCTCTCGTTCAGCGCCATGGCCGTCGGCGGGCGCGAACTCGCCGCCGAGCTGTCCACGTTTCAGATCCTCTTCTTCCGTAGCCTGATCGGTCTGCCGCTGGTTGCGCTGGTTGCGCTACGCTACGGCGGCGCGACCCAGTTGCGCACCCGCCGCCTGCCGTTGCATCTGGCCCGCAATGTGTCCCACTTCGGCGGCCAGTACGGCTGGTTCTACGGCTTGGCCTTCATCCCGCTGGCCGAGGTCTTTGCAATTGAGTTTACCGTGCCGCTGTGGACGGCGCTGCTCGCGGCGTTGTTGTTACGCGAACGGTTAACCCGCGCCCGGTTGGCGGCGGTGGCGCTGGGGGTGGCCGGGACGCTGGTCATCTTACGCCCCGGCATGGGGTTGGTGCATCCGGCTGCCTTGGCTGTGCTGCTGGCTGCGTTTGGTTACGCCACTGCCCATACTCTGACCAAAAAGCTGGTCAGCACCGAGACGCCGCTGGCGATCCTGTTCTATATGACCCTGATCCAACTGCCGCTCGGTCTCATCCCGTCATTGCCGGATTGGACACTGCCCTCGCCGGAGCGATGGCCGTGGGTGCTCGCGGTCGGTATCTCGGCGTTGACTGCGCACTACTGCATGGCGCGCGCGTTGCGATTGGCTGATGCCACCGTGGTCGTGCCGCTCGATTTTCTCCGCTTGCCGCTGATTGCGCTCATCGGCGCACTCTTCTACGGCGAGACGGTCACGTGGCCGCTGGCGCTTGGCTCGGCCCTCATCCTTGCCGGGATTGTGGTCAATCTGCGCGCCGAGCGGCGCTGATCCAGCCCCTCACGTTGTCATTGCGATGGTGCGCCGGCCTCAGTGTCGCCGGGGCCGGCCGCCCGAAGCAATCTCCCGCGCGAGCGTGAGCAATGCCTAATCGTAATCGACCATCTCACCAACGCTAACCTGCCGCACCCAACCTTCCCTATGCTACAATGACGGTAGGGCTGCGCCCAATCCGTCACATCCGTGAATAGCCGTGTCCTATTGTTATGACCTCTCCCACCAGCGGTAACATCCTCTCTCACATTGTCAGTTTCGGCTATCTGCTGCGCGAAATGGGCATCGCCGTCAGTCCCGGCCAGATCGTCGAGCTGATCGAAGCGATCGAGCACGTCGGTTTGCTCCGCCGCGAGGATTTGCGGGCCACCATGCGGTGTATGCTGGTCTTGCGCCGCGAAGACCTGCCGTTGTTCGAGCTGGCCTTTGAATTCTTTTGGAAGAAGGCGCTAGGTGTCGATCTCGAACGCGAGATGATGCAGATGCTGCTGCCGCAGGTCAAGATTCCGCGCCGCCAGTTGCGGTTGCCGCGCCGCCAGCCCGTCGCTGACGATGCCGATTCGGCTGAAGAGCAAGAGCGGGAAGAGATCGATATCCAGCTCACCTTTAGCCGTGATGAAGCGCTGCGCAACAAAGATTTCGCCCAGTGTACATGGGAAGAGGTGCAAGCCTGCAAAGAGCTGATCCGGCGCATGGAATGGCGCATCCCGCCGCGCCGCACCCGCCGCCGCCGTCCGGCCCGCGCCGGTCGTCTGCTCGATATGCGCCGCACCCTGCGCCAAAGCTGGCGGTTTGGCGGCGAGCCGGTCGAACTGGCGTGGCGCGACATTCGCACCGAGCCGCGCCCGCTGGTGCTGATTTGCGATATTTCCGGCAGTATGGAGCGCTATTCGCGCATTTTGCTCCAGTTTGCCCATGCGATCTCGGCTGGCTTGGGTGATGTCGAAACCTTTGTGTTCGGCACGCGCCTGACCCGCATCACCCGCCAGTTGCGCCACAAAGACATTGACGAGGCGATCGATGCGGTCAGCAAGCATGTGGTGGATTGGAGCGGCGGCACCCGCATCGGCGAGGCGATCAAGGAGTTCAACTTCCGCTGGGGCCGGCGCGTGCTTGGGCGCAGTCCGGTGGTGATGGTGATCAGCGACGGTTGGGATCGCGGCGAGCCTGAATTGTTATCGCGCGAGATGGATCGGCTGCAACGCTCGTGCCATCGCTTGATCTGGTTAAACCCGCTGCTCGGCACGCCCGGCTACGAGCCGCTGACGGTCGGGATGCAAGCGGCGCTGCCGTTCGTTGATGACTTTTTACCGGTGCATAATCTCGTAAGTTTAGAGCAACTCGGCGCGAAACTGGCCTCGCTCAGCGCGCAGCGCCCGCCGCGCCGCCAGCGCATGACGACGATGCGAGGGACGCGATGACACATCCTGCTCAGTTGAAGGCGGAAGCCGATGCGTTGATTGCGCGCGGCAAAGCGTTGATTGCCGCCGATCTGCCGCAAGCGACCGACCTGCTCAATCAGGCGGTCAAATTGTATTGGGCGGCGGGCGACTACTACAGCGCCGCAGCGCAAACCGGCAACTACGGGTGGGCGTTGCGCCGTATGGGCCGGCCCGATCTGGCCCGGCCCTACTTGGCCCGCGCCGCCGAGATCTTCGCTGATCTCGGTCTCGCCGATTTCGCCGAGCGCCATCGCGCCGCTGCCGAAGACATCGCTGCCGATTTGACGCCCGAATTTCTCGCCAGCTTGCCGCCAGCAGTGCGGCAGGCGATCGAGCAAGGCGATGGCGCGGCGTTGCAATTTGCGATCAATGGCTTGCCGCCGGCTGAACAGCAGCAGGTCATCGACCGCTTGGCCGCGATTGGCCTGATCAGCATCGCTGAGAGCGAAGAAGATGCCTCGCATGCCGTGCAGCAATTCGAGCCATTGTTGCAGGCGATTGCCGCTGTCGCGCGCGGTGATGAGAGCGAGCGAGCCGATGTCGAGCGCGCGTTGGATGACCTTGAACGCAAGGGTTGGCGCATCCGCAAAGCGGTGCGCCAAATCTGGCAAGGCGAGCGCCGCCGCCAGCGCCTCACCTACGGTCTCGATGAGGTTGACACCGCGATCGTCAATCGCATCCTTGATCTGCTGGCGTGAGGAAGAGCCGTAAAAGGAATAGCCACAAAAAGGCGCAAAAGGCATAACCGCTGACGGGTTCTTTCCCTCTCCCGGCAGGGTTGAGGGGCTGGAGGTCGAGGCCATAAATCGCCACGAAAAGACACAAGAGGCACAAAAACATTGTATGGTAAACGCTTGTGTCTCGTTATGGCTCTTCCCCCAAAACCCCTTTGCGTCCTCTGCGCCTTGGCTTGCTTTGCGGCTTTGCGGTAGCGGAACACTGTAGTGGACGCCGAGGGCGTGGAAGGGGAAGCGCCAAGAAACGACACCCAAGATGGTATATTATGTTTTTATGCTGTGAGTGACAGAATCCCGCTCGCGCAGGAGATTGCTTCGCCTCGCGGCGAGCCGAGCTCCGCTCGGCCCCGACCGCTCGGCTCGCAATGACAACCAGAACGGTGGCCCTTCTCCCACAACCCCTTTGCGCCCTCTGCGGAGCCGGATAGCCATCCGGCTCTCCTGCGCCTTTGCGTTACAATCTCTGCGGCTTTGCGGTGGCGGAACACTGTAGTGGACGCCGAGGGCGTGGAGAATGCGACTCATATCAAACCCCCTTTGCGTCCTCTGCGTTCTTCGTGCCTTTGCGTTAAGAGTCTTTGCGTCCTCTGCGCCTTTGCTCGCTTTGCGCCTTTGCGGTAGCGAAACGCCGGGGTTGGAGTGCGAGTTAGTTAGCCAAAAAACTGTTGCAACGCCGCTAGCGTCTCGGCTGGCGCCTCTTCGGGCAAGAAATGGCCGCCGGGGACGCTATGGCCTTGCACATCGACCGCATACTCGCGCCAAACCTGCAACACATCGTAGCGCTTGCCGACAAAACCGGCGCTGCCCCACAACACCAGCAGCGGGCACAGCACCTTGCGCCCGGCGCGGACATCTTCGTCATCGTGTACGAGATCGATGCTGGCCGCTGCCCGGTAATCGGCGCAACTGGCAGCAATCGCGGCGGGATCGCGAAAACAGCGCACATACTCGGCTATCGCCTGCTCGGTGAAGGCGGTGGGTGTCCGCCCCCAATGCGCCAGCTTGCTGCGCACCCAGAACTCAGGGTCAGACCCGATCAGCCGTTCGGGCAACGGCGCCGGTTGGATGAGAAAGAACCAGTGGTAGTACGCCGTGGCAAAAGCGCGGTCAGCGGTGCGGTACATGTGATGGGTCGGCGCAATGTCGAGCACGGCAGCGCGTGTTACCCGATCAGGATGGTCGAGGCACATGCGATGCGTCACCCGCGCCCCACGATCGTGCCCGGCGACGGCAAAGCGGGTAAAGCCCAACTGTTCCATCAACCCCACCATATCGGCGGCCATTGTCCGTTTGCTATAGGTTGCGTGCTCGGCATCGTCAGCCGGCTTGTCGCTATCGCCGTAGCCACGCAAATCAGCGGCCACCACCGTAAACGATGCCGCCAATGACGGCGCAATCGCATGCCACATCGCATGCGTCTGCGGGTAGCCGTGCAGCAACAGCAGCGGCGGCCCGCTACCACCGATCGCGCCGGCAATCTTCACCCCGCCGACCCGTTGCCGAAACGGTAGAAATCCGTTAAGAATCGTCACGCTCGAACCTCATGGTTAGTTGTGAAATTCTTTCCCATTTAGATAGTTACTTCGAGTATAATCCATTCTATCCGAGTTCAGCATAACCGTTGACCACAAGCGAAGGAGGAAACGACGTGGTTTCTCGCATGCGTGTGATCGGGCTGCTGCTGGTGGCTTTGCTGGTGAGCGCTTGCGGTACGACAACACCTACGACCGCGCCTACGGCCGCACCGGCCGGTGGTGGCGCGGCGCCTGCCCCTGCCCCCGCACAGACTCTCCGTTACGCCTTTGGCGGCGGGCCGGTAGGCGGCGTCTTTCAGGTGTACGCCGATGTGCTCTCGCTCATTATCAAAGAGAAGGTGCCCGGTGTTGATATTACGGCTGAGGGCACCGGCGGTTCGGCCGAGAATCTGCGCTCGGTGCAATCTGGCGATCGCCAGTTTGGCATTGTCTATTCTGGTGATGTGGCGTTAGGCGCATTGGGCCAATTGCCCGATGATCCGACGATTTACAACAAAGTGATGCCGGTTGCGCCGTTGTACGGCGGCGTTGCTCACTTGGTCGTCTCTGAGCGCAGTGGGATTACCTCGGTGAGCGATCTGGTCGGCAAACGGATTGCGCTGGGGAACGCCGGTTCCGGCGCTGCCCTGAGCGCTGAGCGTTACTTCAAGGCGCTGAACCTGTTTGATAAAATCCAAATCGAATATCTGGGCTATTCACAAGCAGCGGCAGCGATGGCCGACGGCCAACTCGACGGCTTCTGGGTGCTGGCCGGCTTCCCCAACGCCTCGGTGCGCGAGGCCGCGACGGCGACCAAGATCCGCCTGATCGATATTTACACGCCGGGTCTTGAGGGCGGCTTCTTCGAGCAATACCCCTTCTACTCGCCGCGAGCGTTGACCGGCGGTGCGTATGATGGGATGCCCACCGATGTGATGAGCTTCCAAGATACGGCGCTGTGGGTGGCTAACGCCGATGTGCCGGCTGATATTGTCTATCAGGCCCTGAAGGCGGTGTATCTTGAGGGTGGTCTTGATCGGCTGCGCGAGGCCCATCCATCAGCCAAAGAGATGGGGTTGGAAGTGGGCATTACCGGTATCGCGAACAAATTGCACCCCGGTGCGGTCAAGTTCTGGACTGAGCAGGGTGTGCAGATTCCTGACGAACTGAAGTAAGCGTGATGGCGAGTGGCAACGGTGTCGCTGAAACGGAACCGGAGGGAGTGATGACTCCCTCCGGCGCTACTGCATGAAGGGGTCGTTATGGCTGAGCTAAAACCATCTGGCGGGATGCCAACCAGCGACGAGATCGATCAGGAAAAGGTTCGCCAATACCTCGAACAAGAAGAGAAACCAACCCGCTCGCTAGGCCGCTTTTGGGGGGCAATTGTAGCCCTGATCGCGGTCGGCATGGCCGGGTTTTATATTTATACTGCCGGCACGTTGCCGGCGCCGGTGCAGTGGCAGCGCGGCATCTATGTCATGCTGACCTACATTCTGGTGTTGCTGCTCTATCCGGCGGTGGGCAAGAAGAGTCCGGCCAAGCCATGGTTAGAGCGGTTTGCCGATCGATTGCCGGGGCCAGTACGGGCAATCGTGATGCCGCGCGGCGGGCCGACGATCATCGATGTGATCTTGATTGCCGTCGTGGTAGTGGTAGTGGGGTACTTTATCCTGAACTACCCTTCGCTGCAACGGCGGGCCGGCGCTTATAATCAGACCGATTTTCTCGTCAGCGTGATCGGTTTGATCGTCTCGCTCGAGATTGCGCGCCGCGTGCTAGGTTGGTCGATGACCTTAATCGGTCTCTTCTTCATCCTCTACTTGCGGTTTGGGTTTGTTCTCTACGATATACCGATTCTCGACACCTTCGCCCATCGCGGCCAACCTTGGCAACGGGTGGCAACTGTCTTGTTCCTCGACCAAGAGGGTGTGTTTGGCGTGATGGCCAACGTGCTGGTCAGCTACGTCATTCTCTTTATCTTCTTTGGCGCGTTTCTCAACAAAGCCGGAGCCAGCCGCTTCTTCATCGACTTGCCGCTCGCACTGGCCGGCAGGAGCACCGGCGGGCCGGCCAAAGTCGCGGTGTTATCATCGGCTCTGTTTGGTTCGATTTCCGGCAGCGCCATCGCCAATACGGTCAGCACCGGCACCTTTACCATCCCCTTGATGAAACGGGCCGGCTTCCGTCCGCATGTGGCCGGCGCGATCGAGCCGTCGGCCTCAATCGGCGGCGCCTTTATGCCGCCGGTGATGGGGGCCGGTGCGTTCTTGATGTCGGAATTGACCAATACCCCGTATTCGGTGATTGTCGCTGTTTCGATCGTGCCGGCGATTCTCTACTTTTTATCAGTGTTGACGATGGTGCATTTCGAGGCCAAGAAGTTTGGCCTCAGCGGGATCAAGACCGAGCATACGGCGTGGCAGATCATTCGCAATGAATGGTACTTATCGCTGCCGTTACTCGTAGTGATTTTTATGCTAGTCCGCGGTTACTCCCCCGGCTATGCCGCGTTTTGGTCGATCCTCTCCTGCATTCCGCTGATGTATATGCTGCCGGAAAACGTGGCCGACTTGAAGAATCCGGCGGCGCGCGGCGGAACGTTGCTGCACGCCTTTGCGCGTAGTACCGTGCGCGTGATCAAGACGATCAATGAAGCGTTGCAGAAGGGCGTGCGCGATACGCTGGTGATAGGCGCGACGGTGGGTGTGATCGGGATGATCGTCGGTACGATCTACGCCACCGGTGTCGGCCAACGCTTCGCCAACATTATCGTGAGCCTGAGCGGCGGTGATATTCTGGCGGCGGTGGCGCTGATTGGAATAGCCTCGCTCCTGCTCGGCATGGGTGTGCCGGTGACGGCAGCGTATCTGATCACTGCCGTGATCGCGGTGCCGGCGTTGACCAGCCTTGGCGTGGCGTTGTTGGCGGCGCACATGATCGTCTACTGGTTTAGCCAAGACAGCAATATCACCCCGCCGGTGTGTGTGGCGGCGTATGCCGGCGCAGCCATTGCCGGCGCTGACCCGTGGAAGACCGGCTGGACATCGTTCAAGTTTGCGAAGCTGCTCTATGTGATGCCGTTGCTCTTTGCCTTTACGCCGGAAATCCTAATGATCGGCGCAAGCGGCCAGCCGTTAGTCGATGTAGAATGGAGTAAAGTCGCGATGTCGTGGTTCTCGGCCACGCTTGGCACGATCGCGTTCTCGGCGGTATCGATGTTCTACCTCGTGCGCAAGACGACGTGGTGGGAATGGATTATCGCGGCGATTGGCACCTTCTTCTGCTTCTGGCCCAGTCTGCTCACTGATCTGTTGGGGGTGGCGATCGTTGGCGGCGTCTGGCTATGGCAATGGTACGATGTGCGCCGGCAACGGCAAGCCAAGATGCAGTCGAGCATGGCTGATTAAGTGGTAAGAGGAGTGAAGGCAATGCACGACATTCTTGACGCGATCGACCGCTGGTTGGCCCGTGGCGAGCAGGTGGCGATTGCGACAGTAGTGCGCACAATGGGGTCGTCGCCGCGGCAGGTGGGGGCCAAGATGGCGGTGTCGTCGGGCGGCGCAATGATTGGCTCGGTCAGCGGCGGTTGCATTGAGGGCGCGGTGTTTGAAGCCTGCCAAGAAGCGATTGCCACCGGCCAAGCTCGCCTGCTCCATTTTGGCGTCGCCGATGAGACGGCGTGGGAAGTGGGGTTGGCTTGCGGCGGTACGATTGATGTGCTGGTTGAGCCGCTGCGGTAAACGTGGGGGCTAGGGCGCAACGGGTGAGCGGCCCGCGCTCCCATGGCGGGCTGGGGGGCAGCGGGCGAGCCGCCCGCGCTCCCATGGCGGGCTGGGGTGCGGGCCGCTGGCCCGCACTCCCATGGCGGGCTGGGGCGCAACGGGCGAGCCGCCCGCACTCCCATGGCGTGCTAGGGGGGCAACGGGCGAGCCGCCCGCGCTCCTATGGCGTGCTAGGGCGCAGCGGGCGAGCCGCCCGCGCTCCTTATGTGGGAATAGCGGAACTATGTTTCAGTAAACTGTAGCTCCCCTTCTTTGACAACAGGCGAGAAGGGGCGGCTGGATGAGGGTGCAATGTCGTATGAGCGCAATCTATGAACTGGTGCGCGACGCCGTGCGCAATGGCCGGCCATTGGCGACGGTAACGGTGCTCGCCGGCGGGCCGGTCGGGGCTAAGCTGGCCGTGACACCCGATGGCCAAACCTTTGGCGATTTGGGGGATGGCAATCTAACGGCGCAAGCAGTGCAGGCGGCGCTGCCCTTGCTGGCCCAAGGCGACACCCAAGCGATCACGCTGGCCTCTGGTGCAACCGTCTTTATCGAGAGTTTTGTGCCGCCGCCAACCCTCTTTATGGTCGGCGGGGTGCATATCAGCATCGCCTTGGCGGCGCTGGCCAAAGTCGTTGGCTTCCGCACCGTCGTGATCGACGCGCGTGAGGCGTTTGCCACTGGTGAGCGGTTTGCGCATGTTGATGAACTTGTCGTCGCGTGGCCTGATGAGGCGCTGGCAGGCCGGCTCGATGCGCGCAGCAGCGTAGCTGTGCTGACCCACGATCCCAAGCTCGACGACCCAGCCTTGCGGGTGGCGCTGCGTTCACCAGCACGTTACATTGGCGCACTGGGCAGTCCCAAGACCCATGCCCGCCGCCTTGAGCGGCTGGCCGCCGAAGGGTTTACTGCCGAGGAATTGGCCCGCATCCACGGCCCGATCGGTCTGCCGATTGGCGCGAAGACACCAGAAGAGATCGCGCTGAGCATTTTGGCGCAGGTAGTGCAGGTGGCCCGGCGGGGCAGGCCGGCATAATTGGCAACGCACATGAGATACGGATATACCCGGATGGGGCAATGGATGCAGTCCGATGGCATTATTGCTGGAAGCTGCCATTGTCTACGTTGAATATGCGCTTGGTGCTAGCGAGGAGACCTGACTATGCCGCCGCTTGATCGCCGTCAAGCCGAATTGCTCTACGAAGGCGCGCAGGCGCTGGTGCGCGGGGATAAGGAACGCGCGCGCGAGTTGCTGCTGGAACTGGTGGAATTAAATGAACAAATCCCGGAAGCGTGGCTTTGGCTGAGTGGTGCGGTTGATGATCCCGCCGATCAGCGAGTGGCGCTGGAAAATGTGCTGGCGCTTGACCCTGACAATCCTTATGCCCAAGAAGGCTTGGCGTACCTTGATGCGCAGGGGTGAACGCATAGCTTGAGGCACAGATAACCGGGTCAGCGAACCAAGCCTTCTATGGAATGCGGCAGTATCACTGCCGCATTCCATAATGAATTGCCCTCGTGCGGGTGTATTGTGGTTATGGAAACCGGTGCGGCGCGGCTATCGTATACCGCAATAGGTTACTTATGGAGTGCGGCAGTTTGACTGCCGCACTCCATAATGAATCGCTCTCGTGCAGGTGTTGAGGGGCGGACAGCAATGTGGTTGCGGACAACCGTTGATCGCGGTGCGATGCCTCACCGTTGAGCTCGGCTCCTCTCTCCCGCGCCAGTGGGAGCGGGGCTGGGGGTGAGGGCCAGCAGCCCGCGCAGCGGGCTTCGTACCCCAAGCCCGGCCCTTTAGGGCCGGGTTGCGGACAGAACATCTGTCCGCCCTTAAACGTGCACCAGTGGGAGCGGGGCTAGAGGTGAGGGCCAGCAGCCCGCGCAGCGGGCTTCGTACCCCAAGCCCGGCCCTTTAGGGCCGGGTTGCGGACAGAACATCTGTCCGCCCTTGAACGCGCAGCAGTGGGAGCGGGGCTGGGGGTGAGGGCCAGCAGCCCGCGCAGCGGGCTTCGTACCCCAAGCCCGGCCCTTTAGGGCCGGGTTGCGGACAGAACATCTGTCCGCCCTTGAACGCGCAGCAGTGGGAGCGGGGCTGGGGGTGAGGGCCAGCAGCCCGCGCAGCGGGCTTCGTACCCCAAGCCCGGCCCTTTAGGGCCGGGTTGCGGACAGAACATCTGTCCGCCCTTGAACGCGCGCCAGGGGAGAGGGGCTAGGGGTGAGGGCGAACCAGCGGATCGCAAAGCCATCAATCGTATCTGCACGCATGCGTTTTGTCCGCCCTTGAGCATGCGAGGGTAGTGTGGTTATGGAACCCGGTGCGGCTATGGCGTGCGGCAGTCATACTGCCACACGCCATAATGAATCGCTCTCGTGCAGGTGTAGGATGGGTATCTACCGCCCCCGGCGACACGCACGACCGTGCGCAACGTGCATGCTATCGGGCAGCATTCGGTGATACGCCGCACCCGCTTACCCCGCCATCGCCTGCCCAACCCAATACGTATGCCGGCTGACCGTCACCATCCCGCGCACAGCAATGCCCTCGACCGGAGTGACTTCCGCTTCATTGACCAAGACGAGGGTAGGTTCGACGCCGGGGAAGCGCATCTTGTAGGCGGCAATCGCCGCGGCGATCTTTTGCGCTACCGGTGTTTTCGGGTTGTCGTCGTACCACATCAAGAAGGGCGGCTGCCGGCGCACGAGGGTGTCACTGCCCGATGCGGGAGCAGCAGGTACGGGTGCCAGTGTCGTGACGGTTGCGCTGGCTGGCGCTGATGATTTACGAGCCATAACCGATCCTCTTTCTCTCAGGTTGCAGAAACGAGCATCCGCAACGGCGTGAGCTATGATCCTTCTCCCAGCGTCGCTTACGTTACCGCAGGAGATTGCTGCTCAGACCCTAGCGGTTGTGGCGGCTGCACTTGCGCCCTCGCAGTGACTAGCGATCAAGCGCATCGCAACGCGCTGTTATCCTCACCCCAAGGGCGCGCTTAGGTGGGGGCAATGTGGTACGTGCGCGAGCGTCTGATTACCAGCGCGACCAGTGCCCTCGCTCGTGTTGCCGATACCACCGGCCCGTTGCCAGATCGTGGATCAAGGTCTGCTCGCCGCCGTCGGTACAACGTACCCGGTAGTAGCGCAAATCGCCGTCGTGACGGCAGACATCACGGATCCCGGCAATGCTGCTGACCCGATGCACGCGATCATTGTGGCGGAAGGCGGCTGGCAGAAAGCCAAACCGTAAGGCAAGCAGTTCGATAGGTTCGCTGCGTGGCGGGCAACGCATCCGTTGCGGCGCCGGTCGATAGGCCGCCTTTTGTAACGTTTTCCAGCTCAGCATCGCATTCCCCCGGTGTTGGCATGGCTGCTGAGCTGAAGTATATCAGAACATTTGTTCAATGTCAAGCTGGATCGGGGCGTTCCCAATCGCCGCTGCGCCCGCCCCGCTTGGCGATCAGGCGAATCCCATCAATCTGCATCAGCTTGTCAACCGCCTTGCACATGTCATAGATCGTTAGCGCCGCAATGCTCACCGCCGTGAGTGCCTCCATCTCGACCCCGGTCTGGCCAGTGCAACGCACTGTTGCTTCAATCTCCAGCGCGTTGCCGGCGGGGTCAGGGGTAAACGTGACGCTGGCGTGGCTGAGGTTGAGCAGATGGCAGAGCGGAATCAGTTCGGACGTGCGTTTGGCCGCCATGATCCCCGCCACCCGCGCCACCGCTAGCACGTCACCCTTCGGCATCCCCCCGCTCATAATCAGACTGAGCGTCGCCGGCTGCATGATCACCCTCCCGCGCGCAATCGCTTCTCGTGCGGTGATCGCCTTGTCGCCGACATCAACCATCCGCGCATGCCCGGCAGCATCGAGGTGGCTCAGTTCGTTCCCCGATTCGCTCATGTGTTCCTCTCTGAATATAGATTTGATAACCTTTACCCGTCCATTCGCTCAAATATTCTACTCGATCTCTGCTATCGCGCGCATTGCAACCAAATTGTTATGTTTTTAGATGCTTTGGCCGCTTGAAACTGGGTGCTAGGTCGGCTATAATGTGGCGGCAGGTGGGGAAAAGTGGGGAAAAGTGGGCGACTTTCCCATCTACACGGGGGTAACGGGCGTGTTTCTGGGGACGCACGAACATACCATCGACGAAAAGGGCCGGCTAGCAATTCCGGCCCGCTTTCGCGCCGAGCTGGCCGGTGGGATGGTCGTGACCCGCGGTTTTGACCGTTGTCTGCTGATTTTCCCCTTGCCGTTCTGGAGTGATTTGACTCGCCGGGTGAGCGCGCTGTCGTTGACCGATGAAGATGCGCGCATGTTGCGCCGGTTGCTGTTTGCTAACGCTTCCGAGCAAGAAATGGATCGGCAGGGGCGGATTTTGCTGCCCCAGAGCTTGCGGGAAAACGTCGATTTGGCCGATCAGGCGGTGGTGGTGGGCCTTGATACCTTTATCGAGGTGTGGGCGCCTGATCGCTGGCGCGAGATCGAAGAGCGGCTTGCCAGCCAAGGCCCGCGCTTTGACGAACAGATGCGAAAGTTGGGGATTTGATGGTGGTGACGTTCCAACATACGCCGGTGTTGCTGGCTGAGGTCATCGCGGCGCTGGCCCCGCGGCCCGGTGGTCGCTATCTCGATGCGACTGTTGGCGGCGGCGGGCACGCGCTGGCGGTGTTGCAAGCCGCCCAACCCGGCGGGGTGTTGTTGGGGATCGATGCCGATCCGGCGGCGCTGGCTGCTACTGCCGAGCGGCTGGCTGAGGCCGGTCTCGGCCAGCAGGCCGTCTTGCGCCACGGATCGTTCGCCGATCTGGCTGTATTGGCCACAGAGGCCGGTTTTACCGCCGTCGATGGCATTCTGTTCGATCTGGGGGTGTCGTCGTACCAGCTCGATACGCCAGAACGCGGTTTTTCGTTTGCCGCCGATGGCCCGCTCGATATGCGGCTTGACCCGACTCAAGGCCCGACGGCGGCTGATCTGGTGAATCGCTTGAGTGAGCGCGAGCTGGCCGATATTATCTTTCAGTATGGCGAAGAGCACGCGGCCCGCCGGATTGCGCGTGCGATTGTCGAACGCCGGCGCTTGCAGCCATTTCATGCTACTGCCGATCTGGCGGCGGTAGTGGCCCGCGCCGTGGGTGGCCGTCACGGGCGGATCCATCCGGCAACCCGCACGTTTCAAGCGTTGCGAATCGCGGTCAATCACGAGCTTGACCGGTTGGCGGCGGCGTTGCCGCAGGCGGTCGCGCTGCTCGCCCTTGGCGGCAAGTTGGCGGTGATTAGCTTTCATTCACTCGAAGATCGGATCGTCAAGCAGTTTCTGCGCGCTGAGGCCGCTGGTGAAGCGCCGCGTTTAGCCATCATCACCAAGAAGCCGGTGGTGGCCAGCGCTGCGGAAGTTGCCGCCAATCCGCGGGCGCGGAGCGCCAAATTGCGAGTTGCCGTTCGGATTGCGTAACGAGGGCGGCTAGAAGAGGAAACGCGATGGCAGTCAGAAGCGAACAGATTCCAGCTTTGTTGGGGCGAGTGCGGCTGCGCCGGATCGATCTCTCACGGTATCTCAAACTTGATGGCGCGCGCTATATGCTGTTGCTGGCGCTGATCTGCTGCCTGTTGAGCGTGTTAACCCTCTTGCAGAGCGGATTGGTGGCGCGGATGAACTACGAGCTGGTGGAGCTGCGCCAACAGCAGGTGCAACTGACCCGCGAGTATTCGCAGTTGCAAGAGCAGTTGGCGCGGGTGCAGTCGGTCGAGGCGCGCCTCAAACGGGCTGCCGAATTGGGGTTCCGCCAACCAACGCCTGATCAGTTGCGCTATGTGCGCATTCCAAATCTCCCGAATCTAGACGAGTAACGATACTATGGCTGCCACCACTCGCCGCACCCATTCAAACGCTTCCACCACCGCTGTCACACCGCCGGTCGGGCGTCTTGCCCGCTGGCGGTTGCAAGCGTTGTTGATTGGTTGCATGGTGATCATGTTGATCGTGACCGTGCGGTTGGTCGATTTGCAAGTAGTGCGCAGCCAAGAGTTGGCTAGCAAAGCGCGGCTCGAGATTGAAACGCCGGTGTTGCTGGCCCCGCGCCGGGGCCAAATTACCGATGCCAACGGCACGGTACTGGCGATGGACGTCGAACGGCAAAGTCTGTTTGCTATTCCGCCGCAGGTACCGGCTGACCGCAAAGCTGAGATTGCCTTGTTGGTTGCCGGTCTGACCGGCGCTCCCGCCGAGCCGATCCTGTCGGCGCTTCGCTCTGATCGGCAGTGGGTGCGCTTGGCCCGCTGGCTCGAACCAGAAGTGGCGGCGCAAGTGGCCGAACTCAAGCTGCCCGGTCTCCGGCTGGTCTACGAGCCGATGCGCTTCTACCCGCAAGGGATCACGGCGGCGCAGGTGGTTGGGGCGCTGAATCTGAACGGTGAGGGGATTAGCGGGATTGAGGCGTACTACGATCAGCTCTTACGGGGGACGGAAGGCCGGGTGGAGGGTGAGTTCGATCCGGCCCGCAACCCAATTGCCACCAGCCTCTCGCGCACCCTGCCGCCGCAAGACGGCGCCAACCTGCAATTGACGATTGATCCGTTCATCCAGCAGGTGGCCGAGCGTGAGTTGAAGCAGGCGATTGATGAGCAGAATGCCGACGGCGGGTCGGTGATTGTGCTCGATCCGCGCACCGGCGCGATCCTCGCGATGGCGAGCTGGCCGTTCTTTGACCCTAACCGTTGGCAGGAGTACCCGCCGGAGGTGTACGGGCGCAATCCGGCGATTGGCGTGGTCTATGAGCCGGGCAGTACCTTCAAGATGTTTACCGCCAGCGCTGCGCTCAGTTCAGGAGCCGTCACGACGAGCACCACCGTTGATGATCCGGGGTGGGTGGTGCGCTATGGCCGCACGTTGCGCAATTTTGACGGCGCGCCGCGCGGGGCGTTAACACTGGCCGGCATGCTCTACTATTCGAGCAATGTGGCGGCGTTGCAGTTTAACGAGCTGACCGGCCCGGAAGCGTTTTACCGCACGCTGACCCGCTTCGGCTTCGGCCAACCGACCGGGGTTGATCTAGCCGGCGAAGAGAGCGGGATTGTCAATTTCTACGGCGGCGCAGGCTACAATCCGCTGACCTTCTTGATCAATGCCTACGGCCAAGCGATTTCGGTGACGCCGTTGCAATTGGTGCAGGCGGCAGCGGCTATCGCCAACGATGGGGTGATGATGCAGCCCTACGTTGTGCAACAGATCTGTCGCAACGACGGGTGTGTGCAAACCCAACCGCAAGTGGCGGGGAAGCCAATCGAGCCGGAGGTGGCCCGCGCGGTGCGCGAGATGCTAGTCGAGGCGGCCAACCACTATGCCCCGGTCATCTGGGGGCCGCGCACCGGTAATTGGCGTGACCAATGGCTCGTGCCCGGCTACCGGGTCGGGGCCAAGACTGGCACCGCATCGATCCCGTTGCCCGGCGGCGGCTATGATCCCACCTATACCATTGGTTCGGTGTTGGGGATTGCGCCGGTTGATGAGCCGCGCTTTGTGGTGTTGGTCAAGATCGATCGCCCGAAAAAAGATACGCTCGGTGTGTTAACCGCGATTCCGGTTTACTACAACGTGGTCGATCAATTGTTGCGGTACGCGCATGTGCCGCCGGATCGGTCGCTTGTCAGTCCGGGACAACCGTAGGTGTTGGTATGGCGTTCGCTCTCTCAGCTTGGTATCAGCCGCCGCCGCCGCCGCTCAATCGAAATGAGCGGAAGGGAGATGCTATAATGGCCTCCGCGAGGCGCTTGGCGCGCAAGGTGACGTTGGGAGGGCGATTTGATCAGGCTCGACAATTTATTGTATGGGGTGCAACCGCGCGCGACGCGGCAGGCGGTGGTAGTGCCGCCGCCGTGGGATGGCCGGCTAATCGGCCCAGTGGTGACCGATTCGCGCGAGGTGACGCCGGGATCGCTCTTTGTGGCGCTGGCCGGCGAACGCACCGATGGGCATCGTTTTTTACCCGATGTGGTGGCGCGCGGCGCGGCGGCGGCGTTGGTGTCGCCGGTGACGCTCGCGGCGTTGGCTCCCGATCTGGCGGCGGCAGCCCGGCCATGGCGGTTGATCGAGCCAACTGAAAGCGCGTTGTTGGCGAACGTTCCGCCTGAAGCGTGCCTCCTCATCGCTGTAGACGACCCGCTGCAAGCGTTGCAGCGTGCGGCTGTCTACCATCGGCGGATGTTCACGCCGACGGTGATTGGGATCACCGGCAGCGTGGGCAAGACCTCGACTAAAGAGGTCGTCGCGGCTGTGGTCAGCCAGCGATTGCGAACCTTAAAAAGCCAACGTAGCTTTAACAGTGATGTGACATTGCCGGCTACCTTGCTCGGGCTGACTGCCGACCATCAAGTGGCAGTGCTCGAGATGGGGATGTGGGCGGCGGGCGAGATCCGCTTCTTGGCGGCGCTCGCTCGTCCCCACATCGGAATTGTGACCAATGTCGGCCCGTCGCACCTCGAACGGCTCGGCAGTATCGAGGCGATTGCCAATGCGAAAGCGGAATTGCCTGAGTCGTTGCCGGCTGAGGGCTGGTGCATCCTCAACGCCGATGATCCGCGGGTGGCGGCGATGGCGACGCGCACCCCAGCGCGGGTGCTGACGTATGGCTACGCGCCGCACGCCGATGTGCGCGTGACCGATGTGATCAGCTATGGCCTGTACGGGATTGAGCTCACGGTCGTCTATCAAGGCGCGCAGCATCGTTTGCGCACCCCCTTGATCGGGAAGCACCACGCTTATACGGCGCTGGCGGCAATCGCGGCAGGTTTGGTGCTCGGTTTGGATTGGGAAGCGATTGCGGCCGGTTTGCGCGCACCCGGCGAGCAGTTGCGCCTGCGGGTGGTGCAGAGCCAGACCGGGGTGACGATTATTGACGACACCTACAATGCGGCGCCGCTGTCAACGATCGCTGCGCTGAACGTGTTGGCCGAAACGCCGGGCCGCCGGATCGCCGTGTTGGGTGAGATGCTCGAATTGGGGGCGGCAACCGAAGAGGGGCACCGGCAAGTGGGTGCTGCCGCTGCCCAGACGGCTGATTGGTTGGTGGCGGTGGGCCGGCAAGCGCAGACAATGGCTGAAGCGGCGTTAGCGGCTGGTATGCCGCCCGATCGGGTGGCAATCTGCCCTGATAACGAATCGGCGATTGACCTGCTCAATCAGATGATCCGCTCTGGTGATTGCCTGCTTATCAAAGGATCGCGCGGTGTGCAGATGGAAACAATCGTTGCCGCGCTCCAAGCCTGAGCGCTACCGCATGACAACAGGAGAAGTTGCGTGGGCGTCCTGCGTGCAGTGTTGGTTCAAGATATGGCGCGGGCTCTGTTGCTCGCTGCTGCGGCATTTGTATTGACCCTGATCGTCGGGGCATGGTGGGTGCAGTTCGCCCGCAAACACAAGCTGGGCAAGCGCATCCGGCCCGATGGCCCGCAGAGCCATCTGGTCAAGGTGGGTACGCCGACGATGGGTGGGATTATGATCGTCAGCACCGTGGTGGTGTTGACCGCGCTCTTCAATCTGGTTGATCGCTGGTCAATGTTGTTGCCGCTTGGTGTGATGGTGAGTTTCGCCGTCTTAGGCGGGATCGACGATTGGTTGTCGCTGACCGGCTCGCGTTCCAAGACGCATGGCTTCACGGCCAAGTTTAAGTTTTGGATCATGATGGCGGTGGCTTTCGTCGCTAGTCTTGCGCTCTACTTGCCGCAGCCATACGGGCTAGAGCACGAAGGCTTGGTGCAGATCCCCTTCGTCGGCGAGGTCAATATCGGGCTGTGGTTTATCCCGATTGCGGTGCTGATCATTGTGTTCATCTCGAATGCGGTGAATATTACCGATGGTCTCGATAGTCTGGCCGGCTGGAATTTGACCCTCGCCTTTGGCGCGTATGGCGTGATCACCTTCCTCGCCGAGCCGCGCCTCACCAACCTGACGGCGTTCTGCTTTACCGTGGTCGGCGCGTGTGCCGCCTTCCTATGGTACAACGCCTATCCGGCGCAGGTCTTTATGGGTGATCTGGGGGCATTGGCGCTGGGGGCCACTCTCGCCGTGGTGGCCTTGCAGTCGCAGCAATGGCTGCTCTTGCCGGTGATCGGGATTGTGTTTGTGGTTGAGGCGCTTTCAACGATGATCCAGACCGGTTACTTTAAGTGGACAAAGTGGCGCTACGGTGAGGGCCGGCGGGTGTTTAAGATGGCTCCGCTCCACCACCATTTTGAATTGCTCGGCTGGAGCCAGCCGCAGGTGACGCAACGGTTTGTCTTGATCGGAACGGTGGCGGCGATGGTGGGGATTTCGCTGGCGCTGATCTTTGGGACGCCACGGGTCGAGTCGCAGGTGGATCAGACGCCTGCCGTTATGCAAGAGCGTGATGGGAGCCGGTGATGGTTGTGGTGGCCGGAAAACGAGTGTTGGTAATGGGCTTGGGCGTGCATGGCGGCGGGTTAGGCGTGGCCCGCTGGCTGTTGCGTCACGGCGCTGAGGTGACAGTGACCGACCTTGCTCCGGCAGAAGCGCTGGCCGAACCGATTGCCCGCCTTGACGCCTTCGCCGCCGAGCTTGGCACGCACGTGCGTTATACGTTAGGCGAACATCGCGCCGAAGATATTCGCGCCGCCGAGATGCTGGTGGTTAATCCGGCAGTGCGGCCCGACTCGCCGTGGCTGGCGCTGGCCCGCTCGGGCGGGGTGCCGATCGAAACCGAGATGACCCTCTTCTTTCGCGCCTGCCCCGGCCCGATTCTCGGCGTGACCGGCACTAAAGGCAAGACGACCACCACCTTGCTGCTGGCGGCAATGATCCGGCAACGCTATCCCGATACGGTGGCGGCAGGCAATCTGCGCGTCTCGGCGCTCGAGGCGCTCGATCAGATCGGGCCGCAGACGCCGGTGGTGCTGGAGTTGAGCAGCTTTCAGCTCGAACGGCTGGGTGAAGCGCGGCTGAGCCCAGCGTATGCGCTGCTCACCAATCTGGGGAACGATCACCTCAACTGGCATGGTTCACTCGCCGCCTATGCCAACGCCAAACGGCAGATTATGGCCCATCAAGGGCCGGACGGCGTGGCAGTCTTGCCGCCGGAACAGGCGCGGGAGTGGGGTGGCGGGAGGCAAGGGGTGATCAGCTATAGCCTGACCGACCCGGCTGCTGACGCGACAGTCACGGCTGATGGCGCCTTTCGCTATCGCGATGTGATCCTGTTTCACCGGTCGGATCTGCGGTTGCCGGGAGAACACAACGCGGCCAATGCGTTGGCGGCGGCAACGCTGGCCTACCGGTTTGGGATTGACCCTGCCGCCATTGTGGCGGCGCTGCACACCGTGAGCGGGGTTGAACACCGGCTCGAACTGGTGGCGACGATCGATGGCGTGCGCTATATTAATGACACCACTGCGACGAATCCGGCAGCTACCGCAGTGGCGCTGGCAACGGTGCCGGGGCCGATCGTGTTGCTGGCCGGCGGGGCCGACAAGAATCTGGATTTAGCGGCATTAGCCGGCACCATTGCGCAAGGTGCAGCGGCAGTGGTGCTCTTGGCCGGCAGTGCCACGCCAACCTTGCAGGCGTTGGTACAAGCGCAAGCGCCGTCGTTGCCGGTGGTTGGCCCCTTCGATGATTTGCGAATCGCTGTGGCGCAGGCTCGCATGCTCGCCCAACCCGGCGGCGCTGTCTTGCTCTCACCCGGATGCGCGAGTTTCGGCATGTTTCGGAATGAATTTCATCGCGGCGAAGCGTTTCGCCAGATTGTGCGCGAGTTGGCTGCCGTTCGCGCCGGGGAGCAAGCTCATGGCACGCCAGCCCAATGAACCTGACGAGATCGAAGAGTTTTTGCGCCGGGCCGAACGGGAATTTGGCCGCCGGCCCGATCTGCCTGAAGAGCCGCCGCCGCGGCCTGCGCCGCCGCCACCGCCACGCCCGGTCGTGACGTATAGCCTGCTCTGGGTGATTGGGATTGTGTATGTGTTAACCAGTGTCCTCAGCGGCTCCTTCTTTCAACCAGCGTTTCCGGTGCTGGTGGCGCTAGGGGCGAAGGTGAATGATCGGATCGCCAACGGCGAAGTGTGGCGGTTGCTGACGGCGGTCTTTCTGCATGCCAATCTGATCCATATCTTCTTCAACGGATATGCGCTCTCGGTGTTGGGGCCGGAAGCGGAACGCTTCTACGGGCACGGACGGTTTCTGGCGCTCTATCTGCTCAGCGGGCTCGGCGGCAGCATCGCGTCGTATGCGCTCTCGCCGGCGCCGGCGGTTGGCGCGAGCGGCGCGATCTTCGGCTTGATCGGCGGTCTCGGTATCTTTTACTACCTCAACCGGCAAGCGTTGGGTGAGTTTGGCCGCAATCAGGTGCGCGGCATCGCAGCGATCGCCTTTATCAACCTGCTAATCGGGTTTGCTGCGCAGGGGGTCATTGATAATTGGGGACATTTGGGCGGGTTAGTCAGCGGGGTGCTGATCGGAATGGCGCTGTCACCGCGGTTGACGATTGATATGCGCTTCTTTCCGCCGTTGCTCATCCGGCGCTTTCCGGCGCAGGGTTGGCTGTGGGCAATGGCGATTGCGCTGGTGATGATGGTGCTGGTGCGGCTAGTGACCCCGGCGTAACGGTGGGTGCCGCCGGCCGCTGCTAGTCGTGATGTGCCGTATGGTTCAGATTAGGTATTGCTCGCTTTGGGGCAGGAATTGCTACGATCACGCTACCCGCGTTTCGGGCGGGCGAAAGGGGCGCCGGTCGTTGGCTCGCACGCTCGGCAGATGAACACTCGCTCGGCGCCGTGCAGCCATGACGGAGGTATCACATTCGGCCCACAGTTGCGAGCACGATGAAAGAGGACAGTATGGCCAACCCTGACACATCACCCGCTCCAACGCTATTCGATCGCGCCACACACCCGCCCGATCGGGTCTTACTGGCGACCGTGATTGGCCTCACCGCGTTCGGGCTGGTGATGGTCTATAGCGCCAGCTTTGTCGAGGCGGCGGTGTTCAAAAGCAATCCGTTCTACTATGCCTTGCGGCAGATGACTGGTGCGCTGATTGGTTTTGGGATGATGTTCGCCATGCAACGGATCGATCACCGGATCTGGCAACGCTATTCGATCCATCTGATGGCTGGGGCGCTGCTCTTGTTGGCAGCCGTGTTGATCTTGCCGGCCAGTATGACCGAGGTCAACGGCTCGCGGTCGTGGATCCGCTTCGGCGAAGGGTGGCTCGGCATTTTCAGCATTCAGCCGTCAGAATTTGCCAAACTGGCGATGATCATCTACTTTGCCCATTGGCTCTCGCGGCGCAGCCACCGGCTCGGCAATGTAACGTATGGGTTAGCGCCGTTTGCAGTGATGCTGGGGTTCATCTGCGGTCTGATTATGCTGCAACCCGATTTGGGCACCACTATCGTGATGGTCTTGATCGGCGGCGCAATCTTTTTTGCTGCGGGCGCGAATCTCTTGCACGTCGGCGGTGCGGCGCTGTTAGGAGCAATGGCCTTTTGGGCGCTGATCGTGACCTTTCGGAGCGGGCGGTGGGAAGCGTTTCTCGATCCGTGGTCGCGGGCGAGCGCCGAGGGGTATCAGATCATTCATTCACTCTACGCGCTGGGCAGCGGCGGGATTTTTGGCCAAGGTGTGGGGATGAGCCGGCAGAAATATCTCTGGTTGCCGCAGCCGCATACCGATACCATCTACGCGATTATCGGCGAAGAATGGGGCTTGCTCGGAACGATTGGCATCTTGATCGCATTTGTCATCATCGCCGCTCGCGGCTACCGGATTGCGGCGCGCGCGCCGTCGCCGTTCGCCGCGCTGGTGGCGGTTGGGATTACCTCGTGGTTGGTGTTTCAGGCATTTATTAACATTGCGGTCACGGTCGCGCTCATTCCGTTTACCGGTTTGACGTTGCCGTTTCTGTCGTATGGCAGCTCATCGCTGATCAGTTGTCTGATGGCGGTGGGCATCTTGTTGAATATTTCACGCCATGTCGATCGGTCAGAACCAGTCAGTACAACAGCCAAACGTTACCACCACACCGAACCCGCTACGTCTGATCTTGTCGGGTGGCGGAACTGGCGGTCACGTGTATCCGGCCTTAGCCGTCGCCAGCGCGCTCGCTGAACAGGCGCAGGTGGTGTATGTCGGCAGTGTGGGTGGGATGGAAGAGCGGATCGTCGCGCGCGAGAGCGCGTTGCCGTTTCGCGCATTGCCGGCAGCGGCCATTCGCGGGCGCGGGCCGGTGCAGATGGTGCGGTCGCTGCTCATCCTGCTGCGCGGGGTGGCGGCGGCGATGCAGTTGCTTGGTCGTGAACGGCCGGACGCCATTCTCGGCACCGGCGGCTATGTCTGTGTGCCGCTATTCGTTGCCGCTAAACTCCGGCGTATTCCCACAATGATCTACCTGCCCGACGTGGTGCCCGGTTTGGCGGTGCGGTTGCTGAGCCGGATCGCCGATCTGACAGCGGTGAACGTGAGCGATGCCTTGCCGCGGCTGGGGTTGCACGAAGGCCACCGCCGGGCAATTGTTACCGGTTATCCAGTGCGGCCCGAACTGTTTACGATTGATCGGGCGGCGGCGCGGGCCGCATTTGGGATTGCGCCTGACCAGATGGTCTTGCTCGTCTATGGCGGCAGCCGGGGGGCGCGCAACGTGAATCGAGCGATTGCCGCGCTCTTGCCAACGTTGCTGCCGCTCTGTACCATTATTCACGTTTGTGGGCGCGAAGGCGATCAGGCGTGGTTGGAAGAAGCGGCGGCGCGCCTTGATCCGGCCTTGCGCGCGCGCTACCTGCTCTTTCCCTATCTCGAAAGCGGTAGCGCACAGAGTATGGCAGCGGCGCTGGCCGCGGCAGATGTGACCGTTTGCCGCAGTGGCGCTTCGACGTTGGCCGAATTGCCGGCAGTGGGGTTGCCGGCAGTGTTGGTGCCCTATCCGTATGTGCATCAAGATGAAAATGCTGATTATCTGGTGCAACGCGGCGCGGCGCTGAAGGTCGCTGATCAGGCGATGTTGGGCGATGGTGATCCAGCCGAAGGGCCGCTCGCGCAAGCGGTGCGGCGGTTACTGACGGATGGGGGGATGCGGAAGCAGATGGCAGCTCGTAGCCGCGCGCTGGCTCGCCCTGATGCGGCCCACGCTTTGGCTATGGCGCTGATTGGCCTCGCGCAGAGGAGTTCGGCATGATTGAGCAGTGGATGGTGCTCCCCCTTGGGCAGACAGCTATTACTGTTAATCTCAACGGCGTGGCGATTTTGCTCATTCTGATGGCGTTGGGTGGGTATGCCGGGTATCAGCAGGGCTTGCGCAACCTGTTGACGGTCACAATCTGGACGATTATCGCTTATGTCTTGTGTGTGCAAGGCGGTACGTTTGTGGTTGAGGTCATCAATCGGTTGTGGGTTAATGCGCCGCGATTTGTGGCGTTTCTGATCGGAAATGACCCAACATTGGCCCCGCCGCTCGACCCGCTGATCACGCCGGGGTTTCAGGTGCCGCTGTTCTTTCGCACCATGGCGTTTATTGCGCTGATCTTGCTAGGGATGTTTTTTGATAGCAAGGCTGCTTGGAAGGGGCCGCCGAAGGAGAAGCTGGCACGCCCGTTGGGCCTGTTTGTGGGTGCGCTGATTGCGCTCCTCTGGTCGAACGCGGCGGTTGTGTTCTGGCGCGAGTTTGTTGCCGGTGGCGGCACATTTGAGGGCCCAATTGCTACTTTACTCAACGTGTTGCCCGATGTCAGCATCTTGTTGCCGTCGCTGATTGCGATCTTCTTTATGATTTTGGGTTTGCTGATTTTGTTCAACTTTCCAAAGGTCTGGAAGCCGTGAGTCACTATCACATTATCGGCATTGCCGGGGCCGGCATGAGTGCCATTGCCCATCTGTTGCTCGACCAAGGCCATACGGTGAGCGGGTCTGATCTGGCTGCGAATCGGGCGACGGCGGCGCTGGCGGCGCGGGGGGCGCAGATTTGGCAAGGCCACGACGCGGCGCATGTGCGTGGCGCCGATGTGGTGCTGGCCACTGCCGCCATCCGCGGCCCGCATCCTGAACTCGAAGCCGCCGCCGCGCTCGGTATTCCCCGCCTGAGCCGGGCCGATCTGTGGCGAGAATGGTCGGCCCAGCGTCCGGTTATCGCAGTGGCCGGTACCCACGGCAAGACGACCACCAGCGCGATGACGGCGCTCGCTCTGCGGGGGGGCGGGGTGGAGTGTGGTTTTTTGATTGGCGCCGAGGTGCCTGATCTCGGCGGGAGCGCGCAGTGGGGTGATCCGGCAGCGCCGTTGGTGATCGAGGCCGATGAGTATGATCGAGTATTTTTGGCCCTGACACCGGCGCTGGCGATTGTTACCAATGTCGAGTGGGATCATCCTGATATCTACCCCTCTGCTGAGGAGTATGCCGCAGCGTTTGCGACCTTTGCCCGGCAGGTGCGCGATCGGCGCCGGTTGCTGCTCTGCGCTGATGATCCCGGTGCGGCGGTGCTGGATAACGATGGCCAAGCTCGCCTCTACGGGATCGACGAGCAGATCGCGTGTGATCCGGTCTCGTGCCGGTTGGCCCCGCTCGATTGGACGGCGAGCCGGGTAGAGGCTACCGCTGCCGGCCAGCAGTTTGATCTCTGGTATTACGACCGGCGGACGTTTGCCCGCCGGTTGGCGGCGCTGGTGACGTTGGCGGTGCCCGGTCTGCACAACGTGCGCAATGCCACGGCGGCGTTGGCGGCGGCGGCATTGTGGGGGGCCGATCTGAACGCGGCAGCAGCGGCGCTGGCAACCTATCGCGGCAGTAGCCGGCGGTTTGAATGGCGCGGCGAAGCGGTAGGGGTGACGGTGATTGACGATTATGCCCATCACCCGACCGAAGTGCAGGCCACGATCGCGGCGGCGCAGCAGCGTTACCCCGGCCAGCGCGTGATCGTCTACCTGCAACCGCACACCTTCAGCCGCACGCGCAGTCTGTGGGAACAGTGGCCCGACGCTTGCCGCGCGGCAGCGACGGTGTTGGTAGGTGATATCTATCCGGCCCGCGAACAGGGTGATCCGGCGGCGCTGGCGGCTGAGCTAGCGGCGCATCTGGCAGCGCACGGGATTGATGCGCACTATGCCGGCGCTCCAACTGCGGCGGCGGCGCTGATTGCCACCGTGGCCCGTCCCGGCGATGTGGTCTTGACCCTCGGCGCCGGCGATAGCGATCGGGTGGCGGCGCTGGCGTTGGAACGGTTACGCGCCGCGCAGACGGAGGCCATCCATGAATGAGACGCTGCCAATCACGCTCCGCACCGATGAGCCAATGGCCCGCCATACTTCGTGGCGGGTGGGAGGGCCAGCGCGCTACTACGCCGAACCGGCGACCCCTGATGAGGCGATCGCATTGGCTGCGTGGGCAACCGCTCAGGGCTTGCCACTGATCTGGGTAGGCCGTGGCACCAACTTGCTGGTGCGCGACGAAGGCTTTGCCGGTGTGATCGCGTCGTACCGCGGCCAGCGTTGGGCATTGCGCGAAGCGGGTGATGAGGCCGAGTTGTGGATCGAGGCAGGTGCGCCGATGGCCGGCACGGCTCGCCGGTTGGCAGCAATGGGGTGGGCTGGCTTGGAATGGGCCGAAGGGTTGCCCGGCGCGATCGGCGGCGCGATTGTCGGTAATGCCGGTTGTTATGGCGGCGATACCGCGAGCGTGCTGATTGCCGCCGAGCTGTTGCTCAACGGGCGCGAACGGGTGGAGTGGCCGGTGGGCGCGTTAGCGTATGCCTACCGCGAGAGCGCGCTCAAGCATCCGGTGGCGGAAGGGATCCCGCCGCTGGTGTTGGCCGGACGCTTCCGTCTACGGCGGGCCGATCCGGCAGTCTTGGCGGCGCGGATGGCAGCGATTGCCGCCGAGCGAAAACGCAAAACGCCGGCAGGCAGTTCGTGTGGCAGCGTATTTAAAAATCCACCCGGCGAGAGCGCTGGACGCTTGATCGAGGCGGCTGGTCTCAAAGGCGTGCAGATCGGCGACGCCGAGATCAGCCCGATCCACGCCAACTACATCGTCAATCGCGGCCAAGCGCGCGCTGCCGACATTCTGGCTTTGATCGAACTGGCGCGTGCTACCGTCGCCGAACGGTTTGGGATCACGTTGCAGCTTGAGGTACGGGTGATTTAGGGAGTAGGGAGATAGGGAGATAGGGAGATAGGGGCGCGGGCCGCTGGCCCGCCGGCGCAGGCAAGGGGAGCGGGCGAGCCGCCCGCGCTCCGGGGATGGGAAAGGGGTGCGGGCCGCTGGCCCGCCGGCGCAGGCAAAGGGAGCGGGCGAGCCGCCCGCGCTCCGGGGATGGGAAAGGGGTGCGGGCCGCTGGCCCGCCGGCGCGGGCAAAGGGAGCGGGCGAGCCGCCCGCGCTCCGGGGATGGACAAGGGGCGCGGGCCGCTGGCCCGCCGGCGCAGGCAAGGGGAGCGGGCCGCTGGCCTGCAGACGGATCAAAACGTCACGCATTGAAAAACCTTCTTGATACGTTGCTGAGTCTGTTAGCATTGCAAATACCTAGCTCAAATCAAATTCAAGATCGACATGAACGAAATCATGCGCAAAATTTTCCTAACCACCTCGTTTATTCAAAAAACGATCGGTTCAGCGATCGCTGAACCGGTTCCGGGAGGCGGCCAATGAGCACACCGATCACGATTGCCGTCATCTTCGGCGGGCAGAGCGGTGAACACGAGGTATCGCTGGTTTCAGCGCATGCCGTCATCAATAACCTCGATCTAGAACGATACCACATCGAAACGATTGGGATCGGCAAAGACGGCTGCTGGTGGCACGGCCCCGGCGCATTGGCGGCGTTGATGGCAGCCGCCGATCCGGCTCGCTTGCCGGCCAGTGCCACAATGGCTGCTCCCGGCCCGGTGCGTGAATTAGGTCGAGTCGGCGCGCCGGGATGGGCCTTACCCGCGGCTGATGTTTACTTTCCCGTATTGCACGGCCCGTATGGCGAAGACGGTACCATCCAAGGATTGCTGGAACTGGCCGGCAAGCCGTATGTCGGTTGCGGCGTGGCGGCCAGTGCCGTCGGTATGGATAAAGGCTTGATGAAAGCGGCCTTTGCCGCTGCTGGCTTGCCGGTGCTGCCGTGGTTGCTGGTGCGGCGGGCTGAATTGGCGGCTATCGAGGTGGTATGTGACCGGATCGAAGCGGCGTTGCGCTTCCCGATCTTTGTCAAGCCGGCCAACCTCGGCAGTAGCGTTGGCGTTAGCAAAGCGCGTGATCGGGCGGAATTGATCGCTGCCCTGCACGAAGCCGCCCGCTACGATCGCCGGATCGTGGTTGAGCAAGGCATCCCGGCGCGCGAAATCGAAATTTCGGTGTTGGGGAACGATCAGATTGAAGCCAGCCTTCCCGGCGAGATCATCCCCGCCGGTGAGTGGTACGACTACCACGCCAAGTATATCGACGGCGGCTCGCAAACGATTGTGCCGGCGGCGCTCGCACCGGCCCAGATCGCGCAGGTGCAGACGCTGGCAATACAAGCCTTTCAAGCGATCGATGGCGCGGGCTTGGCGCGGGTCGATTTTCTGCTCGACCGCGAGCAGGGCACGCTCTGGCTCAATGAGGTGAATACCATGCCCGGTTTTACCCCGATCAGCATGTACGCCAAGATGTGGGCCGCGAGCGGCCTGCCCTATCCCCGGCTGCTCGACCGGCTAGTGGCATTGGCGTTAGCGCGGGCCGGGCATGGGGCGTAAGCGGTGAGCGAGTCATCAGGGGTGAGGTGAAGGGCGCACAAACCTATGGAATACAATCCGCCGAATACACGCGAACGAGTGGCCGCGCGCCGGCAGCGAGCGCGCCGGCCTACCGATGAACCGGCGGCGCCGGGTTGGCGCCGGCGCTTGCTCGATAGCTGGCACAGCGGGCGGATTGCCAGCGGCGCGATCTTTGCCGTGAGCTGTTTGGCCCTCTTGTATGCGCTCTTCAGCAGCCAGTTCCGCGTGCAGACCGTCGAAGTGGTGGGGGTAGAGTTTCTTAGCCCTGAGCGGATTGTCGACGCTATCCCGCTGCGTGGGCAGCCGATCTGGTTGATCGATGAAGAGCAGACAATCGCGCCGTTGCTGGCGAGTCCCTTTGTCGAGCATGCCCGGCTGAGCCTGATCCTGCCCGATCGGGCGCGGATCGTGATTGTCGAGCGCCAGCCGGCGGTCTATTGGCGCACCGGCGGGGTTGATTATCTGGTTGACCGGCAAGGCTATGTGATTGAGCCGGCGCCGGCGCCGCCGCCCGACGATGCGCTCGTCATCGTGGATACTTCTAATTTGCCGGTCAAACCGAACATGCGGCTCGATACCGATGCTTTAGCCCTAGCGCGCGAACTGGCTCTCCTGTTGCCAAATGAAGTGGGACTGCAACCGGCCCAGATCGGCTGGGATTTCGGTTTAGGCGTCTTTGTGCGCACTGCGCAAGATCAGATGATTGTGTTTGGCCGCAGCGAACGGCTCGAACGCAAACTAACAATATTGGCGTATATGCTTGCCGATGGCACACCGTTTACCTATCTCGATTTACGACCGATCAACCCATATTACCAAAACCGCACCGACGGCAGGCCGTGAGCGCCGTCTGCGGTAGGCAGCGAGGATACTATGGCACGAACCATGGCACGCACCATTGTCGGGATAGATGTTGGCACAAGCAAAATCTGTACTATCGTCGGCCAAATTGGCGATGGCCGGCGGCTGAATATTCTTGGCGTGGGAATGGTGCCCAGCCGTGGGATTGATAAAGGGGTGGTCGTCAATATCGACGATGCGGCTTCAGCCATTGAAGCCAGTATTGAAAAGGCCGAGCGGGCCAGCGGTTTGAGTATCAATCAGGCCTTTGTCGGGATTGCCGGACGCCATATTTCCTCACTCAATAGCCGGGGGGTGGTGGCGGTGCAGGATCCCGATGGGATTTCGCGCCAAGATGTGGCACGGGCCATCGAAGCGGCGCAGGCAGTGGCCTTGCCGACCCAGCGCGAGATTATTCACATTATTCCCCGCGCCTATGTGATTGACGGCAACGATGGCATTCGCGATCCGATCGGGATGAGCGGCCTACGGCTGGAAGTGGAGACCCACATCATCACCGGCGAAGCCATGGCGATCCAAAACCTGATTCGCAGCGTCGAGCGGGCCGGGGTGCAGATCAACGATCTGGTCTTGCAACCGTTGGCCGCCGCGGAAGCAGTGCTTAGCGATGACGACAAAGAGCGCGGGGTGATGCTGATCAATATTGGCGGTGCGACGACCGACCTCGCGATCTTTGCCCAAGGCGGGGTGTGGCACACCGGTGTGATCCCGGTCGGCGGCCAGCACTTTACCAACGATATTGTCTACGTGCTGCACACGCCGCCCAACACTGCCGAATACCTCAAACTGCGCTACGGCAGCGCCATCGCCGGTAACCCGCCGGCGCCGGGTGACGAAAGTGACCTGATCGACGCCGAGACGTTGACGGTAGGGGAAAAGCAGCAGATTAGCGCCTATCTGCTGAAACAGGTCTTGCAGGCGCGCGCCGAAGAACTGATCGAGTTGATCGTGGACGAAGCGCGGCGCAGTGGTTACGAGAGCATGTTGCCGGCGGGCATCGTCTTGACCGGCGGTGGCGCGCAGCTCAGCCAGTTCGACGACTTGTTGCGTGACGATTTGCGGTTACCAGTACGGATCGGCATTCCCAGCGGGTTAGGCGGTTTACATGACGCACTAGACTCGCCGGCGTATGCAACGGCTGTGGGGCTTTTACGATGGGGAATGCGGTACGGCGGGCGGCCGCCTGAGCAGTCTTCGTCTGATGATACGAGTTCGCTATACGAGCGCTTCCGCCGCTGGTTGCGCGAATTATTGCCATAACACTACCCAAGGAGGTTCGCACATGGTTGATCGAAGCAGCAATGGCTTCTCTCTGGAAGACTTCGCCCAGATCAAGGTGGTTGGCGTTGGCGGCGGCGGCAGCAATGCAGTGGATCGCATGATTGCCGCTGGCGTACAGGGGGTCGAGTTTATTACCGTCAATACCGATGTGCAGGCCTTGATGCACTCGCTGGCGCCAGTGCGGATTCGCATTGGTGATAAGCTCACCCGCGGTCTGGGCAGCGGCGGTAATCCGGTGATCGGGCAGAAGGCGGCGGAGGAGAATCAGGAAGATATCTACGAGCAATTGAAGGGCGCTGATATGGTCTTCGTCGCTGCCGGCATGGGTGGCGGCACCGGCACCGGCGCGTCGCCGATCATCGCCGGGATTGCCCATGACCTCGGCGCGCTGACGGTTGGAGTCGTCACCCGCCCCTTCACTTTTGAAGGCAATCACCGCCGCAAAGTGGCCGAAGCCGGGATCGAACAGTTGCGCCCGGTGGTTGATACCTTGATCGTCATTCCCAATGACCGCCTGTTGCAGACGGCCAGCAAGAATACCACCTTCCAGCAGGCGTTTTTGATGGCTGATGATGTGCTGCGCCAAGGCATTCAGGGTATTTCTGACCTGATTACCCAGCGTGGTCTGATTAATGTCGACTTCGCCGACGTCAAGACGATCATGGCCCAGCAAGGTTCGGCGTTGATGGCGGTCGGCTATGGCAAGGGCGATGCTCGCGCGCTTGATGCCGTCAATCAGGCGATTGCCAGCCCCTTGCTCGAGGTCAGTATCGACGGGGCGAAGGGTGTGCTCTTTAACATCACCGGCGGCGAAGATCTCGGCATTATGGAGGTGTACGAAGCCGCTGATATTGTCGCCAAGCAGGTTGATCCCGATGCCAACATCATTATCGGCGCCGTGATCGATCCGAACTTCCCGCCCGGTGAGATCAAGATCACGTTGATCGCGACCGGTTTCGATATGAACCGCAACTCCAACGTGCAACGCACCCGTTCGTATCCGACAGCGGCGACTAGCACTGGCCAAGCGACCGGGCAGATCGGCGGGCAGCCGGCCCAGCGCCCCAAGCAGACGACGCCGGCGCCGGTGCAGCCACCGGTGCAACCGGTGCGTCCGGCGATGCCCAACGATGATCTCGACATCCCGCCCTTCTTGCGCGGGCGCGATCGCAATCGCCAGCGGTGAGATGAAGGCCGGTTCCAGATCGTACAACAGGCTACCGCTTGAGCAGCAATTGATGGAGTGCGGCAGTTCTACTGCCGCACTTTATCGTTTGTGCCAGCGAACACTGCACATCATCCAGCCGGTGGGCCAAGGCGTTTGCTGCCTCTGCGGCGCTAATGCCGTTAAGGTGTTGTTTGCTGAAGACGGTGGCAACGCTGTGGAGTGTGGCAGTTTAACTGCCGCACTCCATAGACTAAAAACACGATATTATCCCACGCGCCACCGGGCGGGTGTGAACGTGCGGCAGTACGATTGCCGCACGTTATCGTTTGTGCAAGCGAACACTGCGCATCAGCCAGACGGTGGGCCAAGGCGTTTGCTGCCTCTGCGGCGCTAATGCCGTTAAGGTGTCGTTTGCTGAAGACGGTGGCAACGCTGCAATATGGAATGCGGCAGTTTAACTGCCGCACTCCATAGACTAAAAACACGATATTATCCCACGCGCCGCCGGGTGGTGTGGACGTGCCATCCCGCCGCACTCCAGCGGCTGCGTCAGCCACAGACAACCGCAAACCCGCTGCGATGCCGCATCCACCGCTACGGTTCGCGCAGCGTGAAACCGATCATCGTAGCCAGATCGCGCAAAATCGCCTGCGCGGCGCTTACGTCGCGCCCCTCGGCGGCGGCATCGATGATCATGCCGGCCATCGTGTGCAGTGTCGCCAATGCAGCCGGCGTATCCAGATCATCGTCTATCGCCGCAATCACATCGGCGCGGCCACGGCTCACATCGAGCGGACTATGGTCGCCGCCGTTGACGGTCACGGCCCGGCGCAGGTCGGCAGCGTACTGCTCGTAGCGCGCCACGGCATCGCGCCGGTAGTCAAACTCCTCGCGGTAGTGTTCGCTGAGCAGATACCAGCGGATAGCGTCGGGATGGTGCAGGCGCAACGCATCACGGGCGAAGACCAAATTCCCCAACGACTTGCTCATCTTCTCGCCATCGAGCCAGACCAAGCCGACGTGCATCCAGTAGCGCACAAAGGGCTTTTTGCCGGTGGCTGATTCGCTCTGCGCGATTTCGCACGAGTGATGCGGGAAGATCAGATCGGCTCCTCCGCCGTGAATATCGAGCTGATCGCCTAAGTAACGTTTCGACATCGCGCTGCACTCGATATGCCAACCCGGACGGCCCATACCCCACGGGCTCTCCCACTTTGGTTCATCAGGATTGCCGCGTTGCCAAAGCACAAAATCGAGCGGATCGCGCTTACAGGGGTCATTGGGATTATTTCCGCGCTGATTGGCAATTGCCAGCAACTCGGCATACCCCATGCGCGCCATCCGCCCGAAATCGGGGTCGGTTTGAATGCTGAAATAGACGTTGCCATCGGCGACGTAAGCGTGGCCGAGTTCGATCAGGCGCTCGATGATCGGAATCATCGTGCCGATTTCCTCGCTCACCCGCGGGAAGAAGGTCGGCGGCAGAATGTTGAGGCCGGCGCAATCGGCGCGCAACTGGGCAATTTGGCGTTCGGCCAGCTCGTACCAATCCACTCCGTCGCGGCGGGCGCGCTCGAAGAGCGGATCATCAACATCGGTCACGTTCTGGCAGTAGCGCACCGTCGCGCCGTGCCATCGCAGATAGCGTACCAACACGTCAAAGACGATAAAGGTGCGCGCGTGCCCCATGTGAGTCGTGTCGTAAGGTGTCACCCCACAGACATAGAGCGTTACCGGGCGATCGGTGGGGATGGTAAATGGTTCGCGAATACGGGACAACGTATTAAAAAGCTGCATGGAGAGTGTCCTTTGCTGAAGCCATCAGGCATAGCGGTTTTGCTACTCTCTACTATGGTAGCACTAATTGGCATCGCTGCGTTGCCATGATCCCAAACGAGCCGGCCCTTAGGGCCGGCTCTTCCGTCATCCACCTATGGGCCAGTTTTATGGTGTGGCTACTGGTACCCGCGCCGCGATATCAGGCGCCACCTCAAGCACGGCTGCCGACATCCAGCCAGTCTGGCCATCGGGCAGGCGTACCACGTACCAGTTGGCGCGCTGGCCTTCGAGCAGCACTTCGGTGTTAGCCGGCACAACCGTGATAATCCGAAACGACGTACCGGGGCCACCGCGCAAATTCGCTTCCACATTGACGCGCCCGACAAAGCGTTCAGCAGTGGGTGTGACCGTGCTCGGCGGAACGAGCACAATCGTTACCGGAGAGCGGGTTGGTTGCGGCGTCACTGGCGTGACGGTTGGCAAGCGGGCTAAGGTGGGGAAGGGGCTGGGAGTCGGCGGCAGTGCCGCCGCCAGATCAACGCAGGCAGTGAGCAGCAACGCGCCGCTCAACCAAATACACCACCACCAAGCAGCGAGTCTTCGGTTCATAGGAGTTCCTGTTGTACGTGCGATCACGTATCTGAGAATGATAGCAAATATTCTCTAGTAACAGTCTACCAATATCGAACGCAAAGGTGTAAGATCGACCGGAATCTTTACGACTAACCCGCGATAGCGACAGCCGGGTGGAGCGGGTGATAGCTGGCTGAAGAGGCATGATGTCATTGCGAGGGCACTGCGCGCCCGAAGCAATCTCCCGCTTCAGCGAATGACATGCCTGCGCAGATCCATTCCGCCCGCGTGGGAAATGGCTTCGCCGCACAGCGCGCACTTATAAGAGGGGCCTTTGTCATTGCGAGGGCGCTGCGCGCCCGAAGCAATCTCCCGTTTCAGCGAATGACATGCCTGAGCGTATCCATTCTGCCCGCGTGGGAGATGGCGTTGTCGTGCAGAGCGTACTGACCAGCGGGGGCCTTTGTCATTGCGAGGGCGCTGCGCGCCCGAAGCAATCTCCCGCTTCAGCGAATGACATGCCTGCGCAGATCCATTCCGCCCGCGTGGGAGATGGCGTTGTCGTGCAGAGCGTACTGACCAGCGGGGGCCTTTGTCATTGCGAGGGCACTGCGCGCCCGAAGCAATCTCCCGCTTTAGCGCATCACCTGCCTGAGCGTATCCATTCCGCCCGCGTGGGAAATGGCGTTGTCGTGCAGAGCGTACTAACCAGCGGGGAGTGACGCTTCCCCAAAAAATCTCTGCGCCCTTAGCGCCTTTGCGTGTAAATACTCTGCGTCTTGGCTCGCTTTGCGGTAGGGGCAGGAGTGATGTTATTGAGGGCCGAGCATAAACCAAAAGCGTCTGTGCCATCGCACAGACGCTTTTGGTATCTGGTCGGGGCGAGTGGATTTGAACCACCGACCTCCGCGACCCGAACGCGGCGCTCTACCAGGCTGAGCCACGCCCCGATATGCCTTGTTGTGGTGCCGAAGGTGGGACTTGAACCCACACGGGGGTTGATCCCCAGCGGTTTTTGAGACCGCCGCGTCTGCCATTCCGCCACTTCGGCGCGACAACGCAGATTATAGCAGCCATTGCCCGGTTCGTCAAGGTGACGAGAGGCACAGGTGCAGCATCCCCTAACACACAGCGCGCTGGCTACAGTGGTATAATTGGCCTAGCACATCGGCAAACGGCACGTACCATGTTCATGCTCGACCGGCTGGCAGACAATCTCACGATCCGCGGCACTGACGACGCCTACACCATCCTCAACCTGATTGGGCGAGGCGGGATGGGTGCGGTCTATCGGGTGCGGCGGGCTAGTGATGGCAGTATTTGGGCGCTGAAAGAGATGCGGCCCGCCGGTGAGGTCACTGCCGAAGAGTTGGCTGAAGCGCGCCAGCTCTTTTTGCAAGAGGCTGAATTGCTGCGGTCGCTCTCGTTCCCGAACCTGCCGGTGGTGATCGATCTGTTCGAGTACGAAGGTCGCCCAACGATGATCATGGAGTTTGTGCCGGGCAAGACGCTCGAAGCCATGATCCGCGAGGCGAATGCACCGATGCTCGAACAACAGGTAATCGGGTATGGGATTCAGCTCTGCCGGGTGTTGCACTATCTGCACACCCGCCAACCGCCGATCATCTACCGCGACCTCAAACCGCCAAATGTGATTCTGACCCCGGATGGCGTGCTCAAGTTGATCGACTTTGGCGTGGCTCGCAAGCACAAGATCGGCAAGTCGAAAGACACGATCGCGATGGGATCAGCCGGGTATGCGCCACCCGAACAGTACGGCAAAGGGCAGACCGATGCCCGCTCGGATATTTATGCGCTTGGGGCGACCATGCTGCACTTGCTGACAGCGATGCCGCCGATCCCGTTGCAGCCGCCGCGCCGCGGCGAGATCATACGAATGAACCGCTCGGTGGCCCCGGAAACCGAGGCGATCATTATTCGGGCGATGAGCCTTGAACGCGAGCAGCGGTTTGCCAGTTGCGCCGAGCTTGAGCAGGCACTGCATCAGCGGCTCAAGACGCCGTATGTCGATCCGACGGTGCGGATGGCGCCGGCGCCGCCGGTCAAACCGCCGGTGGCTGCCCCGCCGCCGGTCGCGCCGGCGCCAGCGGCTGGGGTGGTGTGTGAAAAGTGCGGGAGGGTCAACAAACCGCAGGCCCGGTTTTGCGCCGGTTGCGGTACCGCCTTACAGCACGGCGGGCCGGTTGCTGCGCCTGCGCCGGTCGTGCCGCCGGCTCGCTTGATTGTCCGTTCGCCTTACCGCCACTGGGAGATGGTGCTCGACCACTCGCCGGTGCGGATTGGCCGGCGCGATCCGCGCCGCGCTCACTTCCCTGAATTGGATTTGGCTGAACATGACCGCGGGATCGCATCGCGTCTGCACGCCATTATCGAGCGGCGCGGCGATCACTATACCCTCACCGATCAGAAGAGCACCAACGGCACCCGGATTAACGGGGTGTTGATCCCGCCGAATGTGCCGCAACGGTTGAAATCGGGTGATCTGATCCAGATCGGTGAGGTGGAGATGGAGTTTCGGTGGAACTGAAAGCTCTCATTTTGCGCGCTCCCGGCATCAATCGCGATGCCGACGCGGCGCTGGCCTGTGAGTTGGCCGGTGCACGCCCGGAACGGGTGCATGTCAATCGGGTTGCCGAAGGTTCGGTGAAGTTGGCCGATTATGCGCTGTTGGTGATCCCCGGCGGCTTTTCGTATGGCGATCATCTTGGCGCTGGACGGTTGTTGGCGGTTGATCTGATTCATCGCCTTGGCGAAGAGCTGGAGCGATTTGTGGCTGATGGCCGCCCAGTGATCGGGATTTGCAACGGGTTTCAGGTGTTGGTCAAAGCCGGTTTGTTGCCCGGCCCAACCCGCCAACCGCCACGGGTCACGCTCACGACGAATGAGTCGTGCCAGTTTGAATGCCGCTGGGTGCAGTTGGAAGCGGTAAGCAATAGCCGCTGCTTGTTTACCCGTGGCATTGAACACCCGATCGAAGTGCCGGTTGCTCACGGCGAGGGCCGGATCGCGGTGCGTGATCAGGCAACGTTAGACGAATTGGAAGCTGCTGGCTTGGTGGCGCTGCGCTATGTGGGTGAGGGTTATCCAGCCAATCCCAACGGCTCGCCGCACAACATCGCCGGTTTGTGTAATGCGCAGGGCAATGTGTTGGGCCTCATGCCGCACCCGGAAAATGCGGTGTTGCCGCACCAGCATCCCCGCTGGACGCGCGAACCCTCCCGACGCGAAGGTGACGGTTTGCAAATCTTCCGCAACGCGGTGCGCTATGCAGCGTCGTTGTAGGGGCATTGCGACGCTATGCCTACGGGCATAGCATGCTATGCCCCTACGATGACGTGTAATGTTGGAGAAAGTATGGTTCTCTATCCGCCTGACGATCCATTTTTGATTAGCTTTACCTTGTTTGGCTTCCCGATCGTAGTGCGCTGGTACGGCGCGATTATTATGACCGGCGCATTGATTGCGGCCCTGCTGGCGTCGCGGCGGGCCGTCGCGCGCGGCTATCATCCCGATCACGTCTGGAACCAGTTGATGTTAGGGTTGATCCTCGGCATTGCCGGCGCGCGGATCTATTACGTTGCCTTTGAATGGGAACGGTTTGCGCCTAACCCGCTGAGCGCGTTCAACCTCACCACCGGCGGGATCGCGATCCACGGCGCGATTATCGGTGCGCTGCTCTCGACCGTGATCTATACGCGCTACGCGAAACTGCCCTATTGGGATTGGCTCGATGTCTGTGTGCCCGGTTTCTTGCTGGCGCAGAGCATCGGGCGATGGGGCAACTTCTTTAACCAAGAGGCCTATGGCCGCCCGACTGATTTGCCCTTCGGGTTGCGGATCGATCCTGAATACCGGGTACCGCCCTATAACGATCTCGCCACCTATCCCATTACCACGCTCTTTCACCCGACCTTCCTCTACGAGTCGGTGTGGAATCTGGCCGGGGTCGGTGTGCTTCTCTGGCTTGACCACCGGTTTGGCCGGCTAGCGCCACCCGAACGGCGCCGGCTTAATCCGGGTGATCTACTGTTTTTGTACGGGATTATCTATTCGAGCGGACGGTTTTGGATTGAAGGGTTACGGATCGATAGCTTGTGCGCGAGCGGGGTCGGTGGTTCGTGCGAGGGCAGCATCCGGGTGGCGCAGTTGGTGAGCGTGCTCGCGATTGTGCTGTGCGCGATCTTGCTCTTCCTCAACCACCGGCGGCCATTTGCCGGCACGATGGCGGCTGAGCCGCGATAGCAAGGCGCAGAGATCATAAAACGCAAAGACGCGAAGAACGCAGAGGGCGCAGAGGTATTTTGAGATTGGGGGTCGAAGCGTACTTGTGCCTCCCCCATCACCAACCTTCGCGTCCTTTGCGTTCCTCTGCGTCTCTGCGTTCACCCCCTCTGCGTCTCTGCTCCCTGTGCGCCTTCACGATTCAGCAAGCGGGTGTACAGGCGCTTGAACCCCTCGCCGAGCGGGCCGTAGCCGAAATTGGCGACAACCTTCTCTCTCCCATGCTCGCCGAAACGGCGGCGCAGCGCCGCGTCTTCACCGAGGACGCGCACTTTTTCGGCGTAGCCAGCCACATCGTCGCGAGCGACCAAAAAGCCATTCTGGCCGTCGTCAACCACTTCGGGCAACGCGGCGACGTTGGTCGTCACCACCGGACGGCCACAGGCCAACGCTTCAGCGGGGGCAATCCCAAACCCTTCCAGCCGCGAGGGAAAGAGCAAGATGTCGCAGCTTTGGTAGGCCGCCACCAAGCCGGCCCGGTCAGGCGAACCGATCGGGATCATGCGCGGATGGGGCGGGCCGGCGTCGCGCCCTTGAAAACCGCCGGTATAGTAGAGCACGTAGTCATCTGGCAGCCGATCCATAATCCGGGGCAGCAGATCGAACCCTTTACGGCGGGTGCGATTGCCGACAAAGAGCAGGCGGATGCGGCCATTGCTCGGCGGCAGGCCATCGTCGCGGCGGGCCATCCCCGGCGGCGGCACGAACACATCAGTATCAATGCCGTCGTAGATCAGCACCGTGTCGCGACGTCCGTAGGTCATCTCCACCATGCGCTGGGTGTAGCGGCTGACGCAGACCACTGCGTCGGCATAGGCGATCGACAGGCCATCGTAGCGCGACTCGACCAGCCGGTAGAAGAGGCGTTGGGCCAACGAGCTATAGGGTTGCAAGGCCGGGTCGGTGGTGAGATGGTGTACCGTCGTCACCACCGGCAGGCCATACCCGCGCAGGCTGAACGCGACCCGTGAGCGACCCTGCACAATATCGAAGCGGCGGGCCACATCGGCGGGCAACGTCTTGGGAATGAGCACGGGTAAAAAGTTGTACAACTCTGGCAAGCGCAGCAATTGCGGCGCTAAACCGGCGCGCTGCACAGCGCGAGTGATATTCTGAATGCCAAAATCGACGCCGCCACGACCGAGCGGCGAGATATAGAGCGGGCGCAGCATAGCGATGAAACTCCATACCAGCGGCCAACCTTCACGCAACCGCTCGATCTTGGCACAGATTGGCGAGCGTGTCAATGGCATTCAGTCCATGACCATCATTGAGATTGATAAGCGATGGCGCAAACATCAGAACCGGCGAGTAAGCGACCAGCATCGTATCTGCACCGCTTACCCGCCGGTTTCTGCTTATCTGGCAACCGTGGAGCGATTACCAGTTAACCGACCAGTTAACCGACCAGTTAACCGACCAGTTGACCGACCAGTTGACCGACCAGTTAACGCTTGTATCTACCGGCGTGATAGCTGCGTGAGTGTGCGAACCCATCGTTATTCCTCCCAGTAATCTGAGCCCCAGTTGACCGAACCCCAGTTGACCGAGCCCCAGTTGACTGAACCCCAGTTGACCGAGCCCCAGTTGACCGAGCCCCAGTTGACCGAGCCCCACGTCTGGGTTGCACCGCTGGCGACAAGGATTTGGCTTGCGGGCAGGCCGGTATTCGCACTCTCAGTTGTCGTACCGTTCACCGCGGCGAAGGCATCCAGATACCCCGCACCAGCCGTTTCAGGCGAGTAGCCGGGCCAGTTGCGGTTCGCCGTCGCCATCAGCCGGAACTTGACCTGATCCGGGGTCAAGTTTGGTTCGTCTTGGAGTAAGAGCGCAATGGCGCCGCTGACAATAGGAGCTGCCATCGAGGTGCCGGACATCCGGAAGTAGTGGCGGTTGATCCGGTTGTTGGGTCGATCGCGGCTGATCGTGAGGAGATCGTTTTCGGGCAGCAAGCCAACGATATTGCGTCCCGGAGCAACCAATTCCGGTTTGGCCGTGCCCGCTTCGGTGACGCCGTAGGCTGAGAATGAAGCAACCACGTCATCTTGAATGGAGGCAGTGCCCCGATCATCAGCCGCGCCAACGGTAATCACGAACGGATCGTTGGCTGGCGGGTAGAGGGTAGCCGTGCCATTATTGCCCGCCGAAACCACAACCACAATGCCGTTAAACCACAGAATTTCGCAGGCGGCGGCCAGTGCGCTCGTGTGATACGACTGCGGCATACTGGCGTTCAGCGACAGGTTGACTACGCGGATGTTATAGCGTGCCCGGTTGGTGTTGATCCACTGGAGGGCCGCGACAACATCACCTTCGGTTGACATGCCGTTATCGTCACTGACCCGCACGTTAATGATGTCGGCCCGCGGCGCCACGCCGATATACCTGCCATTCGACTGGTTGCCGTTGCCGGCAATGAGACCGGCGACAAACGTGCCGTGCCCGTAGCGGTCAGCGCCATTGTGGAAGCCGGCGTTAAAATTCACGTTAACCCGCACGCGCTTGCCTAGATCCTTGGTCTTCAACACGCCGCTATCAACCACGGCGACGCTGACGCCACGACCTTGCAGGCGGGCGCTGCTGTTCCAGAGTTGCGTTGCGCGGATAGCATCGTTGTATACATTCTGCTGCTGGCTAGGATCGATGGTTGCGAGCGCTGAGGTGTCACCGCCGCTATCACTGGTATTGCTGCTGCCAGCCGCACTGGTAATACGCAAGCCGATAGCATCGTAATTAATTGCGCTCGATGAATTAAATCCGCTCTGATCAAGGATCAGGCGCAGATTGTTATCAAAGTCGCTCCAATTCCAGACACGCTCTTTCGTAATATCGATCACGAGCGGGCCGGTGTTGTTAGCGTCGGTGAATTGATTGAACTGCTTATGGCTCAGCGTAATGGCTTTGGTCGTGCCGTTGCCGACGCCAATGCTGAGCTTCGGATCATTGCCGGAGCCAAGCCGGGCTGGGACGAACGCGTGCAGTAAAACCTCAACCCGAATAATGATGTGACCGGGGGTATGCTCGGCGCTGAAGTCCGAGAAGGTTACATTCTGCCGGCCAATAGTGGCAAACGTGCCGTTGGGCCCGAGCAGCGAGTCGACACTGTTGGCCGCAGTGCTCAATGTCGTGGCGTTGGCCCACGTCACAAACGTGTGCGGTTGGCTCGAACTCGACCAGACCGGCGCGTCGGGCGAGATCCAAGCCACGCCGTTAGCCTTGGCCAGTTCAAGGGTCTTGGCCGCCGGTAGTTCCACAACCAGCGCGTTGATGATGTGCAAATCGCGCACGATCTGCCCGCCGAGCTGCGTAATGAACAATTCAAGATCGGCATTAGCGGCGTTGCGCTGCACGATCACCCGAATCGGCAGATCGGGCTGTTCGGCGGCGAGATTCACGAGGGCCGGATGCAGGCGCGTTTCCGCTACCGCATTGAATGAAAGCGTCAAACGCGGGGTTAGTGCGATGAGGAGGGCGAACACTGCGATGAGGTAGCCGATGCGGATCGCAGCGTTGTGACGAGAGGGTTGGATGAGCGTTGCTTGCATAGATGAGAGCTCCTACGATGTACCGTCAAACTGCTGCGGCATACCCAGAATAAGAGAGAGGTGGGTTCTGGAAGTTCTCGTCGTAACCGTTGCAGTGGCGTAGACCGAGTGCCGCGAGAGTAATTGGTGGCTGATAGGGTTAGCCTTTCAAGACTGCCGAGTTTGGTTTAGGTTTGGATGATGCTCTTGGTTGCCTCCTTAGCTAGGCACCTTCAGAAAGTGCATCGAGCTGTGGTATGCCGGGCTACGTGATGCACCGCAGCGCTGCGGTGACGCGAGAAAACAGAAAACCCCAGCGTAGACAAAGCTGGGGCAAAGCGACATACCTCTCCTGACAACAAGGGGAGGTGCGTGCTTGAGCTTGGTATCCCAGCCGTCCAGTGTACGCATCACTGGACCTGTGGCTTTGCGTCCCCACCTTACGATGGGTTTGCCATTTCATCTCAAGACGTCTCTTACCTATGTGAGCGGAAAATTTTACTATGTTTTGCTCACAGCTTACTTCTGAGCAAGTAAGCAGGCGAGAGATGTTTTATACGATTTTTAAAGAACTTAATCGTATTAGAAAATTATGTTATGGATTACATTGGTACATTAGCACATTCATGATGTTATTGTCAATGATGTTAGGTTTGCAGTATTGTTATGTTGCAAGATGACGAAACTGTAATAATTAAAAATTGGTATAAAATATGAAATGATGCCTGCGAATGATCCTGCACAATGTCGAGGCGGCGGGGCAATAGGGGTAAGGTGTGGGGAATAAACAGCGGTAGAAAGTTGCCATGTTCCGGCAAGTGCAGCAACTGCGGTGATAAACCGGTATGGTACGCAGGGCAGGTGTTCTGAATCTAACATCAAGCATTCAGACCTGAACGAACTGTGTCATTGTGACCCACGTTGGCAAGCCTGCCAAGCGATACCCTCAGCGATCATCGAGGGCCAGTCTTTAATTATATTCAGGGTACAACTTGGCAAACATCCACCGCTCGGGCTGCCATGTCCATTCATAAAAGATCGCCAATGCCACCGATCCACAGCAGGCTGAAGCGATATGTGCCAATGAATCCTGAAACGATAATGAAAGTACAAAGAATTTTTGCTCAGATTTCAGATGTAAATTGATCTGTGGTGGTAACTAGATCTCGTCTAGAAATGGGCGAAGCTGTTAGCTTATAGCATTACCAATAATCGCCGCAGAATGGCGGTAAGCCGGCCAGCGCCTGTTCGAGCAGGGCCAGCGCGCGCCGGTCGCTGACGCTGAGCACGCCGAAGGCGGCAGCAGTGCGTGGACGGAGGTAGCGGCTGAGGAGTTGGCTGAGGGTGGCGCTGGTGCTGGCTAGATCCGCTTCGCCGGGGCCAAGGCGGGTGACGGTGGTGCGGCCATCGTGCCACGCGAGCTGGTAGCGTCCGGCGTTATCTGGCATCCAATCGTCGGCGATCTGTATCGTGAGCTGGCCAGTAGCCGGGGCGAAGGGGTAAAGACTGAGCAGGTGTTTCACATCGAGCACGCGCTGCATAAAGAGCGGCACCACCGTGGTTGGCGCCGGCGCGGGCAGCAGCGCATTGAGCGGGGCGTCAATCGGGGTGGGAATCTCGGCGGCGATGATTTGATCGGCGTGGCGGGCGATGAAGACGAAGAGTTGGGCGCGGGCCAACGGGTCGAGGGCGACAATATCACGGCAGACTAGCCGGTCGCCGTTGTCGCTGCGTTCAAGGCGGTAGATCAGGTACGAACGTCCCTTGCCTTGCTCGTCGCGCCAGATGAAGGCGTGGTAGGGTTCGCCGCCCCACGTTTGCAAGACATCTACCTGCCACCATTCGGGCGGGCGCACGAGCGGGCCGTAGCGTCCGCGCAACGCGCCGCGATAGATGGCGTCGAGTTCGGCGATGTGGGTGAGGCCGGCGGGGATATACGCGCCGGGGGCGGGCTGAAAGGCGCGCAGATGGAATGGGGCCGGCTGCACCAAGCGCCGTTCGCCGGCCAGCGCCCAACCCAGCCGGTGGTAGAAGTCATGGCGGAAGGGGTGGAGGAGAGCCAGCACCGCGCCTTGCTCGCGCAATTCATTGCAGGCGTGGCGCAAGAGCTGCTCGGCATAGCCGCGCCGGCGGTGCTGCGGCCATGTCGCGACGCTGCCGATCGCGCCAACCGGCAATTCACCGTTGCCTGCCTGCATCTGAAACGGCATGATTTGCAATTGGGCCACGTGCTCGCCATTGACAAACAACCCGCGCAGTTGGGCGATGACGTCTGGCGTGTAGCGGCCACGGTGGTACTGGCGGGCGAAGGCGTAGCTGTCAAGCGCCCAGAATTGCTCGAAATCGGTTGGGGTGAGTTGCCGGTAGCTGATCATCAGATCGCTCCATGGTTTGAATAGCCGCGAAGAGACGCAAAAGGCACGAAAAGTATTGTATGTCTTTTGGGGCTTTTTGTTTTCAGCTCCACCTCTATCGGAGTTGAGGAGAGCCGGATAGCCACGAAGAGACGCAAGATACACAAAAAGATTCTTGTGTCTTTTGCGTCTTTTTGTGGCTATGCTCCTACACCCCTAGCGCCTTGGTCATCGGCCCCGCTGGGGAAGGGGAGATGAATAGCCACGAAGAGACACAAGACACACAAAAAATTGTTGTGTCTTTTGCGTCTTTTTGTGGCTATGCTCCTACACCCCTAGCGCCTTGGTCATCGGCCCCGCTGGGGAAGGAGAGATGAATAGCCACGAAGAGACACAAGACACACAAAAAATTGTTGTGTCTTTTGCGTCTTTTTGTGGCTATTCTTCCAAGACCTCAGCGGTTAACCTCATCCCCGCGGCTTTTCGACCAGAATGAAGTAGCTGCCGCAGCGCATCCAGCCGAACAGCCAGAGGTCAAGCTCCATCAGCAGCGTCACGGCCATCAGGGCATAGTAGACCGGCCCTTTTTTGCGCAGATAGCCGCGCATGCGCTGGCGCGCGCGGATCTCGCGAGCTGTGCCGGCGCTTACTCTTGCCGGGAGATTGGTGGCCGCCTTGCGCCCGCGTACCCGCCCGATGATCGCTTCGCCGAGTTTCATGAGCACATGTTCCACAAAGGTCGTAAATAGGCTGTTCCAGAAGACGACCTTTACCGGGCGCAGACCGGCCCGCTCAAAGGCGGCCAGCACGTCTTCCCACGTCTCTAGCGCTTTGATGTGATCGGACTTGCGCAGCTTTTCGCGCTCGAAGTCGTAGACGCCGGCTTTGACGAACAGGCGGCCAATATGGCGGCTAATGTCGATCACCGGTTGGATCGGCGAGCGTTCGCGGGTGTTCGAGAAGGCCAGCATGCGCCCGCCGGGGCGCAGCACGCGGGCCGTTTCGGCCAGATAGGCATCGATCACCGGCAGCGGAAAGTGTTCGAGGATGTCGATTGCGAAGACCTTATCAAAGCTGCCATCAACGAAGGGCAACATGCGCGAATCGGCCTTGGCCAGCGTCACCGTGCGTACCGCTTCATCGGCAAAGAGCGTCGCCGGGTCGGAACCTACCATCAACCCGACATACTTCGCGTTCCAGACGGCATGCTTGGCGGTACCGCAGCCGTTATCAAGCACCACATCGCTCTTGCGCCAGCGCATCAAGCGGCGCAAGGTGCGGTCGCGCACGCCGGCGGCTAACAGCGGCGGCGCAAGTTCGCGGTAGTCAAGCTCGGCGGCCAACTGCTCTTCGTCGGTGACGTACTTAGAAACGTAATCAAACTCGGCCCCGCGCGGCATCAGGTCGAGATAGCCATCGCCGAAGGGGTAGAGCGTCTGGCAGCGCGGGCAACGCACGCCGCCGGCTTCGACAATGAGCGGACGTACCCGGCAGGTCGGGCATTGCAACAGTGGAAAGATGCGTTGGTTGATCATGGCGATGGCGGGATCCAACGCCGGTTGATTTCAGCGGCGAGGATACTATCAAAGAGCAAGAGAAAGAGACCTTGGACGAGGATGCCGGCTCCCATGCCGCGCCGGTCGGCGCGATCGCCTGCCGCGCGCAGCAGCCACAGACCGGCGCCGATGTAGAGCAGGTCAAGACCGGCGTTGACGAGCAAGATGGTGCGCATCCGCTCGGCAGCGGCATGCGCAGCCGATTCATCAAGATCGCCGGCCACCAAATCTTCAGCTTTGAGCAGGGCCTGCCGGCGGCCAGCAATGGCCAGCAGCCAATCGATTGCGCCCCAACTGATCGCTTGGAGGCCGAAGTGACGCCAGAAGCCGGGCAGCAGCGATAAGACTGCGCCGCCAATCACGCTCCCGGCGCCCCACCGCTCAAGCGGTTTGAGGGCGTGGTATTGGAAGGCAAAGAAGTTATCGTTCATAGCGGTCATCATACCCTCTATCGTAGAACGCCTCACGTTCATTATACCCGGTTGGGGGGATGGCGGTGCGGGAGGGGTTGGTGGCCCGTGCCTTGCGAGGTTGAGAGGAGGAGGGGCTTGGCCCCCACCCCCGGCCCCTCCCCCGCTGGGGGAGGGGTGCCATATACCGACACCAAGCGCGCAAAGGCGCAGAGGGGTGAAACGCAAAGGCGCGAAGATCGCGGAGAACGCAAAGGGTTTGATCTGATCCCAGCGATAAACTATTTGCCCTCACCCCCCGGCCCCCTCGCCCACCTGACGGCGGGCGAGGGGGAGCCGTATGATGTGCGGGAACGGCATCGTAGAGCGAGAAACAGCAGCGCCCCTCTCCCGCGCTAGTGGGAGAGGGACTGGGGGTGAGGGTGAAACGGCGCATCGCAACGCTATCAATCGCACCTGCGCTCACGCATTCTGTTCGTCCTTGAACCCGCTACGGGAGGGAGGTGCTCGTTCACGGGGAGGGCCGTTTAAGTGCCCCCACCCCTTGCCCCTCCCCCGCTGGGGGAGGGGTGCCCTCACCCCCCGGCCCCCTCTCCCACCTGACGGCGGGCGAGGGGGAGCCGTATGATGTGCGGGAACGGCATCGTAGAGCGAGAAACAGCAGCGCCCCTCTCCCGCGCTAGTGGGAGAGGGGCTGGGGGTGAGGGTGAAACGGCGCATCGCAACGCCATCAATCGCACCTGCGCTCACGCATTCTGTTCGTCCTTTAAGGGGTGGAGGTAAGGAGCTGCAGGCTGCGCCCCCGTGCAGTTGAAAGGAGCGCGGGCGGCTCGCCCGCGGCGGAGGTGAGTAGATGTGGTCCAGTAGCCTCTCTATTCTTATCATGACGTATGCACCGGCTAAGGTAAGGCGCTAACGTTTATCCCTACCTCACCTACCTCCCTATTCCCCACTCCCTGCTTTTTTTGCTCTTGACCAAGCGCCGGGCGCGTTGTATAGTGGCAGTACACCGAGTTAATAATTCTCAACTAAACCGCGTTTCCACAACGCAAGCATAGCGAACCGGCGTGGATAGGACACGTCGCGTTACCGATTCAGCGGGCGAGCGTTACAGTCTGCGCAGCCAAGAAACTTGACTTTTTCGCTCGAAAAGTATAGATTTGACGTAGGGGTCAACGGTGGGCAACGGCTTGCCCACTTGCCACGATATAGGGTCTCATCCAATGAAGGAGGTGTCACCGTGGCTATCTGGCGTCCTGATCCGACGTTTTACCCCTCGCCGCGCATGGCGACCAAAGCGCCGCCGGAGTCGCTCGCGTATGTGGTGCGGCTCAACCCGCACGGCAATGGCCAGCGTGATGCAATGTGCGTGGTCGATGTCGATCCCAAATCATCAACCTTTGGCAAGGTGGTTGGCGCCACCGAGATGCCGTACACTGGCGGCGAGCTGCACCATTTTGGCTGGAATGCGTGCAGTTCGATGCTCTGCCCTAACGCGCCGCACCCGCACGTCGAACGGCGTTATCTGGTAGTGCCGGATATTCGCAGCTCGCATATCACCATTCTCGATATCAAAGAGCAGCCAACCAAACCGCACGTGGTGAAGGTGATCGAACCCGGCGAGTTGTTCGAGCGCACCGGCTATGCGCGCCCGCATACGGTGCATTGCGGGCCAGATGGCATCTACATCTCGGCGCTGGGCAACCCCGAAGGCGATGGGCCGGGTGGCATCTTCATTCTCGATCACGACACCTTTGAGGTGTTGGGCCGGTGGGAGATTGATCGGGCCGATCAGTACCTCCACTACGATTTTTGGTGGCACCTTGGCTACGATACGCTCATCACCAGCGAGTGGGGTACGCCGCGCATGGTTGAGCATGGCGTGCTCGGTGAAGAGCTGTTGGCCGGCAAATACGGCCATCGCATTCACATCTGGGATCTTCACCGGCGGCGCCATCTGCAGACGCTCGACCTTGGCGCCGAGCACCAGATGGCGCTTGAGCTGCGCCCGGCGCACGATCCGACCAAAGCCTACGGCTTCCTCAACAGCGTGGTCAGCCTCAAAGACCTCTCGGCCTCGATTTGGCTGTGGCACCGGCACAATGGTTCGTGGCAGGTGCGCAAGGTGATCGAGATTCCTGCCGAACCGGCGAATGAAGAGGAGCTTCCCGATATTCTCAAGCCGTTCAAAGCGGTGCCGCCGCTGGTGACTGATATTAACCTGACGGTTGATGATCGCTTCTTGTACGTCTCGTGCTGGGGCACTGGCGAACTGCGCCAATACGACGTCTCCGATCCGTTCAATCCGAAACTGACCGGCACCCTCCAGATCGGCGGCATTGTGCGGCGGGCCGGGCATCCGGCGGCAGCCGGGCCGCTCAACGGCGGGCCGCAGATGGTTGAGGTGAGCCGCGATGGCCGGCGGGTCTACTTCACTAATTCGCTCTACCTACCGTGGGACGAGCAGTTCTACCCGGATGGAATCCGCGGCTGGATGGTGAAAGTTGACGCCGATCCGCAGGGTGGGATGCAGTTCGACCCGAACTTCTTCGTCGATTTTGGCGACCAGCGTGTTCACCAGATCCGGTTGCAAGGCGGCGATGCGTCGAGCGATTCGTACTGCTTCCCGTGATGGCGCAGGGCACCCGGTCCAGTCATCGCCTGCTGGGGGAGGAGAGTGGCCCCCACCCCGTGCCCCTCCCCCGCCGGGGGAGGAGAGTGGTCCCCACCCCGTGCCCCTCCCCCGCTGGGGGAGGGGTGCTAGACACAGACGCAAAGTGTGCAAAGGGGTGAAACGCAAAGACGCGAAGATCGCAGCGAACGCAAAGGGTTTGATAATGATCCCAGCGATCAACTGTTTACCCTCTCCCACCTGATGGCGGGCAAGGGGTTGCAGGTGCGGAATGCAGCAGCGCCCCTCTCCCGCATCAGCGGGAGAGGGGTAGGGGGTGAGGGTTGTATCCCCTTGGGAGCGAGACGAGTGTTTACCTCCTCTCATCTCAAGTGGCAACGACGCCTAAAGGGGCGTTATCCGCTATCGGGGGAGATTGCTTCGCCTCGCTGCGCTCGGCTCGCAATGACAACCGGGGACGCAATGGCGATGAGGGAAGCGAGCGAATGAGCCAACGAACAAGCGATTGGCACCCATAGACCCTTTGGAGGTAGCAAGTGGATCAGACAGCATGGCTCTGGGGGTCATTATTTGGCCTCGGTTTGTTCCACGGTCTCAACCCGGCGATGGGGTGGTTGTTCGCTACCGGCTTAGGCTTGCAGGAGGGCCGGGCGCAGGCGGTGATCTATGCGCTGTGGCCGATTGCGATCGGCCATGCCGCCGCGATTGCGCTGGCGGCCTTTGTGACGGCGCTGATCGGATATGCCTTGCCGACCAATCTCTTACTCGTGCTGACCGGCGTGGTCTTGCTGGGGTTTAGCGGCTGGCGGCTGCTGGCCCGTTTCCGCCATCCCACCACCCGCTTCCGGGCCAGCGCGGGTGAATTGGCGTGGTGGTCGTTCTTGATGGCGAGCGCGCACGGCGCCGGGTTGATGGTTGCGCCGCTGCTGGTGGCGATGGGGCCGGCGGCGCAGCACGCGCACCACGATCACATGCAACACGCACCAACGATCGCCAACTCGATGCTGGGCGCGACGCTGGCGGTGGTGGTGCATACCGCCGGTATGTTTGCGGCGATGGCCGCGATTGCGCTGATCGTCTACTACGTGGTCGGGCTTGAAATTTTGCGCCGGGCATGGATCAATACCGATCTGGTGTGGGTGACGGTGCTAGCTATGACCGGCGTGATTGCGATTGGATTGGGGGTGTGGGGGATGGGGTGAGTGATCGATCCTAACTTGTGCTACTATGGCTTGCGGCAGTACACTGCCGCAAGCCCCGTTGTATGAGCCGCGTGTTTCCATCTGTACCTACCGCATTGCAAAGCATCCTTGTAAACCCCTTGCAGCAAGGAGGTTACTCATGGCTAACAACCCCCACAACGAGTTTGAAATAGCGCCCGGTGTAAAGAATACCGACTGGCAAGCACTAAAGCTGTCGCCGCAAAGCGATGTTGGTGCTTGGCAGGAAGCGACCACAATGTTTCGGAAACGAATGGAGCGATTTACCAAACCTGCGCGAGCATTGATGGAACATCATGATAAAGACATAAGACTGTATTCAGGTTTTGCGATCATTGCTTTGGACTGCCTCCTTATCGAAACATTACAATAATGTAGTGCTATCCAAGCGACTAGAGTGGCGCAACAATCATTACCGAGAGAAACATTAGCCACTCATACTAGAGTGGGTATTTATTGTGAACACAATCTGCAGGCGTAGAGGTTTTGGGTGACTGAGCGAATGTTCTGGGTGGAGATTGTTCTTGCTTAATAGGTTTGGAGTGCGGCAGTTACACTGCCGCACTCCATAGATGAGGAGGTGATATGCGTGAGAATAACTTGTCGGAAAGTACATGGCCACATAGTCCGCTCCACTTATTTGTACCAAATGCTACCTATATTGTCACGGCCTCAACGTTCCACAAACAGCATATTTTCGATACCGCCGCCAAACTTACAACGCTTCAGAACGTCTTGTTTGATGTTATATCAGCTTATCAGTGGGAACTCCAAGCTTGGGCGCTATTTGCTAATCACTATCATTTTATCGCTCATGCTTCAGAGAATGGCCAGTCGCTGAGCCGGTTGATTCAGCGGCTACACAATCAGGCTGCGATATTGGTAAATAAAATTGACCGAACGCCGGGAAGAAAAGTTTGGTTTCAATATTGGGATACGTGCCTTACATACGAAAGAAGCTATTATGCGCGCCTAAACTACGTGCATCATAATCCTGTCAAACGTGGTCTTGTTTCTGTAGCTGAGGAATACCCTTTCTGCTCAGCAGCTTGGTTTAGGCAGCATACGAGTGATGAATTTCGTCGAAAAGTCGAGGAGACGCCTTTTGATCGAGTGAATGTGCCTGAAGTAGATGGTTGAGATTGAGTTGTCTATTTGCGCATAGATGATGGATTCACAAGCATGAGGCATTGGAACTTGCGGCAGTTTCACTGCCGCAATCCATAGGCGAAGCGCTAGGTATTGGGGGCTGCGGCAGGGCAACTGCCGCAGTCCCTAGTACCCCTCCCCCTCACCGTTGCCATTGCCACCACAGCCGGGCCAACAACAACGCCAGTTCGCGCCAGCGTTGCCAGCGTCGCTGGGCATTGCGCCACGGCGGGGCGATGCGGCGTTCGATCTGGTCGAGGTGCAGGGCGAGCAGGGTGCGCAGCAGGCTTCGTAAGCATAGCCCAGCCCTCAAGGGCCGGGCGCCGCACAGATGTTCTGTCCGCCCTTGAACCG
>NZ_LWQS01000022.1 GCF_001650695.1 Chloroflexus islandicus
TGCCACTGCCAGCCACCGCGTTTGGTGCATGTGAAGCCCTGTTCGCACCACGCACGCAGGCCATACCACGCGCTGTCGGCGATGCCGGGGGCCAGATCCGTCAGGATGCACCACGGATCGGTGTGGGCGTCGTCGGCCCACACCAGCAGCGTGCAGGGGAGGCGACTGGCTGGATGCGTGAAACCGGTGCCGGCGTCCTGCCGGGGTTGCCCATCGGGTGATACGAGCTCGCGGAGCCAATACCACCGCGCCTGTCCTGCAGGACGAAATTTCGCACCGGCGTTGATGCGCAGGAAGGGATGCCAGCCGAGGCGGACGATCCGGCGAACCAACCACCGCGCATCCAAGCCACGGTCGGCCAGCACAATCACCATCCAATCGGGCGGGATGGCTGGGCGGAGCATCCGGAGCATCCGCAGCCCTGCGCGCCGCCACGACCGCGATTGACCGGCGGGAAGCACCGTCCACGCCACAGGAATGCCGGTTCCGCGAGCGACGACCGAGATGGTCAGCACCACGAACCGGTCGTGCAAGGTGGTAGCATCGAGCGCGAGCG
>NZ_LWQS01000023.1 GCF_001650695.1 Chloroflexus islandicus
GCCCTGTTTCGCCGCAAGCAATGTCGTTGCCGTCAATCCGGCGGCTCCCCCTCAGGAGGTTGAGGGACGGACAGAACCTGTGGTTGATCACAACTGTCCGCTGTGCAATGCCGTAAAGCCTCGTGCTGTGCTCCCCCTTGCCCCTCCCCCAGCGGGGGAGGGGCAAGGGGTGGGGGCATCAGCCCGCGCAGCGGGCTTCGTACCCCTGCCCGGCCCTTCAGGACCGGGCGCCGGTCAGAGGTTCTATCCGCCCTTGAACTCCAGCGAGGGAAGGCTGGAGAGCGGGCTACCCCCGCGCGCCACTTGTCATTGCGAGCCGCGCGTAGGGGCAGAGCACCGCTCTGCCCCTGCGCGGCGAAGCAATCCCCCGCGAACGCGGAAGAAACCCGCTGAGGCATCGCTTGCGCCAAAGCGGGAGATTGCTTCAGGCGCTGCGCGCCCTCGCAATGCAGGAACGTGGGCGTTGGGGTACCCTCACCCCCAGCCCCTCTCCCACTAGCGCGGGAGAGGGGCGCTGCCCTGTTTCGCCGCAAGCAATGTCGTTGCCGTCAATCC
>NZ_LWQS01000024.1 GCF_001650695.1 Chloroflexus islandicus
GGACAGAAATTTGGTCGAGTACAACCGTTGATCGCGGTACAATGGCTCACAGCGTAGCTCTCCCCTCCCCGCTCCCGCGCCAGTGGGAGCGGGGCTGGGGGTGGTGGTAAACCAGCGCATCGCAAAGCTATAACCTACATCTACGCGCATACGTTCTGTCCCGAACCCGGCCCTAAAGGGCCGGGCTGGGGGTACGAAGCCCGCTGCGCGGGCTGCTGGCCCCACCCCTAGCTCCGCTTGAGGGAAGGATGGAACATCTGGTCGAGTACAATCGTTGATCGCTTGGCGATGCCTCAAAACCCCGCTCTCCCCTTCCCGCTCCCGCGCCAGTGGGATCGGGGAGGGGGGTGAGGGTAAACCAGCGCATTGCAAAGCTACAACCTACATCTACGCTCATACGTTCTGTCCCGAACCCGGCCCTAAAGGGCCGGGCTGGGGGTACGAAGCCCGCTGCGCGGGCTGCTGGCTCACCCCTAGCCCCTCTTGAGGGGCGGACAGAAATTTGGTCGAGTACAACCGTTGATCGCGGTACAATGGCTCACAGCGTAGCTCTCC
>NZ_LWQS01000025.1 GCF_001650695.1 Chloroflexus islandicus
GGATTGACGGCAACGACATTGCTTGCGGCGAAACAGGGCAGCGCCCCTCTCCCGCGCTAGTGGGAGAGGGGCTGGGGGTGAGGGTACCCCAACGCCCACGTTCCTGCATTGCGAGGGCGCGCAGCGCCTGAAGCAATCTCCCGCTTTGGCGCAAGCGATGCCTCAGCGGGTTTCTCCCGTGCTCGTGGGGGATTGCTTCGCCGCGCAGGGGCAGAGCGGTGCTCTGCCCCTACGCGCGGCTCGCAATGACAATGGGGGAGCGGGGGGACTGCCCGCTCTCCACCCTTCACCTGCTGGAGTTCAAGGGCGGATAGAACCTTTGACCGGCGCCCGGCCCTGAAGGGCCGGGCTAGGGGTACGAAGCCCGCTGCGCGGGCTGATGCCCCCACCCCTTGCCGCTGGGGGAGGGGTGATGGGGAGTGCAGCCCGGGGCTGTACGGCATCGCACAGCGATCAACGGTTATGCTCGATTACATGTTCTGTCCGTCCCTCAACCTCCTGAGGGGGAGCCGCCGGATTGACGGCAACGACATTGCTTGCGGCGAAACAGGGC
>NZ_LWQS01000026.1 GCF_001650695.1 Chloroflexus islandicus
GTGCGGAAGAGGGATCCCGCGGGGGTGCGGGCCAACAGCCCGCGCAGCGGGCTTCGTAACCCTAGCCCGGCCCTGAAGGGCCGGGCGCCCTGCACCGCTACCGGCGGGCGAGCCGCCCGCACTCCGTGGGAAGGAGCGCGGGCCGCTGGCCCGCGAACGCCCGTTGCAAGAGGCACTGCCCCCACCCCCAACCCCTCCGGAGGGGCATCCCGCAACCCCAGCCGCTCGCGCGCTGGTGCGGAAGAGGGATCCCGCGGGGGTGCGGGCCAACAGCCCGCGCAGCGGGCTTCGTAACCCTAGCCCGGCCCTGAAGGGCCGGGCGCCCTGCACCGCTACCGGCGGGCGAGCCGCCCGCACTCCGTGGGAAGGAGCGCGGGCCGCTGGCCCGCGAACGCCCGTTGCAAGAGGCACTGCCCCCACCCCCAACCCCTCCGGAGGGGCATCCCGCAACCCCAGCCGCTCGCGCGCTGGTGCGGAAGAGGGATCCCGCGGGGGTGCGGGCCAACAGCCCGCGCAGCGGGCTTCGTAACCCTAGCCCGGCCCT
>NZ_LWQS01000027.1 GCF_001650695.1 Chloroflexus islandicus
GAGAGAGCAGAGCTACGTTTTGAGCATTTTACAGCGATCAACGGTTGTACGCATCAGTTGGTCGGTCTACCCCTCAACACCTCCACCAAAGAACACTCGTGCGGGCCAGCGGCCCGCGCCCCAAGCGGGAGCGGGGAGCGCGGGTGGCCAGCACCCGGCCCTGAAGGGCCGGGCTATCCTTACGAAGCCCGCTGCGCGGGCTGATGGCCCGCACCACCGGCCCCGCTCCCGCCATCAGGTGGAAGCGAGAGAGCAGAGCTACGTTTTGAGCATTTTACAGCGATCAACGGTTGTACGCATCAGTTGGTCGGTCTACCCCTCAATACCTCCACCAAAGAACACCCGTGCGGGCCAGCGGCCCGCGCCCCAAGCGGGAGCGGGGAGCGCGGGCGGCCAGCACCCGGCCCTGAAGGGCCGGGCTATCCTTACGAAGCCCGCTGCGCGGGCTGATGGCCCGCACCACCGGCCCCGCTCCCGCCATCAGGTGGAAGCGAGAGAGCAGAGCTACGTTTTGAGCATTTTACAGCGATCAACGGTTGTACG
>NZ_LWQS01000028.1 GCF_001650695.1 Chloroflexus islandicus
ATGCTGCGCCTGATTTTCTTGCTCTACGCCGAGGAGCGCGGCTTGTTGCCCACCGATGCGGTCTGGGAGCAGCAGTATGCGCTGGCGAGCTTGTACGAGCAACTGCGGGCCGATGCCGCGCTGTATCCCGACACGATGCACCACCGCTACGGGGCGTGGGCGCGGCTGCTGGTGCTGTTCCGGCTGCTGCACGACGGTGCGCCGGAGCTGGGTTTGCCGCGGCGGGCCGGCGTGCTGTTCGACCCCGACCGCTTCCCGTTTCTCGAAGGCCGCCCGCTGGGCAGCGTCCGCCAGCACGGGCAGCGGATCGCCGTCCCGCGCATTCCTGACGGGGCGGTCTATCAGGTGCTGGAAAAGCTGCTGATCTTGGACGGCGAGCGGCTGTCGTACCGGGCGCTCGATGTCGAGCAGATTGGGGCGGTGTATGAGACGATGATGGGCTTCCGGCTGGCGGTGGCGACCGGCCCGACGCTAGCGATCAAGGCCGAGCAGCGGAGCGGCGCGCCGGCCCCGATCGACCTTGCCGCGCT
>NZ_LWQS01000029.1 GCF_001650695.1 Chloroflexus islandicus
AATGCCGGTAGGATCGAGTATACACTACAAAAGGGTTGAAAATGGTAACAGTTTTTGCAAAATTTTCGGGATGGGGTGGAGGCACATCGTCTTTGCCTCTCCTCGCGCACGGGGGGCGAGCGGCGGCGTCCACGTGATGGTAAGGTCGCCGGTCTGCCTCTCCTCGCGCACGGGGGGCGAGCGCAGTACGTTCGCCCACATCCTTCCGCCCCCGCAGGTGGAAGGCGATGGACAGATAGCAAGTTGCGCGTACAACCGTTGATCGCTGTGCGATGCCTCAACGCTTAGCTCTCCGCTCCCCTCTCCCGCTGATGCGGGAGAGGGGCTGGGGGTGAGGGTGATCAGCCCGCGCAGCGGGCTTCGTACTCCTAGCCCGGCCCTGAAGGGCCGGGCCTGCCATGCTCGCAGGAGATTGCTGCGCTGCGTGCGGGCAGCGCACCGCTCTGCCCCTGCGCGCGGCTTGCACTGACCATGAGCGCCTGATGTCATTGCGAGGAAGCGGCGGCCCCAGCGCAGCACG
>NZ_LWQS01000030.1 GCF_001650695.1 Chloroflexus islandicus
CCGTAGACTTGGGTGGTGTCAAAGCCGGTGCCGCTACCACCGCAGCTATCGCCGGCAAGGCCGAACACGGCCCCCTCGAGCGCCGCGGGACACGTGCCCGGTTGATGTACCCACGGCTGCCGGTTGGGAATCGTAGCTGAAACTGAGGTAGGCGGAACCAAACTGCCGATCAGCCAAAGAAGCACGATTGTGCTTACCAGCGAACCAGCGATCCGGCCAAGTTGCGGAGAGATATATTTTAACTGCACGGATGATCCCCTCCCCTTGCGTGAGTGACGCATGTAGTGTAAGGGAGGGAGTTTAACAGCTTTTGAATCTTTTCCAAACTCTGGTTAAGATTATGTCATTGTTAAGCGCTTGGTCATGGTTGATTCGGCGCTAAGGCTACAATCGCGCCATCAACCCTGCGCCAGTACAACACGCCATCATGGAAGATGGGGCCGCGCACCGGGGGATGCCAGAATTGATCGGAGACGTTTCGGTTGTGATAGTACAAATAGAATCCCGGTTCTAGCAGATAGCTGTCCTCTGGCGCTTGATGGTCTTCCGGGCAATAGCGCAGCACGCTGTTACGAGTTGGGCAGCGCCCTTGCAAAGCTCTTGGTCATTAACAGGTATTCAGTGGTGGAAATTGGATTGGTAAACGTGTCGCCGCCAATCGTGTGGTCGGTCATCCGTAGTGTGGTGAGGGCCATCCAATGTGATTGGAACAGGATCCCATTCCAAATCCAGCGGATGCTCCAGTCTTGATACAGCGCGCCCCGCCGTGGGGTAAGGCGGCTTCGACGTATCCGGTGCGTTGTGGATCGCCGCCAAGCTGATTCCAGCCGCTAGTGCGCGCCGGGCTAAACATGATAGCTAGGATCAGCACGGTGTCTGATCCAGCCACTCCAACAAACTTGCCATCGCCCCCCGATGATAGCGTTGCACCCAGTTCGGGTTGCTCCAGTCGATCGGGCCATCACGAATATCGAAGAGGGTATGCTCGGCGCCTTCGGCAATATAGAGACTCGCGCCGTCAGGCCAGCGCGCGTTGTGTGCGGCGACGGCATCGGGGCCAATCCGTTGCAGATCAGGCTCGCTATCGGCGACAATGACGTGGACTGGCGCGGCAATTGCGACAATCTCATCCGGGCCGAGCAAATTTGAGAGCAGCGCCACTCCGCATGGCGGCGTCGCAGCGACATACTCAGCAAATGAGGCTGCGACATAGCGCGTGCCAATACTCTGCGCCACAATAAACACCCGCCGCTGGTTGATGCCGGGTTGGGCCACAGCCGCGCGATAGGCGGCCAGCGCATCTGCCGCTTCACAACAGCCATAGGCGCCGCCGCTCTGACCCGTGCCGCGTTTATCGAACCGAAAGACGGCATAGCCGCGCGCGACCAGCAGTTCGGCCAGATAGCCGTAAGCGTCGCGATCAACCGGCCCGGAATGGTGGATGATCACCGCCAAGGGTGGCACAGCAGGTTGGCGCGGCAGCGTCAACTCGCCGGCAAGGGTTACGCCATCATCGGCGGTAAACAACACTGTGCGCCGCTCGGCGCTGATCGGGTCGAGGTTAGGAGTAGGCCGCGCCTCTGGGAGGCCGGTGGGGGCGCAGCCGGCAACGATCAGCAGTGCGATCAGCCACCATGCAGCGCTACGGAACCGTTGCGCTCTGCGGCTCCAACGCAATAATCGCACCATCAACGCTCTTCCAATAGACAACGCCATTCTCATCGATGGCCGGGCCGAAGACGGGTGGAGTGAAGAACCGATCATAAACGTTTTGACTAGCATAATAGATGTAGAATCCCGGCCCAAGCTGATAACTATCGTCGTTCGCGAAGTGGCTGGTTGGGCAATAGTGTTGGGTGCTATCACGTTGATCGCACGTTCCCGGACGGATGGTATTGGAAACAGCGATCAATTTACTGGTGAGAATCGGATTGCTTACACTGCTGCCGCGGCTGGGCGACCGATCGGTGATTTTGACCGCAGCCATTCCCATCCAGTGCGAGTAGAAGAGGGCATCGCTGGCCATGGTCATCGAGCCAAGTTCATCGACTGGTATGCGCCATTGCCAGCCGTTTTTATCGACGTCGATGAAGCGAATATCGCCATTACTTATGTTCATCTCGCCGACCGCGCCTTCTTCTCGGTTATCGCAATTGCTTGGCGAGAGACAAGATTGGCTGTTGCGCCACGTGACATAGGCAACCTCACTCCCGTCGCTCAAGCGCCGGATGACCGCTTGCGGCGGGGTTGAATAGTAGTCGCCGCCATTGCCGATGCCACCCCCTAAGACTGGCGCAACGTAACGTGGCTGGCCGTTGGCAAGATCAAGCACGAAGAACGACTGGTAGGTTGGATTCTGGGTGAGGAACTGGCGAATTTCGGCCAGCGTATCGGTTTGGCTGATTGGCGGCGCCCATGTCAGATCCCACATAAAGTAGGAACGGATCATCGCAACGCCATTCACCTCTGATATGGCCGGATAGGTATCAGGGAAAGCAACGCACTTACGCCGTGGGTCACGTCCTGCGTTAACCGTCCGGCTCCAGACGAGCGAACCGTTGCTCGCGCGCAGCGCGCGCACCGTTTTATCTTCGGCTGCAATGATCACCATACCGCCATTGGCGGCAGTGTACGCTGGCGAGGCAAGGATGCCGGCGCCGGGGTTGTATTGCCAGCGCAGCGTCAGATCGGCTGCATTGAGTGCAACGAACTGGCCGCTCGTTGCGCGATAGTTGGCGCAATCTTGGTTGTTGTTTGTGATAGATCCTACGTACACAACATCATCTACCAACAACGGCGACATCTCGATTGGGCCGCCCACGTCATACGAACCAATGATCGTTCCGTCAGTGGCATTCAGGCTATAGATGCGCCCGTTGGTCGAACCAACAAACACGCGCCGCAGGCCGGGATGATACGCGACAGTGCCGAGCACCTGCCCGCCAACCGAACGGCTCCACGCTAATGTGCCGTTGCTGGTGCGCAGCGCGCGCACAATCCCATCGCTATGGCCAACAAAGACCAGACCGTTGCCGATCACCGGCTGTACCCCTTTTGGCAAGGTCAGATGATCGCTGGCCGGGCCGGCGTCGCCGCCACCGGCTGGTCCGTTCCAAATCCAGCGAAACCGGTACGGGCCTTGGACGATGACCGGGGTGTAACTGGTGCGTTGGGGATTGCCGGCGAGTTGGTACCAGCCTATCGGTGATGGCGGCGGCGGGCCGATGATGAGAGGGAGAAAGGCGCGCGGTATGGTTTGCGAAAGGGTGCTGCCAGTGGTTGTAGGGGTTGGTGATATTTCTTGGTTGGTTGGCGAAATCACCGCAATGCTTGGCGTGTATGCGCATGCGGCTAATATGCTGATGAGGCATAGACCAGCAACAAGGCGAAGCAAGGCTTGCATTGGCGTCCCCTTGTATGAAGTGGCTGCTAGATCGTATGAAGCTTATTGGGTGGAGATGCAGGCTGGAAACACCTTTATTGTAATTGAATGACAGGATAACTGATTTAGTACTATAGTACCTGTTTGATCTTGGAATTATTATTTTCTTGTATAATCTCTAATATTCTTTTTATTTATATAGTGCTTGACATGTTAATCTTTTTGTACGATGATCAATGAAGAGTAATTGATAGGTATAATCCAAAATATTTATAAAATATTATTTTTACTTAGAATAGTGTTTGATGAAATAGTTTTCTTTGATTACAACATATACTAGAGTGCAGAGTTCAGCAAGGAGGGGGGTATGAACGACGCACTTTGTACTCGTAGGCGGCTCTCTATTCCGCTTCTCGTACTGTGTATATTAGTGCTATTTCTTGCCTTCCATAATCTAGCCGGTTATCCAGCCTTTACGGCTCTTGATGAGGGAATTCGGCTCTATTTTATCAGAAACGTGGTACAACACGGACGCTGGGCAATATTGACTCAAGAAGGATTTCAAGCATATTGGCGTGATTCGACCGGCCCAGTGGTCTTATTGCCGATTATGGCGCTGTTTCAGGTGTTTGGCCCTTCTCTGCTGCTGGCCCGTTCACTCATGGCGGCATTGTTGATCTTAAGCGCCGGAGCTGCCTATCTCTATACGACCTATTGGTATGGTCATCGTGTTGCGTTGTTAGCCACGCTGCTGTTTCTGATTGGCGGCCCGGAATGGTTAAACAGTGTCACGATGGGACGGTGGGTGTATGGTGAGGTGCCTGCACTGGGTCTCTTTCTTTTGGGATGTTGGCAATGGTCACAGGCATTGGCTGGAAGACGGGAGGCGTTAGCTCTTGCCAGCGGTGCGTTTGCGCTAGCTGTGCTAGCGAAAGATTTGATCGCGCCAATGATCATCATAGCGCTGCTTGTACTCTATGGTGCAAGCGTTGTTCGCGCTGTTGATCGGCTCTCATTTCGCGATGTGTTGTGGCCATCGCTGGCGTGCCTGATGGCATTCATTGCTTGGAGTTTGTTTCAAGCGTATGCAAGCTCTGTTCATGCGGCTATCAGCGGGCAGCAGAGCGATCTAGCGCAACTGTCGTTGAGCCGGATTGTGGTGTTATCGCTGCATAACTGTGTGCAGAATATTAAATTTCTGCGGGATAACGATGTTTTGTTGTTGCTGCCAGTTGTCGTGTATGTAGCATTTCTTCGCCAGCAGAGCGATAAACCCGGGCGATTAATCGTGCCAGTGTTTGTGCTGGTTTGGTCGTTCTGGTATGTCTTTTTCTCAATTGGCTGGCCTCGGTATGCGTATCCCATTTGGGCCTTGAGCAGCATGCTGCTGGCAGTTGCTTTGGCAGATCTATGGAAGTGGATTCAGCGTTGGATGGCGACGCAACATTTCGTTCATCAGGCTGCCAGTATCATGTTTATCGCTCTCCTCTTTGGGTTCATGATTATGTGGCCGTTTCAGAACACCATTCGTCGTTTGTTTGAGCCGGCTGATGATACGGCGCGTATTATGGCCTTGTACATTGATACCTATATTCCACCCAATGATCGGATTGTTTCCGGGCAGTGGGAGGTTCATTTTTATGGGAAGCATCTCTTCGTGCCAATCCCTGACGAGTATTACAATGCAAAAATTGCTGCTCAGACGCGCCGTTCGTTCCAAGTATCAAATTTTCGTACCATGCATGATTTAAATGCAATGTATATCCTTGATGGATCCGAGAATAGAGTAACGGAGATGGTATCGCCAGCCGAATTAATGCGTGACTATGACATAGTATTTGCTACTGGCGAATACTGTTTATACCGGGTACGTTCGCAACGGGGGCCATAATTTTTCATTCCTCCTTGCGTACCCGATACACCGAGACCGTCGCATTTTCATATACGATCTCTAATTCAGCGGCTCCTTGCTGACTGAGCTCGGCTCGCGCTCCGTCGCGATCGCGCATCACCACATACGAAACACTAAACTCATCCAACAGGCGCCGGCGTTGGCTGGCTGGCGTCGTTGGATCCAGCACTATCCGCGCATTCTCTCGTTTGGTGAAGAAGTCAAGTGTCCCTGCCCAGTGGGCAATATATGCCCGCGCATCGCTCCATACCGGCACAAACTGGCCAAATTCGATATCCGCCAGTACCACATCAGTGCTGGTCGTATGTTCTTGCAGCCATTGCAGGGCGGCGATTTCATCGTTGGTTAGGTAGTGCGGTTGTTCGTAGCGGGAGAGGTAGACGAAGCGCCAGCCTTGGATGTACACGCTAGTCACGATGCTCAAGCCAAAGACGGCGGCGAGCCCAAGCGCCAGCGCATACCGGCCTCGCCGGCGCAACGCCGGGATAAGCTGTTCGTCGATGAACCGGGTGGCGAGCAATACCATCGGCACTTGCAAGCCAAGCAGCATGTGAATTTGGAACTTGAGCGGCAGGTACATCAAGAGAAAGTGAACCACGAACCACGATGCAATCAAGATGTCGCGATCGTCGGTGCTGCGAAACATACGCCAGCGGAGACCGGCAAGGGCCAGCAAGAGCGGCACGCCGAGCAATATCACCAGCAATGCAGGGTTGGGGGTAAACACGCCAGCATTGTCAAATTGTTCCAGCTTGCGCCCCCACGTCGGTTCGTTGGCGACCATGTAGGCCAAATAGAGCGCCCCCGGCGCCGAAAAGACCGCCAGTATCACCCCTTGCCGGAAGAGCAGGCTGGGGAAGCGCCGGTCGCGCCACCAGATCAGCAGGCCAAATAGGCCCAAGGCGCTGTAGACAATGAGCAGATCATAGGCATGTTGCAACGCCAACAGCGCCCCCACGATCCCAGCGGCGACGGCGTAGCGCAACTGTTGCTTGCGCCACCCCAGCCACATCAGGCTGAAAATCGCGATGATCAAGGCTAGTGCCATCGTGAAGTGTGGAAAGGCTTGCATGATCATCAGCGTGTTTGGTTCCACGGTGTAGATGCTGATGGGGAATGGTGCGTCTGGCAAGTTGGCGATATATTTGACGACGACCCAGATCACGCCGAGGCCGCTGCTGGTGCAGATCAGCCAGAAGGCGATCTGGCGTTGGCGCGGTTGATCCACCATGAGCTGCAAAAAGATGAGCAAGCTGCCCAAGAGTGACAGGATCGCCACTAGACGCAAGATGGTGTAAGCTGTGATGTATGATACGCCGGTGATGACGCTAAATCGAGCCGTGACCCACCACAGCAAGTTGAAAAACGCTGGTTCGTTTGCTTCCGGTGTCAGCCGGTTCGCAGCGAGATCGGCCTGCGTAAAGCTGCGCATCCACGCGAAGTATTGGTTATGGTCGGCGATGCCGTCAACTACCCCCATAAATTGGCGATCGGGCGGCGCTGTCACAAAGGCAAACACAATCGGCGCCCAGATTACGATCATCAGACCTAACATGACGATCCCGTAGAAGCGCCATTCAGCGGTATCGATCAGCCACCGCCGTTGGGTTTGCTGGCCTGTGGCAGTTAACGGGTTTGGTTGGGTAATAGCCATGCTAGTTCTCCTGCGCGCTTCTTACTGGCGTGATCGCACAATCATAATTAGGCCGCCAATGATGCCGATGCCGGTCATAGTCAGTGCTAATGCTATCCCTATCGCCTGTAATCCCTTCAACTCCCAGTGCATCGGCTCTTGCAAAGCCGGCGCATTGCGTGCTTCGTCCGGTAACGCTATCGGGGTGGCGACGGGCGCAATGGCAATGCCGGCTGCTGCGGTTGGGGTGGCTGGGAGTGGGGTGGGGGTAAAGAGCGGTAAGCCGGGCCGGGCCGGCAGATTGAGTTGGGCCGTGCTGTACCAGATTTGGTGGATTGGTCGCTCGTTATCCCGGTTGCTCTCAAACAATTGCGACCGGGTAAACCAAACAGCATGGAGTTGGTTGCCGTTGTAGATGACCAACCGCGGCAATTCTGGATACAGTTCGTTTTGCATGATAATCCGCGGCGGGAGCCAGCGCGTGCCGTCAAACGTCATGTGGATCAGCGCCGGTGGATTGTCGATGTTGGCTACTCCCGTAAATCCAACCATCAGCAAATGGACATTATCGGCGCTATCGGTTGCTATACTGTAATAGTCAAGGTTGTTGTCATTGATGTTACGAGCGCGCACGTAGGGAATCTCGGTTGCCGGCAGCCATGTATTGCCGCCGTCCAGCGATCGTTGGAAGTACACCCGATCGTTGCGTACGCCGCGATAGACGACTGATGGATTCCCGGCTGAATCGACGGCAATGGCTGTTTGTTGCACTGCTTCAAGCGGCGGCCCATTCGATTCGCCATTGGTGCGCAGTTCGTTGCCTAGCTGCTGGCGGATAGCCTGCACCGCGGCGGGAGGCAACCTGAATTTGACCGGATCCGTCCATGTGACGCCGCCGTCGTCTGATCGGCGGTAGACGCCATAGTGCGGTTGGCCCTGCCCGGCGTACCAGTCGGCTCCTTCATCCCAGACAATATGAATCCGGTTAAAGGCATCGAGGCGCACCTGTGGCCGGTTTTCGCCATCGTCACTCTGCGAGAGATTTACCACTGGCGACCAAGTGGCGCCATTATCGGTTGAGCGACGGTAAAAGAGTTCACCGCACCCAAAGCAGCGTGGGTTTGTGTTGTCAGTGACAACATCGCTCCAAAAGGCGTGGAGGCCGCCGGTCTGATCGGCTGCTAGCGCGAGGTAGTAGCCGGTGTCACTGATTATTCGCCCCTCAGACCACGCTTGCGGTTTGCGAGCGTCGTTCCAGTTGGCGTGAGTATAGATAATGCCGGTGCCGGCCCGGTAGAGCAGGTGGAGATTGCCATCACGTCCGAGGGCGATCGCGGTTCGTACCGTATAACCACCGGTTCCCGGTGCAATCAGTTCACGGGCTGGTTCCCATGTGCCGTCAGCATTACGGCGCCAGTACATCAGCAAGTCAATCGTGCCGCCTTCCCGTTGGTCAACGATCAAGCCGCCGTACCAGACTACATGAACGCTGCCATCGGGGCCGAGGGTCATATCAGGCAGCCACGACCATCCATAGCGGCGTTCGAGCTGTTCGAGCGGCACTTGGCCGTATTGCAGCGGCGAGATTTCAATTGGAGTTGACCATAATCCTTGCCCGTAGGTAGAAGTTTGCGCGCTGGCTATGAACAGGATTGAGCACATCGCAACGAGCAAAACCAGTCGTGCCTTCATCGTGCCTGATCCCTCTGCGCTAATTGGTGAACGCTGATCAACAACCCTACAAATACCCAGCTATACATCGTATATTTATAGCCAGCTACCGTTTGGTTGTAGAGGAATGGGAGTATCCAGTCTCCCAGCATCATTGAGGATTGGGCGGCAATCCAGCCGGAGGTGGCCACAATCGCGGTCGTGCGCAAGATGCCCGGCGGTGCGAGTTGAATCGTGCGCCAACCGTACCAGAGGCTGGTGATGGCGAACCAGATCCAGATGCCGAAGCCGACCACGCCAAATTGCGCCAAAATGTCGAAGTAATTGTTGTGGGTCGAGCGCGCATCTTCGCGGAAGTAGGTCATATTATAGGGCGCATAGCCAGCGACGCCGGTACCGAACAACCAATGCTGCTGCGCAACCCACAGGTTGCGTTGCCAGATTTCTAGGCGTCCTAATCCTCCTTCTTCGATGTTGTCATTGACTACCTGATCGATGTAGACACGTCCCGGTCCGATTGCTAGGTTCAAGACAACAATCACTGTCAAAATAAAGAAGACACGGCGCGAGGCGAAGAAGGCCATCGCTAACAAGCCCACAATTGCCGGCAACCAACCTGAAATCCAGAGCGAATTACGCACTGCTGCCAGCCAGAGGTGCCAGACTAAGAAGGCGCTGCCGGCCAATCGCCATCCCCAATGCACGTTTGGCTGCAAATAGATTATCCCGGCGAGCGATAAACTAAACCATAGTCCCCACAATCCAGCGTCGGTGAGGAAGACGTGATTGATGTTGAACGTTTGGGCGATGGTCATCAAGCCGCCGCAGATAATAAACATGCCCAAATAGGCTTTGATCTGCCATTCATGCTGGATAAACCGCCCAACTAAGAGCGGTATGCTCAAGAGACCAAGAAAGGATAACAATGACGCAATCTGGGCAAAGCGAAAGTTGCCCATAACCCGCCAGTTGAGAATGGGGTCGGCCCACAAGATGCCCCAAGGTACTGAGAAGATGCAGATAAACATGAATGCCAGCAACGGTTTGTTGAGCGGCGACGGTACGAGTTGCCACGTCCGCCGTTTGAGCATGGCTAAGATCCAGATCCCGCTGAGGGCTAGCGTCAGCAACATGCTGATCGGCAGCTCACTGCCGTTGCCTGCCGGCACAGCGATTGGCCGCATAGCGAGGCCGGTGAGCGGTAAGATCAACACAAACCACTCAAACCGGTAGAGGAGCAAGGTGAAGCCGATCAGTCCAAGCGGCAACGCTAGCAGCGCCAACCCGATCAGTTGCCGATCGGTGCCGAACATCGCGCCGATGGCGAGGCTGTACAGCGCCAACCCGCCCACCACGCCGCCGATGATCAACGGGCGCGGCAGGCGTTCGAGCCAAGGCGGGGTTTCGATGTGGCGCAGAAAAGAAAGCATAGCCGTTACTACCTGAGTTTACCTATCGTTCTTGCGTGCGATCGCTGTGCGATGCCTCAACGCTCGCCTCTCCACTCCCCTCTCCCGCGCCAGTGGGAGAGGGACTGGGGGTGAGGGCCAGCAGCCCGCGCAGCGGGCTTCGTAATCCTAGCCCGGCCCTTCAGGGCCGGGTACCAGACAGATGTTCTGTCCGCCCCTGAACCCGCGCTAGTGGGGGTGAGGGCCAGCAGCCCGCGCAGCGGGCTTCGTACTCCTAGCCCGGCCCTTCAGGGCCGGGTGCCCGATCGGATGTTCTGGCCGCCCTTGAACCCAGCGGGGGAGGGTGTCAAACCTCCCCCAGCGGGTTGAGGGAGACAGAAATTTGGTTGCGTACAACTGTTGCTCACTGTGCGATGCCTCAACGCTCGCCTCTCCACTCCCCTCTCCCGCGCCAGTGGGAGAGGGACTGGGGGTGAGGGCCAGCAGCCCGCGCAGCGGGCTTCGTAATCCTAGCCCGGCCCTTCAGGGCCGGGTACCAGACAGATGTTCTGTCCGCCCCTGAACCCGCGCTAGTGCGGGTGAGGGCCAGCAGCTCGCGCAGCGGGCTTCGTACCCCTAGCCCGGCCCTTCAGGGCCGGGTGCCCGATCGGATGTTCTGGCCGCCCTTGAACCCAACGGGGGCGGTTTTACTCCCTCCTCCAGCGGGGGAGGGCTGGGGTGGGGGCTAATACATGACCTTGCTATCCTTAAAACCGCTCCGGCGCTACCGGTTGCTGTACCCGCCGTCCAATCGCTGCCCACAGCAGGCCGCCATCGCGCACAAATTGCTCGCCGGTGGGATGGTGACCGCCGCCGGCAGCTACCAAGAGGCTGCCAATCGTGACCTTGCCAAAAAAGATGATTTGCAATCCTATCCCTAACAGCAAGGCCGCAGCTTGGCCGTAGTGCTTGGCGAAGAAGCGCAGTTTGCTGAAGTATAGCTCAGCCTTCATGCGCGTGACCGCTTGTTTGCTGCTCTGGCCGCCGAAATGGATGATCGAGGATGAAGGCAGGTAGCAGATCTGCCAGCCGGCCCGCTTGATCCGGTAGCACCAGTCTACCTCCTCAGTATACATAAAGTAGGCTTCATCCAGCAAGCCGACTTGTTTCACGACCTCGCGCCGCAGGAGCATAGCCGCGCCATCGAGCCAGTCGGTTGCGTATGCTGTTGTGCCGTCTTTGGTTGGGTACCGCCGCCGCCACCGGATCTTTTTGCCGGTCAGTTCGGTCAGCAGGTTAGGGAACATTGCCCATGACGGCTGCAACGAGCCATCAGCGTTGAGTAATTGCGGCCCAACGACGCCAACTTCGGGGTGCGCGTCGAGGAAGCGCACCAGCCGGGTGATCGATTCAGGTTGGGCAATGGTGTCGCTGTTGAGCAGGAAGACGTATCGCCCGCTGCTGGCCCGGATAGCTTGATTGTTGGCAGTGGCAAAACCGCGGTTGTCAGGGTTGGCAATGATGAAGACATCGGGAAAGGCCGCGGCCACCGCCGCGACGCTGCCGTCGCGCGAGCCGTTGTCAACCACCCAGACCTCGGTCTCGATGCCGGCGGTAGCCGCCGGTAGCGCCGCTAGACAATCGAGCAGGAGTTGGCGGGTGTTCCAGTTGACAATAATAATGCTTACATCAGGCGCGGGCCATGTCATAGCGGAGCTTCCTTGGTTGGGCAACTTCTTCCAGTACGTCGTTTAAGCGTGGCACAATCACGCGCCAGTCGTAGCGCGCGGCCACCGCGTGCCGTCCGGCTTCACCGAGCCGGCGAGCGAGTGGCGGGTCGGTGAGCAAACGGCTGGTAGCGCGGGCAAAATCCATCGGTGTATCGGCCAACAGCAAGTGTTTGCCGTCAATCAGCTCTAGCCCTTCTGCCCCTTTGCTGGTGCTGACCACTGGCACCCCTAACGCGAGCGCTTCGAGGATCTTCAGCCGCGTACCGCCACCCTCTCGAATCGGCGTTACTTCCACCGCGTGGCGCGCAATCACGTCACGAATGTCGTCTACGTAGCCGGTATACTCAACCCCCGGCACGTCTGGCAGCGCTGCGCGTTGTTCATCGGTGACTCTCCCGGTGATGCGGAAGCGTGCTTGCGGATGGCGGGCACGGATCAATGGCCAGATAGTGCGCAGGAAGTAATCGACGGCGTCGAAATTGGCGCTGTACGAGAGCGCACCGGGGTAGATCAGTGTATCGGGTTCGGGCCGGTAGCCGTAAGCGGCGCAAGCGGCGCTATCAACCCCGTTGGGAATGACCGTAATCACCGGGGGAGGGGAACCAGCGATCTGGCGAGCAAGTTCCGCTTCCCGTTCGGAAACGGTAGTAACAGCCGCAAATGCCGGCAAGATTGTTGATATGTAGCGGCGATGCTGAGTAGCCGTCAGCAGGCTTCGCAACCGGCGTAAGCCGGATTGGTGGCGATAATCTTCGAGGATGGAAGCGAGCTCCAATTCCTCCAATACCAGTGGCGTATCGCGCACGAGGCAGGCATACGCGGCGACATCAATCTGCATTGCAAGCACCACATCCGGTTTCCAGCGGGTGGCCGCCGCCACTACTGCTTCGGCAAAGGCGTTGCTCCAGCGCACCCGCACCGACGCCGGCTTCGAGCTGGTGATGCTGCCTAGCCGGTCGCTCAAGGTCAGTGGCCGATCGGGCCGCTCAAAGGCTTGCCACGTGCGGCAGAGCCGGCTGATCTCGCTGGCTTGCACCGCCGTAGCCGGCCCTTGGCTGAAGGCCAGCAGGTGTAGTTCGTGCCGGGCCGCTAAGCCGCGCAGAATCGCCATTGCTCGTAAGCGCGAGCCGTTGTCGTCGGGTTCAGGCCACCACGTTGAGAGGATGAGGATGCGCATGGCGGTAGTCCTGTAGTCTAGTGTGATTCAATCGATGCCATCGTTTGTTTGTGTCGCTCAATCGCAGCGTAGTAGGCCGCGAGCGTCTGCTGTGCGGCCCGCTGCCATGAAAATTGTTGCGCGCGCTGCCAACCTGCTTGCCGTAGCCGTTCGACTGCAATAGGGTCGCTCAGCACTGTTGTGAGATGACGGGCCAAGGCTTGTTCATCTTCCGCGTCACCGATCAGACCGGCATCGCCTACGACTTCCGGGATAGCGCCGCGATCAGACGCAATCACTGGCGCACCGCAGATCATCGCTTCAAGGATCGGGATCCCAAACCCCTCAAACCATGATGGAAACACAAACGCTGCTGCCATACTAAATAGCGCGATGAGATCATGCCGTGGCGGGCGCAAGAGCAGACGAGCATACCCCGCCGCTACCGCCTCGCGCACGGCCGGCCACGGTTCACGGCGAGCGAAAAAGACAATTTCATACCGCTGCCGCAGCGATTCCGGCAAGAGTGGCCATGCGCGTGCAAGTACTGCCGGGTTTTTTAACCCATCGGCCAGTACAAATGGGCGTGTCAGTCCATACCGTTCCCGCACTTCAGCTAAGACCTGCTCATCGGTAATCCGGCGGACATCGGGTGGGGGACCATGCGGAATAACGCTGATCGCATCGGCATCATACCGGCAATAACGTAGAATATCGCGTTTCGCATGCTGCGAAACGGTCAACAAGCCGTGCGATCGGCTCACTGCACGCCGTGTCATCAGATGAAGATACGTCATCATCGTGATTGAACGCGGGTCTTTGTTGTGACCGGCAATAATCTCATGCCACGGCATGACGTTAATTGCATCGTGCAGGGTAATGATGGTGACAGCGTGACGCGGTCCAAACCCATAGTTGGCCGGAAAGTGAGCAACATCGATCTGGTCGGTAGCCATTGCGCGGCGTAGACCAACCATGTCATTCTCGATACTCGATAGGGCGTTGCGGTATGGCAAGGTACGGATCGTCACATTGGCCGGCAGATCGCTTAGCTCAAACGGCGCTTTGCGGTCGGCGTACAACACAAATTGCTCATTGCTGCCGGCAACAAACAGTGCCGGCAACAGATGCTTGAGATAGGTGTGAATGCCGCCGACTAACCCATGCGAGAGGTAGCGGGCGTCAATTCCAATCCGTAAGGTTTGTTTGCGTGTTGGCTGCTCCATATCTACCGGCTTTCATTCACACCAATCCGTGTCTTACTTAGACCGTGCCAATCCGTCGCCCCCGCGCCAATCCGTGTCCTGTTCCCCGCCTCTCGGCCAACGATACCTATCTTCCCATTACTACACCCGGCGCCGGCCCAAACCGTCCCCGCCAGAAATCGAACCACCCCAACCCCATCCCGATCCGGCCTTTGCGTGTCCGCCACTTGGGACGCAGCCACAAACTGAGGTACGTACGCAGGTCTTGCAGAACGAGCGCATCGAGCCATGTGCGCCAGTTGGCCCGCGTGGCCCGCAAGAAGAGCAGCCGGTTGCGCGTCATATAGTAGGCGAGATATTCACGGTCAAAGCGGGCGTTGAGCGGGATCTTATGCCAGACCTTGGCTGCCGGGGTAAAGTAGCAAGAGTACCCGGCCCGCTTGGCCCGCACACACCATTCGGTCTCTTCAAAGTACATAAAGAAGCGTTCGTCGAGCAGGCCAACCTTCCCCAGCGCCGCCACCCGGATCAACATCGCGCAGCCGGTGATGAAATCAACCACGCGGGCCGGATACTGGCCGTGATCCTCCGTTTCGCCGGCCATGCGGCAAATGCCGCGCCGCCAGTCGATGCTGCCACCTGCCGACCAGACCCGTTGGGGCGCATCGTGGTAGTAGATGATCGGCCCCACGGCGGCGATCGTAGGGTCAGCCTCGGCGGTGGCCACCAGCCGTTCGAGCAGATCTGGCGCTACTTCGGTATCGTTGTTGAGCAACAGTGCGTAGTCGTACCCCTGCGCTTGCGCGTAGCGTAAGCCAACGTTGTTGCCGGCGGCAAAGCCAAGGTTTGCCCCATTCTCGATCACGATCGCTTGGGGGAACGCACTGCGTACCTGCGCCGGGGTGCCATCGCGTGACCCATTATCGACCACCACGACCTCGTACCGGGCAGATGGATACTCCAGCCGGTAGAGCGAAGCGAGGCAGGCCAAGGTGTCGGCGATGCCGTTGTAGGTCAGCACAACAATGGCGATGCGCGGCTTCATCAGACCCTTCCTCGCACGGCGCCGCGCCGCTCGATCAGCGCGGTGTAATGGCTCAACAACGTCTGCATTTCGTCGTCAATCGATGGCGGTGGTTTGATACCATCTCGCAATCGCTCTAACAAGCCCTTTTCCGTCCGCAACCGCTGTAGTTGGCGGGCCAGATCGCGGCTATCGTTCGGCGTGAAGTGCAAACCATCAACGCCATCGCGCACCAGTTCGGCCATCCCGCCTAAGCGCGACGTAATCACCGGTCGTCCGGCGGCGTGCGCTTCCATAATGCTGAGCGGACTGTTCTCGTACCAGATCGATGGCACGACCACCGCATCAACTCTACTTAAGACGGTTGGCAATTGGTCGTGACTAAACTTGCCCGCCAGATGGATGTGCGGGTTATCGCCGATCAGCCGGCGCAGATAGCGGGTATACGCCGGGTGTTGCTCAGTATTGCCGAAGATGGCCAATTCAGCGGTCACATCACTGTGGGGTAGGCTTTTCAGGGCCGTAATCAGCACATGCACGCCTTTATGCGGTGCGATTTGGCCAATATAGCCGAGCCGTAGGATCGATCCGGAGCGGATAGGCAGGATATTGCGCAATCGTTCGCGAGCGATGCCGAGGCGTATCACTTGAATTTGCGGCAGTTGCGCGCCGAACAAGCCGGCTAAAAAATGCGATGGCGATATGATGAGATCAGCTTGCGCCAACGCTGCTCGCAATGTCTCACGCCGGGCCTGTTGCTCATCCCGGCCATCATTGCCGGCCAGCCTGATCCATGCCCTCCCGGCCCAGCCACCGCTGATCTGTTCCGGCAAGCGGTAACGGCGCCGGTCGAGTTGCAAACACCACGCGCACTCGGCAGGATCGTCCGGCGGTTGCCGGCAGAGCGAACCATCGCCGCGCAGCAGGGTGATACGCGGGCAGAGAAACCAGTAGTCGTGGAGCGTTACGACGGTAGGGATGCCCAGCGCATGCGCTGCCGTGATCGCGCCAGCGCCAATGAGATAGCCGCTGTGCAGGTGCATAACTTCCGGCTGCCAGACGCGCATCCGTTCGCGCAGCCACGCCTCGATCGCTGGGTTGGCATAGCTCCAGTTGGCTGGTGCATCGCGCAGACCAAGGTGTAAACGCCACACCGTAATCCCTTCGTAGCGATCAAGTTCAGCCTGCACCCCGAAGGGTTGGGTGGCCGCGAGCGTCTCGACACAGACCACTTCGGCCTCGTGACCACGCCGCAACAGCTCGTGCGCCAGCCGCATCGTGTACAGCTCAGCGCCGGCGCTATATTTGGGAGGGAAGTGATGAACCGCGAGCAACACGCGCATGATACCTTCCTCCTACCGGCGCGCCGCCAGTAAATTGCGCACAAAGGAAGCCTCTTCCCCACCGATCACCCGCAGCCCGATCAGTAACCCGCCATAGAGCGCACCGCCACCGGCAATAACGAGCAAAACCGGCCATTCGCGCGCCACATAGACCGCAACAGCCATCAATCCCACTGCAATCGCTGCCCGCCCGATCGGTTGCCAGCGCATGAGGCGTAGTTGGTCGCGTAACAGCCACACATATTGCACTGCCAATACCGCTTCGGTTAGCACCGTGATGATCGCTGCCGCCGGCGCGCCGTACCGTGGGGTAAAGATAAGATTCGCCGCGACATTGACAGCGCTGCTGACCATGATAGAACGCGCTACCAATGCCTCACGGTCGGCAATCACAACCACATAACCGAGAAATTCGGTCAAGAACATCAGCGGCAATGTCCAGATGAGCAAAGCGAGTAAGGGCGCGCTGGCTGCATAAGCGTCGCCAAACAGCAGCTTCACGATCGGTTCGGCGAGAATAAAGCCGCCAGCGGTAATCGGCAACGCCACAATCAGTAAATAACTCAGAATACGTTCGTAAATGCGCGGGAGATTGCCCGGATCGAGCTTGGCCTGCCGTGACAGGGAAGGGTACAACGCCGTATTCAGCACATTCGAGAGCGTGACGAGCGCAAAAATAAGATTGTAGGCTGCGTTGTAGTAGCCGGTAGTAGTATCGCCAAAGCTGACATTGAGCACCACCGTATCAAACCGGTACGACAGACCAAGCGTCAATCCGATCACGCCAAACGGGAAGGCAGCGCGCAACAAGCGTAACCATCGATCGCGTTGCCAACGTCCCGGACGGATGCCTAACTGCCAGATCGCTCGCACGACTAAGGTGGTCATTGTGGCGACGCCGATCATCGTGGCGATGATCAGACCATAGTAGCCAAACCCGAGCCAAAGGGCCAAGCCGCCGAGGATCACGAAGATCAATTGGTTCACGACTTGCATGCCGGCAGTGAGATCGAGCCGTTCGTAGCCGGCTAATATCGCTTCGCTGCTGCCATGCACGGCGTAGATGAGCAGCGTAATCCCGTTGAGGGCAATTGCGCCGATCATCAAAAGGGGCCGTTCGGTGACGATAGCGGCGCTTACGACCATGATCCCGGCGATCAATGCCAGAATGAGGCGCAGGCCAAGCACATCGGCATAGAGATTGCGAATCCGCTCGAGATGATCCGGTTCGCTCCGTAACCGGGCCACTTCACGCACCGTATAGGGCGCTAACCCGAGGTCGGCAATGAACAGAAAGACGCTGCCAAAGCCGATCACCGCGGCATATTGGCCGAAAGCCGTTGCCCCCAATTGGCGGACGATCAAGATCGAAAAGCCAAACGAGAGTACTTTGATCGCCAACTGGGCGATCATGCCAGCTACTGAATTGCGCAGTACGGTGCGGGCAAGTGTACTCATGACAATCTACCCTGCCATCATCAAGGACAACGTTGGTTTAGGCTCGGCCACCATCCGCTGCACTAATTCTTCCACCTTTGCCAACCACTGATCAATCGTAAACCGCTCTTCCATTAATTGGCGTCCGGCCTGCCCCATTGCTTCTGCGCGGTCTGGATTATCCCAAAGGGTGGCAATCGCCGCTGCCATCTGTTCGGCATTGCCCGGTTCAACCAACAGCGCCGTTTTGCATTCAATCACATATTCGCTCAACCCCGGCCGGCGGGTGGCGATCACTGGTCGCCCCATCGCTTGCGCCGCTTGCACCGAGGTGCAGCCGGCGCTCCATTGGGTGCTGGCCTTGATCGGCACTACGACGATCCGGCTTGCTAGATAACAATCGCGTAACTGATCCGGCGGCACAAATGGTTGCAGGCTGATGTTGGCCGGCAGGGTCTCGTTTTCGTGTCCCGCTTTCCCGCTTACCCAGCTACTCCCGACCCGCAGGTGGCAAGGAATGTGCGGTAGTTGGCGCATTGCTCGAATCAAGGTTGGGTAGTCGCGGTGCGAGAGACCAAGGCTCTGCACCACGCTGGCCGGCGGCGTAACCGGTCGTGGCCGGTAGAAATTGGTGTCCACCGGGGTATGCAAGGCGACCACTCGTTCTGCCGGCATTTTCAGGGCTTGTCGCATTCCGTCCGCTTCGGCTTGGCTAATTGCTGCTACCATATCCCAGCGCCATTGCAACCCCAACCCCTTGATCAAACGCAATTTATACGCCGACATACCATGGTGGAAGATGACCAGATGACGCACATTGCGGGGCAGTACGAGCGCCAATGGTATCCCCACCCGCTCGGAAAGACTAATCACCGCTTGGTATCGTTCGCGCTGCACCAGTTGCGCAACCTGCCGTGCCAACCGCAAATCCATCCGTAGCCATGACTCTAGCCGTTGTAGAATCGGGTTGGCGCGGACGATGCCGTAATCAATGTGCCGGCTACCAAAGCGGGTTGATAGTTCGAGGTAATCAACTCGCTGGTGTTTCCCATCGCGTACCGCTGCCGCAAGACCCGGCGCCGGCGGATTGGTTGCGATGATCAATGTACGTGGCAATTGATCGTTCATCGTTTATACCCTATCACTATTGGCTGACAGCCTGCTAAATGAACAGCAGTGACTAGATGACGCCATTGTCATATCGGTTCAGCCTGCACACCTCCTTCTCTAAAGCATGGATGTGGACTGCGGCAGTTCCATTGCCGCAATCTCTAGGATGGTACGGCCAGCCATCGCTACTCAGGACGGACGCCTGATCTTTGCGCGTTAGCAGCCAAGAGCGCAAAGCGCTTCGTTACAGATAGCTTAACACCCGCGGATACCGTTTACGCTGCCGGCGGTACCAGTAGCCGAGCGGCACCAGCACGGCCAGCCCGATCAACCACGCGCTGTAGCCCCAGATGATGCGTGGCCCGCTCAGCGGCAGTTGGTTCATGATGAGGGCGACGAGGTGGTAGATGATGATGTGGGTGACGTAGAAGAAGAGGGAGACCTGCCCGACCATGGGCAGCCAGCGCAGCCAGCCAGTAGTAAAGAGATTCGAGGTGGCGTAGGCCCATGCGAGGATCAGCGCCGCAATGCCGAGGTTGAAGGCAAAGTAGCTGAGGCTAGGCGGCGCTTTGCTCATGATCAACCAGTGAGCGGGGGTGCCGCCAATCGCAGCCACCGCGCCGAGATCGCCAAACCCGCTGCTGAGCCGCAGCACGAGCCAGAGGATGAGCAACCCGAACCCAATCTGCACCCAACTTTGCGGCTGGCGCAAAGCCGGGTGTTCTTGCCAATGCCCCAGCGCATACCCCAACCAGAGCAGCGGCCCCCATCCCAATACGGCAAAGCCGATCGCCGGGTTGGTGTCGTAGCTATACGTTAGCCAGAACGCTTGCCAGAAGGGTTGTGGCGCATTCGCTGCAAGGTCGTTCGCCATCCAGCCAATCCACGCTTGATGAATCAGCAAGGTGATGATGGCGACGATGCCAATTTGGCGTGGTGTTAAGAAGTGCCGCAAACCGGCGAGGATGATCATCGCTGCGGCGATGCTAGTCAACACATGCACGTAAGGTGTGGCGCCGCTCCAGAACCACGCGCAGATCGTCAGATCGAGCGCGAGAATGACCAGCGCCCGGATGAGCATAAATCTGGTGGTGGCTTGCGGCGGTTGGCCGCGCCGGGCCTGCGCCGCAGCGTAGAGCGCCAAACTATAGCCGCCTAGAAAGAAGAAGATCGGTGAGGCGAGATTAGTCAGCAACCCGCTCAGCCAATAGGCGGGACTTTGTAACACGACCGGCTGGCCGCCATACGACTCGGCCTGTAAGCTGGCCCCTACAAAGAAGGCGCTATGGTCGAGCGCCATCAAGATCAGCGCCACGCCGCGCAGTGCGTCGATCGCGACAATGCGCGCACTGCTGGCGCTGCGCTCGGCAACGGTTGGCTGCGCTTCGGCGACAAGACTGGCAGTGCGCATCGTCATCCTCCTTCGTATGGAGTGCGGCAGTTGCCCTGCCGCAACCTCTCATCACCCAATCGAACCAGCATGGTGTATTGGGATAAGCCCCACCCCGACAGCCATCATCTTGCGACTGGCTTCACCGGTGCATCAGCCGCAGCGTTCGCTGGTGCGCTGACAGTCGCCGGATCGCGCACCGCTACCTTCCACAGCGCGCCGCCAACCATAGCCGCTAGCGCATAGCCGGCGGCGCCGCTCAGCATTGCAGTGGTGAAATTGCTCGCCATGCTGACCACAATCACCAATACTGATCCAAGCACCGAGAAGACGCCGTTCATCCCCCATGCCCAGACCACCAGTCCCGGTGCGCGCGCATTGAGTTGGCGTAACCCTGCCGGGAAGGGGATGCCGAGCATGGTAGCCAGCGGCGCGATGATGAAGATGCTGGCGACGATCCGTGCCAAATCAGGCCAGTGCATCCACGCCGCGAAGATTGGCGGCAGGGCAACGATATAGATCGCTGTCAGCACCGCAATACCGATCAAGGCCAGCCGTAGCCCATTGGCGGTTTTAATGCGTTTGCTGCCCAACAGGCTGCCCAATGCGGCAAAGGCTAGCATACTAGCAATAGTCGTGGTTGTGGCATGGATGGGGTAGCCGATAAAGAGCGTAAAGCGCTGGATCAGCACGATCTGAATGAACATATAGGCGGCGCCAAGCAAGCTGAAATAGGCCAACGTAGCGATGGCGCCGGGCATGCGCAGGCCGTCGCGCTGGTAACGCGCCAACGGCAACACGATGAATGCTACTGCTGCGCCGAGCGCGAAGATGGCCATGGTCAACAAGATCAGGTTGCCGATCGGGAACCGGTTGAGCCGCCCTTCATAACTGCGATCGAAGTGCAGATTCTCCCAGCGAAAGTAGTTGTAGAAGAAGGGGTTGTCATCGGTCACTGGGAAGATTTGGAATGGGTAGGCCCGCTCAAACGCCCGCGGATCAGCCGCGTGCAAGTAGCCGGCGAAGGGAGTATCCAACTGCACCAACGGGTCGTGTAGCATGCTGAAGTTGTTCGCCGCACCCCATGCGCGCAGCCGTTCGATCTGTTCCGGCTGGAATGGCGACCGGCTGACCAGCAACGTGGCATTGACTCCGCTCTCGTTGGCAATAATCGCGATATGCGCCGCCGGATCCTTTACCCCCATCCGGCGCAGCGCTTCCGCCGCTAGCCCGGTTAAGCGCAGCATCTCGCGCGGCGGGTTGTTGACATCGCGCGTCCACGAGAAGATGCCGTTCGGGGTGAGCGCACGCAGCGCTTGTTCGAGCGAATCAACCGTGTAGAGGTATGACTCGGCGAGCACGTAGGCCCCGCCCGACAATGCGGCCAAGTTGTCGAGGCCGATGCCTTGAATGATGTCGTATTGCTGGGTGGTGCGGCTCAGAAAACTGCGCCCTTCGGCGACGATCAGCTCGGTTGAGGGGTGGTCAGCGAGCCGGCCAGTGTAGTCAGCGTACCGATCTTGCAACAGGCTCACGATCGTCGGGTTGAGTTCGATCGCAGTGATCTGTTCAGCGCGGTAGAGCCGGGCCAGCAGAATGTCAAGCCCGCCCCCCACCCCGATCAGCAAGGTGCGCGGGCGCTCGTTGCCGAGCTGGTAGGCGGCGCTGATCACCGCGTGGTCGAGGAAGCGGAAACGTTCCAGATCAGCATCGCTGCCATCAAACCGGTACATCCCGGTCATCGACGTGCCGTCAATCGTCACCAGTTTCAGCGGCAGCTCTGGCCGGTTTTCTAACGGGTAGCTTGAGCTGACCGCACCGACGATCATCGGTTCGGTGACAGTGATCTCTGGCATCACGTCCACCCGTCCAACCGGATCCCAGCGGGTAAATTCGGGGCCGGTTCCTTGCGCCTGCATCGCCCAACCCAGCTCCTTCGAGCCGGGTACAGCGAGGATGGGTGGCCGCGCGATCAATGCTACCAACACCAGCGCTTCCGCGCCAATGATGGCCGGCAAGAGCCAACGCTGGCGTGGTTTGGCTTCGTAGCCGAGCAGCACCGCTGCCACTGCACCGATCAACCCGATCAAGGCAATCACTGCCGGGCCGCCAATTGTCTGGATCACGAACAAGACGGTCATTGTGGCGATGCCTGCCCCCAGCATATCGGCAAAATAGAGCCGGTGGGCAGCGCCGGCCCAGCGCCCAAAGATGGCAGCAATGACCAACCCGCCGGTAAAGAAGGTGCTGAAGAGACAGAGAAAATAAATGCCGAGGCCGATAATTGCCCAGCCGAGCTGCGCTGCGCGCAGCGGATCGATGGCGATGGTCGTAATCGCGATCAGATTGCTCAGACTGGCAAGGCTAAAGAGCAATGCCAACGTGCCGAGACGCTGCTGGAGCTTGTCAGGCCCCCAACGGCGCACAGCAAGGAACGTTCCGGCTGCCCCGCCGCCGAGCAGGGCGATGCCGATCACCATATAGGTGAAGTGGTGCCAGATCATCAACGAAAAGATACGGGTGAAGGTGATTTGGAGGGCGAGAATACTGCCGCTCAGCAGCGTGAGGCCGAGGTACTTGCCGATCGATTGCAGTGGTGGAAACGTCATGCCATCACTCTCTTTACTGATGAACTTATCACGAGGCGTAGTCTGCGATCAACTGCTGTTGTCCGCTGGTTAGCCTGATCACCCGATATGACCTGCCGGCAATGTCACGCCGTTGCGTGGCTGGTTCGCCATCCGCGAGCATAATTGTGCGCAACCGCGTGTTGCGGTGTTCCTCTGGGAGCAAGACCGTGAGCGGCAAGGGTGCTGATGGGATGGTGATCGTGCCTCGTAGTCGTTGCCCGTTCCATTCGATATGGTTGAGATCGCTGGAGTTACGCGCTTCAATGAAGCGCAGCCACCGTTCGGCGGCGATGATGGGTACGTTGGCGCTGGTGGCGTAGCTCAGCGTTGTGTCAAGCCAGCGCGCCACTTCGCCGGCAATCGGATCGCCGAGCAAGAACGGATCGACATGGCATTGGAGCCCTAATGCTGCCGGGTAGCGATCGATGCTGGCTGCAATTTGGCTAATCGTCTGATTGGCGGCAGTTGCGCCGTCAAGCCCCACCTCGTACCCGGTTTGAAACACCGGCATCAGGTGTTCATCGACCAGATGGGTGGCTTGCTGATACACATCGATGATCGTGCCGTCTTCGGCAACAAATCGCAGCGGTAAGCCGCTACCATTCAAATACCCCATCGTCCACGTGCCGTCGGGTTTGCGCACTGCCGGGCCGCTATGGTAGTGATCGAGATTCATGCGAATGCCGTACCGCGCTTGCACCACGGCATTGTCTACCCAGCCGTGCCACAAAATGCGGTGGGTGCGCACGGTTGGCGGCAGCGGCCCGTAGCCAAGCTTGAGAAATTCGCTCCAATACCGGTAATAGCCTTCTTCTAGCCCATCTTCGACATACGGGTGCATGCCGAATTCGTGGCCGCGGGCGCGCCAAGCGGCGACATGATGCGGTCCCGGCAGCGGATCATCGCCGCCAATTGCCGAGCCGATCAGCGGTGTTCGGCTGAGCGTCCAGCGCAACTTGCGCGCTAATCGTCCACTGGCGTTTGCTGGCGGCGGGGTATAGTAGATCGAAGCGGTACCGTCGTGCCGTTCGACGATCGCTAACAACTGTTCGATATGGCTCACCCGGCTGCCGTGGGCATCGCCGGTGGCGATGATCGCACTGGGTGCATTGTCGGGCAGATACCAGAGCCGGGGGAGCGGCAGCGGGCTGATCTCGTCAATGACCCGGCTCAGCAAGCGTTGATGCTCATCGGCTTGCGGGATGGCGATGCGTTCGAGGTTGATCCATCCCGCAAAGAGGTCGCTGGCGCGCAGCCCCTCCATCAGGTCGCGTTCCTGATTGGCCCATGCCGGGTTGCCTTGCCGGATGAGGGCAATGGTCTGCGCCAGATCGAACGTCCAGAGTGCGGCTGTTCCCTGCCCGAACCGATGGATGGTTACGAGCGGATCGCCATTGCTCGCCGTCGCAAGCGCTTCCGCTCCGTGTAGTTCAACCCGGTCATACAAGGTATGGATCTGGAGCGGCCCGGCGATGCCGGTTGCCGGCGCCGGATAGCACGTATCATCAATCTGGCTGGCGCCGAGATACCTGACACCCAACATCTCGGCTAACGCCGGATCGGGGCGAATCGCGACTAAGCCGCCGCCGGCGCTGACAAATTGGCGCAGCCATCCTTGGCTGTCCAGACTGAGAGGTGCCGACCCCACCACAATCACGGCGGCGGTGATGGGGTGATCTAGTTGGCGCAGGCTGATCTGGCGTAAACCCAAAAACCCTTCGGCGCGCAGGATCTCGCCGAGGTACGCCGTGAAATCAGGGTGCGGCGCCGGATCGGCGACCAACGCCAAGGGCGCAAACCCGTTGGCAGGCGCTAGTGAAACAGGTGGTGACGGCAATGTGGTTGGCGCTGGCAGTGGCCATTGTTCGGCGCCATAGGCTACGATGCCTCCGAGACCTGCAGCGGCGAGGGTGCTGGTCAGAAACGCTCGTCGGGTGACAGGTCGCTGCAAGTAGTGCATAGTGCGTTACATGCGCCGGCGGCGACCGGCGATTGGGCGTCGCCGGGCCGGCGGTGGTGTTGCGGCTGGCGGGTTGGCGGCGCGCTTCCCTTCTTGTTGTGGCGCTGCCGGCCACACTGTCTCGCCTAAGGCACGTTCCTTCAGCCCATTGCTGTGCTGTTCGCTGCTAGACGGGGCCACCACGACTGCTTGATGTTCATGCACCGGCGGGGTCACAATCACGCGCGACGGTTCCGCGGATGGGGTCACAATCACGCGCCCAGCGACCGGTTCGACGCGAACAAAGCTGTTATTATCCGCTATCGAATCGGGTGTTGGCGCATTGGCAGGCTGCTCTTCCGATGATGCCGTTTCTGGTTGCCCCTTGCCGGGATTAAGCAGCCGCAACGGCATATCGCTCAACAACTGGCGGAGGTTAGGCAAGGGCAAGCGCGGTCGCTCGGTTTGCCCAGCCAACGTATGTTCATCGGTTAACATCACTGCGCCAAGCACACTATCGTTGCGTTTCAGCGTCAGCCGCTTAAGACTTTGTTGGATGTCGCGGCTGCTGTCTTCAGCAGGTTTGAGCGCAAGCACCACGCCATCAACCATCGGCGCCAGCAACGCAGCTTCAACGCCGCTAAGTGTTGATGGGCCATCGAAAATTAAGATGTCCGCAGCGCGTTGCAGTCCCTCGACCAACGCCGGCCATGGTTGCGATGGCGGCAAGGGGCGGCCATCTTCGCCGGTATTGCGGGCCAAGAGCAACACATTCTTCATCGGCGTGACTCGCAAACTCGACCACACTTGCGCTTCGCCATTGATCATAATCGGTTGCAGTACCGATTCGGGATCGCCGAACAGTTCGCTCAAGGCAGCCTGCTCGGTTTCAGCATCAACCAGCAATACCCGATAGCCCGATAGCGTATAGCAATGTGCCAAATCAATGACCAACGCGCTCCGTTCATGCGAAGGGCGCGGCCCGCTGACCATTAAAATGCGGGCATTGCGCGGCAAGCCGGCCAGCACAATCTGGGTGTGCGCCTCTTTCACGGCGCCGGCGCGCATGCGCGCTTCATCTTCGCTCAAACCAATCAACGGCCGCTTGCCGGGCACTGCGCCAAGAAAATTGAGGCCAAACCGGCTGCGCAAGTCGTTATGATTGCGCCAGCGGGTGTCAATGGCTTCGAGCACAAATGATGCCATCAGTCCTAACAGTAACCCGGCCAATCCAGCTACGGCAACTGTCAGGTTGCGCTTGTTCGGCAAGGGTGCTCCCGGCACTTTTGCAGCTTCAAAGACCGAGAGACTGTTGACCATGCTGGTATTTTGCAGCCGTAACAACTGGGTATACGCATTTTGCGCCGTATCGCGGGCCAGTTCCAATTCTTGCAGCCGGTTGCGCGCCTCGCGGAGATCGGTGGCGCTGGTGGCCTGTGCGAGCAGTTCGCGGGTCTGGTCGATCTGGCGATCAAGCGCCGTGATCTCGCGTTGCGCGCGATCAATCTGCTCATTCAGCAAGCTTCGCTGCGCTGCGACATTCTCAGGTGAATTCGGGCCGAATTGGATCAATTCGGTGGCGATCGCATTGGCGATGGCTGCCGCGCGCTGCGGATTCGTGTCGGTAATGGTAATCTCCAGCAAACTGGCTTGCCGGTTGACACTCGTTGCCAGCATGTAATCTCTGATCACTGGCCACGGGAAGGGCAAGCCAAGCTTTTCAACCACGGGGGCTAAAATGATCTCGCGCTTGGCCATTTCGCCATAGAAACTGGCTACGGTATTAGTCAGACCGATCATCTGCGGATCGGGTGCGGCAGTCGAGAGCGTATCACCGACGCGCAGGGTTGCCCGGCTGAGGTAGTAATCAGGCTGGCGCATGGAAAAGATCAGCGCAGCGCTGGCGGCGAAGAGAGCGGCGAGGAGAGCAACCCACCACCAGCGCAGCATGATGCGAATGTATGACCAGATGTCGCTCCACGTGAGCATGAACGTCGCTCCTTCTTAACTGGATGCCGGCAAGATAACCAGATCGCCCGCTTCCAGCCCGCTCACAATCTCTGCTTTGCCATCAACAATCAGCCCAAGTTGCACGTCAACCCGTTGTGAGCCGTTCTCGGTTGGCACCAAGACATGCGGGCCGCCATCGCGCCGGATGGCTTCGATCGGCAGCCAGCGCACCCCTTCACGTTGGCCGAAATCGATCGTTACCAGCGCCGGATCGCCAACTACGAGGGCAAGATCGCCGGCGTTGTACGTAATATGCAGTTCTGGCGTTTGCAGCGGGTTGTTCATCGCCGTTGTTTTGCGCACCACGCCGGTAAAGGTGCGGCCGGGGTAGCGCACAAACGTGATGCTCACTGTCGCGCCATTGGCGATTCGTTCAATATCTTCGGCGCTCAATCCGCTAACGGTAATCTGCAACCCAGAGTTATCCATGAGCCGTAACACCGGAACTTCGGCCTGCACCGGAAAGCCCACCAAGGCATCAACTGCCGTGATTGATCCGTCGAAGGGGGCATAGATCCGGCGCGCCTCGATCTGGCGTTCGATCTCTTTGATAGCCAGTTCCGAAGCAGCTAGGCTCTTGACCAGCAGCGGGTCGGGGTTGAGCCGCTGGCGCGCGGCATCGAGTTGGATCTGCGCCTGTTGCACAGCGCGTTGCGCGGCAGTCACTTCAAACTGATCGGGCCCGTTAATCAAGCGATCAAGTCGGGCGCGCGCTAATTCAACATCGGCTTCGGCGGCTTGCACGGCGGCGATTTCGTTGCCGCGGGCGGTGTCGTATTCAATCTGGGCGAGCGCAACCGCGCTTTCTGCGGCCCGCACTGCAGCGGCCAATTGATCGACCAGCGCGCGCACCTCTGGCGTATCTTCAACTTCGAGCCGGGCGCGGGCCTGCTGATAAGCGTCTTGCGCTCGTTGCAATTCGGCTTGCCGGTCGAGCAGCGCCCGCTCGGCGCGCGTCTTCACTGCCGAAGCGTCATTGCGGGTGCGGGCCAGCGCCGCTTCGGCCCGTTGCAGGGCGGCGCGCGCTTCGGCGATTGCAGTCGCCGAAGGCGGGGTGGTCAGTGCGTTTAGCCGGTCACGGGCCGAGGCCAGCGCCACTTCGGCGGCACGCACATCGATTTGCGCCCGTGCGGTTGCCTGATCGATCGCGCGTCGATCTTGTTCGGCATTGATCCGCGCTTGGCGGAGTTGATCTTCTAACGTGCCGAGATCGATCTCAGCCAGCAATTGGCCAGTGGTCACTTGCGCGCCGACTTCAACGTACAGATTGCGTAAAATGCCGCTCTGCCGGAAAGCGAGATCACGTTCAAGCACCGGTGTGACCTGCCCGCTTAGTTCGCGCCGGTCATTGAAGGTGCCGATCGCCACGGCGACCGTGCGGAGCTGTGGCGGCGCCGGAGTGGCAGTTGGCGCTGCCACGACCGTGGTGGCAGTGGCAGCCGGCGGCGTCCACGGCTCCGGCGTCGGTGCTCCAACCAGTGAGCCAATGCTACAGCCGCTCAGGCCAATCACGAGGCCCATCGCCAATGCGCTGCGAATGGCAATCTGTACGTAACGCTCCATAGCTCCCTCTTATTGTGGCAAGACAAATGCGCCGGGCAGCGGCAAGGTTGCAAACGGAGCACTCACCGCCTCTTCGGCCAACATCCAGCGCACCGCGCCTAACAGATCGGGGGCGATGAATGATGGCTGGTAGCGCCGCAATTCCGGCTTCTGCAATTCGCTAGCGCCCCGCCCTGTCTTCACAAGGATGGTCTGGCATCCCATGCGCTGCCCTGCTGCAATATCGCTGAGCGCATCGCCGACAAGGTACGCCTCGCGGCAATTGATCCGGTGCCGGGCAGCGAGATCCTCCAGCATCCCCGGTTGGGGTTTCCGGCAATGGCATTGCTCTTCGGGCCGGTGCGGGCAGTAGCGAATGTCGTCAATCTGCGCGCCGTGGTAGCTGGCGATGTCGCGCAAGCGGGCGTGAATCTGTTCGAGGGTTTCAATCGACATCAATCCGCGCCCAACCGCTGCTTGATTGGTGACGACAAAGATGCGAAAACCGGCATTGGTCAGTAGGCGGAGCGCAGTCAGAGCGCCCGGCAGAAATTGGAATTCCGACCAATCTTTGACGTGGTCTGGCCGGTTGTGATTAATGACGCCATCGCGGTCGAGAAAGACAGCGCGCATGAGCCCCCCCTAGCGCTGCAACTAGATTATAGCACGTAGTAGGTCGCAGGCTACGATGACAATGCTACAGTACACCTTGTGGCTGACGATCAGTTAACAGTGAAGCGAAGATATTGTGACAATGCGTTCATCTCGGCGTAAGGCGTTTCGCAACCGCTGACTGGTTTGGGCGCTTTTCTCGCGCGCCTTTTTTTTTCTTCATTGCTTGCTGTTCGCGTGTCGGCTGCTGGGATACCGGCAGTGCCCGTATTTGATGGTTGAGTATCTCTGTGTAATGTGTGGTTTGGGAAGGTTTTTGTTTATAAAAATCAACTTTTTCTTGAGATAAGGGCCATTTATTTGTGATCGTAATGTTGATTATTGGATATCATCGTTGTTTTTATGCGTTTATCCAGATTCGATACTGATACATGGCTATTGATTTCATTCATTGAATGTATTTTGTGTAAATCCTTTCTTAGCCTGCCTGAAGGGTAAAAAGTACTATGGTACTAGTGCTTTGTGTCGGTGTATCAATTACTATATACATATCTTGCTTCGTCGTTCCTATCGTGTGACTACTCCTCATCAGCATGGTGAGCAATGAGTATTGTTATCAGATGTTGCATGCTCTCAACGCCTGCACCGCTGCCGGCTACTGCTTTGTACCAGCACTGGCCTGCATGTGGCAATTTAGCCAAAGCCTCATTGTACCAAGTCTTATGCTCGCCTGATCTGGGGCAAAGCTCAAGATGACGCCGGTAAGAAAGCCTCCCGTCATCCGCGCAACGGCTCGTGTCGCGGTGATAGCTAGCGCCCCCTTCATCTGCCCCGCCTAAGGAGGTTGCAATGTTACGTTGGCAGTTCTGGCAGCGCGCATTTCGGGTGCTTGCGCTTGCGCTGATCATTGTTACGCTCCCGTTATGTGCGCGCGATGCGCACAGTGTCGCAAGCTCTTCCTACGCGGTCTATCTGCCGCTCGTAGCCAAGCAGACGATGCCGCCGATCGTGTTTGTCTCGCGGCAGATCATGCCTCAAGGCAGTATCTACTGGGATGTGCCCAAGGGCTTGGCGGGTGTCGGCCCGTATAGCCGGTTTGCAGTGGCGGCGCCGGGCAAGTTGATGGTGCTGGAACCCGATGGTCGCGTGCGGGTGTTGATTGACGGCGCCAATCCCGCTTCCACTGCACCCTACAACTTGATCGATGTCAATGCACCGGACGTTTCGTATGACGGAACTACGATTGTATTCGCTGGTCTCCCGCAGGGAAGGTATGAGTCAGGCGCGCTGACGAATCCGGGGGCTTGGCGCATCTACACGATTAAAGCTGATGGCAGTGGTCTGCGCCAAGTGACAACCTCGAACCAACGGCTTGATCTCACCCAATTCGGCCCGGCAGCCGGCGGTCTTGCCGCGTATGATGATACTGATCCGGTGTGGTTGCCCGATGGCCGGATTGTCTTCTCCTCGACCCGCTGGCCTGCTTATGCCCATTACAGTGGCGTTCGCGCCTCGAATCTGTTCGTGGTCAATCCCGATGGCAGCAATTTGCGCCGGATTACGTCAGAGCGCAATGGGGCCGATCGCCCGCTGGTCGACCCAATTACCGGTAAAATCGTCTATGCGCGCTGGTGGCGTAATCACCGCTTCCCGGTCAATGATATGTCCACCATTCCCGATCCCAATGGCGGCTATATTCAGCGCGACGGCTTGACGGCGAACCGGAATAATCCGGTTGGCGGCGAGACCATGTTTCGCAATGCTTGGCAGGCGGCCACCATCAATCCAGACGGGACTGAGTTGGCGATGTGGGCAGGCGTCTTCCGCAGCGAAGATGCGAACCATATCTACGGCGGCGCTTTCACGCCAGAGGGGGATCTGATTGCGAACTATTTTCCGATGTACAACATGACGGAAGCGGCTGGCTTTGGCGGCTTGCGCCGCTACCGTCGCGGCGCCGGCGGTTATACGCCGCTGATGGGGGTCGCTACCTTCACCCTTGACTACGTTAATCCCCGGAATCCAACCTCGTTCGGCATTTTCAAAGGGCAGTATGTGACCGATCCCGATGTGTCGAACAACTGGATGGTGGTGTCGCTGGCGCGTGATATTGGTCAAGACTATGGGCTGTATCAAACCCAAATCGATGGATCGGGCCTGCGCCTGCTTTACGATAACCCCGGTACTGCCGAGGTGCGGGCCCGTTTCCTCGCTCCGCGTCCGTTGCCGCCAATCATTCCCGATCGCATTACTCAAGTGCCGAGCCTCTTGCCGCCTACCGCCGCCGGGCCGTACGACAACGATGGCACGTTTATCTTTGACGCGCTCAATGTGTACGCCAATGGGCCGGTCGATATGGACATCGTGAACGCGCCGCCGGTTGGCTCTGCCCGCACCATCCGCTTCTTCATTGATCATCAGCGGACGAGTCCGGGGTCATTTCCGAATCTCGACTGGCCCATCCTGCTCAGCGAGCTGGCAGTCCAACCGGATGGGTCGGTGCGTAACTCGAATGTGCCCGCAAATGTGCCGCTCTTCGAGCAATTGCGCGGGCCAAACGGGACGGTGCCGCTGACAGGGATGCGTTCCAATCCAGATGGTGCAGCTCATGTGGCCGGAATGAATTTTGGCCGTCCGGGAGAACGGCAGCGTTGCGTTGGTTGCCATGCCGGCCATACCCTGATACCGGTGCCGCCTACCGATGAAGCGGCCCGGTGGAGCAATCTGGCGCCGGGAGCGACGATCAGGGTCTCGTCGGCGCTCGATTCGCGCTACGTGAGCGGGCTTACCGATCGGCGCGTGATGAAAGGCGAAGTGTGGCAGTATTGGCGGAGCGCTGCGAATCAAACTAGCGGGCAGTGGGTGACGTTGACCTTCCCGGTGCCGGTCACGGTGCGGCAGGTGCGTCTCTACAATCCGCGCAGTACGCCCAACACCGATCTCCAAGTGCATCAGGCCACGGTGCGGCTCTTTAGCGATGAAGCGGGTGCCATCGAGGTTGCCCGGCAGACAGTTGGGCCGCTCACGACCTTTGGCGCCGGGGCCGAGTTTGCTGATGTCCGGGTGCGCGTGGTGCGGGTCGAGATCGATCGGGTCAGCGGGCGAGTTGATGGGGTGACGTGCGCGAGTTTGGCCGAGATAGAGGTGATTGCGCGCGGCGAGGCGGGGAATTGACGCTCCGGTTGTTGCGCGGCGTGATGTGGCTGGCGGGTTGTCCTCACCCGGTCACATCACGCCAGTTCTGCTATCGAGCCAACCCAAGCATCGCGGCCAGCTTAGGATTTCAGTGCCGGCCTTACGTTGGCCAGATTAAACCAATGGCGCCAGTACGGCATGGAGGTTGACCGGAAGACGAGCGCGGCGATAAAACCAAACAGGATCACTAGCGCAACCAACCGCACATCGGCAAAAAAGTACTCGCGCAGATAGTCGCCGCTCAAGAACCACCATCCGCGCTTGAATTGCCACTGCCCCAAGCGATTGAGGGTGAGGTTCTCAAATGCGATAAGTGCATAACTGATTGCGAGCACGATCGCAAGCGGCATAGTACGCCGGGCATTCAAGTGTACCAAATAACCGGCTGTCACCGCCACGACCAAAAGCGTCCAAACAAGGTGGTGTTCCCACGTAATGGGTGAGAGCAGGTGCATGCCAAGCACCCATAGCCCAAATAACAGTCCGAACGCGGGATCGTTGGCGCTTCGTTGCGGTAGACTGGACACGCCCAAGACACCGAGAACGACCAGAGTCGCTAGCCAGCGCAATCCTTGCTCAAGGGGGGCGATGTTGAGAGCGCCGGTGAGCCGGTGCAGAAAGGCGGCTGGCGAAGCGTTATCGATCCAATCCACTTGGATCGGAATGCTGTTCATGAGACTGACGTTGATGAACCCGGCGATCGATGGTGGCCCCGCTACGAGGGCAGTCAATACAGTGAGCAGCACTAGTGATGCTCCAAAGCCCCAAATGGCCTTCCATTGGCGCTGAAACACAAACAAGCCGATCAAAAGCATTGGACTGATCTTGATCATCGCGGCAATCCCGATCATCACGCCGGCCAGAAACATTCGCTGCTGGAAGGCGCTGGCGAAGGCAGCGGTGATCAGCAACAGGATGAGAATATTGATCTGCCCAATATCAATCGAAAGATAGAAAGGGTACATATTTCCTGCGAGGATGACTACTATGGGCAGCGACCAGCGTTGAAACATCGGTAAACTCCTGCTTAGCAGCAGCAGTGTTCCGGCGAGGAAGATCTGGTTGATGATGACCCACACCTTGTATGCGAGCGGGTATGGCAAAGTGCTGAGCGGGGCGAGAACGATCGCTAAGAGGGGCGGGTAAAGGTAGTATTGTACTTCAGGATAAGCGACTGACGGGTGATTTGCGGTGAATTGCAGTGCTCTGCTATGGTCGTAGATGTCCTCGCCGGCGCGCAGCATTGCCGCGGCAATGTAGTAGGTCTGAAAATCCCCGCCTTGGCTTAGGCTCCGTCCCATGATCGGCAGGGCAAAGCCATCAACCGCATAGCGGGTAAGCGAGAACACAAGCACAATCGTCACGAGAATCGCGCAGATCCACTCTCCCTGCCCTAACGAACCGTGCTGATCACTCATCGTTCCCCCCTTGAATCCTATGGAATATCCTGTCACCTTTCCTAACGGTGGCTTCACCGGCTAGCGGAGAGGGTCAATTGCTCGAACCGGCGGTTGGCGCAAACAAATGCTGGTTGTTGGGGGAAGCTGTGCAATGCGGTGTGCGCTACGCCGGTGTGGGTGAAAAACCATGCTTGTTGGGCTGGCCCGTAGGAATCCAGATCTTCGATGAAGACCCTCCCGCCGCGCGTTTGCCGCTCACGGATCACATCGGCGATAGCTGCGACGAGGGCGCTGTCGTCGTTGACCCGCGCCGAGAGATCGATCAAACTGACGGTGTCGCATCCGTAGAAATAGTTGAGATATCCGCCAAACGACCAATCTGTCTCGATCAACAGATCACCGGTGCGCAGATGCTGGGCCACGCACGCCGCTGTTTCAAGGTTTGGATTTGGCACGGTCGCGCGCGGCCAAATAGCGGCCTGAAAGTTTCCCCACCCTATCAAGAGCACGCATACACCGGCAAGGATGGTCGTTGGGCGCGGCAGCGCCGGCGAACCCCAAACGACGGCAATGGCGGCGGCGAGAAACAGATTCGGCACCACAAACCACTTAGGCTCGTAGGGATCCCACCAGATGATGAAGGGCACAAAGAGGGCGTAGGTGGCGCCAAGCCACACGAGTTGCCGGTACGGTAGGTGATGCCGGCGCACTGCGAGCCAGATTGACATCCCTGCTCCTCCCAGTAGCGCCAGCAGGCTCAGCAGAGCAGGGATCTTGTCGATCGGCAACGAACCGCTGAGCAGGCGCCGCAATCCGATCCCGCTCCACAGGGGAATGATGCTGGCGATCGCACTGATCCCCGCCGGCACGATGCGATCTGGCGACCATGTGCCCCAGACCGGCAGGCGCGCGCCGCCATAGTTGGCCAACCAGCTCATGATCTCGGTAAGATCGCGATAGCCATAAACGAAAAACGCAACTGACAAGTAGCATAAGCTGAGGATAAGGCCGCATGCGCCGGCGATGGCTGCAACCGCGCTGAGCCGGTCGCGGAACGGTTGCTGGCGGTGGTTTACCAACGGGCTGATGGCGATCATTGGCACGAGGAACACGCATGCTTGCCACGTGAGAATGGCGAGCGCACAGCAGAGACCGGTGAGCAGACTGGTGGCAATGCGGGGCGGATACAAGCTGCTGGCGAAAGCGCCTGCGCTAAACGCTGCTGCCAATGGAATGTAGTAGATGTCGGTGCTAAAACTCCACTGCGCCCAAGAGAGGGCGAGCAATGCGATCCCTAACAGAGCGCCGCTTGGCGTCGCCGATAACCGCCGCAAGGCAAGGCTGGCAAGGCCAATGGTCGTCGCGCCCGCTAGGGCGGTGATGAACTTGAGGATCGGATCAACCGGCCCGGCATAACCCAGCGTTTGCGCCGTTGTATAAGCGAATCGCCCGATGATACCGTAGAGCATGTGATTCGGGCGGAAGATATCGTTGCCGCCGCGTGCGATCGCCATCGCTTCGGCGACGCCGTTCAAGTCGTGCTGGATGGAACCGAACGGCAGGTACAGCACGAGACCACTTAGCAACCCACCCCAGAACCAGTGCCATGGCAAGAGTGACATTTGGCGCTTGCCGGTATCCAACAGATGATCTAAAGGTAAGGTGCTCATAGCGTCCGGCCTCTCTCAGTGCTGAGGCTTGAGTCTGCCGGTTGCAGCGGTGAATCCTGATAGGCGCCACGCCAAGCGTTGAACCGGACCCGCAGCACGTCACGCAGGTTGCGCCATGAGTCGCGCACCGGATCAACCTTGGTTTCGGTACCGTAATGCCACAAGACCGGCACTTCAGCGATGCGATACCCGCGCTGGCGTGCCAGAAAGAGGAGTTCGACATCGTAGGCGGTGACGGCGGCTCCCTGTACCATCGGCGCATCATCACCGTATATCCGCACGCGCCGGAAGAGATCGTGAGCTACTGATAGTCGCAACGCTTTAAACCCGCATTGAGTGTCATTGATTCCCGGCAGGGCGATCATCTGCACCAGCAGATTAAAAATGCGTCCCATCAGATGGCGGTGGAATGGCTCATCGTACCGCTGCGCGCCGATCCCTTCCCGCGACCCGATCACCACATCGAATCCGGCGCTGAAATATGGCCATAGTTTTTCCCACTCCTCGATCGGCGTAGCCAAATCGGCGTCGCACAGCAGCACGTACTCGCCGCGGGCAGCGAGTGCGCCGGCGCGCACGGCAAACCCCTTGCCGCGGTGCTCGCAGCGAAGGACGTGGACGCCGGCATAGCTTGCGGCGAGGCCGGCAGTGCCATCGGTGCTACCATCGTCAACGACGAGGATTTCAGCGGGGAAGGATTGCCGGGCGAGGTAGGCGCTGATGGCTGCTAAGGTGGTTGGCAAGCGGCGGATTTCGTTGTAGGCGGGGATAACGACCGATAGAAAAGGGGGTGCGGCCATACACCACTCCTATGGTTGAGCAGACAGAGTGATCTAGTGGCACGGTGGAGGGAGGTTGCGCGAGAGGTTGGTGGTTTTGTTATTGTGATAATAATCACGAAAGATGATTTTTGAATGAAAAAGAAACAAGCGTTGATTAAAATATCAACATAGAAACATGTAAAAATTATTTGTTTTCAAGGAAGTATTCTTGTTAATTTTATCCATTGCAACTACATCACAGTATCTCGGCTGTAGAGTTCGTCCGGCAATGGCGTGGCTTTGGCGGCTGGTCAGATCAAGGTGCTATGCCTGCAATTCATCGTGGGGCTGTAGGCTATCGAGCAGGGAAGCATCCGCTCGTGCTACCGCCCTGCCATCAGATCAGGCAGGCATTCTTGCTGATGGGTATGTGATGCCTTGCGCCGTGGCGCAATGACCATTGCCACGCTAGGTCTCTGCCATGCCTTCCGTCGCCAGTGATCGCGCGACGTAAATAAATTGCTATCTCGTGGGCGCTGATGAGTGAAGTTTTTGTCATTCGCTTGCAGTACGCTCAGATTATACTGATGGCAGTGTGGATGGGCAGATCATGCCGTGGTCATTCGTTATTCGTTATTCGTTATTCGTTTGCCATCCGTAGATCAAGCTCTGCGATGCGGTGTTCGTAGCTTCAATGTGATGCAGAGAATGGTTCGATCTGAACGACAAGGGGCAATGCCATGATCATCTCGCGCACGCCGTTGCGGATCAGTTTTGCCGGTGGCGGTAGCGATCTGCCGGCTTTCTACCGCCATGAACCGGGGGCGGTGGTGAGTACGGCGATCAACAAGTATATCTATATCACCGTCAACGAGAAGTTTGACCATCAGATTCGGGCGAGCTATTCAGTGACCGAGATTGTCGATCAGGTTGATGACCTCAAACATCAACTGATCCGGGAAGCGTTGCGTCTGGTGGGGCGGCGGCATTCGATCGAGATTACCTCGATCTCCGATATTCCCTCACAGGGTACCGGTCTTGGTTCATCAAGCACGTATACGGTTGGTCTGTTGAATGCACTCTATGCCTTTATTGGCCGGTTTGCCGGCGCCGAACGGTTGGCCCGCGAGGCGTGCATTATTGAGATTGATCGTTGTGGCGCGCCGATCGGGAAGCAAGATCAATATATCGCCGCCTACGGCGGATTGCAGTTTATTCAGTTTAACCCTGATGAGACGGTGTTTGTGGATCCGATTATCTGCCGCGCTGAAACAAAGCAACGCTTGCAGCAGCGGTTAATGATGCTGTACACCGGCGCCACCCGCAAGACGAGCGATGTGTTGCGCGAGCAGCGCGAGAATACCGAGCGTGATGAATCGCGTCGCCGGCATTTGCGCCGCATGGTGGAGTTGGCGCGTGATCTGCGCCTTGCCCTGCACCACGATGACCTCGATGCGTTCGGCGAGATTTTGCACGAGGGTTGGATGCGCAAGCGCGAGTTGGCGAGCGGTATTTCGACGCCGCAGATTGATGATTGGTACGAGCGGGCGCGGGCTGCCGGTGCGATCGGCGGCAAGATCCTCGGTGCGGGTGGGGGCGGGTTTTTGCTGGTCTATGCACCCGAAGAGCGGCATGACGCCATTCGGGCTGCGTTACCCGAATTGCGCCACGTGCCCATGCAATTTGAGCCGCAGGGTAGTAAAATCATCTACGTGGAAGAGCGGTAGTTGGCTTGTGTCACCGAAGTTTTTCTTGCAATGTTGTTGGCTGGATAGTTGATCTCTGGTCATCATTCAGTGCTTGTGCGCTCACGTGAATAGTCTGTAACATACATTTTCCGATGTGGTCGCTTTTGTGCCCAGAAAAGAACTTGGGAGTCCATGTTTGGCAACAGCTCGTTGGGGATCGGCTAGCTTCCAGTCTCTCATGTTATGCAGAAGAAGCCGCAACCCTCCCCCACCGGGGTTGAGGGCGGACAGAATATTTGGTCGAGTACAACCATTGATTGATCGCTGTTCGATGCCGCAACGCTTGGCGTTGCGCTCCCCTCTCCCGTAACACGGGAGAGGGGCTGGGGGTGAGGGTGAACCAGCGCATCGCAAAGCCATCAATCGCATCTATGCTCATACGTTCTGTCCGCCCTTGAACCCACCGGGGGAGGGTTAGAAAGGAAGTTTGGCGCAAGACGCTATTCACCATCTTTGTTAAGAGCCGCCTGTTTCGTTGCTGTTCTTGAGGTTGATCCGTGCTTGCTCGATGAGCGCAATCAGGGCAGGGCGAAATTGGTTTGGTTTCTCAATGGGCCTATCAAAGGTGAAGCGTACCAACGCTACTCGCCCTTCAGCACGCAGAGTAAGCGCAATGCCATGACGATCAACACTCAGCAGGTCTGCCTCCTCAGCCCATCGCTGGTTTGCTAACCCATGGGCTAGATCGAGCAGCTCTTGCCGGTGATTATGATTGATGTGCGCTATCACTCCGCTGACAAATGTTGCTGGTAAGTTGTGCTCATCGCTCATTTCAACGCCTCTTCGACATCATTGAGTACTCTGAGCGCCGCCAATGGCCCGCCGATGCTCGTCCAAACTGTACCATCGACTTCAACCACTCGCCCTTCCTTAACAACATCTAGTCGTTGGAAGAGAGAGTTCTCTCGCGCTGTCTTGAGCGCGGTCGCTCCATCAGGATTGAGTACGCCGATAAACCACCAACCACTATCGAGGAGTTCTAGTTGCTCAAGACTCAGCGGATCGCTGTGTGCGCCGTGTGAGCCAGCCAGTCGACCAATTGCTGCTGGCCGGCTGAAGCCTATGTCTGCCAGCACTCGACTAGCAAACGTAGTGGGCATCATTACCACCGGTCCTTGTGGCATCCAGCGAATAATATTAGCCTCTGCGGCCTCGGCAGGTACGAGCGTCTTTACTGCGGCGACCCGTTGGTTGTAATTGGCGAGAAATGCCTCTGCTTCTGCAGTTCGATTGAGGATGCGAGCGATATTGGTAAACGCCGTCTTCCAATCATCGCTGGCGTTGTACGTTGCCACGACTGGGGCAATTGCGCTAAGCTGCGGCAGCAAGGTCTCGATCTGAGGAATCATTGATCCCGCTAAAATCAGGTCTGGTTCGAGAGCAACAATAGCCTCTAGCGAGGGTTCGGCGAGGGTTCCTACCGATACGATGCCATTGATGTGGGATCCCAAATATTGCGGTAATCCGGCTTGACCCCGGCCGTTGACAGCGCCAACCGGTGTTATTCCTAATGCGAGTGCGCTGTCGAGATCAAGTTCGCTTAAAGCAACGATGCGTTGCGGGTTCCGAGGCACGGTCACCGTTGTGCCACGTGCATCGGCGACCGTGATCGTTGCGTCTGTTCCTTGTCCGGCTGTGCTGCCGGTAACGTTGGTTGCCGGATCGCCGTCAATAGCAGCCGCTAATTGTGGCACTAGTTCGTTAAAGATGATCGGCAAGCTGAGGACGCTGCTGTACACAAGCGCCGGTCCTATCAGATTGCCTTCGCCAGAGGCGTCTAGCCAGATCACACGCCCTTCTTTCACCGCTCGAAGCTGTTGGTAGAGCGGGTTGGCTTCGATCTGGCTGCGCTGATCAGGTGTCGTGAGCCACAGCAAGACATCAGTATCGAGCAGATCAAGCCGTTCGCTACTGACAGTGCCGTAAAATGAGTCGCCGGCGATTGCCACCAATTCCGCAGGCAACACAAAACCGAGCGATGTGAGCACTCGTTGACGTTCGTGCTGCGGTCCAGAGAAGAAGAATTGGCCATTAGGAGCCGGTGCGGCAATAGCCGCTGTTGCGCCGGCAAATTCCGGGTGCTGTTGGCGAATCTCGGCAAACCGAGCCTCGGTGGCTGCAACGAGCGCTTCGGCTTCAGCGGCGCGTCCGAGTGCTTGGCCAATCACTTTCGTCTGCTCTTGCCAAGGCACGCCGAAATTGACGTATGCATCAGATTGGGCCAGCGTTGGGGCAATCCGGCTAAGCGTTGCATACTCTTCCGCAGTAATGCCCGCTGAGACGGCAACGATTAAATCGGGTTTCAAAGCGGCAATTGCCTCGATGTTCAACTCGCCAAAGGGCATATTCAAGACAGTTGGGGCTGTGCCGCTCTGCCGGCCGGCAGCCCATGGCCAGTATGCTTGTTGTGGATCGCCGAAGAAGTAGCGTACAGCCACCGGTTGCACCCCAAGAGCTATAATAGGGTCTTGATCGGTGTAACCGAGTGCAATTACCCGCTGCGGTTCGCTAGGAATGGTGGTGCTGCCATATTTGTGCGCAATCGTTACCGGAAAAACATTCGTCGCTGTAGCTGGCGCAGTAGTTGGAATCGGCGCCGGTGTCGCGGTTGGTTGTACGGCTGTGGGTCGTCCACTGCATGCCGCTAAGAGACTGAGAAGAACAATGATAAGAATGGTTCGTCGCAGCATGATGAGTCTCCTTGCATTCGAGCGTCAATGACGATGGGGCAAGTGTTTACGGTACTGTTTCAATCACTGGCGTGCTCGCCTTGGTATTGGCAAGATGTAAGAACAAATCATCAAGCACTTTGTTTGCGAGCAGATAGGTTTGTGAACGCCACCAGTATTCGGGCACTAAGAAGGCCTGACCAGCCCTCACTGCTTTAAGACTCTGCCAGACCGGCTGCTGCTCGAGCATGGTTATGGCATTGCGCTCCTTACTGGCTATCTCTGGGTCACGTGAGGCGTAGGTGAAATAGAAGATGGCATCGCCATCTGCCAGATCGAGCCGCTCGGTCGAGATTGGTATATACTGGCTCGTTCGATAGCGGGCCGTAGCCGCCTCACCGATCAGATTTTGCGCTTCTGGTCGTTCTAAACCCACATCGGAAAGGATTGCGCCGGGTGGTGTGTCCGGCATCCAGAGCGAGATGCCATAACTGCTTACCGAGAGCACCGAAATCTCGCGATCGATGGTCGTACCAAGGGCTGCCCGCAGCTCACCGATGCGAGTTTGGTAATTTGCCGCCATTGCGTCGTACCAGTCGGACATGCCTAGGACATCGGCCCATAGACGCATGCCCAGTTTCCAGTCGTTGTAGATCACCGGATCGGCAAAAACCAGTGGCGCAATCTGGCGGGCCTGATCGGCGTCGATCGAGTCTCCCGCTGTTGTACCGCCTACGGCGAGGATGAGATCGGGTTTGAGGAGGGCCACCTTTTCTAAGTTAGCAGGGTAGCCGACATCTTCGACTGCAGCGAGTAGTTTGGCGAATGGCGGGTGTAGTAATGGCAACTCGCTGAGGATCCACCCACTGGTGGCGAGCAAGGTTTTGCCGGCCAAGAGCGTCATTTCGACTGAAGCCATGTCAAGGGCGATGATCCGCTGCGGATCGCTGGGAATGCAGACGGGATCGCCCTCCAACAATTCATGCTCAAACAGCCGTTGTGCCGCAGAACAATTGCCGGTCGAAGCTACCAGCGGTGAAACGGTATCCGGTATAGTTGCCGGTTGGGTTGTTGGTTGACCACCGCAGGCGACAAGTACAGCGATCGTAATGAGGGTGATGGTGAGACGTTGGAACACGAGAGTTTCTCCTCAATCTGTAATGAAACGACCTGAACCTACGTTGTGTTGAGCTCAGCGATGGCGTTGCCGCCACAGTAAACTGATGAAGAATGGTGCGCCAACGACGGCAGTAATGAGTCCTACGGGTAATTCGATCGGCGCAAAGATAGTGCGACCCACGAGATCAGCCACAACGACAATCAATGCGCCAATCACGCCAGCGGTTGGCAGCAACCCGCTATGATCAGGTCCGACTAGTCGCCGGCTTATGTGCGGCGCCATTAATCCAACAAAGCCAATTGTGCCGGCAACAGCTACGGTGGCCGCCGCCAAGGCGACAGCCGTTAGCAGGAGCAAGCCGCGTCGCCATACAACCGGGATGCCAATCCCGCGCGCTACGTCTTCGCCCAAGTTGAGGGCATTAAGATCGCGGGCAAGCAAGAGCGCTAAGGGGATAAAGAAGACTATCCAAGGCAGGAATGCCCAGAACTCATGCCACGATCGGCCATAGACGCTGCCGGTCAGCCAGATCATAGCCCGCTGCACATCGTAGATATCGCCGAAGGTGATCATAATGGTGGTGGCTGCACCACAAATGGCGCCAAGGCCGATTCCAACCAGAATCAGCCGAATAGGCGAGTCGCTGCCACGCCATGCCAGCAGATAGATCAAAGCCGCTACGGTCACGGCGCCGCTAAAGGCTGCCACTGGAATAATGCTAGCGGGAACCTCGCGCACGATGACAATCAAGGTTACGGCAACTAATCCCGCCCCGGCGCTGATGCCAAGGATGCTGGGATCAGCTAATGGGTTGCGGGTCAATCCTTGCATAATTGTGCCAGCTATGCCGAGCGCGGCGCCAACCAGCGCGGCAACGAGCATGCGAGGCAGTCGTAGCGTATTGACAATGAACGAGTAATCGTTGTTGTCTACCGGCAAGTGTAGGACAGTTCGTACTACATCGAGCGGGGGTATTGGGTATTCTCCTACGCCAATATTAATAGTCATAGCTGTAAGCATGGCCAGCAACGCTAGTGTTAGCACTGGTGGCGTCCGGCGGTCGATGCGGAAGGAGAAGCTGCGAGTGCGCACCGTTAGCCATTGAATGCGCTGCCGGCGGCGTGATGTCTCGACCGTCATACTAAAACCTCCTCAACAGTCGCTTGCGCCTGTGCATCATGCACGATATGGGCAAGCAATTGCTGGCGTCGATCTGCCGATGTGCGGTGTGGGCAGGTAGCGCAGTAATCTCCACCATCGGTTTTGTACCAGTAGCAGCAGGTGGCGCGGTCGTGAACTATGCGACAATGTCCGCCATAACGGAGTTGGATTAAGCCAATTTGGCGGCTATTGAGTGGTGAGCTGCGTTCGCGGAGCAAGGCCGTGATCTCAGCCTCGATCTGGCTCAGGGTGATCGATGGATTGTGCGCCTGCATTAGCCAGACGAGCGTGCCAGCACAGCAGTCGGCAACATTCAACCATAAGCCGCGCGGTTTGCATCCGAGCCTGATGCAGAGATGATTGATCAGCATGCCGAGGTGCGCTTCGATGTGTGAGCGAAGTGCTGAGCGCAATGCTGTTGTATCTGGCAATACTGTTGCATCGGGATGGTTGGCGGCCAGATCAGTAGGAAGGGTGGCAAATCGGCTACTGAGCAGTGCCAATCGGCTAGCTTTACGCTCGTTGTCATAACCGGTCAGCGTGTTCGCCGCGCTGATGTCTGGCACCCGCCGGTCGATGAGAAAATACGCCATTGCTGTGGTTATGAGAGGCCACTGATAATTTTGGAGAATGGCGCTGGCCACAATCGCCGGCGCTCGCGTGTTCAGGTATGCTTCAGTTGCGGTGATAAGCGTCTCTAATTGGGCTGAGCCGGGCGCAAGATCGGCGACAGTGCGCCACTCAGTGCCGCTTGGTATGCCAAGCTGCGGTTTCAGATAAGGGCTAAGCTGCCGCACACGAATTAAGGTTTGTTCAAGCGGGTGGATGATTGCATTGCTCATCGTTTCTCTACCATCCTGTGCTCATCGTTTGACCCGCCAACGCACAAGGTAGACAAAGAATGGCCCGCCGATCAGGGCAGTCATGACTCCTACCGGTAGCTCGGTGGGGCGGAGCACTAGTCGCGCCGCTACATCCGAAAATACGAGAAAACTTGCGCCGATCAGCGCTGCGTATGGCAAAATCCAGCGGTAATCTACGCCAACAAGGAAGCGCACTGCGTGAGGGATCACGAGCCCGACAAAACCGATCGGACCCCCTACTGCCACTGCCCCGCCTGCGAGCAGTACTGTTGCAATGGCAGTTAGTCCTTTGACCCAGCCAGTGCGTTGGCCCAGCCCTTTTGCCACGTCGTCGCCAAGGGAAATAGTGGTAATCTGCCGTCCTAATGCTAGTGCTAGCACTAGTCCGGTAAGTAGATAGGGAGCAGCTTGGATGAGCAAGTTTAGATCGCGTCCAGCTACGCTGCCGGCAAGCCAAAAGCGTACCTCGTCTAGCGTGCGTTGGTTAAAAATGAGAATGCCAGTAGTTAGCGAAGAGAGGAGTGCCGTGAAGGCGGCTCCAGCAATAGTAAGCTTTAGTGGGGTAGGGCCGCCCCGCCCGATTGATCCGAGCGTATACACGGCAATGGCTGTTAATGTTGCGCCGGCAAAGGCGAACAGGGCATAAAGGTAGAGCGAGCCAATCTTAAGAAAATAGACCGCAGCGACGACGCCAAGCGCGGCCCCGGTTTCGATGCCGAGAATGCCGGGATCGGCCAGCGGGTTGCGGGTTAGTCCTTGCATCAGCGCGCCGGCAACGGCTAGGGCTGCGCCGACAAGCCCTGCAACTGCAGCACGGGGGAGGCGTAAGGTACGGATGATCAGGTGCTCGGTGCTTTCAGGATTGAAAGCGACGAGTGCAGTCCACACATCGGAGAAGGCAATGTCGGCTGCGCCAAAAGCAATGCTGCTCATCAGTGCGAGGCCGAGCAGTCCGGCGCAGAGCGACAGGCCAAGCAACAGCATTGGCCGCGAGCGAATGAAGCGGGTGGCACTATTGGCTGATTGGATAGTCAATGCACTCATAACCAAACCTTTTCGCCGTTATCGCAGAATGTGAGAAGCGCCGGTGATACGAGATACGGCTGGATCACATGCTTTGCTAACCGTCCTTGTAACCGGAATGGTGCCTTGTAGTAGGTGGGTCGGCGCAGTGAGGGTAAAACAGAGAATGATCAAAAGTCGCCAGCTTATCAGATCGGCAATGATGCCGGCGGGCGTCTTGTACATTAAATATGGTGGATCTCTCTGATACCAAACCTGCGATGACGAGTTGGCTGGGTGATAGCCTAACCACATTGGACTGAAAGACGGTAAAGCCGGTCCAGATCAAGGCTTGATCGCTATCGGAGAGAAAGCTCAATCTCAGATGGCTGCGATAAGATGAGGGCTGCAAGGCGAGGTTCCTCTGTAGCAGGCATGGCTTAAACGGTATATGTTCACCAGATACACAGGTGCGATAGTTGCTAATCGGCGGGCAGGCTGGTGACTGCCTTGTCGATCAACGAGGTTAAGAACTAGAGTTAGATTATACTAATTTTGTTAGTTTGTCAAGTTTATAGTTATAAAACCGTGTATATCGTCTCAACTACAGAATATGCCGCGTGGTGATGCGCGAGGTGTTTGTGGTGTGTGACTGCAGAGGGATGGCAATACTTAAGACCTGCTTTATTACGAGTGGTGATGCTTGATAGTGCAATGTGCTACCATAGAGACTGTGTGAATGGAACACTGCGTCCAACATGCACATTGGGCGGGGGGTGTGAGAGGTAGTATTGCCCTCGCACTAGGCTTCTATATTAGGAGGTGCCCCTTGGTTTATCGCTCCTTGCGCTTCGGTCTGGTCTCCCTCATCGTCCTCGCCTTCCTCCTTCCCCTCGCTATCACCACCGCTAACAATCCACCCTTCCGCCAATGGTTGCCCGCCGTCTTCGCGCCATCCGGCGAACCCCAGTATTGGATCAATGCGCCCTACTTTCCGGTGGCCAACGTTACCAATGACCGGTTCGATGAGATGGCGATCTTCTGGTTTGGCCAAGTCAGTTACACCAGCAACTATACCGATGTGCGGATTGGCTATAACAACGAGGCGCTCTACCTCTATCTCGCGGTTTTTGACCGGCAACTTTGGTACGATACCACTCCTGCTGCCGCCGATCTGACCGCGTGGGATGCGGCGACCGTCTTCATCGACACCGGCGGCGGCTCCCAGCTTGGGGCAACCAGTTACCGGCTGGTGGCCCAGTTTCGCGGCCCGCCTGAGCCGGATGCGCGCTATCAGTTGAGCCAGCGCGCCAGCGGCGGCAGTTGGGCGGCGGCTACTGTCGCGTTCAGCACCATCCCCGGCTGGCGCGGCGACTCACTCAATAACGATAACGATGAGGATCGCGGTTGGGCAATGACCTTCCGCATTCCCTTTACCAGCCTTGGTCTCGCTGGCCGGCCCGCCGATGGTACGCAGTGGCGGTTGGGGGTGATCGTGCATGACCGCGATAACGCTGCCGGCACGCCGATCGCCGATCAGGTCTGGCCGCCGAACCTCAACCCAAATCAACCCCGCACGTGGGGCGGTCTCCGTTTTGGCTTACCGGTCTACACCCCGCCGCCGGTCAGCGCCACGCAAGAGTACCTTCTCCGCCACGGCTTGAATGGCGTGACAGTGGCCGATGCCGGCGTTGGCGGGCAGAGTAGTACGGATGATCCGGATGATCCGGATGATCCGGAAGACAATATGTGCAATGCTGACGGCAATTTCTGGGATCGCTGGGGCAATTGGTCGCAGCCGGCGGATAAAGCTGATGTTAATATCCAAAATCAGGCTGATATTTCCGACTGGCCGTGTTTTGCCAAGTATTATCTCACCTTCCCGCTGAACAGCTTGCCCGCCGGGCGCACAGTGGTTTCGGCGAAGCTGATTCTGAGCCAGATGGGGAATGCGCAACCCCAAGACGCCAAGCCGTCACTGATCCAAGCAATGGTGGTGGGTGAGGATTGGAACCCTAATGCCCTAACGTGGAATAATGCGCCACTCGCGCGCGAGAACGGCGGCAGTTGTTGGATTGGGGTGATGTTCGACCAACCCGATTGGAACAATCTCCCGAAGTGCGAAATTGACGTCACGCGCGGCGTAGTGCAAGCGTATGCCAATGGCCAGCCGCTGCGGTTGGCGATCTATTCGGCGGATAGCGCCTACCACAGCGGCAAATTTTTTGTTACCAGCCGCACCGGCGATTGGAACGAGCAGAATCGTCCAACGTTGGTCGTGGTGTTGTCAAGGCCGTGACCCGGCGGTTACGGCGCCGGACGCAAGACCAAAGTTTCGCCCTCGATCGTGCCGCCAAAGCGCATCGGGATGTCTTCGACTCGCTGCCACCGCTCAAGGAAGTCGCTGTAGCGGCTGCTGAGCACGTTGCCTGATTGGCCGGTGGTGTGCATAAAGCGCGAGTTGGTGAGGTCGCTCAGATCGATGATCTGGCGGTACGAGGGTGCATTGTATTGCAAGTATGGCTCGGTAATGCGCACCGGCGCGACGTTGACGGTGAAGGTGTCGCCGCCGTTGGGGATGCGCCGCTCAAACAATCCGCGCAAGGCCCCCACTTGGCTGAACGGGTTGTGCGGGAAGACCGCTTGGTGGACGCGATCCCAGCGCCAGCGCGCTGGATCGCTCTCGCCTTGCGCCGCCGCCATCGCGGTCAGGCCGTTGCTCAGCGCCTTGGCTAACGTCGCGGGACAATCCTCCTGCACCCCAATCGTTGTCACATCGTCGCACCATTCGCGCTGGCCATCGAGCAACACTGCCCGTAGCGCCAGCGCCGGGAAGTCGCGCCGGTTGCGGTAAGTGGTGGTAAAAACGTCGCGCAGCTCGTCGGCGAAGATCGCTTCGAGGGCGGCGTAGTAGTAGCCTTGATAGACGGCGGCGGCGGCGCTGTCACCGCGCATCGCGCCATCCCAACTGCGCAACAGCTCAAGCGCGGCGGCTTCGCGGTCGCCGGCAGGGGTCACGTTGCGAAAGACCGGCAACAGCTCGCGGGCCTGCGCTGAAACGACATCCCCCAACATCGCCCGCATATCATCCACCGTCAGCCGGTTACCCTGCTCGATCAGCTCGATGATGCGTTGGGCGCGGAATGGGGCGGCCCACGATGTGCCGAGCAGGTAGGGGTAGTCGTCGCCAACCACCCGGTTGTTGGCAGTAGCGACATAATCTTTCGGCGGGTTGTAGATATGCGGCAACTCCTCGAACGGAATGTAGCCAATCCATTCGTATTCGTCCGTCCACCCCGGCGCCGGCGTTCTGCCGTCACCGTTACGCCGGATCGGCACCGCACCCGGCGCGTAATAGCCGATATTCCCGTCAATATCGGCATACACGAAATTCTGCATCGGCGTCTTGTAATCGCGCAACGCGGCGACAAACTCCTCCCAGTTCTGCGCGCGGTTAAGGTTGAGGAACGCGCGCATGGTCAGATCATCATCGTCGAGCGCCGTCCACCGAAAGGCGAGCGTGTCGGGCAGATCGCTCTGGACATCGCTGATGATCGGGCCGTGGCGCGTGATGCGTACCGTGAGCGTGATCGGGTCAGCGCCTTTGACTTGAATCACTTCGTTGATCAGCGTGACCGGTTCGCGCTGGCCATTATACTCGACATAATTTTGGGCGTCGATCCGTTCGATATACAAATCCTGCACATCCGGGCCGGTATTGGTCACACCCCACGCGATCCGTTCGTTGTGGCCAATCACAATCGCCGGCAAGCCGGGGAAGGTCGCGCCGATCGCGTTGATCCGGCCACCCTGCATGTGGGCCAGATACCAGATCGAGGGGATGCGATTGCCGAGGTGGGGATCGTTGACCAGCAGCGGCTTGCCGCTAGCCGTGCGCGAACCGCCGATCACCCAATTGTTCGAGCCAGAGAGCAGATCGCCGAGACCGGTCGTCTGGTGGATCGTCTCCCACAGGTCGAGCATCGCTTGGGCGGTGGCGGGTTGGATCGGCGGGCCGGCGTGGCCAATCGTTGTGAGCTCCGGCATGCCTTCGGGCAAGATCAGCGGCCCGTCGGTGGTATAGGTCTGCATCAGAAAGTTGGCATCTTCGGGGCCGACTTTCGCGATCAGCAAGGCGCGCATGACCTCATCGCTCCAGTTGCCGCCGAGATCCCATGCCATCATTTTGGCCCACACCAACGAATCGATCGGTTGCCACGGTTCGGGTTGCACGCCGAGGATCAGAAATTCGGGTGGCAGCGCCGGATTGGTGGCGAGAAACGCATTGACGCCAGCGGCATAGGCTTCCAACATCGCCAGCGTCTCGCCGTCGAGCTTCGCCAGCGCACTGCGGGCGGCACGGGCCACGCCGAGCGTGCGGAGAAACTTATCGGTACGCAGTGTCGTCTCGCCAAACACCTCAGACAGGCGGGCATGGCCGATCCGGCGCTGCACTTCCATCTGCCAGAGCCGTTCTTGGGCATGGACAAACCCCAAGCCAAAGGCAGCATCATTCTCGGTAGCGCCGGTGATGTGGGCCACGCCGTCGCGATCGCGCACAATCGTCACCGGCCCGCTGATCCCACGCACCTGAATCTCGCCGCTGGTTTGTGGCAACGACCGCCGCAGCCAGAGATAGCCGCCCCCGCCGCCAACCACCGCTACTAACAGCACTAATACCAACACCCAGCCGGCAATTCGCATCAGCAACCGCATTGTTGCCCCTCTACACTTCAACGCGCTTCAGTTGTGGCGGTGATTATAGCATAGGTTAGGGATGACGAGGAGCGGGGCACTGTGTGGGATGAATAGCCACGAAAAGACACAAAATGCACAAAAACGTACAATTTTTGCGCCTTTTGCGTCTCTTTGTGGCTATTCGGCGCCGTGCCCCCACCCTCGGCCCCTCCCCCGCTGGGGGAGGGGAAGCGACACCTTTCAAGTAGCCTGTTCCGCCGAAGCAGGAGATTGCTTCGGGCGCTACGCGCCCTCGCAATGACAAAAGATTGGCAGCGTCGCACCCCAGTTGTCATTGCGAGCCGCCGGAGGCGGCGAAGCAATCCCCCGCGAGTACGCGAGCGGAACCTTTCCGTCGAAGGAGGAACGTGCTGCGAGTGCTGGCGGTAAACAGACCCTCACCCCCTGCCCCTCTCCCGCGACGCGGGAGAGGGGCGCTGCTGTGTTCCGCTCAAGCGATGCCTCGTTCGTAGACAATGCAGCTCCCCCTCTCCCGCCGTGAGGTGGGAGAGGGGGTTGGGGGGTGAGGGCCGACGACAAAGGCGCAGCGCGGGCCGAGGCGCAGGAGCGCCGGACGGTTGTCCGGCTCTGCAGAGGACGCAGAGGGTTTTGAGATAGTGATCATCCTCCGCAGACGCAGAAATGAGCGATCCGCGCACTAACGTCGCTTGTTCGCCGTAGATCATCCTCCGCAGACGCAGAAATGAGGTACAGGTTGTGCCTTTTGTAGCTCTTTGCGGCTAGTCCACCGTAAATATCCTGACACCTCGTTGTAGCCGAGATGGTTTCTTGTGGTATAGTTATATACTATATTATTAGTACGATTGATGTGCTGGTCACCAGTAATCTCATGGCTGCCGAACCGTCTGACAATCCAGACCTGCCCCTGCCTCCCATCCCTCCCAACGAGGAGGAGCGGCTGCGCGAGCTGGAGAGCTACCATATCCTCGACACCTTGCCCGAACAGGTGTACGAGGATGTTGTCCGGCTGGCGGCTTATATTTGCCAGACCCCGATGGCGCTGGTCAATTTGATCGACCGTGACCGGCAGTGGTCGAAGGCGCGGCTGGGTTTCGCCGATAACGAGGTGGATCGTAAACTGGCTTTCTGTTCATATACGATCAATTACCCTGATGATGTGTTTGTGGTACAAGACGCGACCTGCGATCCCCGTTTTGCCAATAACCCGTTTGTGCGCGGCGATCCCTATATTCGCTTTTATGCCGGCGCGCCGCTCGTGACAGCAAATGGCTATGCACTAGGCACCGTATGCGTGGTTGATCTGCAACCCCACCAATTGTTACCCGAACAGGTTGAGATGCTGCGGGTGCTATCACGGCATGTTGTGCATCATCTCGAATTGCGCCGTGATCTGTTGCAACTCGAACAACGGTTGTTGGCCCACGAGCAAGAACGCCATTCGCTTCAAGCCTATTTGCACAGCCTCGAAACCCGGCTGGCCGAGGTGCAGCAGCAGGTGTTGACCGATCCGCTGACCGGGTTGCTGAACCGGCGTGGGTTTGATCTGCGCTTGAACGAGGAGTTCGATCGCGCCCGCCGCTATCAAGCGCCGTTATCGTTGTTGTTGATTGATGTTGACTATTTCAAAGAGTTTAATGACACGTTTGGTCACGTCGCCGGCGATGAGACGTTGCGTATCGTGGCGCAGGCGTTGAACGAAGGCAGCCGCAAGCACGACTTTATTGCCCGCTATGGCGGCGAGGAGTTTGCCGTGATTTTGCCCGCCACCGGCAGCGACGGCGCGTATGTATTGGCCGAGCGGCTGCGCCGGCTGGTGCAACAAGCGGCATGGCCGCTCCGTCCGGTGACGATCAGTGTGGGTGGGGCAAGCCTCACTGATGATATGTTGAGTGTCTGCGATCTGATCGATCGGGCGGATCAGGCGTTGTATGAAGCTAAACGAAGTGGGCGCAATCTGTGTGTGGTGCGGTAGACGCTATTCTGTTATGGAGTGCGGCAGTGCCACTGCCGCACTTGTTGCTTACAACACCACCGAAACCACCGCGCCAAAGTGCAACACGCTGCCCAGCAACACAAAGCCGTGCCAGATGTTGTGCATATAGCGGCGCTGCGAAAGCATGTAGAAGGGAGTTCCGGCAGTATATGCCACGCCGCCGGCAACCAGCAAACCGATGGTTAATGGGTTGAGTGCGGTGAACACCTGATCAGCGGCAATCACCACCAGCCAGCCGAGCGCAATGTAGATCAGGGTCGAGAGCAGGCGAAACCGTCCGGTCAGAAAGAGCTTCATCACCACTCCGGCCAGCGCCAGCCCCCAAACGAGGCCAAAGAGCGTCCACCCCAACGTGCCGCGCAAACTCACCAGCGTGAACGGGGTGTAGGTGCCGGCAATCAGCAAAAAGATCGCGCTATGGTCAAAGATTTCGAGGATTGCCCGCCGGCGCGGTTCGCGGCTGGCGTGGTAGAGCGTAGAAGCAAGGTAGAGCAAGGTCAGCGTCACGCAGAAGATCGTCGCGCCGGCGATTTGCCAGCCGTCGCCGCGTTGCCAGACCGTGCCGAGCAAGATCGCGCCGGCCAGCGCACTGAGCGCCGCTCCGGCGCCGTGCGTGATCACGTTGATCAGCTCTTCGTGCGGCGAGAAGTGTTCGGTTGGTTGGAGTGTCGTCATAAAGGCACCTGTGATGACTATAAAAGGGTTTTACCTCATCCGAATCGATCTCCTGCGAGCACGGTTTGCACCTACTCAGGCACGACCTCCGCTGACGCGGGAGATTGCTTCGGTCGGGCGGCAGCCAGCGGTACTGGCCGCCGCCACTCCCTCGCAATGACAAGAGGGCGCGCCGCCCTCGCAATACTGATCCCTCTCCCACCTTCCCCCGCTGGGGTTCAAGGGCGGACAGAGCGTATAAGCGCAGATGGGGTTGAAGGCGTTGCGATGCGCTGGTTTGCCCCCACCCCCTGCCCCTCCCCCGCTGGGGGAGGGGTGATGGGGAGTGCAGCATGGGGCTTTATGGCATCGTACAGCAATCAACGGTTGTGCTCGACCAAACATTCTGTCCGCCTCTAAACCCACGAGTGCAGGAGGAGGGCATTGCTGCAAGCCGCTCTCGCAGTGCCGTACCTGCCCACCTCGCAGCTCACCCTCTCCTGCCGTCAGGTCAGGTGGGAGAGGGGAACGGGGTGCGGGCCTTCAGCCCGCGCAGCGGGCTTCGTAACCCTAGCCCGGCCCTTTAGGGCCGGGCGCCTTGCTACCGCGAGGGATTGCTTCGGTCGGGTGGCAGCCAGCGGTGCTGGCCGCCCCCACTCCCTCGCAATGACAAGAGGGCGCGCCGCCCTCGCAATACTGATCCCTCTCCCACCTTCCCCCGCTGGGGTTCAAGGGCGGACAGAGCGTATAAGCGCAGATGGGGTTGAAGGCGTTGCGATGCGCTGGTTTGCCCCCACCCCCTGCCCCTCCCCCGCTGGGGGAGGGGTGATGGGGAGTGCAGCATGGGGCTTTATGGCATCGTACAGCAATCAACGGTTGTGCTCGACCAAACATTCTGTCCGCCTCTAAACCCACGAGTGCAGGAGGAGGGCATTGCTGCAAGCCGCTCTCGCAGTGCCGTACCTGCCCACCTCGCAGCTCACCCTCTCCTGCCGTCAGGTCAGGTGGGAGAGGGGAACGGGGTGCGGGCCTTCAGCCCGCGCAGCGGGCTTCGTAACCCTAGCCCGGCCCTTTAGGGCCGGGCGCCTTGCTACCGCGAGAGATTGCTGCGGTCGGACGGCAGCTAGCGGTGCTGGCCGCCCCTACTCCCTCGCAATGACACTTGGGTCTCTCATTGCGCGCCGAGTGCAAGGATAGAGCGCCGCTCGGCCCCCGCGCGGCGAAGTCTTACCTGTTTGAGTATGCAATGGCAGAGTATTCTCGGCTAGTGTCGCGCGTCCTGAAGAGGTTATGACTGTAGTCACAACGAGGATATGGAGTGCGGCAGTCAAACTGCCGCACTCCACAATGTTGCGTGTGAGGGTGTGCTGTCAAATGACCAAAGGCAACAATCTGCCCGTTAAACTGCCGCACTCCATAACGTCGCCGATAAGGGTAACTCTTTCCTTACCTTCTTACCAACTCATTGCCGAGCAAACCCAGCAACACCTTCCCATCTGGGTGCAGCTCGAAGCGCGCCCGCTCAAACCACTGCACAATCACCACTGTGCCGGGCCGGGTCTCTTCGAACTGCGGCTGCGAGAGCGGCAAGCCAAACAGGGCCAGACTCTCGGCGTAGCTCTTGCCGGGCCGGCCATCGAATTCGAGGCCGTTGCGTTGCCAGTAGCTAAGGAATGGCTCGCACAGCGCCTGATTCGTCTCGGCGAAATAGAGACAACCGGTGACCGGCCCACTGCGTTCAAAGGTGTACCAATCGCGTCCTTGCCGGCGCAGCAAGTCATCGCCCATCCGCGAGAGCAAGACATTGTAGGGCGGGACATTTTCTGGCCGCCACTCGAAGCGGTGGCGCTCGAAGTATTGCACAGTGACCGGGCGGCCATCGCTGCCGATTTCGGTAAACTCCTCGCTGATTGGAAAGCCGAAGATCGGTAGGCCGCCGTTTTGTTCCCAGTACGCGCGAAAGCCACCGCCGAGAGTATGGCCGGTTTCGGGGAAGAATAGCCGGCCATCGGACGGTGGTTCAACCCGGGTAAAGGGGTCAAAGCCGGGGTTCACGACTGGCGCCGGCGTGCCCAAGGGGCAGCCGCCATAGGTAGTGGCCGTTTGCACCGCATTCAAAACGTTCAACCGGCCATAGCCATACTCACCGTCGCGACCCGGTGCGCCGCGATCTTCGGCGGAGATTGCCAACACACAGCGCACGTCATTGCTGCTCAGATCGGGCCGTACCGTCATCACCAGCGCCGCTGCACCCGCCACAAAGGGGCTGGCGAACGAGGTGCCGGTGGCGGTCGCGTAGCTATTGCCCGGCAGCGTGGTCGCAATATCGATGCCCGGTGCAACGAGATCGAGATAATCGCCAGTATTGGAAAAACCGGTGACTTCATCGCTGTACCCGGTTGCGCCAACCGCAATCGTTTCAGGGTAGGCCGCCGGATAGTTGGGCGCATTGCCTTCGGCTCGCTCGTTGCCGCTGGCGGCAATGATTAACACCCCGCGTTCGGTCGCGTAACGCACGGCATCTTGCAACGCGGGGGAACTCATCGCCCCGCCCAAGCTCAGGTTAATAATGCGTGCGCCGTTGTCAGTGGCCCAGCGAATCGCGCTAATCACGCTCGAATCGCGGCAGCGGCCATTATTGAAACACGCCTTCACCGGCAAAATCTGGCATCCCCAGCAGATACCGGCAATACCCGCACCATTGTCGCCGGCGGCGGCGATCAAACCTGCCACCGCGGTGCCGTGGCCATTATCGTCGCTGGTGTTGGTGCTGCCGGTAATCGTATTGAGCCCGCTCAGCACCCTCCCGCTCAGATCAGGATGGCCGGCGTCAACCCCTGTGTCGATCACTGCGATGATGATTGGCCCGCCGGTCGTGATATTCCAAGCGTCGTAAGCGCCGATCGTGCCTAATGCCCATTGCTGCTGAATAAAGGGATCGTTGGGTGTGCGGGTAATGGCCCGTTCGTAATCAGGCACGGCGTAGATGATCCCAGCGAGCTCACGGATGCGTTCGCCGGCTAATGTTGCCGGCATCCCGGTCGGTAGGCGAACGAGATAGGTGTGATCGCCGATCAGTTTCAGGCTTTGGACGCGCAGCCGTTGGCTGAGGGCAACGGCTTGCTGGGTGTCGGCCAGTTTGACGATCCAATCAGTGGTAGGTGCGGCCTGTGCGGGTGGCGCCGGCACAAGGCTGATCAAGAGGATCAGCAGGCCATAGAGGGCGAAACGGGCAGGCATGAAGTTTCCTCGTGTGGTAGATGCCATACCTGCCGGTATTGTACTTGATCGCTCTGTCTACCGCTATAGGATTCTAGTACCCTTCATAGACGATCGGCCATCAAAATGCCCCCGGCGCTGCTATGCTATAATTGAAGCCGTTATGAAACAACACAAACCGACAACCTCCCTGCGCGCCGGGTTGCGCAAATCAATTCTCACCTCGCTCGTGATCGGTTTGGCGGTGGTGATCGTGATCAGCTTGTTTAGCGATCTCCGCGCCGTTGGCAACGATTTGCGCACCTTCGACTGGCTGTTGCTGCCGCTGATCCTGATTGGCACCGTCATCAATTACTGGCTGCGCTGGCTCAAGTGGGACTATTATCTGCGCTACCTGCGGCTTGACCGTAATATTGACCATGCAACGAGCGGTCTCATTTTTACCGCCGGATTAGTGATGTCGGTCACACCGGGCAAGATGGGTGAAGTGCTGAAGTCGTTTCTCTTGCGCCAACGCAATGGCGCGCCGATCAGCCGTTCGGCGCCGATTGTGTTGGCCGAGCGTTTGACCGACGGCATTGCCATGTTGTTGCTGATGGGATTGGGTTTGACCCTTTACCCGCCGGCACGCCCGTTGTTCGTGGCGCTGGTCGTGGCGACGATTGCCGGGATTGTGGTGGTGCAACGGCAAGAGTTGGCATTCGCCGTCATCCGGCTCGTGGCGCGTCTGCCGTTTGGCGCACGTATTGCACCGCGCCTCGAGACGGTCTATACCACGACTGCGCAATTGTTACACTGGCGCATTTTGCTTGTCTCGACGCTGATCAGCGTGATTTCTTGGGGTTTTGAGTGTCTGGCCTTCTTCGTGGTGCTCATGGGGGTCGGTAGCGAGCCGTCGTGGTTGCTACTTTTGCAGGCGACGTTTATCTTCGCGGCAAGCACGCTCTTTGGCTTAGTCTCGTTTTTGCCCGGCGGGTTAGGCGCTTCAGAAGTGAGTAGCGTCGGTTTGCTGATTGCGCTGGTTGGGGTGAGCGCCAGCGCGGCAACCACGGCGACGATCGTGATCCGCTTTTGTACGCTCTGGTTTGGGGTGTTGCTCGGGGTGATTGCGCTGGCATGGCTTGGCCGGCGCACAGGAACAGAAGACGATCTGGCTGCGCTGGATACTTCGGAGGTCGTATGACGTCGGTGTTTACCCGAATTGTGCGTGGTGAGCTGCCCGCGTTTAAGTTGTACGAAGACGATCTGACTCTCGCTTTTCTCGATATTAATCCGGCGGCGCGGGGCCATACGCTGGTCATTGCCAAGCCGGAATTACCCGGTTTGCTCGATCTGCCGCCCGAACTGGTCGCAGCTACGGCGCTCACGACCCAGCGCGTGGCACGGGCCATTGTCGCCGCGTTGCAACCCGATGGCTTTAATATTATTCAGAATAACGGCGCTGCTGCCGGGCAAGTGGTGTTTCACTTCCATGTCCATATTATTCCGCGGTGGGATGGTGATCGGTCAGTGAAGCTGTGGCGTCCCGGCACTGCTACTGCCGATGATCTGCAGGTGGTAGCAAGTGAGATTATCGCTCATATCTAGGAGCGGCCAATGAGCGGAACCGTCTCTTCCCCTTCTAGCCAACCACCGCCAACTACGCCATCAGGCCCGGATCAGGGTCGCCAACCGGTTCCGCCGGCCTCTGCTGAGACTCGTCCGATTCGCCAGCGACCGGCGCGCAATAACCGGCTGCGGGTGGGGATGGTTGTGCTGCTCGTGGTGTTGCTCTTGATTATGCTGGCGCTCGTGATTGCCGGGATTGGCGGGATGCGTTGGCCGGCCTCGTCGCAAAATCGGGTGACGCCACGTGAGCTTATTTTGCAGTCCCCCACCGTGGCCGCAGTTGCCGGCGGCCAGTCGTCGGCTCCAGCCGTCAAAGTTGATATTGCGCCGCGCTTTGCCGCTGCGTATGAACAGCTCGGCGGTTTGCGCCGGCTTGGTTTGCCGATTAGCCCGGCTTTGTTGCACAATGGTCGTGAAGTGCAGTGGTTTGAACGCGCGCGGGTTGAATATTGGCCGGAACTGAGCGGCACGCCCTACGAATTTCAAATTGGGCTCGTTGGGGTGGAATATGTTGCCGGACGTACCTTTCTGCGCCCCGAACCATTCACGTCACGCCCTGATCTCCGCTACTTCCCGGAAACCGGCTTTGGCGTCGGCGGTCTGTTTTTGCAATATTGGGAAGAACATGGGGGCTTGACATCGTTCGGCTATCCAATTAGCGCCGAATTTGATGAGGTGCAGCCTGATGGCCGGGCCTTCCGTGTGCAATATTTCGAGCGCGCCCGGTTTGAGTTGCACCCCGAAGCGGCGGGGACGCCGTATGTGGTGCAGTTGGGCTTGTTGGGATCAGCGCTCTACTTCGGCGAGCCGCGCCCGCAAACGGTACAACCCCGGCCAACGCCGGTACCGTAGCATCCATGTTAGAGGAGTTTGGTCGATTGCGATAGAAAGACCAGAAGCGCTTGCAGCATACGATCCGCAGCCAGCGGCGATGGGTGGATGCGCGCAATGGAGGGGGTATGGCGGCAACGCAAGTTGATCTCGCAATCTTGGCCGCAGCCGTGCGACAGGCTGGCGGTGAACCGGCGCACGTAGCGCAGGTGTTAGCATCGTTCCGCCAGCGGCTTATTGCCGATGGCCAGCCTTCGCCCCAGACGCTGTATGTCTACCGCGCTACCGGCGCCGCTGCTAGTTCTGATACTCCAGCACCGGCGCCGTCTGCCCGTCCTCGCCTATTGCTTGCGTTTCTCAGCGCCGATGCTGCCGTGAGTTTCGCCCAACGCACCGGTTTGGCTCGCGTGCCGCGCTTGCTGACGCTCTCGCTGGCGCGCGTGCTGGCGATTATCTTGCAACAACCGGCGATGCGGGCACTGCATATTGCGTATGATGACATTCCGGCTGCCAACGGTTTGCCGTCTGGTTGGCATTTGTCCCGCGCCGAAGTGCTGGCGCTGTTTGCAATTGATTCGGGCGTTGTCTGAGTTGCGCCTCACAGGGTAAGGAGGAAGGAATGGGAAGCCGCTTCGACGAGATGCGGATCTTTGCCGGTAATGGAAACCCGATGCTTGCACGTGCGATTAGCGAGCGTTTGGGGGTTCCGCTCGGTGATGTGACGATTGTGAAGTTTAGCAATGAGAATATCTTTGTCAAGCTCAACGAAAGTGTGCGCGAAAAAGATGTGTTTGTGATCCAGTCGCTGGCGATGCCCGATCTCAGTGATCGGATTATGGAGCTGTTGATTATGCTCGATGCCTGCAAACGGGCATCGGCAGGCCGGATCACGGCGGTGATTCCCTATTATGCGTATGGCCGTACTGACAAGAAGGATCAGCCGCGGGTGCCGATTACGGCCCGTCTGCTGGCCGATATGATCCAAGTGGCCGGCGCCCATCAGGTGATGACGATTGATCTGCACGCCGGGCAGATACAGGGCTTTTTCTCGATCCCGATGGATGAATTGACGGCCATGAATTTGCTGGTGCGCTACTTTGCCGATAAAGGCTGGGACGACATGATCGTCGTGTCGCCCGACGTCGGCTTTGCCAAGCGCGCGCGCAACTTTGCCGAAGCGTTGAACGCACCATTGGCGATTGCCGAAAAGCGACGGGTACAGTACTTTGATCGCAAAGATGGCTCGCTCACCGCGCCCGAAGTGCTCAACCTGATCGGTGATGTGCGCGGTAAGCGTTGTATTGTGGTTGATGATGAAATCGCCACCGGCAGTTCGATCCTCGAAGTAGTGCAGTTGCTCGAACAGCAAGGAGCGCGCGAGATTTACGCCTGCTGCGTGCATCCGGTTTTCGCCGGCAATGCGGTTGAACGGCTCCGTGCCAGCTCGATTCGCGAGTTGGTCGTGACCGATACCCTGCCGGTGGCCCCGGAACGGCGCTGGCCCGGTTTGACGATCCTCTCGGTCAGTACCTTGATCGCCGAAGTGATCCAACGCATCCATAGCGGGGTCAGTGTCGATACCATCTTCCAACACCGCCGCCATCCGGCCCTCAGCTAGGGGCAACGCATCCGTTGCCCCCGTATCCGTTCACCTCACCCGCCCTTCGTCCCGGCGCATACGCTAGAGTGGCGTATGCGCCGTCTGTTATTCAAACCCTAAGCCCCGCTCGCGCAGACTGACATAATGCCCGCGCCCAATAATGAGGTGATCGAGCACCTCGATATCGAGCAAGCGACCGGCAGCCACCAATTGGCGCGTCACCTGAATATCTTCCGGCGAAGGAGTGGCCTCGCCCGATGGATGGTTGTGGACGACGATAATCGCGGCGCTATTGCGCCGCACGGCGTCTTTGAAGACTTCGCCGATGCGAATGGTGGCCGAATTAAGGCTGCCGATGTAGATCGTGCTGATCTGCTGCACTCGATTCTTGGTGTCAAGCAAAACGGTGCGCAGATGTTCTTGGTCGAGGTGGCTCATCTCAACCATCAAGAGGGCTGCGACATCGGCTGGCGAGCGGATCGGAAATCGCTCGTCAACGCTAATCCGCGCCAGCCGGCGGCCAATTTCCAGCGCCGCCTTGATGCTGGCAGCTTTGCTCGCCCCAATGCCGGCCCGCCGGCAGAGATCATTGTATTCGGCGCGCTGCAAGCCGAGCCATCCGCCATAGTCACTGAGGAGTTGTTGGGCCAGTTGCAAGACGTTGGTGCCGCTGACGCCAACCCGCATCAGGATGGCCAATAACTCGGCATCGCTCAGCGCGCCGGCGCCGAGCCGGGCTAGCCGCTCACGGGGTTGGTCGTTGGTGGGCAGTTCGTTCATGCGCAGTGACAGCATACGTTCCTCGCGCTGCAATTTCGGTTCCTATATAGATACCGCGCGAGCGCGCGAAAAGATTCGCGGTTTGTGATTGAACAGGGGCAATTGCGAAAGGGAACGAGGGGTTACGAAGCGCGGGCTGATGGCCCTCACCCCCCAACCCCCTCTCCCACCTGACAGTGGGAGAGGGGGAGCCGCTGGGTAAGCGGGAGAGGCAGTACTGGCGTGGAACAGCAGCGCCCCTCGCCTGCGCCAGCGGGAGAGGGGCTGGGGGTGAGGGCCTCCCCTCCCCCAGCGGGGGAGGGGCTAGGGGTGGGGGCAGCTCCACAACGCCTTCGCGGAGCCGGACAGCCGTCCGGCTCTACTGCGTCGTTGCGTTTGCGTCCTCTGCGGCCTTTGCGGCGCCGGACAGCCGTCTGGCTCTACTGCGCCTTTGCACCGTTCGCCTGATCCGAATTCTACTGGCAAATCAGCGTGGGCAGGCGCCGGGTGCGCAACAACGCTTCGGTGGTTGAACCAATCACCAGATCACGGAGCGGGTCGCGGTGGCCGTAGCCGCCCATCACCAGCAGGTCAGCACGGGTCTGCTCGGCGGCGTGAATGATGGCCGGCGCCGGCTCGCCGCGTTCAAGGATATAACCGGCGGCAATATTGTAGCGTTCGAGGTAGCGGAAGGCGCGCATGCGCACCGCTTCGGCGCTGGCTTTGCCATCGAGCACGGTGACAACGTTGAGCGCCAGTTGCCAACGCGCAGCTAGATAGGCGGCGAGATAGAGCGCCTCTTCAGCTTTGCGGCTGCCATCATAGGCCAGCAAGAGCCGTTCAATCCGTTCAACCGCATGCGGGACGGTCAAGACAGGCCGTACCGAACAGCGCAAAATGGTGCGCAAGCCGGAGGCAAGCCGGGCTAGCGGCGATGTTCCGGGAGGGTAATTGATCTGGATGGCAACTAAATCGACGAGCCGGGTGCGTTCGCGAATAGCGCGGTCGATCGCGCCTACCTCAATGGCGCACTCGCCGGTGACACCCGCGGCGGCGCAACGCTCGCCAAATTCGCGTACTACTGCCTGCGCCGCCGCTGAATCGCGCTGGCGGATGCTGCGCACGACGTGCAGGCCAAGCGGACGCACCGTTTCCCGTTTGGCCCACGCCAGTACCTGATCAAGCACCTGCCAGCCATCAGCCTTGCCGTTCACCGGCACCAGCACCTCACGAAACAGCCAGTGCGCCGGATCAAGCGTGCGGTTGCGCCGCCACACGCCAGCCGGCATGGCTGGTTCAAGATTATCGGGAATGACCCGTTCGATCAACTGCTCTGCCCGGCTCGGCGCTTCAGCGAGATCATCGATCGCTTGGGCAAGGCTGATGTCCCACCCGAGATGCTTGCTCAGCTCATCGCGATGGTTGCACAACCAGAGGTAGAGATCGGTTTCGGTACGGCCGGGAAAATCGCGTAACAACCCGCGCTCGCGGATCAAGTCAGCGATTGGGCGATAGATGTGGTCATACCACAGCGCAGCCGCTTCCGGCAACGATGGCGTCTGATCGGCGGTAGCTAGCCGTTGCTGCATGTGCTCGATCTGCTGGCGCAGTTGCTCATACTGGCCGGCCACTGTGACCCGCAAATCGCAGCCGGGCCGTAATTCGTCGAGGCGGGTGGCTTCGAGAAAAGCGGCGTATTCGCCGGCAATCACGATCTCTTCAAGGGTCATCGATGGATCGATCGGCGCGCGCGAGACGAGCGGCGTGACATACGCCTGAATGTGATCCATCCCCAATTGGCGCGCGACCGACACGCGGTGATTGCCATCAATGACAAAGTAGGCTTCACCAATTTGATACACCTCAATCGGTGGCCAGCCATGCATGCTATCAACCGCGGCCATGACCCGCGACCAGCGTTGCCAGTCATCATCGCGCCGGGGCAAAAAGCTGCGGTTAAAGTCGTGGTAGCGGCCAACACTGCCGACAATCGCCGCTAGCGGGATTTCACGCAACTGGCGTTCGCCGGCCATGCGCGCATTGACCCGCTTCCGCACCTCTTCAAAGGGCAACAAATCATCGGACTGGCCGCGCAAACGGGCCAGCAGATGTTCCAGATCGGCGCGCCAACGCAGCCGTTGAAAGTCGTGTAACGCCGCCACCATGCGGCCATCGGTTGGTTCATCCATCATGGGGATACTATATCACACGTTCAAGGGCGGACAGAACATGTGGAACCCGGCCCTGAAGGGCCGGGCTAGGGTTATGAAGCCCGCTGTGCGGGCTGATGCCACTCACCCCTAGTCCCTGTCCCACTGGCGCGTTCAAGGGCAGACAGAACGCATGAAGCAGATACGATTGAAGGCTTTGCGATGCACCGTTTCGCCCGCACCCCCCGCCCCTCTCCCACTGGCGCGGGAGAGGGAAGTGTAGAGCTACGCTTTGAGGCATTGCACAGCGATCAATGGTTGCACTCAACCAAACGTTCTGTCCGTCCCTCAAATCACAATCGTAGGGGCGACAGTTGCGTCGCCCCTATGAGGATCAGCAGGAATATGGTTAGGAAGAAATGCCTGCTTTACCGCCATCCGTTCAACTGGGCCGCCGCCTGCACCGCCGGCGTGAGCGCATCGACCAAGCCTTGCACCGAGCCGGTGGTGCCGCTCAGCAACAGATTGGGGAACAGACCCAGCGCAATCATCACCGCCGCCAGCGCGCCGAGCGCCAACAGTTCGCGCCGCTTCAGATCGGGCAAATCGAGGTTCGCCGTATTCCGCACTTCACCCATAAAGCCCAAGTGGAACAGGCGCAACGCATACACCGCAGCCAGAATGATCCCGATGACTGCACCCAAGGCGAATGGCCAACCCAGCAACGGCGAGGTGAAGATGCCTTGCAACATCGTAAACTCGCCGACAAAACCGCTCAGGCCGGGCAACCCCGCCAGCGCCAGCAAGGTCAGCAGCGTCAACCCGGCGTACACCGGCGTCACGCTCCACAACCCGCCGAACGAGCCAAGCTCGCGGCTATCGCGGCGCTCTTCGATGACGGCCACGATGAGCAGCAACGCCGCCATAATCACGCCGTGGCCCACCATCTGCAACAACGCGCCATTGATGCCCATTGTATTGAGGGTCATCACCCCCAGCGCAATAAAGTTCATGTGGCTGATCGAAGCATACGCGATCATGCGCTGCATATCACGCTGGGTAAAGGCGATCAACGCGCCGTAGATGATGCCGATCACGGCCAGCACGGCAATGGCCGGCGCTGCCCACGAGGCCACTTCGGGGAAGAGGGTCAGGTTGAAGCGGATCAAGCCGTACACACCGAATTTGGCCATCAACCCGGCTAGCACAATCGCGACCGGTGTGGGGGCAACGCTGTAGGCATCAGGCAACCACGTGTGGAACGGCCAGAGCGCCAATTTGATCGCAAAGGCGATAAAGAACGCGCCGAACAGCAGCCGGGCCACCATCGGATCGAGCGTAAAGATACCGGCCCGTATATCGGCGACGATTTGATTAAGCGCGAAGGTGCCAGCAAAACCCGGCTCGATGGCGGCAACGGCGTTGCGGTGCAGAATATGCAACCCGATCATCGCAAACAGCATCAACAGCGAGCCGCCAAAGGTGTAGAGGAAGAGCTTCAACGCGGCTGATGCGCGCCCATGGCTGCCCCACATCCCAACGAGGAAGACCATTGGCAGCAGCGCCAACTCGTAGAAGACGTAGAAGAGCAGCATGTCTTGGGCCAGAAACACGCCGAGGAACGCCGTCTCGGCCAGCAGCAAGAGCGCCAACAAGAGCCGCGGACTGCGCGTCTGCCGCTGCCATGTCGCGGCAATCGCAAATGGGGCGAGGAATGCCGTCAAGCCCACCAGCCACAAATTAATGCCATCAACGCCAATCAGGTAGCTAGCGCCGACAGCGGGCAACCACGCGACCGAGTCGACAAATTGCAGCGGCGGGCCAATCACCAGTCCAGCGGTAGGGCCGTAAGGGCCTGTGTAAAACAGACCAATGACTGTTCCAGCGATGAGCAATGTCGCTATCGCCACACCCATCGCCGTCCAGCGATACAGAGCGGGGCGACCACGCGGCTGCAACAGAATGACGAGCGAGCCGAGCGCCGGCAGCCAGAGCAACAATGACAGGATGGGCAAGCCGAGCAGGTTCATGGCGCTAGACCTTCTTTCGTTTGCGGTAAAAACGACAACAGCCACCATAGTGACACGTCACGTGTCACTGGTCTCGAGCAAACTTGGCCTCGTTCCCTCTTTGACGACTTTGTCAGGATGGATACCGGTATGGCCAGCGGCAGAGTGATACGTCATTCCGATCCGTGTTGCTTAGCCTGTCACGCAGGCTTGTTGCTGCCGGGCCATCACAGCGTTCGGTAAGCGCTCACCTTTGTGATAAAACTCACGTTTACATCACACATAATGTTATAGCCCGATTCCGTTTTCTTGTCAACTGCTGAAACGTCGGTTTTTTACGGATGCCTATTGTGTGAAGAAAGTTACAAAGTATCGCGTAAGGTTCTCAACGGTTCAATTATTCGTGAGATCTGTCACAGAATTTGTCGTGCTGTAACGTATGGTGGGCCAAGCAGGTGCGGTGCGCTGCGACTCGGGCGAGTATGTGCGTTGCGCAGGCAGGCCGTGTGCGCCGTCGTTTACGCGCTCAGTGCGGCTGATCGAGGTTGTAATGTTGGCGCAGTGCTGAGCGATCACCGTACATGGCGCTCTGGTTTGGATTGGGTGATTGTCATCCGATGATCGGCGTGGGTATAATACGCCTGACTCGACGAGGGCATCTGTGCTACAATGGGGTAGAATACCTATGAATACTCCTATTCGCCTAATTGACACTCATCTCCACCTCGCCTCGATGCAATTCGATGGCGATCGCAGTGACGTCGTTGCGCGTGCGTTTGATGCGGGGGTCGCGGCGCTGATTGAAATCGGCTACGATTTGGCCTCCAGCCACGCTGCGGTCGCGTTGGCGAATGCCCATCCGGCCATTTTTGCCGTGGTCGGCATTCAGCCAAACCATTTGCACGATTTGCCTGCCGATTGGATCGAACAGGTTCGCACCTTAGCCTCCCATCCGAAGGTGGTGGCGATCGGCGAGATTGGGCTTGATTACTACTGGATGAAGTCACCGCCGAGCGAACAAGAAGCGGCGTTTCGCGCTCAACTGGCGCTGGCCGGCGAGCTTGGCTTGCCGGTCGTTATCCATTCTCGCGATGCGATGGCCGAAACGATTGCTGTGCTTCGTGACGCTGCACGCGGGCCGGGAGTGATGCACTCGTTTTCCGGCGATTGGGCGGCAGCGCAGGCATGCCTTGAATTGGGTTTTTACCTCTCGTTTTCGGGGCCGCTGACCTTTCCGAAATCCACCGCTTTGCACGAGGTTGCCCGCCAAGCGCCGTCCGATCGGATCTTGATCGAGACCGACAGCCCGTATCTTAGCCCGCATCCGCACCGTGGCCAACGCAATGAACCGAGCCGTCTGATCTACATCGGGCAGAAGCTGGCCGAGCTGCGCGAGCAGTCGTTGGCCGAGCTGGCCCCCCAGCTTTGGCAGAATGCGCTTAATGCCTTCCCCCGTTTAGCCGCGGCGCTAGGGGATGGGAAGTAAGCGTCTGGACGGGCAGAGTGTCGCTCTACCCGCACTGTAGCTCTTGGGGTTGAGGAGCGGACAGAACATCGGATTGCGTATAACCGTTGATCGCTGGGCAATGCCTTCACGCTCGTTTCTGAACTCCCCTTTCCCGCACCAGTGGGAGCGGGGCAGGGAGTGAGGGGACACCAGCGCATTTCAAAGCCATAGATCATATCTGCGCGCATGCGCTCTGTCTGCCCTTGAACCTCTTAGGGGGTAGCTGGTGCGGTTAGCGTCTGGCCGGGCAGAGCATCGCTCTGCCCATACATAGGGTAAAGGCTTCTTTCATGGCCAAGTCTTCATTTGCAGCGTCATCGTCTCGCTTCCCGAATCTCTGGTGGATGCTGCCGGGGGTCATGCTGGTCTTCCTGATGACCGGCGCCGTGGTGCGCAGCTTGGCCGAGTCGGGTTGGGCGAGCGGCTTGTCGATCTTGCCGGCAGTGTCTGGCATGGCTGTGGCGGTTGGCGTGGCGCTGGCCGCTTGGCCGCGGTTGAACCGTTGGGCGGCCCATGGGTTGTCGCTGGTGCTGGCGTGGGCGTGGATCGTGCAGCAGATTGGGCCATTGCTGGATAACCGGCTGCTGGGCTGGCGCGATTGGGCGGTCGAGTTGGCGATCCGCGCGCTCACGTGGGGGCGGGTGCTGGCGAGCGGTGGGCGCGGTGAAGATATTGTGTTGTTTGTGTTGGCGTTGGCGGCTCTGTGTTGGTGGCTTTCCTATGCGACGGTATGGGCGGTGGTTCGCCAGCAACAGCCATGGCTGATGATGATTGCCAATGGCGCTGTCTTGCTGGTCAATTACACCTACGTCTTTCCCAAGCCCGATCTCGAAGCGATGGTGTTTGTGGCTAGCGCCTTGCTGTTGTTGGTCTATCACCATGTGATGCAACGCCGGGCGGCGTGGGAGACGCAGCAGATCAGTTACCCTGATCTCTTGCCGTTGCGCGCCATGTGGGCTGCTACCGTGGTCGGGGCGGCGCTGATTGCAATCACTGCCTTCTTGCCGGCGCAGATTACCGCTGAACGCGCCTTGCAGACGTGGGAATCGCTGCGGGCGCCGTTTCGGGCGGCGCGGGCAGCGTGGGAAGATGCCTTTAGTACGATTAATGCCCCTCCCGGCGCCGGCAGTATCTCGTTTACGGCGCGAGTAGCGCCGTTGGGCGGTTCGCGTTTCCTCGGTTTTGATGAGGTGATGACGGTGCGTTCGACGCGGCTCGATTATTGGCGCGCGGTTGCGTTCGATCGCTACGATGGCTCAGGCTGGTCGAATACCACCGGTGAACTAGCGCGGGCGGCGCTGGGGGTGGCAACGGCTGAACAGGCGCGCACGCCGCTGGCTGCTGGGGAAACGATCCCGCTGACTGACCGGCGGGCGCGGCAGGTGATTACCCAAACGTTCACCTTAGCCCAAGATCGGAACGATGATCTGTTGCTGGTAGGGGGCACGCCACTCCAGTTTAGCCTTCCAGCTAGTCTCGAACACGTGATTACCCGCGCTGATAGTGGCGGCATCATGCCGATCTACGATGATTTGGCGCTGGTAACTGCCGCGACCCCCTTAGTAGCCGGTACGACGTATACCGTAACGGCGTTGGTCTCGTTAGCTGATGTGCAGACGTTGCGCAACGCCGGCACTGATTATCCGCAATGGGTGCGCGAACGCTACCTGCAATTGCCGGCCAATTTGCCGGCGCGTGTGCGGGCCGAAGCGGCGCGGGTGATTGCGGCTGCAAATGCCGAAACTCCCTATGATCAAGCGATTGCCATCGAAGCGTATTTGCGCCGGCTGACCTACAGCGAAGATATTCCGCCGCCGCCAAGCAATGCCGATCTGGTTGATTGGTTTTTGTTTGAACAACAAGCCGGCTATTGCGATTATTTCGCGTCAGCAATGGTGGTGATGCTGCGCTCGGTGGGAGTGCCGGCGCGGTGGGTGCGCGGTTATGCCAGCGGCGATTTTGACCCCGAAGAGGGTGTCTATATCGTGCGCGAAAATGTGGCCCATAGCTGGCCGGAAGTCTATTTTCCCGGCGTCGGCTGGGAACGGTTCGAGCCGACGGCAGCGAGTTATACGTCGGCGCCGCAGCGACCATTGCAATCGGTCTTTGGCGAAGAGTTGGAAGACGCCGCCAGCAGCGCCAGCGGCGCGGCCTTAAATCCCGGCCGGTTTGAAGAGCCAGAAGATGAGTTGTCGGCGAGCGGCGTCAGCAGCGGGGCAGCAAGCGCGCCAGCGGCGGCGGGACGTAATCCGGCGGGCAGCGGTGAATGGTTTGGCTGGTTGCTGGCGGTGCTCGCCGTGCCGGCCAGTGTTGGGCTTGCGTTGCTCGGTGGCCGTTGGTGGCTGGCGCGTGAACTGCGGGGGTTGCGGTTGGCGGCGGCAGCGTATGCCGAAATGGGTTGGCTGGCGGCGCTCGCCGGTTTGGCCCAGCAGAGTTGGGAAACGCCGCTCGAATATGCCCACCGCTTGGCGGCGGCATTGCCGGAGCATGCGGTAACGATCCACGGCATCACTGCGGCCTATGTTGGTGAACGTTACCGGCGGGGGGCGGTCGTGCGGGTGCCGCCGGAAGCGGCGCGCCAGTTGTTGCGGCGAGCATTGCTGCGCTATGCGGTACGTCACGCCGTGCAGCGTGTATGGTCGCCGGTACGGGTGCGCTAGGATGTGGGCATGTATGAGCGTGTGAGGCTGCTCGTGAGCCACCGGAGGCGGTAAAGCAGGCATGGCTGCTCGTGTTTAGAGCAACGCACGCTGCGGTTTCGTTATGACAAAAAGGCAACACCCCATGTATCTAGTCGCGGGGTGTTGCCGTTGCCGTGATATAAGGTGCTGCTCTCGCTTAGGTTAGCTCTTACGGCTATATGCCGATCACCGCTTTCCCAACTCTCCCTGTTGCCAGCGAATATTCCCGCGCAAGAGCAGATTTGACGACCGCAACTTATAGGCGAGGTCTGCGGCCATATTTCTCATCACCAAATAGCCAATGCGCGGATTACGATCGCATAAAGCGGCAAAATCGCGCTCACGGATCACAAGGAGGACACACGGATCAACGCAACTAACTGTGGCCGACCGAGTGGCGCCGCCAAGCAGCACCATCTCGCCAAAGCTTTGCCCGCTGTAGAGCATATTGATGGTTGAAGGGGCGAAGGAACCATCGGAAGTGCGGGTATTGATGGCGATCCGGACGCATCCTTCGTGGATGATGAACAACTCGTCGCCTTCATCGCCTTCGTTAAAGACCGTTTGGCCGGCTCCTAGCCGGCGCACTTTACAGATAGTGGCTATCTGCAATAGTTCCTCGTCACTCAGACCGCTGAGCAGCTCCACTCGCCGTAAATTCTCGACGACACTCTTGTTCATACGACCCCCCCCGATTGTGTCGCGATGATCGCGTTAATCGTGCGACGGCGCTTCGATCGGCCTCGTGCGGAGCTTGCTGCTGACGAGCGGGGTAACGTGCTCGTGCATAAGCCAATGGTAGCACACTGCCGCCACCGGCGCAGCCAACCAATAGTTAAAGAGCCGGAAGATGATCGCTGCTGGTACCGCTGCCGGCCCCACTCCCATTTGGCTCAAGACCGCCACCAGCGCCGCTTCAACGGTGCCCCCGCCGCCGGGCAAGACATTGAAGGTTGATGTTACGAGCGCTACGCCAAATGCCGCCAACACCACCGCAAAGCTGACGTCAGTTCCGAGTGCGTGCAATACCAGCAACATGGCCAAGCTGTGGCCGCTCAGTGCGGTCAACTGGATCAGCACCAACAAGATCACATCGCGCCGGCGATGGATCAGTAAACTACGACCACGCGCTAAATCAGCAACGATCCGATCAATCCAAACATCACTTGACCGGCGCTTGAAGAGCCGGTTGATCGTACGGTTTATTGACTCCAACCAACGGCGTAGTGTTGCTTCTGGCCTCGTTAACACGAAGATAGCCGCTCCAATCACTGACAGGCCAACCAACCCGGCAATGTAACTGGCGCCGGCTGCTTTCAAGCCATGCCAAGCAAAGTAGGCAAGGCTAAACGAAAAGACTAGTAGCATGGCTACTACGTAGCTGAGCGTTTCGAGCGAAGCGAGCAAGGCCGATTCACCGGTACGAATGCCACGGCGGTTGAAATTACTCATCAGAAAGGCATAACTGCCGACACCGCCTGCTGGCACTGATTGGCTGATAATAATCGCGGTAAGCGCAGTAGCCCACAGGCGGAGGAGATTCATCCGGTATCCCAGCGAACGGAGCACCACGTTAAACACCTGCGCGCTCATCAAATAGCTGAGGGCGATAAGCGCGAGCGCAGCCAGTAACCAACCCGGTTTGGCATCATTCAGCAAGCTAAACGCTTCAGCGATCCAATGACGGTTGAGAATCGCCAGCGTAATAATACCGATACTGATGATCGCGCTCGTAATCAGTTTCCAGCGTTTGACGCCCATAACCGTCCTTTCGCGACGAGGCGACTCGGGAGGCTGGCCAGAATCATAGGGGTGGGCTTGCGGCGTATGCACAGGTTTACGTGACTTTTTTGCCGCAGATGCCCGTTTTATGATACGGTGGCGCTCTTTACCAGACAATGGAAAAGATCCCTTCCTTGCCGGTCGGTTCTTCCCAGTGGACCTCGACCCGCTCGACTTGAGCTTGGCTGGGGCCGCTGTAACACCAACTGATGAGTTTTTGAACGGCTGGCCGGCTCCCTTCAAAGACTGCCTCCACACGACCATCGCTCAAATTGCGTACCCATCCTTTGACTTGCGCTTCACGCGCACGGTCGCAGGTGTAGGCGCGGAAGCTTACCCCTTGGACGCGACCGGAAATAAAGACATGAGCACGAACAAGATCCACACGCCACCTGTCAATATTCAATATTAACTCTATTATACCAGCATGCTGAAACCACTACTGAGTATAGCGCACCGTGAGGCGCTCTGCAACAGCGCAACATAAAAGGTTTGTCAGAGAAGCGGGCAGATAGGGTGCAGCGGGCGGAAGGTGCGCCTTTGGTTATCGTAACGTTCGTAAACCCGTTTCCGGTGGCGCGCAAGTTGTGGTATGCTACACCCTCGGCGGCGCATGCCGAACCAGCGCGGAGCGGGTATGATTTCCGTGACATCGAATCTACGTCTTTCTCTGGCCCAAATCCCGGCGGCGGTCTGGCGCATTCTGGTACACAGTTTTCTGTATGGCTTTGCGTTGAGCATTGCCGACATTCTGTTCAATTTCTATCTGGTCAGTCAAGGCTATACCGTCAACGACGTCGGTTTGCTATCGATGGTGAGCCGGGCAGCCGGGATGCTGATGGGGCTGCCGATCGGTTGGCTGATTGACCGGCTAGGGCCGCAGCGGGCGATGATCGCCGGCGTCATTGGTTATGCGTTGGGTTGGGTGGCATTGTTGCAGGCGCCGGCGCTGCCATGGCTGATTGCGGCTCAGTTTGTGGTCGGAGCTTGCTATCTGTTAGCATCAACTGCGGTAACACCCCTGCTGGCGCTGGTGACAAAGGAGGAGCAGCGCCCGTTGGTGTTTGGCATGAATGCCTCAGCGACGCTGGTGGTGGGGTTGCTGGGCAGTGCGGTCGGCGGGGTTTTGCCGATGGTGGCCGCCAGCCTGATTGCAACCGATCCGCAATCAACGGCAGCGTACCGCTTGGCGTTAACTACCGTGATCGGCTTGAGCATCGTCGCGCTGTTGCCGGTGTTGGCACGGTTGCCGGCGGTTGTTGAAGCGAGCGACAGCGGCGGGAATAGTGCTGAAACGCCGGCCCGGCGTTCGTGGCTGATGCTGATCTGGTTGGCCACGCCGTCGTTTTTGCTCGGCGTCGGCGGTGGCGCCATTCTTCCGTTCCAAAATCTCTTCTTCCGTGATCAGTTTGGTCTCAATGATGCGAGCGTCGGCTTGGCGCTGGCATTAGCTTCACTAGGGGCCGGCATCGGTGCGTTGATTGGCGCGCCAGTGGTGCGCCGGATCGGTCTGCAACGAGGCGCGGCTTTGTTGCGGCTGGGGGCGACGCCGGCGATGCTCTTGATGCTAGCACCGTGGTTGCCGTTGGCGATTATCGGCTTCTTTGCCCGCGGCTTCTTTATTGCCGCGAGTTATCCGATGAACGATGCGTTGGTGATGGGGGCCACGCCGCCGGCGCAGCGCGGCTTGGCGATGAGCCTAATGAGTCTGCTGTGGGCCGGTGGTTGGGCGGTGTCGGCGGTGATTTGGGGGTGGGTGGCGCCGGTGTTTGGCTATGGGCCGCAAATTGTGGCGGCTGCGATTGCGTATGCCTTCTCGGCGCTGGTGATTTGGAGTTTGCGCCTACAACGAAGTGTAGGGCATGCGGCTGCATAGGAGCAGGGGTATGGTCTGGGATCCAAATTGGCTTGAGCGTCCGATTGCGTTGATCGGCTTAAGCGGTTGCGGCAAATCGACGCTGGCCCGTCTTTTGGCCCGCGCGCTCAGTTGGCCGTGGTACGACACCGATGCGGCGGTGGCGGCGGCAGCGGGGATGAGTGTGGCCGATCTGTTTCAAACCTACGGTGAAGCCGAATTCCGGGCCCGCGAGTCGGCGGCGCTGTGCGAGGCGCTGCGTGAGGCGCAGGTGATTGCGACCGGCGGCGGGATTGTGTTGCAGCCGGAAAACCGGCAGATGCTGCATGATCGAGCAACGGTGATCTGGCTCGATGCGAGCGATGCGACGATTCTGGCGCGCCTTGCCGTCGATGCCGAAGAGCGCCCGTTGTTGCGCGGCGATGCGGCGACTCGCTTGGCGGCGTTGCGCGCGGCGCGTGCGCCGCTCTATGCCGCATTGGCCGACCTGACGGTGCAGACCGATGGGGTGACGCCGATCGAACTGGTGCAGCAGATCATCACAGCGTTGCGCAAGGGGAAAGAGGAACGAGCGGGTTAGCTGCGCTGCACATCACTTGGTTGGGCAAAACGGCGCAGCCATGGCAGACGATCGAAATCGGCGTCGAAGCTAGCAATCACCGGGATGTTCCGTTCGCGGCACGCGAGCGCGATCAGCGTGTCGTGGAAGTTCAATTCGCCGCCAGAATGGCGCATGAGGTCAATGATGTCCGGGTAGAGGCGCGGTACGTCGGGTAAGATCCAAGTGATGGTATCTACCCCGATCCGCTGTTCCAAACGGTTAAACAATGAGATAATGCTGTCTACGCGCCCCTTCTCGCGCAGGCGACGTGTGGCCGTACTGAGTGCTTCGCCTATCACGCAGTCAAAGTAAATTAACTCCACGCTGTTGTCGATCAAGACGCGATGGAGTTGCTCAGCTTTTTGGTGCCAGACATCAGTTGGATTAATCAATCCAACGAGCACCGAGGAGTCAATTGCTACTCTCATTGTTCATAATCCTCATCAAATACTGCTTCCGTATCGGCGAGTGCATCCCCTTCATATCCTTCATCCAGTAAGTTGAGCCAGTTTTCTAAGCTGATGGCTGGCGCTGCAACCGTCGGATACCGCCACGGCGTGGCCGGTTGGGTGAATGATGCCATCTGCTGCGCTTGGACAAAACGGACGAACGCCTCAACGATTGGCAGGCTCTCGGCGGGTAAGGTCTGTACGAGAGCGATGATCCGCTCGCGGGTTTCATGGCTGGTAAGGGTCGTTTCCATACCTCTGGCGCCTTTCTGGTGGATGCCAACGCACTTGATGCGAAGCAGCGTGCAAACGCTATCTCATTATACCCCACCACAAACAGAAAAACCGGCGCGCAAGGGAGGTGATCCCTTCCGCGCCGGTTGCCGGCGGCGTGAGGCTTAGCTGCGCCGGAAGACGAAGTTGCCGTTCTCGACATCGACCACGATCGTGCTGCCCTCTGGGAAGGCGCCTTGCAGCAATTGCAGCGCCAGCGGGTTTTGGATCCGTTGCTGGATCACCCGCTTGAGCGGACGCGCACCGAAGACCGGGTCGTACCCCTCGGCAGCCAACTGCGCTCGCGCGGCAGTGGTCAGTTCGAGGTTGAGCTTGCGATCGGCCAGCAACTTGCGCAGCCGGTTGAGCTGGATCTCAACGATCCGGTCGATGTGCTCGCGGGTGAGCGGCGCGAAGACGATCACTTCATCGATCCGGTTCAAGAACTCTGGCCGCAACGCACTCCGCAACTCTTCCATTACCGCGGCCCGGATCTCGCTTTGCGGCGCGCCTTCACGGGCCAACTCCTGAATCGTCGCGCTGGCGATGTTGCTAGTCATAATGATGACCGTGTTCTTGAAGTTGACCACCCGGCCTTGACCGTCGGTCAACCGGCCATCGTCAAGCACTTGCAGCAAGACATTGAAGACGTCGGGATGCGCCTTCTCGATCTCGTCGAACAGCACGACGCTGTAGGGTTTGCGCCGCACCGCTTCGGTCAACTGGCCGCCCTCATCGTAGCCGACGTAGCCGGGAGGCGCGCCGATCAGGCGAGCCACCGAGTGCTTCTCCATGTACTCCGACATGTCGATCCGCACCATAGCCTGCTCATCGTCGAAGAGGAACTCGGCCAGTGCGCGGGCCAGCTCGGTCTTACCGACGCCGGTCGGGCCAAGGAACAGGAAGCTGCCCAAGGGCCGGTTAGGGTCTTGCAAGCCGGCGCGAGCGCGGCGCACCGCGTTCGACACCGCCGTGACCGCCTCGTCTTGGCCGACGACGCGCTGGTGCAGGCGCTCTTCCATATGCACCAGCTTCTCAAGCTCGCCTTCGAGCAGCTTCGTCACCGGGATGCCAGTCCACTTCGAGATAATCTCGGCAATGTCGGTCTCGGTGACTTCTTGGCGCAACAGGCGATTTTGGCCGCCCAGTTTGGCCTCGGTCTCTTGCAGCTCGCGTTCGAGGCTGACCAGCGTGCCGTATTGTAGCTCTGCCGCCTTGTTGTAGTCGTATTGGCGTTGGGCCTGCTCGATCGCAGCGCGAGTCTGCTCGATCTTCTCTTTCAGTTGCTGGATGCGCTCCAGCTCTTGCCGTTCGCGTTGAATTTGCGCTTCCAGCGCCGCCCGCTGCTCGCGCAGGTTGGCCAACTCTTGCTCAAGCTTCTCAAGCCGCTCTTTGCTGGCCTGATCCTTCTCTTTGCGCAACGCCTCGCGCTCGATCTCCAACTGCATCATCCGCCGCTTCAGATCGTCGAGCTCTTGCGGATCGGAGGTAATCTCCATGCGCAAGCGCGCCGCCGCCTCGTCGATCAGGTCGATCGCCTTGTCGGGCAGGAAGCGGTCAGAGATGTAGCGATCCGAGAGCATCGCCGCCGCGATAATCGCGCCGTCGGTGATGCGCACGCCGTGGTGGGTCTCGTAGCGCTCTTTGAGACCGCGCAAGATCGAGATGGTATCTTCGACCGACGGCGGATCGACCAGCACCGGTTGGAAGCGCCGCTCAAGCGCAGCGTCCTTCTCGATATGCTTGCGATACTCGTCGAGCGTGGTCGCGCCGACCATGTGCAGCTCGCCGCGGGCCAGCATCGGCTTCAACATATTGCCGGCATCCATCGCGCCTTCAGCCGCGCCAGCGCCGACGACGGTGTGCAGCTCGTCAACGAACAAAATCACGTCGTCGCGCTCTTGGATCTCTTTGAGCACCGCTTTCAGGCGCTCTTCAAACTCGCCGCGATACTTAGCGCCAGCGATCAGCGCGCCAAGGTCAAGCGCAATCACCCGCTTGTTCTTCAGCGCTTCGGGCACATCACCGCGCACAATGCGTTGGGCCAAGCCCTCGACAATCGCCGTCTTGCCGACACCCGGCTCGCCGATCAACACCGGGTTATTCTTGGTACGGCGCGACAAAATCTGGATCACGCGCCGGATCTCTTCATCGCGCCCGATCACCGGGTCGAGCTTATTGCGCGCGGCCAGTTCGGTCAAATCACGGCCATACTGCTCAAGCGCAGCATAGGTGCCTTCAGGGTTCGGGCTCGTCACCCGCTGCGCACCGCGTACTTCGCGCAACGCCATCAGCAGCTTATCGCGGGTCAAGCCGGCTTGCTTGAGCACGCGCTCGGCCCCGCCGCCGGCATGGTCGAGGATCGCCAGCAGCAAGTGCTCAGTGCTGACGTACTCGTCGCCAAACTGGGCCAATTCATCGTGGGCCTTGACCAGCACCGTGCGCAAGCGCGAACCGAGCTGCACCTGCGCGCCGCCGCCGCTCATGCGCGGGAAGCGGGCAATTTCGTTATTGATCTGTTGCTTAATCGCGCCGACCGGCAGGTTCAGCTTAGCCAGCACCTGCGGCACCACGCCGTCGCTCTGGTCGAGCAAGGCGAAGAGCAGGTGTTCCGGCTGCACCTCGGCGTTGCCCAGCCGTTCAGCCGCCGCCTGCGCCGCCGCGATCGCTTCGTACGATTTCTGCGTAAACCGATTGGTATTGAAGGACATACGTCCACCTCCTTACATCTTGTGCTGCTTGTACTGTAGCAGAGCGGTATCTGTGATGCGATAGCGCAGTGTTAACGTTGCGTTGGAAAATTGGGCGTTACTTTTGGCCGGTTGCTGCGGTTTCTTATATAGAGAGCAAAAATGGGGCGCAGCAGCACGGAGGCAAGCGATGGACATGGAAGGGCAGCCGTGGTACCGGCGACCGCAGCGGGTAGTGGCGGTGATCTGTGCGCTGATCGGCGGATTGCTGATCGCGTTTGGGCCGGAGGCGAAGGCGATGTGGTGGCCGGATGGGGCAGCGACGGCGGAAGCGTTTGAGGTAGAGGCATTGCCCACACCCACGGTCGCGCCGTTGGTAGTGTATGTGTCGGGGGCGGTGGTAGCGCCGGATGTCTACCGGTTAACGCCGGGAGCGCGGGTGGTTGACGCGCTGCAAGCGGCGGGTGGCTTGATTGAGCTGGCCGACGTGAGCGGGATCAATCTGGCGGCGCCGGTGCGGGATGGCGAGCACATCCGCGTGCCATACGCGGGGGAGGCAGTGGCGCAAGCGGCAGCGAGCGAGCAATCCGGGTTAATCAACCTCAACCGCGCCAGTGCGGCTGAACTGGAAGAGTTGCCGGGGATTGGGCCAACGCTGGCGGCGCGAATTATTGACCGGCGCACGGGGCAGGGGCCGTACCGCAGCGTGGAAGAACTGCGCGAGGTGCCCGGCATTGGCGAAAAGCTGTTCGGCCAGATTGCGCCGCTGGTGACAGTTGGCCCATAAGCAACAATTGCATCCACAACCTTGCACGAATCGTTGGTCTGGCATATACTCGCGGTGACACACAAGTGATAGGTGGCGAGCGCTATTGTCAGTGCGAGAAGTCGTGCTCGGTGGTCATTGCGAGGGCGCGCAGCAATCGCCTGCTTCAACGCGCAGCCTGCCTGAGCGGGTTACTCCCGTGCTCGAAGGAGATTGCTTCGCCGCGCTCTGCGCGGCTCGCAATGACACCGGGTGAGCGGGGGTGGCTCCACCCTCCCCCAGCGGGGGAGGGCTGGGGTGGGGCACGACCGATCGCGCGGCTGGCAATGACAGCAGGAGAGTGGCGGCGTCACCCTCCCCCGGCGGGGTTGAGGTGCGGACAGAACGTGTGGTTGAGCACAACGATTGATCGGTGTGCGATGCCTCGAAGGCTGGTGCTGCGCTCCCCTCTCCCACGCCAGTGGGAGAGGGGCTGGGGGTGAGGGCCAGTAGCCCGCGCAGCGGGCTTCGTAAGCCTAGCCCGGCCCTTGAGGGCCGGGTTCTGGACAGATGTTCTGTCCACCCTCCCCCAGCGGGGGAGGGCTGGGGTGGGGGCACGACCGATCGCGCGGCTGGCCATGCCAGCAGGAGAGGGGCGGCGTCACCCTCGCCCGGCGGGGTTGAGGTGCGGACAGAACGTGTGGTTGAGCACAACGATTGATCGGTGTGCGATGCCTCAAAGGCTGGTGCTGCGCTCACCTCTCCCACTGGCGTGGGAGAGGGGCTGGGGGTGAGGGCCAGTAGCCCGCGCAGCGGGCTTCGTAAGCCTAGCCCGGCCCTGAAGGGCCGGGTTCTGGAAAGATGTTCTGTCCGCCCTTGAACCCAGCGGGGGAGGGCTGGGGTGGGGCACGACCGATCGCGCGGCTGGCCATGCCAGCAGGAGAGTGGCGGCGCCACCCTCCCCCGGCGGGGTTGAGGTGCGGACAGAACGTTTGGTTGAGCACAACGATTGATCGGTGTGCGATGCCTCGAAGGCTGGTGCTGCGCTCCCCTCTCCCACTGGCGTGGGAGAGGGGCTGGGGGTGAGGGCCAGTAGCCCGCGCAGCGGGCTTCGTAAGCCTAGCCCGGCCCTTGAGGGCCGGGTTCTGGACAGATGTTCTGTCCGCCCTTGAACCCAGCGGGGGAGGGCTGGGGTGGGGGCACGACCGATCACGCGGCTCGCAATGACAATTGGGAAGCGAGATAGAGTGCAAGAGTGGAGCTTATGCGACGCACAAAAATTGTGGCAACCCTTGGGCCAGCGACGAGTACACCTGAACGGATCGCCGGATTGATTCGGGCCGGTATGAACGTAGCCCGGCTCAACTTCTCGCATGGGACGCATGCCGATCACGCAGCGCGGATTGCGATGGTGCGGCGGGCAGCGGCGGAGGCAGGCCGTCATGTTGCGATCTTGCAAGACTTGCAGGGGCCAAAGATACGCACGGGGCCGCTAGCCAACGGCCAGCCGGTTGAGTTGGTTGCCGGGCAGCGGTTTATTATCACCACTGAGCCGATTATCGGTGATGCTAATCGGGTCAGCACAACCTACCGCGCCTTGCCGCTCGATGTGCGGCCACGCGATCGCATCTTGTTGTCAGATGGGCTCATCGAGCTCGTAGTAACCAGCCATACCGACACCGAAGTCGAAACCGAAGTCGTCCATGGCGGTCGTTTGCGTGAACACCAAGGCATCAATCTGCCGGGAGTACGGGTGAGTGCGCCGGCGGCGACTGAGAAGGATTTCGTTGATCTCGCTTTTGGGCTTGAACAGGGCGTCGATTACGTTGCACTCTCGTTTGTGCGCCGGGCGAGTGACGTGCGCGAAGTGAAGGAGTTTATCCGGCGTGCAGGCAAGCAGACGCCGGTGATCGCCAAGATCGAACGGCCCGAAGCACTCGATGTCTTGCCGGAGATTTTGGCTGAGGCGGACGGGATCATGGTGGCGCGCGGCGACTTAGGGGTCGAGATGCCACCAGAGCGGGTGCCGATCGTGCAGAAGCAGATCATTGCGGCGGCCAATCAGGCGCTGTTGCCAGTGATTACGGCTACGCAGATGCTTGAGTCGATGATCCACAACCCGCGGCCCACCCGTGCCGAAGCGAGCGATGTCGCCAACGCTATCATTGACGGTACTGATGCCGTGATGCTCAGTGGCGAGACCGCCGCCGGCGCTTACCCGATCGAGGCGGTGCAAATGATGGCGTTGATTGCCGATGCGGTTGAGGCGTCGTTGAGCAGCAACCAACATCCGGCCACGCCGCGTTGGACAATCGCGCCGGCGCAGTCGACGCCACGCGCGATTGCAGCAGCAGCTTGCACCATTGCCAATACCCTGCCGGTGCGGTTTATTGCCGTCTTGACCCAAAGCGGTTCGAGCGCGCGGCTCGTTTCCCATTACCGGCCTGAGGTGCCAGTGCTCGCCTTTTGCCCAAGCGACGAGACCGCTCGTCGCACCAGTCTGTATTGGGGTGTGACGCCGATCGTCATCGAAGCCCGTGACCGGCTTGATGAACTTGAGCAGCAGATCGTCCGCATGATGCGCGATGCGGGCTATGTCCGGCGCGGTGATCTAATCGTGTTAAGCGGCGGTCACCCGGTCTACCGCTATGGGCCGACCAACTTTTTGAAAGTTATCACAATCGAATAGGATTCTTGACACTAGCCCCATCGGATGCTACGCTGTAGCTAATGGCAGACCGTGTTGGGCAGGATGACCATGCGTATTGTCTCGCTGCTGCCGGGAACAACCGAAATCGTCTGTGCGCTGGGGCTTGGCAACCATCTGGTTGCCGTGACCCACGAGTGCGACTATCCGCCGGAAGTGCGCGGGTTGCCGGTAGTGACGCGCAGTATGCTGGAGCAGGACGAGAGTTCGTCGGCTGAGATCGATGCGGCGATTCGCGAGCGTGCGCGCAACGAACTCTCGATCTACCAGCTCGACATGGGATTGATCGAGGCGCTCCAGCCCGATGTGATCTTGACGCAGGCGCTGTGTGATGTGTGCGCCGTGCCGTTACGGCAGGTGGAAGCGGCAGTCGCTAGCGGGACGGCACAGGTGTTGTCGTTTGAACCAACGAGCTTGGCCGGTATCTTCGGATCGATCAAAGCGATTGGGCGAGCATTGGGGGCGCCGGAACGGGCCGAAGCGTTGGTTGACGATCTGGCAGCGCGGGTTGAGCGGGTGCGCGCGCGGGCCGCGCAAGCGACCTATCGCCCCCGCGTTGCCTGTCTCGAATGGCTCGATCCGGTGTTTGGGCCGGGCCACTGGACGCCGGAACTGGTAGCGATTGCTGGTGGCCAGCCGGTGCTAGGGGTTGCCGGTGAGCGATCGCAACGGGTATCGTGGACGGATGTGATCGCCTGTGCGCCAGAGGTGATCATTGCGATGCCGTGCGGGTTTTCGCTCGAACGGGCCGTGGCTGAAGCCACCGCTATTTTGCCGCAGCGGGCCGGTTGGTATGCCTTGCCGGCGGTACGGGCAGGCAATGTCTTTGCGGTTGATGGCAATGCCTATTTCAGCCGTCCCGGCCCGCGTGTGGTTGATAGCCTAGAGTTATTGGCCGAACTGATCCATCCCAATCTATTTGCCGGATGGGGGCCGCAGCATGCGGCTATTGCGCTGCGTTGATCGCGGACGCTGTTATTGTTCAGCTCCAATTCGAGGGAGAATGTGCAGATGTCAAAGCCAGAGCTGACGATCCCCAAAGTCTTGCAGGCCTTAGCTGCCGAACTTGATCAGCCGGTAAGCGTTGCCCAACTGTGTGATCTGATGAAAGCGCGCTGGTCGGTAAACTACGCGGTAGCTTCAGTGCGCAGCAGCCTGCGCTGGGAAAGCATCACGCTTGGTTGGGTGAGAATCAATCGCTTGCAATATCTCCCTCTGCGGTTGGTGCTCGATGGATTGCGGTTCCGGTGTTGGCCCCGTCCGCAAGACATCGCCGAGGGCCGGTTGCCGATTGCCCATCTGCGCCCCTTTGCCGGTCTGCGCCGGCAGCCCTTGCCAATCATCTATGATGAACAGGGTGCGATATTGGCCGTGAAAGAACCACAGGCGAAAGCAACCGGTTTTGCTTCTCATGCTGCGGTTGACATGCGAAAGTGGTTTCAACGCCATCACTTCGCCGCTGGTGACAGCATTCTGGTCGAAATTCGCTATCAGAAGCGGCCAGAGTTGTATTTCACCTATGAGCCAGCCAGCGCATTTCAGGCGAGCCGCGTCGATGAACAGGATCGCGCTCTGCTGCAAGCGATTGTCAAGCAGGTCGATGCCGGTATGAAGCCGTGTGAAGAGGTTATTCTGCCGATTTTTGCCAGTGCGCCGTGGCGGACAGGATACCCCGGACGGCCATGGCAGTATCTTGTCTTGAGCGATCCGCGCTTGTATTTGATTGAAGATTCGTTGTTACAGGCATATGATCCGTATTTTGATATAGGGCGATTGTTATTGCAAGGAACATCGAGCGATGATGTGGTGTTCCATCCATCATTGGTGGAGCAAGCGCAACAGGTGCAGACTCCGGCCAAGCAGTCGGTCATCGATGAGATTACGGCCTTGCAGCAAGAGATTCAACATTCACGTACCCAAGATCAGCAGGCCGGTCTCTGGAACGGCGATCTGTCGCGTGAATCACGAGTCGCTGATGAAGAAGAGGATCATTTCTGGGATACGATGGATGAAATGATGGGTGTGGCCATCAATATGGATGAGATGACGCGGGCCGTGTTGCGCATGCAAGAAATTCTGCCGCCGGAAGTTCAGCAGCAATTGTCCGAAGCGACCCCAGAAGAAGCTGAGGTTATTCTGAGCCGCCATCTGAACTATCTGTTAGCCAAAGCGCCCGATTTATTCCCGCGGATTGATGTGCCGCCTATGTCACCGTCGAACAATTCTTGGATTACGAAACACAGCGTTGATAGCGATAGTGAGTCCCTCGATGAGCTTGATGAGAGCGCATGGATCGATGACGACGACTGGGATGATGATGATGAATTTGGTGATGAAGAATGGGATGACGATGATGAGGAAGATGCCGCATTTACCCAGAGTGTCAATCTGATAAATCAGTATAGTGATTATTTGCTCGAGATGGGGAAGAAGCGTTCGACTGCGCTCACGCAGACCCGTCTTTTGAAGCCATACGCTCAGTTTTTGGCTTCGTTTTACCAGCGATCGCTGCATGAAGGCGACTATGCGACACTTGACGAGTTTCTGTTTTACTACTACCCCAATCACCACGATGGCTCAGAACGACATATCCGTGATATGTGCGGCGCGCTCAAGCAGTTTTACGCCTTTTTGCGCGAGCGCGGCGTGATCGAAGACGATCGCTTTGCGCAGGCGATCTGGAAACGGCGCGATCAGGCTGCGCGTTTGATGGCGCTGTGCCAGAAGTTAGAGCGCGATTATCCCGATCAGCCAGACTTGCTTGCAATGCTGTTTAAGCCGTACATGTCATAGCAACCATTATTTTGTTAGCTGCCGTATGCGCCTCTTTAGGCGCATTTTTCTTTACGATGCATCGATGAATGCCTATCAACCTCACCAACATCATCGCCGGAGCATCCGCTTACGTGGATTTGATTATACGCAGGAGGGTGGGTATTTTATAACGATCATGACCCAACGTGGCGAGCATTTGTTTGGAACAGTCGTCCATGGCGTGGTTCAGTTAAGTGAAATGGGAGCAATCGCTCATCAGTGTTGGCTAGATATTCCAAAGCATTTCTCCCGTGCTGTATTAGATGAATTTGTGGTGATGCCTAATCATATCCACGGCATTATTTTTTTGACCAATGATTCATCCGTGACAAAGCCGGTGGATGCCAAGGCAACGAACGGGGTAACGAACGGGGCAACGAACGGGGTAACGAACGGGGCAACGAACGGGGTAACGAACGGGGTAACGAACGGGGTAACGAACGGGGTAACGAACGGGGTAACGAACGGGGTAACGAACGGGGCCGCGGTAGGGGCGACGCATGCGTCGCCCCTACCGCGGCCGTCGCCACGCGGCCCCCAACCCCATTCCGTTGGCGCCATCGTTGGTTCGTTCAAATCTGCCGTAACCCGTCACATCAATGCGTTGAACCGCACCCCCGGCATCACGGTTTGGCAACGGAATTATTACGAACACATCATCCGCTCGGAACAGGCGCTCAACCGCATTCGTCATTATATTCTGGCAAATCCAAGCCGTTGGCAACGCGATCGCTACCGATAACGACGCGGGAACGGCATTGTCTTTGAGGAACGATCATGATCACCTACACTATCTCAATGCCAGCCCCTCATTCGCATTTGTTTCATGTGCGGATCGAAATTGCGCGCGCCGAAACTGGCGATGTGCAGTTGTCATTGCCGGCGTGGACTCCCGGTTCGTATATGATCCGTGAATTTGCCCGTCACGTGCAAGAATTTCAGGCTGCTGACGGCGAGGGGCGACCATTGCCGTGGCGTAAAGTTCGTAAAGATGGTTGGTTGGTGGCGGCAGGCCCGGCGACGGGCGTGGTCGTCTCGTATAAGGTCTATGCGTTTGATCTGACGGTGCGCACCAGCCATCTTGATGGCACCCACGGCTATTTCAACGGCGCGAACGTCTTGATGTACGTTCACGGCCATACCCGCGAGCCGCTGATACTGCACGTCGATCCGCCGTCCGGTTGGCAGGTGACGACCGGCTTGACGCCGCTGCCACCTGATCCCGCTTACCCGCACCGCGCATCGTTTCAGGCCGCCGATTACGATGAGCTGGTGGATTGCCCGGTTGAGTGCGGCACCCACCGGCTGTTGTCATTCACGGTTGATGGCGTGCCGCACCGGATTGCGATCTGGGGACGCGGGAACGAAGATGAAGCGCGCTTGCTTGCCGATACGCAGCGAATCGTCGAGGTGCAGCGGGCGATGTTTGGCGGGTTGCCGTACCGCGATTACACCTTCATTCTCCATCTGACCGATGGGCGCGGCGGCGGGCTTGAACATCGCAACAGCGCAACCAATATGGTTGATCGCTGGACGTTCGCCGATCAGTATGAACGCTATCTGAGCCTGACCTCGCACGAGCTGTTTCATGCGTGGAATGTGAAGCGGTTGCGTCCAGCGCCGCTTGGCCCGTTCGATTATCAAAACGAGAACTATACCCGCCTGCTCTGGTTGATGGAGGGAGCGACCAGCTATTACGACGATCTGCTGCTGGTGCGAGCCGGCCTGATGAGTGAAGAGCGGTATCTGCAAAAATTGGCCGATGAGATCGTGCAATTGCAGAGCCAACCCGGTCGCCGTCTGCAAAGTCTGGAGCAGAGCAGTTTTGATGCGTGGATCAAGTTCTACCGGCCTGACGAAAATAGCATCAATACCAGCATCTCGTACTATCTGAAGGGGGCGCTCGTCTGCTGGATGTTTGATATGGCGATCCGCGCGCGCACCAATGGCGAGCGGAGTTTCGACGATGTGATGCGCTATCTCTACCAACGTTACCCGATTGAGGGGCCGGGTATTCCCGAAGAGGGAGCGGTACTGGCGGCCATCGAGGCGATCGGCGGCGCTGATGGCGGCCTGCGCGAGTTGTACGAGCGATATGTGACCGGGGTTGAAGAACTCGACTATGCGGCGGCGCTGGCCGTGGTGGGCCTCGAACCGCGCTGGCAGCACCGGCGTCCGCGGCCAGACGGGCAACCGCCGGCGTGGTTGGGGGTCAATTGGCGGAAGCAAGGTGAACGCACGCTGGTGGCTGCGGTGCGGAGTGACGGCCCGGCATACGAGGCGGGGGTGTATGCCGATGACGAGCTGATCGCGATTGACGGCTGGCGGGTCAATGAAGAGCGGCTCAACCAGCGCCTGCTCGAACGGCGACCCGGCGATACGGTACGGTTGACGCTCTTCCGTGGCGATGCGTTGATTGAAGTGCCGGTGATATTGGCCGTCGCGCCGTATGATATGCTATCGCTGGTGCCGGTGGCGGCACCAACGGCGCAGCAAGTGCAAATGCGGGCTGCGTGGTTGGGGCGAATCGTGTAGGTACAAGTGCAAGGTATGGCGTGTGGCAGTCACACTGCCGCCATCAGCCTATGGCGTGCGGCAGTCACACAGCCGCTTTGAGCAAGAATCGTTTGACAGCAAGGTGCGACAATGACTTCCGTCGAAACCCTGAAAGCAATGGCGGCGGCGGCGGCGGTTGCGCTCGTGCAGCCGGGGATGGTGATCGGGTTGGGGTTCGGCAGCACAGCGGCGCATGCTACGCGCCTGATCGGCGAGCGATTGGCCAGTGGCGCGTTGCGCGATATTGTGGGAGTGCCGTGCGCTGAAGGGACGGCGACGCTGGCCCGTGAGATGGGCATCCCGCTTACCACGCTTGATGAGGTGAATGCGGTCGATCTGACGATTGACGGCGCTGATGAGGTTGATCCGCAGATGGCGCTGATCAAGGGCGGCGGCGGCGCTTTGTTACGCGAGAAGATGGTGGCGCAGGCCAGCCGCCGGGTGGCGATTATCGTTGATGAAAGCAAGCTCTCGCCGGCACTAGGGACACGCTTTTACCTCCCGATTGAGGTGGTTGATTTTGGTTATCGGGCAACGGCGCGCTGGCTCGAAGCGCAAGGCGGCAGTGTGCGTCTCCGTGTGCGCACCGATGGCCAACCCTTTCGCACCGATCAAGGCAACCTGATCCTCGATTGGGCCTGCGGCCCGATTACTGACCCGGCGGCGCTGGCGGCGCGGCTGGCGGCGCGGGCCGGCATCGTCGAGCACGGTCTGTTTGTCGGTTTGGCGACCGATCTCTTTGTCGCCGGCGCTTCAGGTGTGCGCCATCTCACGCGCTAAGATGCGGTACAATAGCGCGGTACTGTAGCGACATACGATGGCGTTCTCGCGTTCTTGAACCGAATGGCAGCTTGGTTCCTTGCAGATGGGTTATCGCGCTCACTGAGGGGATTGTCGCGCCGCCTTGCGGCGGCTCACCGTAACAGAAGCTAGGAAAGAATGCGCGAACTGCGTTGGTAGTGTCTCAGTGATCTATGGGGAAAGTTAACGTGCTGCTGACCAAGCCGTTGGTCTTGTGAATACGTTGGATGCATGATATGCGGCTGGCGCCTTCAATTCTCACCGCTGACTTTACCCGCTTGGGTGAACAAATTGCTGCGGCCTGTGACGCAGGCATTGATTGGATCCACCTCGATGTGATGGATGGCCGGTTTGTGCCGAATATTAGCTTTGGCCCGCTGGTGGTGCGCGCCTTGCGCCCGCTGGCCGATCGCTACGGTGCGATGCTCGATACGCATCTGATGATCGTCGAGCCAGAGCGGTATGTGGCCGATTTCGCCGCTGCCGGGGCCGACCTGATCACGGTTCATGCCGAAGCTACGCCGCATGTGCATCGAGCCGTGCAGATGATCCACGATCTGGGCAAGAAGGCGGGTGTGGCTATTAATCCGGCGACGCCGCTCAGCATGATCGAAGAGATGATCGATCAGGTCGAGTTGATCTTGCTCATGACAGTGAATCCCGGTTTTGGCGGCCAAACCCTGATTCCCTCGGTGTTAGGCAAAGTGCAACGATTAGCCGCGCTGGTAGGCGATCGGCCAGTCGAGATTATGGTTGACGGCGGGGTGCATCCATCGACGATCGCTGCCTGCGCCGCTGCGGGTGCGACCGTGGCTGTGGTTGGTTCGGCAGTGTTTGGTCCGCAGCCGATCCCTGACGCCATTGCCGCCTTGCGCGCCGCGCTGGCCGAAGCGCCGCCGGTGCGCTAAAAACCGCTCGCTTGTGTTGTTGTGACCGTTATCCTCAATTCGTTGACAGGTGATGTATGTATCTAGCCGGCGATATTGGCGGCACCAAAACCATCCTTGCCTTGTTCGATCAATCTGCCGGGCCGCACCATCCGCTGGTCGAGCAAACCTTTCCCAGCGCTCGCTATCCGAGTCTGCAGGCGATCATTGCCGAGTTTCTGGCCCAACACCCGGCGGCGATCGCCGGCGCCGCTTTCGGCGTTGCTGGCCCCGTGGTGGCCGGACGGGCCACCATTACCAATCTCACGTGGACGATCGATGCCGCTGAGTTGAGCAGCGCACTGGGAGGCGCGCCGGTTCGCTTGCTCAACGACCTTGAGGCTATCGCGCAGGCGGTGCCGATCCTTGAGCCCGACGATCTCGCGACCCTCACCCCCGGCGCACCGGTAGCCGGTGGCGCGATTGGCGTGATTGCGCCGGGCACCGGCTTGGGTGAGGCGTTCCTGACGTGGGATGGCACGCGCTACCGTCCGCACCCCTCTGAAGGCGGGCATACAACCTTTGCGCCCCGCAATCAGGTGGAAAAAGACCTGCTCGATTATCTCCACCAACGTTTCAGCCACGTCAGCTACGAGCGTGTCTGTTCGGGGATCGGCATCCCGAATCTGTACGCCTTCGTGCGCGATCGGCTACTCCAGCGCGAAACGCCGGCGGTTGCTGAACAACTGGCCGCCGCAACTGATCCGACGCCGATCATTGTACAGGCGGGGATGGCAACCGACGGGATGTGTCTGGTGGCGCGCACGGCGCTCGAGTTATTTGTGGATATTCTCGCCGCCGAAGCCGGTAATTTGGCGTTGAAGGTGTTGGCGACCGGCGGGGTGTATATCGGTGGCGGCTTACCGCCACGGGTGCTCTCGTTGATCAAACGCGAACGCTTCTTGCAGATCTTCCGCGATAAAGGTCGCTTTAGCGACCTGCTGGCCCACGTGCCGGTGCATGTCATCCTTGAGCCAAAAGCCGGCTTGCTCGGCGCAGCAGCCGCAGCGATGACTTGACATAGCGGTTATTTTAGTGTATAAATAACACTAAATCGTAACCGGAAGAGAGGCTCGATCATGCAGGATGAACGCCCAGCTCTCTACGATGTCAGCAAATACCAATTACCGGCAGTAACGGTTGATGTCGTCATCTTCAGCTTGATCAATCGCACCTTGCATGTGTTATTGGTGCAACGCAAACGCTGGCCATTCGAGGGGCGCTGGGCGATTCCGGGGGGGTTCATCCGGCTCGATGAGTCGTTGGAAGAGGCGGCGCGGCGCGAGCTCGAAGAAGAGACCGGGGTGCGCGATGTGTACCTCGAACAACTGTATACCTTCGGCGATGTCCAACGCGATCCGCGCCACCGCGTGATCAGCGTCGCCTACATCGCGTTGGTGCGCGCCGATGCCCAGACGATCCGCGCCAGCGATGAGAATAGCGATGTGCGCTGGTTTCCGGTCGATCATGTGCCGGCGCCGCTGGCCTTCGATCATGACCAGATTCTGGCTTATGCCCTCTCGCGCTTGCGCTCGAAGCTCGAATATACGACACTGGCATTCCAATTATTGCCCGAACTCTTCTCGATCCTTGAATTAAAGCACATTTACGAGCAAATTCTGGGTGAGAAGCTCGATAAAGGCAACTTCTACCGCAAAATCAAAGAGGCCGGCATCCTCGAAGAGACCCCCTATATGCGCGAGGGGCGCGGTCGCCCGACCCGCCTGTGGCGCTTCCGCCGCGATCGGCCCGGCGATAAGCAGTTTGTCTTTCGCTGGCGCGAAGACCGCCGCGAGTAAGCTGGCTCGCCGACCCGGCGTGCTATGACACCCCCTGTAACGCAAGGTGGTATGATTCAAATAGACAACTAGCAGCTCCGCGAAGCGAGGCGCGTTATGCGTATGCTCGAAGTGTTGATTGTAGGCGGCGGGGTGATGGGCGCGGCGACAGCGTATGCGCTCGCCCGGCGCGGACGGCGGGTGCTGCTGCTCGAACAGTTTGCCATCGGGCATGCGCGCGGGAGTTCGCACGGGTTGTCGCGTTTGATCAGCTATGCCTATCCCCAACTGCACTATACGCAACTGGCCATCGCCTCCCGGCAGGCTTGGTCTGATCTCGAAGCCGATGCTGGCCAACGCCTGCTCATCAAGACTGGGGCGCTCGATCTTGGCCTAGCCGGCCTGCCACATCTGCGAGCATGCGCCGCCAATTTGGCGGCTGCCGGGGTGACGTTCGAGCAGGTATCGGCGCCTGAACTGCGCGCCCGCTTTCCCCAGCTCTCGATCGCTGATCAGACCATGGGTTTGTACCAGCCTGATGGCGGGGTGTTGCCGGCTTCGCGCTGTGTGGCGACATTCATCGAACAGGCGCGCCGTTATGGCGCTGCCATTGCAGTGGGGGTGCGGGTCGATCGGATTGTGCCGGATGGGGCAGGCGTGCGGGTTGATGCTGCCGGGGCTACCTACCGGGCGCAGCGGGTGGTGATTGCAGCCGGCTCGTATACGCCGGTGCTGTTGCGCAGTCTCGGCGTGTCATTTCCATTGCTTGTCACCCGCGAGCAAACCGCTTGTTTTCTGCCGCGTGACCGGGTGTTGAGCAAAGTCGGCTATCTGCCGGTGGTGATCGATCACGACAATGGCACTGAACCACCGCTTGTCTGTTTCCCCGATCTCGGTGAAGGGGTGAAGGCTGAGCGCCACGGTGTTGGCCCGCTGGTGCATAACCCCTACGAACCGCCGCCACTCCCCGATCCGGCTGAGAATGAACGGATCGCGCGCCGGCTCGAACAGACGCTGCCCGGCTTCGCGACCCGGCTGGTACGCGCCGAGACGTGTCGCTATACCCATACGCCTGATGGCGACTTCCTGATTGATCGTCATCCTGAATATAGCCAAATCATTATTGCCGTTCCCTGCGCCGGCCACGGCTTTAAGTTCGCCCCGTTAATCGGCGAGATTGTCGCCGATCTGGCCCTGCAAGGCGCAACGCAGTACGATATTGCCCCGTTTCGGTTCGACCGGCTCCGCAAGCGGTATCCGGTAGAATTGGCGTAAGCGGCTGTATGTCAGTGCGAGTGCGCGGAGCGCCCGCAACAATCGCGCCTTTGCCCCACCCCAACCCCCCCCCGCTGGGGGAGGGATTCTAACCCCGGCCCTGAAGGGCCGGGCGAGAGGTACGAAGCTCGCTGCGCGGGCTGCTGGCCCTCATCCCCCCGGCCCTTCTCCCACCTGACGGCGGGAGAAGGGCCGGGGGTGAGGGCGAAACGGTGCATCTCAAAGCTATCAACCATATCTACGCTCATGTGTTCTGTTCGCGCCTGAGTGCTGCTGGGGGAGGGAGTCGTTCGATGGGTCAAGCACCATCATCCGCTTTCTTCATGTCATTGCGAGGGCGCGAAGCGCCCGAAGCAATCTCCTGCTTCAGCGCAAAGCATGCCTGAGCGGGTGCCAACGGCCAATTGCCCCCACCCCAACCCCCCCCCGCTGGGGGAGGGATTCTAACCCCGGCCCTGAAGGGCCGGGCGAGAGGTACGAAGCTCGCTGCGCGGGCTGATACCCCACCCCTTGCCCCTCCCCCGCTGGGGGAGGGGTGATGGGGAGCGCAGCATCGGGCTTTGAGGCATCGCACAGCGATCAACCGTTGTAATCAATCAAATGGGCTATTCCCCTAAAATCCCTTTGCGCCCTCTGCGATCTTCGCGCCTTTGCGTTACAAGCCTTTGCGATCTTTGCGTTACAAGTCTTTGCGTCGTTGCTGGTTTTGCGGCGCCGTTGGGTGGGTAGCAACGACCTTGCTCTGGCGGAACTATGCCCGCCGGCACGATCCGTCGTCGCAGGCGGGGTTGCCGCCAAAGAGGTAGCGGTTGCGGGCGACAAAGTCGTAGATTGGCCCGGCCACCATCAGCGCGCCGGGCAATCGCATCAATTCCCCCAACCCGCGCAAAGCCGGCAGCCGCAACAAGAGTTCGCGCACCGCTTCCGCTCCGCGGTAAATTGTTCCGTCCGGCCCAACGACGTGCAGTTGCCCCATCGCTTCCTCGTGGCTGATCTGCGGAAACCGCTCGCGGGCAGCCGGGCTGTTAGCGTCAAGCAATTCGATTTGGCGCTGCTCGTCATACGCCGCGACCCACTCGGCTTGTTGGCGGCACATCCGGCAGTTGCCATCGTAGAGCATGGTGTAGGGCATGTGGGCAATCCTTTCCGCATTAATATGGCACAATGGCCGTCACCACCAGCGCCAGCACGAGGATGCCGATGATCACTGCGCTCAAGATGCGAAACCATTGTTGGTAGCGTTTGCGGCTCATCTCAATGCCTCCGTGTGCGATATTGCAAGGCTCTGCTTGTATTATAGCAATTCTGCGATCCATAGGTATGTGCGGCAGTTTGACTGCCGCACTCCACACGAGAGTAGGCCGCGTGAGCGTCGCCAAGCATGGGTAGTAGGTATGTTGCGGCAGGGTGGCTGCCGCACTCTACACAAGGGTTAGCTGGCGGTCGCTTGCAAGACCGCTTGGATGACTGCTGCCACCACTGTATGATGCCGGTATGGCGGTGGGGTGCGGCGCGGGTAGGTGCGGTTGCACAACACGACGATGGCGAGTTGTTTGTCCGGAATCCCAACCATGATTGGGCCGGTAAACCCGCTATGGCCAAAACCGGTCGTGATGGCTGGCCCCAGATATGGTCGCCGGAGCATCCATCCCAACCCGCTGACCGGTTGCCCGGCGCGCTCGGTTTGCGGTGTTAGCGCGGTGCGCGCGGTTTCTGCGCGCACAAGTTGCTGGCCTTCCCATACCCCTTCGCGCAAGAAGAGGTGTACAAGGCGCAGCGTTTCGCTGGCGACGCCGAACATGCCGGCATGGCCAGCGACGCCGCCGAGCGCGTAGGCGCTCTCGTCGTGGGTGACGCCGTGGACGAGACCGCCGCGCCATGCCTCGTCCCACTCGGTGGGGGCAATGCGTGGCTGCCATTCCGCTGGCGGGCGGAAACGGGTCGCTTCCATGCCGAGCGGCGCACTGACGATCTCGCTGATCGCTTGGTCAAGCGGGCCGCCGTAGATCGTCGCCACCAGCTCGCCGAGCAGGAAGGTGTTGAGGTTGGCGTATTCGGTTACGCTGCCGGGTGGGTGCTTGGGTGTTGCCGTATAGACCGCTTGCCGGATCGCATAGACGCCGGCGCGGGCCAGCGGCGCCATTTGCACGGCTAACCCGCTCTGATGGCTGAGCAGGTGGCGCACAGTGATACCGCCGGCCTGTAGCTCCGGTAGCCAGTATTGCACGGGCCGGTCAAGCGGCAGCATGCCGGCGTCGTGCAAGCGCAGCGCCGCGGTCGCGGTGAAGACTTTGGTCAGCGAGGCGAGATCGTAGATGGTATCGAGCGTCACCGGCTTCGAGCCGGGATCGTCGTACATAGTCGTGCCGTAGGCGGCGGTGTGGATGAGGCGATCGTCCTGTGTGACCAAAACGACCGCGCCGGGGAAGATGCGTTCGTGAATGGCAGTCGTGATAATGGTGTCGATAGCTGGGATCATAGCAAGGCTTACGTTTCATAACGCGAATCGGTTCCGCCGCAGCGCAATTTCCACCAGCCAGAGCGCCAAGGCGAGCCCTGCCAGCAGCGGCCAGAGTGAGGTGACGGTGGATGAAACTGGCAGCGGAGAGGTCTCGGCCAGCGCCGGTTCCAGACTGCCGCCGGTGATGGCGGCGATCTGTTGCAAGAGGGCTTCTCCCTGCGCTGGATCGGTAAGCGTATATTCAGCCGGCGGCGGCAACACGTAGCCGATGCTGCGCTGTAGCGTCTGCCCGCCGGCGAACAAGGCAACGGTGATCTGGTACGGCCCAATTGTGGCCAAGGCCAGTTCACGCGCATACGTGCCCGGCGCGATCTGCGACAAACTAACGCTCTGTTCGCTGCCGTCGGGCAGGGTGACGCGCGCGCTGGCTTGCGCCAAATCGATCGGCGCTCCTCCCGCGGTTTGCGCTGCAACCACCAGCCGCGCGCCGGCAGCCGTTGGTTCCACCCGCACCTGCAACGGCCCGCTATCGGGTGTGGGCAGCGTATAGCGCACGATCTGGCTCCAGAACCGGTCGTATTCGGGCCATCCCGGCCACGTCGTAGCCCACGGTGCAGCAGCGCTGGCCGTCCATGCCACGCTGCGACCCAAGCCATATTGCCAGACCGCCAGCAATGGATCGTCGGCCGGGCTTTCGAGCACGATGGTAGCTTCAGGACGCGGTTGCAGCGCGATATAGCCGTCAAGGGTCGGCAGCGCGCGTGGATCGAGGTTGCGCACTAACGGATGCGGTTGCTTGAGCAAGACCGGTACCGGTTGTTCTACCGTGAGTTCAGCGCCGGCAATTTCACTCTCTTGCAGGGTGATGCGCGGCAAGTCGGCGGCGTCAGCCACAAAATAGTAACGTCCATTGCCCCATTGCGCCAATTGTTCGAGCAGCTCGGTGTCGGCGTCCAGCCCAATTGCGATGGTGGAAAGGGTGATCTGCGCGGCGCGGGCAGTCTCGATCAATTGCTGATAACGCGGATAGTTATTAAAGTAACTGCGCCCGTCGGTTAACAAGACGGCGTGGCGCGCGCTGTGCGGCTCGGCGGCCAGCGCCGGCAACCCGACTGCCAGTGACCGTTCGATGTTGGTGCCGCCGCCGAGCGGCATGGTCGCGATTTGCGTTTGCAAGGCGGCAACGTTCGCGCCTTCCCCTACCGCTTGGAATGGCACTGTCCACAAGGTGTCGGTGTCGAAGGCCAGCACCCCGATCCGGTCGTCTGGTTGCAGCGCGGTAAGGGCAAGGATGGCCGCTTCTTTGGCCATGTCAAATTTACTCACGCCAAACGCGGCGCTCATGCTGGCCGAGCGGTCGATGATCAGCAAGAGCGATACCGGCGCGCGTTGCGGGCGCGGCGGCGGCGTCATCGCCAGCGGCAGCGCCTCGGCCAGCGGTGTCTCGGCGTAGCCGCCGAGGGTGAACGACTGGTTGCCGCCGAGCACCGTTAGCCCCTTGCCTTCGCTGCGCACGATTTCGCGCAAGGCAACCATCTGCTCGAACGACAACTGGCTGGCCGGCACATCCACCAGCACAATGCCGTCATAGGCGGCGAGCTGGTCGAGATTGGCCGGCAATGCGGCTGCCGGCAGGCGTTCCACGAGCATACCCGACTGGCGCAGGGTTGCGGCGAGCACAGCGCCGCCATCGCGATAGCCTTCAACCAGTAGGATCGTAGGCGGCGGTATCACCAGCGCCGTCGCCGCGGCAGTGTTGTTGGCGGTGAAGGTGTCGTTGCCCGCCGGGATCACTTCCGCGCGGAGACGCACGATTCCCGGTTCGCCGGCGGTATGGGTGATGGTAAACTGGTGCTGGTCGGGTGGAATAACGATCGGTTCTTCGCCGAGCAGTTGCTCGCCAGCCCATACCCGCAGCCGGGCGGCGAGCGGTTCGGCGCTGTTTAGAGCGCGGTAGGCGGTTGTGATGGTGAGTTCAAATACCTCACCGCTGCGGAGCAAGGCCGGCAGGTCGAGCCGGGTGATGGCAACTTCCGGTAGATTGGGTGGGGCAACGTAACGCACATCGATCTGGATGCCGGCCTGCACGGCGCGGTGCGCTTCAGCTAAAACATTGCCGCCGGTATCCTGCCCGTCGCTGATTACAATCACTCTGCCGCCGGAAGGCAACAGTTGGCGCGCCATCCGTAACGCCGCGGTGAGATCGCTGCCGGCGCTATCGGGCAACCGATCTCCGCCAGCCACCACATTGGCGCCAAACGCTAGCAAGCGCGTGGCCGGGCCGGCGGCATCGGCAATAGCTTGCGCCTCGGCGCGGATGGCCGCCTGCCCCTCCGCGGTGAGGCTCGCCGACTGATCGTAGAGCACAAGCAGCGGGCCGGCGGCTGGTGCGCCAGCCTGCCGCCAGACCGGATCGGCCAATGCGCTGATCAGCAGCGCGATGATCAGCATTCTGATCCCGACGACCAGCCATGGCAAGCGCCGGCCTGCTCGCCGCCAGATCAACACCAATGCCGGCAACGCCAGCAAGAGCCAGAATAGATGAGGAGATTGCCACATCATCGCGCCTCCGCTGGGGGCCAGCGTTGGATGTACAGCCATTCGCCAATCAAAACGATGATCGCGCCAATGATGAGCCACGACCACAACGGTTGCGGTGTCGCAGCGCGGGTGACCGGCGTCTGGGCCGGCGCTGCGCCGATGGCGGCGCTGGCAACGCGCGGCGTTGGATCAGTTTCGCCGATGGCGCCGGCATTCACCGGGAGCTGCGTTTCGCGCAAGAGTTGGTCGCCGGCCCACTCTTGCACGCGGTAGAGACCGGCTTGGTTTGGCTCGATCGTCGCCGGAATGGCTGGTTGGACGGCGAGCGTCGTTTGGTTGCCGCTGGGGTCAATCACTGCCAATTGCGTGGCTCGAATATCGGCTTGGTAAATCAACGGTGCGCCGAGTGTTACTGCCGCCGGCGTGGGAGGCGGGGTCAGGTCGCGCACGGTGCGGGCAACCAGCAGCGGAAAGGCTAACCGCGTTGTGAGCGGATTGTTTGCGAGATCGAAGTTCCACACCGCTACCTCGCTGCGCTCGAATCGCCCGCGCAGAATGAGCGGAATACCATCACTTAGTGCGAGCGGGGTTAACCACGCTGGCGGATCGATCGCGGCAATGCGCCCCCACGCGATCCCGCCTAGATTGACATCGCGCAACAATGCTTCACCGGCCGGGGTGAGGGTGAGCGTTGTTCCAGCAGGCGTGAGGCCGTTGCTGGGGAGTAACTCGCCGGGTGGAGGATTGATGATCAGCATCGCTCCTGCCAGCCAGCGCCGAGGTTGCGTGTTCACAAAGATCGTCAGATCGGCAGCGGGATCGGGCACAAACGCCGCCGGATCAACGGTAGTCAACGACACTTCCGGCATCGCCTGCAAGGCCCGCACCAACGCCGGCGCGTCGTCAGCAACCAGTACAACGTTGATCGGGCGCTGGCCGCTGACATTCACCACCGCCGCATCGTCGAGCGGCAAGCCGTCGTTGCCGTTCAATTCCAACCGGATCTGTTGCGCCGGGCCGGGTAATGTCCATGCCAATTCCAAGGCTGCGTTGGGGCGGATGTTGACCGGTTCAGTGCGGCTGAGCTGTTCGTCAACCAGCAACCGCACATTGCCGCGGAACGGTTGATTGCCGTGGTTCGCCAGCCGGGCGTAGACATGCACCGCGCCGGCGTTGCCCGTTCGCGCAGCAAGGGTGACGACAGCGCGGTTCGGTTGGGCCGTGCCGAGTACTTCGATCTGCACCGGCAGTCGCAAAGTGGTGAGATCGGGTTGCGGTACAGCGCCGTCGGTCAACCAGACCACCCGCGCGCCGGGTTGGTCGAGCAGAAACGTTTCAGCGATGGTCAGCGCGCCGGTGACATCACTGCCGGCGCCTTCGATCGTGATCTGCTCGACCGCCGCCAATAAACGGGCCGCATCGGCGCTGCCGCCGCGGTCAATCAGGCGCGCTTGCGGCCCGGCGCTGATCAGCACGACCTGATCGGCGCCGCGCATCTGCCGAATGAACGTTGCGGCGTGCTGGCGCGCGCGTTCGAGCCGGGTATTGCCGCCTTCGCGCATTGCCATACTGGTAGAGGTATCGATCAGGATTGCGGTCGTGCGTGCTGAACCCAGCCACGGCAAGGAGAATTGGGGTTGGGCCAAGGCCAACCCGATCAGCAACGCTGCCAACAGGTGCAACGCCAGCAACAGCGTCCACCGCAGCCGCCGGCGACGGCGGGCCGCCGGACGAGGCGGGATCTGTTGCCAGATCAAGAGCGAAGGCACGACTGTGCGCCGCCGGCGCGCTTGCCACAAGTGCAGTATGACGATCACCGGCAGCGCCAGTAGGGCGAGTAATCCTAGCGGGGCGAGTAATGTCATAGGTTTCCTGAGATCAATATATTAACCCTCACCCCCGTCCCCTCTCCCGCAACGCGGGAGAGGGGCGCTGCTGCCTTCCGCGCGAGCAGTGCCTGTCTCTCCCAATCGGCGGCTCCTCCTCTCCCGCCGTCAGGTGGGAGAGGGGGCCGGGGGGTGAGGGAAAACCAGCGCATCGCAAAGCCTTCAACTATATCTACGCTCATGCGTTCTGTCTACCCTTGAACCCGCTGGGAGCGAGGTAAGCGCTCTCCTATGATCATTGCGCACCGCCGCTCTCCATTTGTCATTACGAGCCGCCGGACGGCGGTAAAGCAATCTCCCGCGAGCACGGTCGATGCTGGCCCCCACCCCCAACCCCTCCCCCGCTGGGGGAGGGGCTAGCATCCCCGCTCTTCAGTTATCATTGCGCACCGCTGCTCTCCGTTTGTCATTGCGAGGGAGTGGCGGCGCCTAGCAAAGCTAGGTACCGCCCGACCGAAGCAATCTCCCCCTTTGGCGGAATGGGTGACTGAGCGCACCACTCCCGTGCTCGGAGGAGATTGCTGCGCTGCGCTCGCAATGACAGCGGTTGATGGCTGGGCGAGGGGCCAGTTCACCCTCACCCCCGTCCCCTCTCCCGCAACGCGGGAGAGGGGCGCTGCTGCCTTCCGCGCGAGCAGTGCCTGTCTCTCCCAATCGGCGGCTCCTCCTCTCCCGCCGTCAGGTGGGAGAGGGGGCCGGGGGGTGAGGGAAAACCAGCGCATCGCAAAGCCTTCAACTATATCTACGCTCATGCGTTCTGTCTACCCTTGAACCCGCTGGGAGCGAGGTAAGCGCTCTCCTATGATCATTGCGCACCGCCGCTCTCCATTTGTCATTACGAGCCGCCGGACGGCGGTAAAGCAATCTCCCGCGAGCACGGTCGATGCTGGCCCCCACCCCCAACCCCTCCCCCGCTGGGGGAGGGGCTAGCATCCCCGCTCTTCAGTTATCATTGCGCACCGCTGCTCTCCGTTTGTCATTGCGAGGGAGTGGCGGCGCCTAGCAAAGCTAGGTACCGCCCGACCGAAGCAATCTCCCCCTTTGGCGGAATGGGTGACTGAGCGCACCACTCCCGTGCTCGGAGGAGATTGCTGCGCTGCGCTCGCAATGACAGCGGTTGATGGCTGGGCGAGGGGCCAGTTCACCCTCACCCCCGTCCCCTCTCCCGCAACGCGGGAGAGGGGCGCTGCTCCCTTCCGCGCGAGCAGTGCCTGTCTCTCCCACTCCGCGGCTCCCCCGCTCCCGCCGTCAGGTGGGAGCGGGGGCCGGGGGGTGAGGAAAAACCAGCGCATCGCAACGCCTTCAACCATATCTACGCTCATGCGTTCTGTCCGCCCTTGAACCCGCTAGGGTGCGGGGCAAGCGCCGCCACTCTCCATTCGTCATTGCGAGCCGCCGGATGGCGGCGAAGCGATCTCCCGCGAGCACAGTCGATGCTGGCCCCCACCCCCAACCCCTCCCCCGCTGGGGGAGGGGCTAGCACCCCCGCTCTTCAGTTATCATTGCGCACCGCTGCTCTCCGTTTGTCATTGCGAGGGAGTGGCGGCACCTAGCAAAGCTAGGTACCGCCCGACCGAAGCAATCTCCCCCTTTGGCAGAATGGGTGGCTGAGCGCACCACTCCCGTGCTCGCAGGAGATTGCTTCGCTCCGCTGCGCTGCGCTCGCAATGACAACCGCACACCCGCTCCCCGCTGAAATGTACCCCTCCCTCCCCCGGAGGGGGAGGGCTGGGGTGGGGGCTTATGTTGGGGCGCAGGGAATGCAGCGGGTGAAGGACGAGCAAAAGATCCTGCAATTCCCTGCACCTTTGCGCCTCTTTGCGCCCTCTGCGTCTTTGCGTGTTGGCCTTAGCCCCTCCCCCGCCGGGTGAGGGCCAGCACCTCCCTACCCCAAAAACCGGCGCATCCGCAAAAACGGGATGATTTGCCGTTCGAGCGGCCAATCCACCATCACTGGCGCGTAGGCGATCCCGCTGGCGGCGCAACGCTGGGCTAGCGCGGCCCGCCATGCTTGCGCCGCTGCCCGGTATGACGCCAGCGTCTCGTCGTCGAGATCGAGCGCCAGCCGTTCACCAGTCTCGCTATCGACCAGCTCGAGCGGGCCGTGCAGGTTGGGCGCGACTTCGGCTGGGCTCAGCAGGTGCAGCGCCATAACTTGCCAGCGTGGGGCCGGTAGATACTGGGCAATCGTTTCGATGGGCATCGGGGTTAGGAGATCGGAGATCACCAACGCTAACCCGCCTTGTGGCCGTCGCTGTGCCACTTGCTGCGCCGCCTGCGCTAAATCGGTCTGGTGGCCCGGCGCCAGTGCGCGCAGGCTGCGAAACAATCCCACTGCCAGCGCTTTGCCGCGGGCCGGCCCAAAGACCGGCGTTGCTGGCGCGCCGGCTACGACCGTGACTTGATCGCCGTGCGCCAATGCCAGATACCCGATCGCGCCGGCTAGTTGGATCGCCAACCGCAGCCGGGCCGGTTCGCCCGTCACCATGCTGCGCGACGTGTCAACGAGCACGCTCACCGCCACCTCTTGCTCGATCTCGCCCAACCGCACCAGCAGGTGCTCTTGGCGGGCGTAGGCATGCCAATCGAGATAGCGCGGGTCGTCGCCATGCACGTAGGGGCGATGGTCGTTGAAAATGGTAGCCGGCATCTGCTGGCGGCTGGGGTGTTGGCCCACGATCGGCGTGCCGCGCAGCGTGCGCTGCGCTTGCAGACTCAGCCGTTCGAGCCGGCGCAAGAAGGCTTCGTCAAACAGCGGCGGCTCGGTGGCAGCCAGTTTACGGCGAAAAATAGTTGCGAACCACATCGCGTACATCCGTGGGAATGCGTAGCGGATCGTCGGCGGCTTGCACAGGGCCGCTGGCGCTGCCGCCGCTCGACCGGATCGACAATCCACCCGGTTGGTTGCTGCCGGGTTGGCCCGTGCTCGTCCCCTCAGCCGGCACTTGGCCATCACCGCTGCTTTCGAGCTCGAACGGCCTGCCATCGGTGCCGAGCGGGCTAAACGCTTGCTCGCGGCGCTGGCTGCCGGGAGCATTGCCGGCCCCGCCGCCGCCGCCATCAGCCACCGGCGCGGCTGGTTGGCGTTCAAGCGCATCAGCCAGTGCCTCAACTCCAGCAGCGCCGGCCAGCGCATCGCCGAATTGCAGCGCGTCAGCCGTGGCCCGCATCTGATCGGCTAGATCGGGCCGCGCCTGCGCTATTTCGCGCGCCGCTTCGCGCAACGCTTCAGCGATCGCTTCCCGCGCTGCCGGCGAAATCTCGCCCATCTGATCGGCCAGTTCGCGCAACGCATCAGCCGCGCCGCTGATGTCACCCCGATCCAACGCCTCAGCCGCCGGGCGGGTGATGCTCTGATCGCGCAACGCATCGGCCAGTGCCGACAGCACTCCCGGATCAGTCCCGCTGGCAGCGATTGGCTCCCCGGCGGGGGGTGGCGGCTCTGGTGAGGGCGCTTCGACCACTGGATCGGGCTGGTTTAAGGCCGGCAACGGCTCGGCGCTGCCGACCGGCGGGATCGGTGGACTGACCAGCGCCTGCAAGCCGGCCAGTACTAGCAGTAACGCACCCAACATGAACGCATCCGGCCAGAGCGGTCGCCGGGTTCGTTTGACATAATGTTGAATGCGGTTGGTACTCTCTAGGGCTTGCTGCGCGAGTTGGGCCGCGACCCCGCTTGGCGCGCCGTTCAATTCCAGCGCGGTACTCAATTGCTCCTGCAACTGAAACCGGCGATCGAGCCGCCGGGCCGCGATCGGGGGCGTTAAGCGGAAAAGCAGCGCCTGCATACCGCCAATCACGGCGCTGCCGGCAATGATCCAGCCGAGGAGTGCCGGCGGTAGTGACGGGAGGCCCAACACGGGCAAGATGGCGCCAATACAGGCGATGATGAAGCCGGCGCTGACAACGCGCACCAGCGTTTCGATTGCGTGCTGGCGCCAGCGTTGGGCGCTGAGTTGGCGGAGCTGTTGCGCAAGTTGGTGTTGCATACTGGCAGTGTACCACAATCTGATCGGGTACAATATGACACGCCGATGAGTTTTTGGGAGGGGGGGAATAGGGAGTAGGGATGTGGGGGAGATGGTTCATTTCCGCCGGTCTCTTTTTCCTGCGCTGCTGTCATGAATGAGGAGAAGCGATATGAATGATCTGCTCGCGCTGCTGGCCCGCCGGGTGGCCGAGGGTCGCCCGTTGCGGGTGGGCTTGATCGGGGCCGGGAAGTTTGGCACGATGTTTTTGGCGCAGGCCCGCCGGGTGGCCGGGTTGCACGTGCTGGGGGTGGCCGATCTGGCGCCCGATCGGGCGCGGGCGGCGTTGGCGCGCGCTGGCTGGCCTGCCGAACAGTACGCAGCCGCGTCGCTGGCCGATGCGCTGAAGACTGGCGCGACATACGTGGGTGATGATGCGGCGGCCTTGATCGCTGCCGATGGCCTCGATGTGATTGTAGAGGCGACCGGCGCGCCGGCGGCGGGAGTGGCGCATTGTTTGCTTGCAATCGAGCACCGCCGCCACATTGTGATGGTGAATGTCGAAGCCGATGCGCTGGTGGGCCCCTTGCTCGCTCGCCGCGCCGCCGAGGCCGGGGTGGTCTATTCGCTGGCCTACGGCGATCAGCCGGCCCTGATCGCCGAACAGGTGGAGTGGGCGCGGGCTTGTGGCTTCGAGGTGGTTTGCGCCGGCAAAGGCACCCGCTATCTGCCTCATTACCACCACAGCACGCCAGAGACGGTCTGGCAGTATTACGGCTTGAGCGCCGAGCAAGCGGCGGCTGGCGGCATGAATCCGCAGATGTTCAATTCCTTCCTCGACGGCACCAAATCGGCGATCGAGATGGCGGCGGTGGCGAATGCCTGCCATCTGCCCCCGCAGCCGCACGGCCTTGCCTTCCCGCCGTGCGGGGTCGATGATTTGCCCCACGTCTTGCGTCCGCGTGAGGCGGGTGGTCAACTCACCCACGCCGGCACCGTCGAGGTGGTCTCGTCGCTCGAACGCGATGGCCGTCCGGTCTTCCGCGATCTGCGCTGGGGCGTCTATGTGGTCTTTGCCGCGCCCGACGACTACGTGCGGCGTTGTTTTGCCGAATATGGTCTCGTCACCGATTCGAGCGGCGTCTACAGTGCGCTCTACCGGCCTTACCACTTGATCGGCCTTGAGTTGCCGATCTCGGTGTTGCGGGTGGGCTTGCGCCATGAGGCGACCGGTTGCCCGCAGGCGTTTTTGGGTGATGTGGTAGCGGTCGCCAAGCGTGATCTCGCCGAGGGCGAGGCGCTCGATGGCGAGGGGGGCTATACCGTCTACGGCAAGCTGATGCCGGCGGCGGATTCGGTGGCTGCCGGCGCGTTGCCGATCGGTCTCGCTCACGGCATCCGCACTCTGCGCCCGATTCCGGCTGGGGCCGTCGTGCGCTGGGATGATGTCGCTTACGAAACGAACCATCCGACCGTGCGCTTGCGCCGGTTAATGGAGCGCACGATGGCGCCGGGGGTGACCCAATGACAGTGGCGTTGCTTGGTCTTGGCTTGATGGGCCGGCCCATGGCCCGCACCTTGCTGGCCGCCGGCTGGCCGGTGATCGGCTGGAATCGCTCACCGCTCGATCCCGCCCTCACCGCCGGGATTCCGCTCGCGGCGACGCTGGCCGAGGCCGCGCAAGCCGAGACGCTCATCCTGATGCTGAGCGATTCGGCAGCGGTTGACGACATGCTCGCGCGGCTCGATCCGCTGTTGTGGGCCGGCCAGTTGGTGATCGATATGGGCAGCTCCGATCCGCTCCGTTCGCCAGCGCATGCGGCGGCGTTGGCGGCGCGCGGGATTGGCTGGGTGGATGCGCCGGTGTCGGGCGGCCCGGAAGGGGCGGCGGCGGGTACGCTGGCAATTATGGTTGGTGGCGCCGAGGCGGACGTGGCGCGGGCATGGCCGATCTTGAGCGCGTTGGGCCGCCCGACCCACGTTGGCCCGGCTGGGGCCGGCCACACGGCCAAAGTGATTAACCAGTTGATCGTTGGGCTAACGATCCAAGCGGTCGCCGAAGCGACGGCGCTGGCCGAGGCGTATGGCCTCGATCCGGCGCTGCTCCGCGCCGCGCTGGCCGGCGGCTTTGCCGACTCGAAGGTGTTGCAGATCCACGGCGCGCGCATGGCGGCCCGGCGCTACATCCCCGGCGGCAAAGTGACGACGCAGCTCAAGGATCTGCGCATGGCGGCGGCGATGGCGGCGGCGGCGGAGATCGATCTGCCCCACCTGCGCGATACCATCACCCGTTACGAGACGTTGGTCGCCGGCGGGTACGGCGACCTTGACCATTCGGCCTTGCACATGTTGCTAGCGCAAAAGACGACCTCGTAGGGACATTGCAGCGCAATGTCCCTACCGTCACGACGGCGACGATACCGCGCCGGAGGCGTCGTTGAACCGGTAGCCGACGTGCGGTTCGGTGATGATGTAGCGCGGGTGGGCGGGATCGGGTTCGAGTTTGACCCGCAGCCGCCGGATGACGCCTTTGACGTAATCGGTTGCGTCGGCGTATTGCGGCCCCCACACCCGCTGCACAATTTGGCGCGCTGTGACCACGCCGTTGCGGTGCGCCACTAGTTCGGCCAGCACGGCGTATTCGATCGGGGTTAAGCTCACCGGTTGGCCTTGCCGCAAGACGATCCGCCGGGTGGTGTCGATCACCAGATCGGCGCATTCGATCAGCGGCTGCGGGGTGCGGCCGCGCCGTAACACGGCCCGAATCCGGGCCAGCAATTCGCTCAGCCGGAAGGGTTTGACCAGATAATCATCGGCCCCGTTGTCGAGCGCAGTGACAATATCGGCTTCCGCGCCTTTGACACTCACGACGATGATCGGCGTTGCGCTCTGCTGGCGAATCTGCTGGCAGACGCCAATCCCGCCCAATTTCGGCATCACCAGATCGAGCAGCACCAGATGCGGTTCTACCTGCCGGAACGCCGCCAGCGCCAGCTCGCCGTCGTGCGCAGCGGCTACCTCGTAGCCTTGCGCCCGCAGCGCTGGCGTGATCGCGGCGACAATCCCCGGATCATCATCGACAATCAGAATGCGCTGTTTCATGCTGGCCTGTCCTCACCCAGCCACGCTGGCGGTTCGTCGTTCACCAGCGGTAACACGATCCGGAACACGCTCCCGCCTCCCGGCCGGTCGTCAACCCAAATCTTGCCGCCATGAGCGGTGACGATGCCGTGGCAGATCGCCAACCCAAGCCCGCTGCCGCTGCGGTGGCTGCGCCGGTCGCGTTCGAGCCGGTAAAACCGTTCAAAGATGCGCTGCCGCTCGGCTGGCGGAATCCCCGGCCCGCGATCGCTGACGCTGATTACCAATTGGGTGCTGGTGCAGAAGGCTTCCACCGCGATCGGCCCCGCCGGCGGGCCATAGTTGTGCGCGTTTTCGATCAGATTCCACAGCACTTGCGTCAATAAGATCGGATCAATGTAGAGCAGCGGCAAGGTGGGCGAGATGAAGGTTTCGATGCGGCACGCCGGATCGTGCTGGCCGAAACTCGTCACCACATCCTTCACCAGTACCGCCAGCTCAACCCACTCGCGGTCAATCGGCAAGGCGCCGGCTTCGATCCGCGACAGATCGAGCAGTTGATCGACAAACCGGCTGAGGCGGGCGGTTTCGCGAGCGATATTGCACAGCAAGGCCCGGTTTTCGGTCACTGAAACGGCGTGCTGGCGGTCGAGCAGATCCTCAACTGAGGCGCGGATGGCGGTCAGCGGCGAGCGCAGATCGTGCGAGACGCTGGCCAGAAAGGCGCTCTTGAGCTGGTTGGCTTGCCGCAAGGCTTCGTTCTCGCTTGCCATTTGTCGCAGGCGCGCATTGCTCAGCGCCAACCCCAATTGTTGCGCGATGGTGAGCAGCAAGCTCAAATCTTCGCCGCTGATATGGCGGTGTGCGCGGCTGCCGATTACCAGCACGCCGGCGCTAGTGGCATTCACTACCAGCGGCAGCGCCACCAGATCGCAAAAATCGGCTAACGGCCACGGCAGTGGTTCGGGTGCGGCGTGGCGCCGGCAGAGCCACACCGGCTGGCCGGTGGCGAAGACGGTCTCGATCAGGGCTGACATCTGCGCCTGATCGATGGCGCTTGGCGGCGGGCCGGCAACGGTGAGGCGCTGGTCTTCTTTCAGTGCGATCAAGCCGGCATCGAGCCGGGTGAGGGCAAGGATGCGTTGGACAACCGCGTCAAGTTGCCGTACCGGATCGAGCAGGGTGCTGAGGAAAAAGACCAGCGAGTTCATGACCTCGGTTTGGGCGGCATAGGCTTGCAAGTCGGTGTAGAGCCGGGCGTAGCGCAGCATTGCCGCGCCGTGCGCCGCTAACGTTGCGCCGCATTGTTGCTCCGTCGCCGGCCATGCTTGGGCCGGGCGCGTCACCAGTATGACCCCGCCAATATCATGGAGTGGAAATCCGGCCAGTTGTGGTAGCAGATGCGGCATGTGAACAAACGGTTCGGGGCACGAACGCCATGCTAACGCGACCGGATCACGCACCGCCGTTTGCAAGAGTGCCAGCGCCTGCTCTCCCGCTTCTCCCGGTACAGTCCAGAAATAGGCTTGCGGGCGATCAATCGATGCGCCTTCAACCAACGCCACCCCAGTGGCGTCGAGCAGGCGGCCCATCTGTTCGGTGATCACCGCCGGCGTGTACAGCGGATCAAAGGCGTTGCTGATGGCGCGCATCGCCGCCGCGAGCCGGGTGGCGCGATCAGGCCGGGCAGCCGCCGTCTGAGCGTGGGTCTCGCTCGCGCTGGGTGGCGTCCAGCCGGGGAAGGTGCGCGGGGGGCGGGCCGGTTGTCTGGCCCATTCCAAGCGGTAGCGGCGCTGCACTTCGGCGGCGGCAGCCGCGAGTACGCCGGTGAGGAATGGCCGCGCCAAGCGGTAATCGCCGGTAATATCGAGCACGCCGATCAGCTTGCCGTCATCAGGATGAATGACCGGCGCGGCGGTGCAGGTGACATCTTGCCAGCCGCTACAGTAGTGTTCGGCCCCCACCAATTGCACCACCCGTCCGGTTGCCAGCGCGACCCCGATCGCGTTGGTGCCGGCCACCGCTTCGCTCCAGTTGCTGCCGGGCAGCAACCCTTTGCGCGCCAGCCGCCGGCGGCAGTGCGGATCGCCGTCCACGTCCAGCAAGGTGCCTTCGGCGTCACTGAGTGCAATCACATACCCGGCATCGCCGAGCGTGACCCGCAGCCGGGCGAGGATCGGGCTCGCTGCGCGCAACAAGGTGGTGTGCCGCTCACGGAGCTCGGCCAATTGCCGATCGCTGGCCGTGGCAAAGCGGGCGAGCTGCACCTCGGCATTGACCGCCAGCGTCCGGCAACGCTGCCACGAATCGCGGATCACCGCGCGCATCGGCGAGAGATCAACCTCGCCGCTGGCGAGGAATTGCTCGCGCAACGCAGCCATCCGCCAAACCAGCGTCTCAAGGTCTCCCGGAGCGGCAATGTGCAGCGGTGCTTCGCTCATAGCGCCTCCCTGCGCCAGTGCGTTTGATGCCAGCGTGGATACTCTGGTTATACCATGCCGCACCCGCACCCGTCTACTCATGCCGCCGGTTTTTTCACCGCTTTTTCACCGCGCAACCAGTTGGGTCGAAAGTGACGCGCTGCATTGACAAGAAGCGCCAGCAATGCTACAGTGTAGATAGATCAGTAAACAAGAATGTAGAGGGATGTGTTGCCATGTCTACGACAACTATTCGTATTTCGTCCGCAACTCATGCCTTGCTTCGTGATCTCGCTCAGCAGCGTGGGGTTTCGATGCAAGCTGTGCTTGAAGCGGCGCTTGAACACTATCGCCGCCAACAGTTGCTTGCCGCAACCAATGCGGCCTATGCAGCATTGCGCACCGATCCGGCGCAATGGGCTGAATTGGAACGCGAACGGGCAGTGTGGGATCAAACCATTGCTGATGGCTTAGCGGATCGCGTATGACCATACTCTTGCCACATCGCGGCGAAATCTGGCTGGCTGATCTGAATCCGACTCGTGGTCACGAGCAAGCAGGCCAACGGCCCGTATTAATTGTCTCAACCAATCTGTTCAACCACGGGCCGGCTGGATTGGTGCTCGTTCTACCCCTTACTCGCACTGATCGCCGCATTCCGCTGCACATTCCGATTGATCCGCCAGAAGGCGGCGTCGTGGCGCGCAGTTTTATCTTGTGCGACGCTATCCGCTCAATCGCGAAAGATCGGCTTGGCCCGCGCCCATGGGGAACTGTCTCGGCTGCGACATTGCGGAAAGTGGATGATGCGCTGCGGATCCTGCTCGAATTGTAGGCCGCCGGTTTTTTCACCGCTTTTTCACCGCGCCCCCGCCCTTCTCCTGTTACGATGCTCTCAACCCCACATGCAGCCAATCAACCGTCACGATGGTGGTGACCGGCATGTCATCGGAGACAGGAGGAGTGTATGTACCGCACTGCTGATGGCCGCGAGATCTTCGTCATTGATGCCCATACCCATCTGTGGGACGCTAGCCCGGAGAATCAGCGCGGCAAGTTGGGCAAGGGTTGGATCGACTGTTTCTACGCTTACCATAAGAATCTCTCGCCGCCCGATAAGGTGTGGACGCTCGAACACTACGAGCGCTATTCGGTCGAAGATATGGCTCGCGACCTCTTTGTCGAGGGCTATGTCGATATGTGCATCTTGCAATCGACCAATCTGTTCGAGTTCTACCACACCGGTTTCAACCCGATCGAGCGCAATGCCCAGCTCAAAGAAGCCTTCCCGGAGCGTGTCATTCTCAATGGCTCGTTTGACCCGCGCCACGGCGAAGACGGCCCGCTCGGCCTGAATGCGTTGCGCCAAGCCAAGCAACAATACGGCATTCAAGGCGTCAAGCTGTATACCGCCGAGTGGCATAACGGCTCGCGGGGGTGGAAGCTGAATACCCCCGAAGCCTACCGCTTCTTTGAAGAGTGCGAAAAGCTCGGCATCACCAATATTCATATTCACAAAGGGCCGACCATCTGGCCGCTCGACCGCGACTCGTTCGATGTGGCCGATGTTGACTATGCGGCCACCGACTTCCCCGGCCTCACCTTTATCATCGAGCATTGCGGCCTGCCGCGCCTCGAAGACTTCTGCTGGATCGCGACCCAAGAGACGAATGTCTGGGGCGGTCTGGCCGTGGCCCTGCCCTTTATCCATTCCCGTCCGCGCTATTTCGCCGAAGTGATGGCAAACCTGCTCTACTGGCTCGGCCCCGACAAGTTGACCTTCGCCAGCGATTACGCGCTGTGGACGCCGGGTTGGCTGGTTGAGAAGTTTATGGCCTTTGAGCTGCCGGAAGACCTTGAGGCCGAGTTTGGCGTCAAGCTGACGATGGAGACCAAAGAGAAGATTCTCGGCCTGAATGCGGCTCGCCTCTACGGGATTGACGTGGCAGCGAAGAAGGAGCAGTTGCGGAATATGCCGGTTGTGCTCGACGGCGCCGCGCCGGCTACCGTCTGAAAGGAATTGCCGATGCCGACCCTTGCCGAGATCAATCGCGCGCTGAACGAGGTCTATGATCCCGAACTCGACACGCCGATCACCGAATTGGGCTTTGTCAACGAGGTGCAAATCGCTGACGGGCACGTCACCGTTACCTACACTGTCCCTACCTTTTGGTGTGCGCCCAATTTCGTCTTTATGATGTCGCAAGACATTCGTGATGAAGTCGGGCGGGTGCCGGGGGTCACACAGGTGACGGTGATCGTCCGCAACAACTGCCTCGAAGACGAGATCAACCGGGGTGTCAATGCCGGGCGCAGCTTTGCCGAGACCTTCCCCGCCGATGTCGATCAGAACGCTGATCTGGAAGCATTGCGCCACACCTTCACTGTCAAGGGTTTTCTGGCCCGGCAAGATGTCTTGATCCGCCGGATGCGCCAAGCCGGTTTGGCCGATAGCGCGATCTTGGCGCTGCGGATCAGCGATGTGATGGTGCAAGGCGACGATCTTTTCCTGCAAACGACGCCACTACAGTGGGTGCCGCTAGCGGCTGCCGATCTGCTCCGTTACCTGCACAAACGCCGGCGCTTGCAGCTTCCGGTGAGCGCAGATACACCGCTCTTCACGACCGTTGACGGGCAACCGATCGCTGAAGCGGAATTGGCCGCCTACCTACGCTACTCGCGCTCGGCCCGCCTCAACATCGCCTTCAACACTAGTCTGTGTGAAGGCTTGTTGCGCGCGCAGTTCTTCCCCGAACGGCAACACGACTATTCGAGCGTTGGCGACCGCCTGATGATTGGATAGAGAGGACAAACCTATGCGCGCTGCTCGTCTGCACGAGTACGATGAACATCTCAACGTCCAGCTCCAACTCGACGATGTGCCGCTGCCCAAGATTACCAAACCCGGCGAAGTGATTGTGCGCGTCGGCGCGGCGGGCCTATGCCGCACCGATCTGCACATTATCGAAGGGGTGTGGAAAGACATCCAAGACCCGCAACGCACCTTGCTGCCCTACATCCTCGGCCACGAGAATGCGGGTTGGGTGGAAGAGGTCGGCCCCGGCGTCACCTCGGTCAAAGTCGGCGATCCGGTGATCTGCCATCCGTTGCGTTCGTGCGGCGTCTGTCTCGGTTGCCGGCGCGGTGAGGACATGTACTGCGAGCACGGCAGCTTTCCCGGCCTCAACTGCGATGGCGGCTTTGCCGAGTACATGCTGACCAACGAACGGGCGCTGATCAAGCTCAACCCCAACGTAGCGCCGGTCGAGGTCGCGCCGCTGGCCGATGCCGGCATTACCGCCTACCGGGTCGCCAAGAAAGCGGCCCGCAAGCTCACCCCCGGCCAATATTGCGTCATTCTCGGCGTTGGCGGCCTTGGCCACATCGCGCTGCAATCGGTGCGTGAACTGTGCGGGGCGCGGATTATCGCGGTTGACCGGTCAGAAGCGGCCCGCAAGCTAGCCCGCGATCTCGGTGCGCACTACGTGCTCGACGGCGGCGACACGATTGTGCAAGAGGTGAAAGATCTGACGCGCGGCGGGGCGCATGTGGTGATCGACTTCGTGGGTGAATTGGGGGCCGAGCAGGTCTCGTGGCAGATGCTGCGCCAAGGCGGCACCCATTATGTGGTCGGCTACGGCGGCGCGGTGCATGTGCCCACCGTTCACATGATCATCACCGAAATCGCGATCGAGGGCAGCCTTGTCGGCAACTACGTCGAACTGGTTGAACTGATGGAACTGAATGCCGAAGGGCGGGTCAAGCTGCACGGCCAGCAATACCGGCTGGATCAGATCAATCAAGCGATCGACGACTTCAAGAACCGGCGGATTGCCGGGCGGGCGGTGATTGTGCCGTAAACAAGATGATATGGCATACGGCGGCGTAGCTGCCGTATGCCTCGCTTCGCAACAGACGGGCAGGTGTACAACCTGCCCGTCCACGCTGCCCATCCTCTTTTACTTGTCAGACGAACCTTTCCCTGTCAACAACGCGTGCAGCAACTCCTCATCGGTCGCTGGCGGCGGGGTACTGAGCAGCTTGGCAAGGAATTGCTCATCTGCCGGCGCCGGGGTTGCTTGCCGCCGGCTAGGCCAGAACTGCAGCCCAAGCCCGCCCGCGAGCAAGAGGAACCCAACCACAAACCAGAACTGGGCGTTAAACGGGATCGTGGTCGCTGTGCGCGGCAAGTGGGCGGGTTGCTGGCTCGTGGCGGCAGCGGGGTCATCGACAACACCAGTATATGGTAGCTTGGGCGGAATCACCGCCGGCAGTTCAGGCGCCACCGCTACTGGCGCAATGGTCGGCACGGCGGTTGGCACTGCGGTCGGCGCTTCGATAGTGAAGGCCGGCGCTGCTGGTTCGGCTTGACCCGGACTCGTAAAGAACAGGTGGGCAACCACCGTATCGCCGGGGCCAACCGCAATCGTCAACGGCGCCTGCGCTGGTGATCCTTGCTCGTCGGTGAGTTGCAATGCGAGGGTGTAGAAACCGGACTCGACCCAACGATCGTAATTGCCATTTTGATCGCTATACACAACCGCATCACTGATCTTGACCGCAATCTGGGCCGCTGGCGCGTTTGTACGCAGATCGATAATCGTGCCGGTGACACGACCCATCGGGACGGGGGGGGGTGAACTGGCCGGTACAATCGTCACCGGTGCAATGGTCGGGCGCGGCGACGGTTGCAGCGCTGGCGCGGCGGTTGATGGCGTCGGCAGCGGCAAGAGGGTAAACCCAATGACCATCGCAATCACACCGCAGATCATCATGCTATAGCTCATCATTCGACGTTGCATACGCAACTCCTTGCGTGTTTTGCGCAATTTCTACTTCAGCGAACGCACCCAACCATTACCACGATCACCATTATAGCAAAGAATATCTTCGCTTCACACGATCATAATGATGTTGCCAAATCATCTATCGTGCGAGTGGCATCATAGTTTTATCGCTATCATCAAGCGCAACGCGCACCTGAGCGCGATAAAACCATGCTGCAAGTATGCTAAGGCGTAAAACTTGCTGCCCTTTCTTGGAGTGCGGCAGGAGCCTACCGCACTCCATCCGAGATAATGATGGTGAGAGTGAAACCAGCGCGATGGTCTAGTCATTGTTCACTGCTGGCATCACGCTACCGATCGCCGATCAATCACCGATCAAGACCGTTACTTGAGCCCGGTTGTTGGTTTCATTCGCCTCTTCCACGGCACCGAATGGACTGCGTTCACCACCATCAGGGCTCCGGTTCCAGCTATCGGCATAGACATAGATGGTGTTGACGCCACGTGGTAGCCGTCCACTCCACGTTGGTGAGCTGGCCGCCGGATCGTAGCCAAAGGGATTCGTTGGGCTACGGGGGAAGCTGTTTAGCGTCACACTCTCACCGGGTTGGAGCGTGCCTTCAATGTACCATGCCACCCCTTGCCGTGATAGCTCATTCCACGGTTCGTTGACTTCTGGCGGGCGCGACGGATTGACATAGAGATCAACCCAGAACTTGCTAGCCGGTTCGCGCCCAATGTTCGTGACCGTCACTTGGAAGCGCACCGGTGTGTCGGCGTTTGTTCTAGCCGGGATGGCTTGAATGCTGACGATCAGATCCGGTGGAATTTGGGCAACGGTCATAGGCAAGAAGACCAGCACCCGCTGATAGTAGCCCATATCAACGACTGCCTGTTGTCCGGCAGCAAGGGTCAAGGTCGCAACTGGGCCATCGCTATCAGTGGCATCGTCGCCGATGTTGGGTTGGGCCGGTAAGTAACCGCGCCGGTCGGTGAAGGTGACAGTTACCTCACCCGGCGGCAATCCGGTTACGCTATATGCGCCGTTGACATCAGTCGTGGTTTGCACCGTTTGCGGATTGCCGGGCAGCAACGTAGGTGTATACGTGACCGTCACTTGCACGCCGGCGAGCCGTCCGGTTTCGCTTGGATCGCGCTGGTTATTCTCGTTGGTGTCGAACCACGCAATCCCGCTGACCCCGCCGGTGCCGCGCAGACCGGCATCAACGCTGCCAAGCGCCTGTCCGCTGAGGATAGTGAAGGTTGCAGTTGTGCCGTCGCTGCGGAAATCGTTGTCATTATCGGTCGTCAGTGATCCGCTACCGTTATTGGTCGTTGTATAGCCAGCCGGCAACGTGAGTAGCAGCGAGTAGGTTCCCGGTGTTACGGCATTGAAGGCATAGCTGCCATTGGCCAGCGTTTGGGTGGTCGTGATCGTGTTGCCGCCGCTGTCGCGCAGCGCAATCGTCAATCCCGGAATACCCGGTTCTTCTGCATCGCGCAGGCCATTGCCGTTGGCATCGAACCAGACCGTATCGCCGATCGCAGTGGTGCGGTAGAGACCGAAGTCAACTGCGGTTGTGCTTGCGCTGAGGGTGAAGCTCTCGCCGGCGGCATTGCTATCGGTTGCCGGGTTGCTACCCTGATTGGCAGGTGAGAGCAGATAGCCAAACCGGCTCACCGACTGGATCGTGACCGTGCTGCCCGGCGGGATGTTGCCGATGGTGTAGTTGGGGCTCAAGCCGCTAGCAGCGGTTGAAACGGCGCTGAAGGTAAATGACGGATTCGTCGAGTTGATCACGCCGCCACTTGTTGCCACCTGCACCGTCACCGTCACCCCATCGAGCGCTTGCTCACCGCTCTCTTGGATACCGTTGGCGTTTGTATCTTCCCACACCAAATCGCCAATTGACAACGCGCCGCGCAGGCCAGCATCGATATAGGTCATCGTTGCATTCGATGCGACGGTGAAACCGGCTGTACAGCTTGTGGTTGGATCGACATCGCTGTTATTGTCGTCGATCAAGGTTGTGCCGCGGGTGGTGAAGACAAAGCCGGTTGGCGCCGTGACGCAGAGCTGATAGCTCGCGTTGGTCAGTCCAGTCGGTTCGATATTGGTGATCGAGAACGCGCCGTTGGCATCGGTGGTGACCGGCGCGCTCGGCCCGCTGCTGCTGCCGACCAATCGCACGCTGACGTTTTCCATCCCCGGCTCGCCGCTATCGAGCAAGCCGTTGCTATTCGTGTCAAACCAGACCGTACCGGTGATTTGAGCCGGACGGTAATAGCCGAAGGGAACCGGATCGGGCGTTTCACCGCTCAAAACTAAGCCAGTGCTAGCAGTGCCGGTATTGCCCGGCGAGCGGCTGAAACCGCTCGGATCGGTGGGAATGGTGAAGGTGTAGGTGCCGGGAGGCCCGCTGAATTCGACGATACCGCTCAGGTTGGTGATCTGGGTATCAGTAATGGGCCCGCTCACATTCACTGTCACTAAGCGCAGGCCCGGCTCGCCACTCTCAAAGCTGTTATTGACCGTCACCGTCTCATTGAAGACGCGGGCGCGCACAGTGACGTTCTGATAGTAGCCTTGGTCGCGGCTGGCGGTGGCGCCGGGTGCAAGGGGTTGGTTGGTCAGTTCGGTTAGGCCATCGCTGTCGGTCGCATTAGCTCCCACATCGGCCAGCGTCACTTGATACGGCGGCGTTGCAGCGGGTGGGGTAAAGGTGAGCGAGAAGCTCACTTCACTTGCCGCGCCGCCGGGGAGGCCGGCAAAGCTGTACGCGCCGGCGCTATCGGTGGTTGCCGTGCGGGTGATGGTTGTATTCAGATTGGTGAGATTAATAGTCGCGCTCAGGTTGACCGTCACCCCAGCCAAGCCCGGATCGCCGGTGCTTTGGCCGTCATACGCCCGATCAACGAAGGCAATGCCATTCACCGTGCTACGGCCAACCATCGCCGCCCGGCGCGTTGTGGTCGAGCCATCGGTCACAGTAAAGAGATCAGTGCGGCCATTGTCACTTACAATCGCGGCCACATTGTTATCGCCAGTATTGGCAGCCACAAAGCTGAAGTTGGCTGGCGCCGGGTTGACAAACTCCAGCCGGTAGCTGCCGCCCTCAACGTTGGTGATCGTGAAATTACCGCTGCTATCAGTGGTCGTCGTCGCAACGACTGCATCCGATGCGTTGAGCAGCCGCACCGTCACCCCGTTCATCCCCGGTTCACCGGTGGCGAGATTATCAGCCGGCCCATTCACGCCATCAAAGAAGACGCGCCCGCTAACCCTGCCAAAGGTGTAGAAGCCGAAGACATTGGTTGAGCCGGGAGGGCTCGTTTCGGTCAGCGAGCTGCCACCGCTGCTCAATGGCGAGCCGGCGACCGCCACGGCCGCGGTTGAGCCGGATGACGGCAACAAGCCGCTGAGCGCCGTCGAGCTTTCATCCACATTCAACCGGTAATCGCCGGGGCGGACGGTAAAGGTCACGAGGCCGCCAGTGGTGGTGGTGCCGGTCAGCACACGGGTGCTATCGGGCCGTTCGAGCCAGACGCGCACGCCGGTGATACCGTTTTCGCCATCGTCCCACACATTGTTCCGCCCAGCCGACGGTTCGCGGAAGACACGGGCGCGAATGGTGACATTGCGGAAATAGCCTTGATCGAAGTCGAGCGTGCCGCCGGGAGCCGGCCCTGCCACGGTGACAGTGGGGCCATCGCTATCGATGGTATCATCGCTGCCCACATTCGCGTCGCTGGCAACGTAGCCGCCGGCTGGCGGAGCAAAGGCGATGGTGTAGGTGATCGACCCAGTGCTGCCGCCCGGCAAACCGGTAAATTGGTAGTTCGGCGGTGTTGCCGCGAGGGTTGCCTGATAGGTCGCCACAAGGTTCGGCAGGTTAGCCGTGACCGTCAACGTCACCGTTGCGCCGGGTAGATCAACATCGCCGGCGTCTTGCAGGTTATCAGCATTGTTATCCTCAAAAATCCGCCCGCTGACCGTGGTTTGGCCACGGAAGCCGGCGTCAATGTTGGTCAGCGAACCGTCATACGGCACCGTAAGCGTACCGGTGCTGCTGGTTGCCACGTTCCCGGCAGTGGTGACATCACTATCGCCGCCGGTGATGAACACATAGTTGGCGGTACTTGGGTTCGTGAAGCGCACCGTATAATCACCGGGGAAGATGTTGGTGAAGCTGTACGAACCACTGGTTGACGTTGTGGTGGTCGCGACAACGGCACTCGATGAATCAAGCAGCTCCACTGTCACATTGCGCATACGCGGCTCGCCACTGTTGGCCAGCCCATCGTCGTTCGCGTCGAAGAAGGCAACGCCGCTGATCCGGCCCGGCCGATAGTAGCCGAAACTCGCATCACGGATATCGCGGCTAACGAGATCGGTAAAGATCAGGCTGCCGCTATTGCCGGGGGAAGCAACGTAGCCGGAAGGCGTTGTCACCGTCACGGTATACGAACCGGGGCGCAAGTTGAAGATCGCAGTGCCGCCGATGTTGGTAGTACGAGTGGCGCTCTCCGTTCCGGTAACGTTGACCGTGACACCGCTAATGCCCAATTCGCCGCTGTCTAACGAATTATTGATCGTGACCGTTTCCCCAAAGACGGTTGCTACAATCTGCACCGGCCGGTAGAACCCAGCGTCGACGCCATCATTATTGACGCCTTGCACCGGCGTAAACGTCTCGGTGCGCCAAACATCACTGGTGCCGATGCGCGAATCAAGATCGCTGTAATCGGTGTAGGTCGCCTCGGTAGGATCAACTGGCGTGCCAGTTGGGCGCAGGCTGCCGACAAAGCCAATATACCCCGCGCCGGCGGTGGAGATGTCGAAGGTGACGTAGATCGGTTCGGCAGGCAGGCCGGTAATGGCATAGATACCACTTCCATTGCTGACTGCGGTGCCTAGTAGTACGTTATCGCTAGCACGATAGGCGCGCACGGTTACGCCGGGGATTGCCGGTTCACCGCTGTCAAAAATACCGTTGCCGTTGTTATCCTCAAATACCCGATTGCCGATGCGGGCGCGGGTCATGCCGAAGTCAACCGTTACATCTTCTGGACTGCTGTCATTGATATTCGCGTCGCGGTAGACGTAGCGATTGCCATTGCCATTGGTGGCTTCTGTGCCGGTTGACGTTCCCAACCCAACCAGCGCGCCGCCGGGCAGGAAGTTGGCTTCATCGAGCACGATCCGGTATGCCGTAGGCGTTGCGCTGAGGGGCAAATCGTCGAACAAATAGTAGCCGGGTTGGCCGTTGTTGGGATTGTTGGTCGTGACGGTGAAGATTTCGCCGCCGTCGCGGATACCGTTATTGGCCGTGCCGCCGCCGCGCCCGTCGTCAACAAAGACGATCACGCCATTGACGCCGGCTTCGCCGGGATCTTGCACCGTATCGCCATTATCGTCCAGCCAGACGTAATCACCGACAACACCTTTGTAAAAGCCGAAGAATTGATTAGTGCGGGTGTTGCTGCTGGTATTGAGCAAGAAGCCGGGGCCCGTCACATTACCCGGGGGGACGCCATCGGGTGTACCAACATCGCCGCCAATAGCATTAGGCGAATTGGCAGCGCCGAAGAGAACAGCTCCGCTGGCAAATTGGCTGGCCGGAATCACCACTTGGTAGTTCGCGCCGAGCGGTACACCGGTAAAGACGAAGAAACCGCCATCAGCCGGCTCGCTCGAACCGATGCGCTGGCGGGTGGTGGTAGTTGCAACGGTGGTGCTAGTATCGGTATTGACCAACTGTACCGTCACGCCGTTCAGCCGCGGCTCGCCGGCATCCCACACGCCGTTGCGGTTATTATCCCGCCAGACAAAGCCACTCACTGCGCCGCGAGCGAAGCCGATGTCGATGTTGTCGATATTCACGCCTCTGCCGGTGTTGGGCAACGTCGCCTCGGCATTACCGCTCACCAGCACAGCATCAGAATCGCGAATGCCGGGGTTAGGTGCGCCATCGTTAACGAAGGCTTGGGTCAGGATGTAGCCGCTTGGGAAATCGGTGGCCAGAATCCGCACCCGGTAGCCGGCGCCGGTTGGGGCCGTGTTAAAGATCGCGCGACCTTGGCTATCGGTAGTGACCGGCCCGGTCACAACGTTGCCAAGACTGTCGATCAGATACGCGGGCAGACCGCTCAGCGCCGGTTCACCGGCATCTTGAATCCCGTCAGCGTCAAGGTCATTCCACACCCGCGCTGCAATGCTGCGGGTGCCGGCGGGCGCGCCGGTATCAATCAAGCCATCGAGATTACGCAGGCCAACCCGCTGTGTCACTGCACTGCCAGAGATCGTCACAAACGAGAGCAACCCGGCATTGCCGGCTCCCGGTACCGATACTACTCGCGCACCGAGATTGCTGACCTCGATCCGGTAATTGCCGTCAGGCAGGGCGGGAAACACCACCTCGCCGTCGCTGTTGGTTGTATTGAGACCAACGATCACGCTGTCGGCGGTATAGACCGAGACCAACACGCCAGCGACGCCATTGCCCGGCCCGTCGTTATCGAGACCGTCGCGGTTGGTGTCAATATAGACGCGCACAGTCAACGTGCCGGCGGCAAAGACTGTCAATGCGGCGCCAAAGAGGGCGGTGAAAATGAGGAGAGCGATCAGAATGAGGGTAAAGACGTGTTTTCTACTGCGCCAGATCCGCTGTGCTTCAGAAACGTAGTGAGCCATACGATGCTCTCTTAGTAGAACTAGTGCGATAGGTTTACGACACACAATGCAACAACAATATCATAACTTTTTCAGATTAGTCCAGCAATAGGCAATTGATACCTCTGTCGTTTAGTACTGCTTCAGAGCGTGATTATTCATGCCCGACCAACGATCGTTGTAGTGCGATCATTCTATCGGTGTATGCGCGGGTAATCGCGGCAATCTCTGCCGGCAAAAGCTGCTGGAGCACGGCGTCATAGATCTCAAACCGGTGCAGCATGTGTTCAGGCAACACGCCGTCGTGTGGTTGCCGTTCGTTGCCCCACAGAATCTGCTCATCGAGCAACTCAGGCCGTCCGGCGGCGAGGGCTGCCTCTAGCATGCGGGTGACAAACTCATACCCAGCGCGAATCACCTCTGGCGCGCGTTCGCCCAAGGTGCGGGTGTCGGTGGGGTGTTGGAGCGCCAATTCAGTTGCGCGGTCGATGATCTGGCGGCGGCGTGCCCGAAGGGCAGGTAACGCTTCGGCGCTGTAGCTTGGGTTCGGTAAGCGAGCCGGCGGTGGGAAGGCGTTATTGGCGGCGACGACGGCAGCGGCGGCATTCGGTGCACTGAGTTGAATGTTCAAGGCTTGGTGCAAGCCGGGTTGGCGGGTAAACGGCAACCCTCCTACCATTAAGGGAATGCTATCGAGATCAGCGGCGGCCAGTGAACGCACCAAATTGGTGAGATGGGGCACATTGAAGACCATGGAGGTAGAGATGCCAACTAGATCAGGTTGGGCGGTTTTAATAGCATCAATCAAAGCCGGAATAGGCACTGCCGCGCCAAGGTAGATCACCTCCCACCCTTCGGCTTCAAAAAAGTCGGCGACCATCCGCACGCCAATCCGATGCCACTCTTCCGGCGCGCAGCCGAGTACTACTCGCCGGTTGCGGCGCGTTTTGGGCCGAAAGTAGGGGTGTAGCTCGCCCATCTGGCGCTCGATAATGGCGGTGGCTAGATGCTCTTGGGCAACTCCAATCCGGTTCGCTTGCCACAGGCGCCCGATTTCGTAGGCCGTCGGTTGGAAGATGTCGAGGTAGATGCGCGGTGCATGAATACCTTGCGCCAGCGCCTGTTCAACGACGCGGTCAGCCGCTCGTCCGCTACCTTGCAGCATTGCTTCGAGGTAGCGACGCTGCAAATCAGAGGGAATCGGAGGCGTCATTGCAGTTGTCCTCTGTATCATAAGAGCGGCAAAACCTGTAGCAGTAAACTTCTGTTGTAGTGTAAAGCGAAATGAGCGCGATAACAAGAGAAGAAATGATTACTTTGAGGCAAGATTAACGAATAGGGATTGTGCTAACAAGTGGGTTTGATAGCATAAATCTCCTAATTCTTTAACCTTTTCCCTGCTCACAACGCGGGATCGGTTGTCATGGCGAGCCGCCGTCGGGCGGCGCAGCTCATGCGGCTCCCCCTCGCCTGCCGTCAGGCGGGAGAGGGGGCGGGGGGGTGAGGGCCATCAGCCCGTGCAGCGGGTTTTTGTAGCCCCCACCCCGTACCCCTCCCCCGCTGGGGGAGGGGCGACCGGCACCCGTGGCCCCGCGCCCACTGGGGTGGGCCGTGCAGCCCCCACCCCGTACCCCTCCCCCGCTGGGGGAGGGGCGACCCGCACCCTTGGCCCCGCGCCCACTGGTGGGGGCCGTGTTGCCCCCCCCCCGTACCCCCCCCCCGCTGGGGGAGGGGCGATCCGCACCCCCAGCCCCTCTCCCACTGGGGCGGGTTTATGGGCGGACAGCACCGCGGATCCGGCGCCCGGCCCGTGCGGGTCGGGGGATCCAAGGCGGCACTGGGCCGTGTTGCCCTCACCCCTTGCCCCCTAGGGGAGTGGAGACCCTCACCCCCGTCCCCTCTCCCGCAACGCGGGAGAGGGGCGCTGCTGCCTTCCGCGCGAGCAGTGCCTGTCGCTCCCAATCGGCGGCTCCCCCGCTCCCGCCGTTAGGTGGGAGCGGGGGCCGGGGGTGAGGGAAAACCAGCGCATTGCAACGCCGTCAACCATATCTAGGCTCATGCGCTCTGTCCGCCCCTGAACCCGCTGGGGGAGGGGACAGCGCCCCTGCTCTCCGTTTGTCATTGCGCGCCGCCGGAAGTGGCGAAGCAATCTCCCGCTTCAGCGGAGTGCCTACCTAGGCGGGTGCCTCCCGTGCTCGCGGGAGATTGCTGCGGTCGGGCGGCCCCGCGCTGCGCTGGGGCCGC
>NZ_LWQS01000031.1 GCF_001650695.1 Chloroflexus islandicus
TGCCTGAGCACACCGCTCCCGTGCTCGCAGGGGATTGCTTCGCCGCCGCTGGCGGCTCGCAATGACATGAGGAGAGCGGACTCGTGCCTGAGCACACCGCTCCCGTGCTCGCAGGGGATTGCTTCGCCGCCGCTGGCGGCTCGCAATGACATGAGGAGAGCAGGGGCGCACCCCAATTGTCATTGCGAGGGGGCGCAGCCCCCGAAGCAATCTCCCGCGTCAGCGAGAACCATGCCTGAGCACACCGCTCCCGTGCTCGCGGGGGATTGCTTCGCCGCCGCTGGCGGCTCGCAATGACATGAGGAGAGCAGGGGCGCACCCCAATTGTCATTGCGAGGGGGCGCAGCCCCCGAAGCAATCTCCCGCGTCAGCGAGAACCATGCCTCAAGCTACCGCTCCCGTGCTCGCGGGAGATTGCTTCGCCGCGCATAGCGCGGCTCGCAATGACATGAGGAGCACGGCGGGCGTAGCCCGTTTGTCATTGCGAGAGGGCGCACCCCGTTTGTCATTGCGAGGGAGCGCACCCCGTTTGTCATTGCGAGAGGGCGAAGCCCCCGAAGCAATCTCCCGCTTCAGCGAGAACGATGCCTGAGAACACCTGTCCCGCTCTCGCGGGGGATTGCTTCGCCGCCGCTGGCGGCTCGCAATGACATGAGGAGAGCGGACTCGTGCCTGAGCACACCGCTCCCGTGCTCGCAGGGGATTGCTTCGCCGCCGCTGGCGGCTCGCAATGACATGAGGAGAGCAGGGGCGCACCCCAATTGTCATTGCGAGGGGGCGCAGCCCCCGAAGCAATCTCCCGCGTCAGCGAGAACGATGCCTGAGCACACCGCTCCCGTGCTCGCGGGAGATTGCTTCGCCGCGCATAGCGCGGCTCGCAATGAAGGCGAAATATGCCCCGCTCGTAACCCCCAGACCCATGGTATAGTACAAAAGACAAGCTCTTTACCAAGCCATGCCCCGGTTGCAGCGCCGGGGCATGGATGTTCAAGGGAACGACATCGGCTCAGGTGCGAGGGCATTCTGGCACGTTTGCACCATGACTAGCGATACACCATGAGGGAGAACAGTATATGCAACATATGCAAGGCAAAACGGTCATTGTGACCGGCGCCAATTCGGGGATCGGGTACGTTACGGCGCGCGAACTCGCCAACATGGGGGCGCGGGTGATGATGGTCTGCCGTTCGCAGAGCAAAGGCGAAGCGGCGCGCCAGCAGATGATGAAAGAAGCGCCCAATGCGCCGCCGCCAGAGCTGGTGCTGGCCGATTTCGCCTCGCTGGCTTCGGTGCGCCGCGCTGCCGGCGAGTTGCTCGATCGCTGCCCGCGGATTGATGTCTTGGTCAACAATGCCGGTCTGTTCGTCTCTGAGCCGCTGGCTAGCGCCGACGGCTACGAACTCACCTTTGCCGTTAACCATCTCGCGCCGTTCTTGCTCACCAACCTGCTGCTGGAACGAATCATCGCTAGCGCGCCGGCCCGCATTGTCAATGTCTCATCGTATGCGCACGTCGCCGGCAATGTGAAGATTCCGCAGATCGCCTCGCCGCAGCGTGGGAATATCTCGCAGGCATACGGTGACTCGAAGCTGTGCAACATTCTCTTTACCAACGAACTGGCCCGTCGCTTACAGGGCACCGGCGTCACCGCCAATAGTCTCCATCCGGGAGCAGTGGCCACCAACTTCGCCGCCGATGCGCGGGGTGCATTTGCGTTCTTCTTCCGGCTTATCCGTCCCTTTATGCTCACGCCCGAACAAGGCGCAGCCACGTCGATCTATCTCGCCTCGTCGCCAGAGGTGGAGGGGATGAGTGGGTTGTACTTCGTGCGGAAAAAGCCAGCCAAGACCTCGGCGCGGGCCCAAGATGCGGCGCTGGCGCGCAAGTTGTGGGAGTTCAGCGAGCAATTGGTGCGCGAAAAAGTGGCGGTGGCGTAGGCGCAACGAATTTTACACGCAAAGACGCAGAGGATTTTACACGCAAAGGCGCGAAGGCGCAGAGGGTTGTTTTTGGGAAAAAGCCTCAAGTGCCCATCTGCCTTATCTCACCATGGCGTTTCGGCATTGCACCGGCTCGTGGCGGTTCGGCGAGGCGCTGATGATAGCAAAGGTGCAGAGGATCCTACACGCAAAGACGCAAAGGCGCAGAGGATTTTACACGCAAAGGCGCGAAGGCGCAGAGGGTTGTTTTGGGGAAAGGGTCGCAAGCGCGCTATCAATCCCACGTGGCATTCCATTATCGCTCTTGTTCCAACAACCACCCTTTGCGCCGCTGCGTTCACGGATCTCCTCGTTGCAACGGCAACGCGACCTTCACCGTCGTGCCACGGCCCGGCTCGCTCTGAAAATGCAGGTGGCCGCCGTGGCGGGTCACAATCTCGCGCGAGATGGCCAACCCCAAGCCGGTGCCGCCGCCATCCGGCCACGTGGTAAAGAACGGCTCGCCGAGGCGGGCGATGGTCGCCGCCTCCATGCCAATACCTGTATCGCTGATCGTTACTGTGATAGCGTTGCCATCACTCGCCGTCTGCACCGTCACCGTACCGGCGCCGCGACAGGCATGGACGGCGTTCATTAACAGGTTGAGAAAGACCTGATTCAGTTCACCGGGATGGCAGAGCAACGGCGGCACATCACTGTACTCTTCGCGAATCACAATCCGCGGCCCGCTCACGGCGCGCACCATACGCACCGTGCTGGCGAGACCTTCGTTAACATCAGCGGGAACGAGCTGCGCCTCGTCGGGACGGGCAAACGCGCGCAAGGCGCGCACAATCGCGGCAATCCGCTCGATCCCGATCTGGCTCTCGTGGATGGCGTCGGCCACATCGCGCCAGCTAAGCTCATCGGTGGGAGCAGTGCGCAGCGCGGGCAGCCGTTCGGCCAGAAAGGCGAGGTTGTTTGCAACATAACCTAACGGCGTATTGATCTCGTGGGCCACGCCGGCCACCAACTGGCCGAGCGAGCGCATCTTTTCCGATTGCACCAACTGGGTCTGGGCCGCTTTCAGATCGGCGTGAGCGCGTTCCAGTTGCTTGAGCGCCGATTCGAGCCGTTGGTTCGTTTCAGCGAGCTGAGCCGTCAGCGCCACGGTGGGACCAAGATCGAGACCGAGCGCCACGATACCGGTGATCGCCCCGTCTGCGTCGCGGATCGGCCATGTGGTATAGCCGAGCAACAGCGGCGCAGCGCCGCCGCGGCGGTGAACAAGTTCCCAGTGCTGTACCCCGCCATTATGGATCGTCTGCGCCAGCATCGTCTGCGCTTTGGCAATGCTGAACGGATCGAGCAGTGTAACAAACTGCCGCCCGCACAGTTCGGCAGGAGCCATCCCGAACAACGCCGCGGCAGCAGCATTACAATCGGCGATCCGACCGCTTGGTTCCAACAGGAAAGCGGCATACGGCGCTTGGGTTACGATTGCAGGCAACTCATTCATGGCTCTGCGCAGCCAGCCGGATCCGGTAGAAATTGACGAGATGGCCCATTAATTCGAGCAACATCAGCCGGCCCTCTTCCATATACACCGCGATCCGCTGCGGCGTTTGGCCGCGGCAAAGCTGGCGCAGGGCTTGGGTGTGAATTTCGATCAGATCACGCGGGCCGGCCCACAACAAACCGAGCCGCTCGCTCAAGACCCGCAACCGGTCAGGCATCGAACGTTGGTCGTGCAAACCTCGCTGCTCGGCAGCCAAATCGAGCAGACTGCGATAGGCGGCCACCAAATCGTCGAACGTTTCAGGCGCACTCTGGGCTAGCGGACTGCCGATCGATGAGGTACTGATCGGCGGCGCCTCGCTCTCCCAACTGACCAGCTCGAGCGTCGTCAGGTAATCGGTTTGCAATTGGTCGAGCATCTGGCGTAGCATTGCCATCTGCGCTTGCGCTTCGCGGGCGGCGCGCCGCTCGTTCACCGCCGTCTGATACTCTTGCGCCAACTGCTCAAGCTTCCGGCGCAGGGCGGCAATATCCCATGGCTTGGCCATAAAGCCATGCACCGAACCGAGATTGAGAGCTTCGGCCAGCGCCGCCGGATCAGTGTAGCCGGAAATGATAAAACCGCGCGCATCAGGTTGCAATTCACGCGCCCGCGCCAGCAACTCGACCCCCGACATCGCCGGCATCCGCTGATCGGTGAGAATCACGGCAACTGGCTGCTGCTTGAGAATCTGCAACGCCGTTTCAGCATCGGTGGCCGTGAAGACGGTGAAGCGATCGCGCAATGAACGGGCCAGTGAACTGGTCACATTCGGATCGTCATCGACAATGAGCACTGCCGGGCGGTGTTCGTCACTAGCTTCAGTCATAGCGCGGCTCCTTGTCTATCCGATCGCGTCATACCTTCGTTAATGAGTAAAACATTTCCCCATCAAACGGATGGTAATACAATGGTAATCACAACGGTGTAAGACTAATAAGCGATTTGCATCAAAAGCGAACAATCATAGCCTATTATGCGCAACGCAGGAGCCTTGCTATGAACTGCATTGCTCACAATCGTGATGACGTTCATACTACAGCCGAATCATAGATCCCACCAGAGGATCGGTCAAGCGCACGGGCCCTGCAGATACCATTATCCCATGATAGAATACAGCCGTGCGGATGGTTACACGCACCGGAAAGCCCGATCAATATGCAAAACCACCCCTACAGCGTACTCGTCATTGATGATGATCCAAATGTTCGCGATATTCTCAGCGATTTGCTCAGACGCGAACGGTGTGTGGTACGTACCGCCGCATCAGGGATGAGCGGCATTGCCGCCGCGCACGAAGCTCTGCCTGATCTCATCCTGCTCGATGTGATGATGCCCGATCTCGATGGGTTTTCGGTCTGCCGGATGCTGCGCGACGATCCGCAGACGGCTGAAGTGCCGATTATTATGATTACGGCGCTCGATGATCGGGCCTCACGGCTCGAGGGAGTCAAAGCCGGCGCCGATGAATGCCTCTCGAAACCGGTTGAGCTGAGCGAGTTGCGCTTGCGGGTGCGCACGATGCAGCGCATCAACCGCTACCGGCGCCTGATCGAGGAGCGCGAACGGGCAGCGGCGCACGAGCGCCAGCTTACCGAGCAAGCTAAGCAAGCGGCGCAGGCGATTGCTGAAGCGTATGACCAGACCCTGATCGGCTGGTCGCGCGCGCTCGATTTACGCGATAAAGAGACCGAGGGCCACTCACAACGAGTCGCGCAACTCACGATTGAGATAGCCAAGGCGCTGAATATTCCCCCTGAAGAGCAGATCAACATGTGGCGCGGCGCGATGCTGCACGATATTGGCAAAATTGGCGTGCCCGACTCCATTCTCCATAAACCCGGCCCGCTTACCGCCGAAGAATGGGAGATTATGCGCCGCCATACGACGTATGCGTATGAGTTGCTCTCGCCAATCGCCTATCTCCGTCCGGCTCTCGATATTCCCTATTGCCATCATGAAAAGTGGGACGGCACCGGTTACCCGCGCGGCTTGCGCGGCGAGCAGATTCCACTAGCGGCGCGAATCTTCGCGTTGGTCGATGTGTGGGATGCACTCACAAACGACCGGCCCTACCGTAAGGCGTGGACGCGCGAACAAGCCTGCCACTATATTCGCGAGCAGGCCGGCAAGCATTTTGATCCGAATCTGGTTGATCTCTTCCTCTCGATCGCTGCACCGGACTTAGTCGCTGCTCGTGAGCGGTAGCAGCGGCAATCTATGAGTAAGGGTCGTGATGAGCAACGGGCGGGTTTGGCTCCGCCCGTGCGTGCCTCTCGCCTACTGCTCTGGGGCCAGAAAATCAACCGCTACGTACCCTTCAAGACCGTCGGGCGTGCGCACCGGTCGCCAGAGCCGATCCTCACCGGGGACATCATCACCGATCTGTTCGAGGCGGGTGCCGTCAGGCAAGGTTGCGATCGGTGGGTTAGTACGATTGGGTTGCGGTCGCAGGAACAGCCCTTGCCCGCCGGTATTCACCACGACAAAGAAACGCGGCGCCGGGGGTGGCGCAGGTTGCGGCGCAGCATTGGCGCCCTCATTGCCAAGCAACAGGGTTGATTCACTGGTCGGCTGAGTGATCGCGGTTGGCTGCGGCGCGCCTATCGGCGCTTCCCGCCGATCACCGCGCAACAGCGAGAGCGTCAGCATAAAAATCGCAACAATGAGTACAAAGAGGACAAGGAGATAGATCCACCCACGTGCTTGCAACCACCGCGGCAGATCGTGCCAGACGTTGGTAGTAGTCACGATAGAACCACGACCACCTGCCCGTGGCGGACGCCAGTGCGGATTAGGGGCAGACGCATCTAACCGCTCGGTGCGCGACGTCTCGCGCTGGGATGGCCCTATCTCTGACCGGCGCTCGACTTGGGTAGCGCGCCGTTCGCGCTCTTGACTCATGCCCGTTTCCTCCATCAACCCTGTCTTTACGCCATGATAGCACATCTTGCCGCTGGCATGCGGCAGTTTAACTGCCGCACTCCACAGACGCAACGTGGCTAATGCACTGCGCGCAAATAGGCCAGCAATGGTTGCACATAGGGCAGAATCCCTTTATACGCCAGTATCGACGGTTCGACCTGCTGCAACAGGTTGGCGAGCGCCGCTGCCCATTGCGGATCGGCGGCGAGCTGCGCCAACGGCGCGACATAGGTGCGCACCGTAAACAACACCGCTGGGTGACGGGCAAGGCGTACCAGCGTTTGCCGTTCGACCCGATAGAAGACGCGCTCGCCAGCATTTTCGGCGGTAATCGCCGCCTTTTCGCGATCGAGCGGGCCAAGCCGCGGCGAGAGGTCGAGATCGGGCAACACCACCAATGACCAGTTACGCCGCCAAACCGGACGCGACGGCTGGAGGCGCGCGATCAGTTGGTTAGTTGAATCGGCTAAGCGCTCGCTAAATCGCGGTACTGGGCCGTGGATCGCGGCCATCGGCAATCCCATCTTCTCATCAAGACACCAGCGGTTGGGGAAGCAGAGCTGGCCGGCGATGAGCGGATGGCCGGCGGCTTCGTCAACTGCCAGCAAGAGCAGGTCTTCTTGCACCTGCCGGCCTAGCCAATCGATCGGCCACAGATCGAGTTCGCCGCCGAGCCGGATCGTCGCCGTTTGCCCCAGCAGCCGGTTTTCCCAATACACGTCAGCACCGTGGCGCTGTACCACAAACCACTGCGGATAACTGCGCACCAGTTCGGCCATCCCCCATTCCAATAGCTCCCACTGGGCCGGCAAGCTTTCTGGATACGCTTGCATGTAATAGCGGTGATCGGCCTTCAACAACGCCTGTTTTAACGACAACTCGGCGTGATAGTGGGCAGGATCGACGTGAAACACTGGTGCGCCGTGCAGCGGGTAGGCGTTGACCCGCAAGACCTGCGGCGAGGGTATCACGAATGGATCAAACGGCCATGCTTCAACCATGCATCACCTCGCTCGCCGCCCATGCCGCCAGCGCCCGAATGTGATCAGGTGTTGTCCGGCAACAACCGCCGATCAAGCGCGCCCCAGCATCGTACCACTGGCGGGCCTGCGCCGCGAAATCGTCCACTTCGGCGAGGCCGATCCAGCATTGGCAAACGGGATCATACGCCTCGCCAGAGTTGGGGTAGACAACCACCGGCTTATCAGTGACCGAGCGAATGGCGCGGATCAAATCAGCGATAAAGCGCGGCGCCGTGCAGTTGATGCCAATTGCTGCCACTTGCGGATGGGCAGCGATCTCGGCGGCCACTTCAGTGATCGGCTCGCCGCGCGAGGTGTGTACACCATCGCGGGCGCTGAAGCTGATCCATGCCGTCAACTGGGGAAATTCGGGCAACAATGCCACTAACGCCCGTGCTTCATCCCAGCACGGGATCGTCTCGCAGGCGAAGAGATCGGGTTCGGCATCGGCCAGCGCAGCCATGCGCGGACGATGAAAATCGATCAAGTCGGCCACCGATAAGCCATACTCGCCGCGATATTCCGAACCATCGTGCAGATACGCGCCATACGGGCCAATCGATGCCGCCACCAGTGGGCGGATGCGTCCAATCTGGTTGGCCGGTTCGGCCCAGAAGGCATCGCGAGCGGCGCGGGCCAGCGCCACCGAACGCTGCAAAAGGGCAATCGCCTCGGCTTCGCTTAGGCCGCGCGCCATAAAACCGGGGATGGTTGCTTGATAGCTGGCCGTAATCGCCACATCAGCGCCGGCGGCGAAGTAATCGGCATGCACGGCTTGGATCAAGGCCGGGTTTTCGATCAACACCTTCGCCGACCAGAGCGGATCGGCTAGATCGCAACCGCGCCGTTCGAGTTCGGTCGCCAGCGCGCCGTCGAGGATCAGCAGCGGACGCTGCGCTAACGCATCAGCAATTGGGTTCATAACGGTATCCTTTGTGGATATAAACACGCAAAGACGCGCAGGCGCAGAGATATGTATTCCTATATGCTTTGCGGCTTAGCGCCTTTGCGTTAGCATCCCTTTGCGCCTTGGCGTTCCTGCAACCCGCGCAGCATACAAAACTTCACCACTTCGTGCCACGCCAGCGTCGCACAGAGGAACACCCCCAGCCAGCCATCGCGCCAGCCGCCGAGCTGGATGTAACGGCGGGTAAACTCGCGGGCCGGCGCGCCGATCAGGTTGCGCCAGCGCATGCGCCTGCCGGCGCGGTAGAGCATGGTCGCTTCGGCGAAGGCGTAGCGGGCCTGCTTTTGCCACAACTCATCGAGCCGTTCGATGTTGAGATGCAGCAGATGGCCGCGCAGCGCACCGGTTTCGCCGCGCAGCGTCGCGACTTCGTGGACGGCGACGCGCTCATCGAAATGCGCGGCCTCGCGGCGGAGCAGGCGCAGTTGGTAGTCGGGGTACCAGCCGCCGCCACGCAAACGCTGGCCAAAGAAGAGGTTATAACGCGGGATGCGGTAGCCGGCAATGTGGGCCGGCGGGCCGCGCCGCAGCAGCGTCGCCAACTCAACAAACAATTCTGGCGTCAGCCGTTCATCGGCGTCGATGAAGAGTACCCACTCGCCGCGACAGCGTTGCAGGGCGAAGTTGCGTTGGGCGCTAAAGCCGCGCCATGGCTCGATCAGCACCTGCGCACCGTGCTCAGCGGCGATCGCCGCGGTCGCATCGCGGGTCTGCGCATCGACGATGACCACCACGTCGTCGCTGAGACCGGCGACACTGCGCAGACAGCCGGCGATATGCCGCGCTTCATCGCGGGCGATGATCGCAATTGATAGGCAAGCCATATCAGAATAACGTCCCTTGCTGCGGCCCGCTCTCGTCATCGGGAGGCAGCGCGCGCTCCGGGTAGGGCAACCCGAGATGCTCGTAGGCGCGGCGAGTGGCGACTCGCCCGCGCGGCGTGCGCTGCAAGAAGCCGAGCTGTAACAAGAACGGCTCGTACACGTCTTCGATCGCGTCAACCTCTTCGGCCAGCGCCGCCGCCAGCGTGCTCAGACCGACCGGCCCGCCGTTGAACAACTCGATAATGGCGCGCAGCAGCCGGCGGTCATTCTCATCCAACCCCAACTCGTCGATCTCAAGCTGGGCCAGCGCCGCCCGCGCCACCTCCAGCGTAATCGCGCCGCCGGCCACCACCTGCGCATAATCGCGCACCCGGCGCAAAATCCGGTTCGCGATGCGCGGCGTCCCGCGCGCCCGCCGGCCAATCTCGCGCGCGCCTTCGGGACTGATCGGCACGCCTAAAATCCGCGCCGAACGGCTGACAATCTCGGCCATCGCTTCATCAGAATAGAATACCAAGCGATGCACCGAGACAAACCGGTCGCGCAATGGCGAGGTCAGCAGGGCCAGCCGGGTGGTCGCGCCGATCACGGTGAAGCGGGGCAGGCTAAGGCGCAAACTGCGCGCTCCCGGCCCCTTGCCCACCACCAGATCGAGGGCGAAATCCTCCATCGCCGGGTAGAGCACCTCTTCCACGGCCCGATTCAAGCGATGCACTTCATCAATAAACAGCACATCATGAGCCTGCAAGCTCGTCAAGATCGCCGCCAAATCACCGGCCCGCTCGATCGCCGGCCCGCTGGTAATCTTGATCTTGGCCCCCATCTCGTTGGCGATCACATTGGCCAGCGAGGTCTTGCCCAAGCCCGGCGGCCCGTAGAAGAGGGTATGGTCGAGCGACTCGTTGCGCCCGCGAGCGGCGGCAATTGCAATCCGCAACTGCTCGACGACCTTCTCTTGGCCGATAAACTCGCTCAGCGTGCGCGGGCGCAAGCTCTTCTCGACCTGCTGGTCGTCGCTGTCCGAATGAGGATTCACCAGCCGCTCGGCGCTCATGCCCATCCTTTCACCGCATTGTCGCACAGGTGTACGTATCTGGGCTGATTATACCATTGATTGAAAAAGGTGAATAGGACAGGATAAACCCGGACATATCCCATGAGCCGCTCGCCGATCAGGAATTCTCGTATAATGAGAATAGTTTGTCTTTGCCCAGAGCACCTTACCTGATCGCCTATGCTGATTCACTGGTTCCGGCGCGATCTGCGCCTGCGCGACAATACAGCTCTGCGAGCGGCGGCGGCGCAATCCGGCGGCGCGGTGATCCCGGTCTTTATCTTTGACGACGCGATCATCCGCGGGCGCTTTGCCAGCCCGGCCCGCACCCAATTCTTGCTCGACAGCCTCGCCGCGCTCGACGCCGAACTGCGCGAGTTAGGGTTGCGGTTGGTGCTGCGACGCGGCGAGCCGCTCCCCACCCTGATGGCGCTTTTGCGCGAGAGCGGCGCGCGTGGGGTGACGTGGAACCGCGACTATACGCCTTACGCTATCCAGCGTGACAGCGCGATCAAGCGCGAGCTGCGCGCCGCCGGTTATCTGGCCGAGAGCTACAAAGATGCGGTGATCTTTGAGATGAACGAGGTGGTGACGGCTGCCGGCCAGCCGTACACGGTCTACACGCCCTACGCCAAACGCTGGCGCGCCCGGCTTGAGAGCGAACCGGTGCAGGTGCAAGGCATGCCGGCGCTGGCCGCCATCCCGTTGCCGGCGAGCGACCAACTACCGGCGCTGAACGAACTCTTGCCCGACGCGCCAGCTCGCGTGCCCCGCTTCGCTGCAGGCGAGACGGCAGCCCTCGCTGCCCTCGAACACTTCATCCAACATACCATTGCCAACTACGCCACCGCACGTGACCTCATGGCCGCCGCCGGCACCTCGCGCCTCTCGCCCTACCTGCGCTTTGGCGTCCTCTCACCGCGCCAATGTGTGGTTGCGGCGCGTGCCGCGCCGCCCGGGCCGGGGTCAGAGAGTTGGATCGGCGAGTTGATCTGGCGCGATTTCTACGTGCAGGTGCTCTACCATTTTCCGCACGCGCTGCGCGGCAGCTTTAAGCCGGTCTACGACCAGATTGCGTGGCCGAACGATCCAGACCTCTTTGCCGCATGGAAAGAGGGCCAAACTGGCTACCCGATTGTCGATGCGGCGATGCGCCAGTTGCAACAGGAAGGCTGGATGCACAACCGCGCCCGCATGATTGTGGCGTCGTTCTTGACCAAAGACCTGCTGATCGATTGGCGGTGGGGCGAACGGCACTTCATGCACCTGCTGATCGACGGCGACCCGGCGGCCAATAACGGCGGCTGGCAATGGGCCGCCGGCACCGGCACCGACGCCCAACCCTACTTCCGCATCTTCAACCCGGTCAGCCAAGGGCAAAAATTCGACCCCGACGGCGCGTATGTGCGGCGCTACGTCCCCGAATTGGCCCGCGTACCGGCGCGCTTCATCCACGAACCGCACAAACTGCCGGCAGCCGACCAGATCCGGGCCGGAGTGCGGATCGGGAGCGACTACCCGGCCCCGATCGTCGATCACGCCACCCAGCGCATGCGCGCGCTCGAACTCTACCGCGCCGCCACCCGTCACGACGGCGCCGCTACGGAACAGTATGCTTGACGATCAGACCCGGCTCGAATTTCCGGCCAGTGGTCTGACCGACGTACCGCTGGTCTGGCAACCGCAAGTCGTGCGCTGCGGCGCCGCCGGCCCCGGCGGACGCCCGCTGATGGTGTTGATCGACACCGGCACCGATCCTTCGGCCATCGACCTCACGCTGGCCCGCCGGCTCGATCTCCGCATCGGCGATTTTGCCCTCGGCTCCGACGCCGCCTCTGACGCAGTGCCCTTTACCGAGACGGTGCTGCCGTGGCTGCGCATCGGCGAATTGACGCTGCGCAACCTCTACCTGATGGCGGTTGACCTCAGCCATGCCCCATTCCCGGTGGACATCGTGCTCGGCTACAACGTCCTCCACCAGCTCAACCTAACCATCAACTACGCCACCCAGACCTTGCGCCTCTGCCACCCCGACCTCACCCCGCCGCCACCCGGCTCCAACGGCGCTACCTTGCCGCTGCGCTTCTTCGAGCACTTCCCGGCGATTAGCGCGCGCGTCACCGCGCCGCACCCCGCTGACCTGCTGCTCACCATCGATACCGGCTCGAACAGCGCCCTCACCCTCAGCTATGATCTGGCTGTCGCGCTTGGCCTCAACGCGCCCGCCACTCCCGCTGCCACTGGTCACGGCTTCGCCGCCACCGCGCCAGTCGCGCTCGGTATGGCGGTCGATCTGCAACTCGGGCCATTCCACCTGAGCAACATTGAGGTTGACGTGCCGGCCACCAGTCACGGCGACCTTGGCCGGCGGGGGAGGGCCAACGCTGGCAACCGGCTGCTCAGCCGCTTCCGGCGCGTCACCCTCGACTACCGGCGCGAAGTGTGCATCGTGGACGCTTAAGACGGCGCGAAGGACGCCAAGAACGCAAAGTCTTCAAACGCAAAGCTGCAAAGGACGCCAAGCACGCAAAGTTTTCCAACGCAAAGGCGCGAAGGGAGCAGAGGCACAAAGCGGTTAACGCAAAGCCGCAAAGGACGCCAAGCACGCAAAGTTTTCCAACGCAAAGGCGCAAAGACGCCAAGAACTAGGAGACCAGTTCAAGAGTAGGAAAACGGTACCATTGATAGAGCGTATCAGGAACCGTGATAATAACAAAAGAAACCAAAACCTTTATTTAAGCCTAGCCAATGCTAAGCGTGACATTCCTCACGCCGAGCATCTCGCTGTATGCGAAGCAAGGAAGAATGATTCCACAAGTTATTGCATAGGACAAGCGTAGCTGCGGATACAATCAAGGAATTGCTTATGAACAAACCTTGCTCCGACCCGCGAAAACGCGCTCGAGTGCTGGTCATAAATGACCAGAGTGATATATCGCACTTGATCCAATTTCTTCTTAAACAAGCTCGTGAAGATGAAGTAACAATTGCTTTTAGTGCTCAAGAGGGTATCGACATTGTTCAAACAGAAATTCCCGATCTGATTTTGATCGATATTACGATGCCCAAATTGAGTGGCTTTGACACATGTTCGATGCTTAGGGCAATTCCGGCATTACAACAGACACCCATCCTACTGTTCGACTGCTTGACTATCGAGAGCGTTTATCCTAGCGCCAAACAGGTAGGGGCAACGGGGTTTCTCTCTTTACCATTTGATTACGCTGAATTGCTAGCTGCACGCGATGCCCTCCTGCGCGGGGAAACGTACTATCCGTTGGATGATGCGCGTTAATGGAGGAGTTTTCAATAAAAGCTCATTTCAACAGACAACGATTTGACTTCCCATGCAACACGCGGCTGTTTTTCCGATAATCCCGCCACTATCTTACCAAAACGTCCAAACTCTGTCTCGACCGTCGTAGCCATCATTGCACTACACAAATAAGAGATGAACGTTATGAAGAAAACCCCTCGTACCGGCTGGCTAGCGATCATCGGATGGCTGGTGATGATCGTAGCGGCAGCCTACCCGCTCACCCCAGCCCGCGGCGCAACCGGATATTACGTATCACCCACTGGCAATGACGCCAATCCCGGCACCTTCGCCCAACCGTTCCGCACGATCCAGAAATGCGCCGAGGTTGCGACTGCCGGTGATACATGCTACATCCGCGCCGGCGTGTACCGCGAGACCGTCCGCCCGGCCAACAGCGGCGCAAGCGGCGCGCCGATCACCTTCACCCCGTACAACGGCGAGCGGGTCGTCATCAGCGGCGCCGATCTCTTGACCGGCCCGTGGACGCTACACAGCGGCGCGATTTACCGCACCACGATGCCATGGAACGTCAGCACACGCACGCTGGAAGCTGCTGCCGATAATCAAATCTGGGTTGATGGCGTGATGCTCCCCGAAGCGCGCTGGCCAAACATCCCGGTGGCGCGCGTCACCCGGCTCACCACTCAAGACAACGCCCAAGCCGACACGGCCACGATCAACGGCGAATCTGCCGCAACCTATCACGACACTGATCTATCGGCGTTTGGCGATAACTTTTGGGCCGGCGGGCAAATTACCTTCGGGCCGGGGTATAATAGCATTTACACGACCTGCGATGTCACCACCTCGACCCGCACCTCGGTCTCGTTCCAATGCAACCCCGACCCGGCAGCCAATAACAATGTTGTCAAGTGGGACGACGGGATGCTGCGGCCTAGCACCAAGAATTACTACTATCTGTGGGGTAAACTAGCGGCGCTCGACGCCCCCGGCGAGTGGTTTCGCGCTAGCGATGGCGCCTTGTACCTGTGGCTGCCGAACAACGGCAATCCTAGCCAGCACACCATCGAAGCCAAACGTCGCTTGTGGGCCTTTGATTTGACCGGTCGCTCGCACATTACGCTGGACGGGTTGCAGATCTTTGGCGCAACCATCCGCACCGACACCCAATCACATCACCTTGTGCTACAGAATCTAGAGGTACGCTTCCCGTGGCACGTGCAAAAAGTACCAACTCTGTTTTGGACATCCGGCACGCCGGGGATTGATTTGCGCGGCAATGATAACGTGTTGCGCGATAGCCTGCTGGCGTACAGCGCCGGACGGATGGTGTCGGTATCGGGGTTGCGCAATCTGGTCTCCAACAACGTGATATTCGATGCCAGCTATGCGGCTGGCGATGTGGCAGTCAGCGGGCAGGCATGGCGGCAACAAAATCCCGGCGGCGCCGATAGCAACAACTTCCGGCAGAATACGGTGTTTAACACTGGCCGGATTGCGGTGCAAGCCGACCCCGGCTTGAATATTACGTATAACGACCTCTACAACTCGCACTTGCAAATTGCCGATCTCGGCACCATCTACACGTGGGGCACCGATGGCAAAAACGCGCAGATTGCGTACAACTGGGTACATGACAACTGGGCCGAACTGGACGTAAGCCTGAACTACTTTGGCGGGCACGGCATCTATCTTGATGATGACTCCTACAACTATCTCATCTATCGCAATATTGTCTGGAACACGACCTCGCCGGGCATTTTTACCTTTGGCATCAACGGCACGGTGGTCAGAGAACTTGCCGGCGCGCCGGGCAACCGCTTTATCTACAACAACACGGTAGACGGCGAAATCAAGTCGGCGGCGAAGAGCAACTATAACGGCCAGCCGCAAGTCCTCACCGGTACGGTGTACGTCAATAATATCGGCACGATCCTATCGCTCGATCACCCGCAGCTCACCACCCGCAACAACTTTGAAGGCGATGCGGTGTACATTAATCGCAGCCAGCGGAATTATGCGCTGCGCGCCTCCTCGCCGGCGGTGGATGCCGGCGAGAACCTCGGCAGCCCAGTGATGGATGCGCCGATGCAGCCGGTGAATGCGCCTGATTTAGGAGCGATCGAGTACGGACGCACGCCGTGGGTGGCTGGCGCATTGATCCGCCCGCAAGATCTGGCGGCGCTGCGGGTAGAGTGCTTACCCCAAGCCGATGGCAACACTCGCTGCACAGTGAGCAACCTGCCGATCGGGCGCAAGCTACCGCTCGACTTTGCGATCCGGATTGGCGATGGCGCACCGGTTGCGTGCGCCAACCGCCCCAACTACACCACCCATACCGCCACTGGCGAGTGTATCGTCAGCACCGCTGGGCAAACCGGTACCCAGCCGGTCGCGATCCGGCTCGGCAGTGGCGAGTGGCGTACCGTAACCACCGTTGACCTCCGACCGCTCGATCTCACCCAGATCAACCCGTGGTGGAGCTTCACCGGCGGCGGCGCGCAAGTCGCATTGCGCGGCTGGCGTTTCGCCACCGGCGAGACCGGCTACGCCCGCCCGATTACCATCACCAACACCACCACTGCCCCGCTGTACAACTACCCGGTGCAGGTCACGCTCGACACCGCCGCCTTGATCGCTGCCGGCAAACTGCGTCCCGATTGCGGCGACCTGCGCTTTGCCGACGCATTCGGCTCGCTCGACTATTGGCTTGAAAGCGGCTGCAATACTGCTACCACGCGGGTGTGGGTGAAAGTGCCGCACCTGCCGGTTGGCACGAGTGCGATCACCGTGACCTACGGCAACGCGCTGCGCACCAGCGCCAGCAGCGGCGCCGACACCTTCTTATTCTTCGATGACTTCCAAGACGGTGTGATCAGTCCTTTCTGGAACATTCCGAGCGGCTCATTCTACACCATCGCCGAAACCGGCGGGCAACTGCGCCTGACCGGCCAAACCACCACCGCCAACCAATACAATATCGCCGGCTTCTCGCTCCACACGTGGAAACTGACCCTCCCGCAGGACATAGCGATCGACACCGAGCTGAGCATTGTCGCTGGCCCAGACGGATTTAAGGCGGGGTTAGGAACGATGCTCAACCTGCAAGGATCGGCTAGCGGCGGTAAGAACATCGCCTTCTGGCAAAGCGGCTGGCAAATCGTCGGGAAGAGCACCGTCACCAGCGGCGTCTTCAACCGGCGCACCTTCAGCATTGGACTGACCGGCGCAACCACGCGGACGCTGCGCTGGCGCGAAGAGGGCAATCTGAACACGGTGCTGGCCACGACAACCACGCTAACGCCAACGCTCGGCTTCTTTAGCTACGGGCCAGACACTGTCGCCAGCTTTGACGTGCGGTTCGACAACGTGCGCATCCGGCCCTTCGCCTTCCCTGAACCGCAGGCGACCGCCGGCCCAGAACAGGTGATCGGCGTGCGCGTGCTGATCGGCGACACCCCCTGCCGGGACATCGTGCCAGTCGATGAGACGCTGCTGTACTGCACGGCCCCGCCGCACGCACCGGGATGGGTGGACGTGACGGTCATCAACCCCGACGGCGAACGCGATACCTTGGTCGAGAGTTTTTGGTACGGCGACCAACCGCCCCCCGGCGTTCACCTGTTGTACGTACCGGCAGTGCAGCGCTAGGTCAGCGCCGGCCCAACGCATGTGGAATAGCCGCAAAAAGACGCAACAGGCACAAAACGATCTGGTGTTTTTGGTGGCTATTCCTCATTAAGCCTCCCCCGTTGGGGGTGGGGGTAAGTTTTACCGCAGAGGGCGCTGAGGACGCAGAGGGGTAAGCATCCTGTCATTGAGCGGGCGCGCATCGCCCGCAGCAATCTCCCGCTTCAGCGGAACAGCCTACCTGAAGGGTGTCACTTCCCCTCCCCCAGCGGGGGAGGGGCTAGGGGTGGGGGCAAATTTTACCGCAGAGAGCGCTGAGGCCGCGGAGGGGAGAAGTATCCTGTCATTGCGAGGGCGCGCAGCGCCCGCAGCAATCTCCCGCTTCAGCGGAACAGCCTACCTGAAGGGTGTCACTTCCCCTCCCCCGCTGGGGGAGGGGCTAGGGGTGGGGGCAAATTTTACCGCAGAGAGCACTGAGGCCGCGGAGGGGAGAAGTATCCTGTCATTGCGAGGGCGCGCATCGCCCGCAGCAATCTCCCGCTTCAGCGGAACAGCCTACCTGAAGGGTGTCACTTCCCCTCCCCCAGCGGGGGAGGGGCTAGGGGTGGGGGCAAATTTTACCGCAGAGGGCGCAGAGGACGCAGAGGTGGGAAGCATCCTGTCATTGAGCGGGCGCGCAGCGCCCGCAGCAATCTCCCGCTTCAGCGGAACAGCCTACCTGAAGGGTGTCACTTCCCCTCCCCCAGCGGGGGAGGGGCTAGGGGTGGGGGCAAATTTTACCGCAGAGGGCGCAGAGGACGCAGAGGTGGGAAGCATCCTGTCATTGAGTGGGCGCGCAGCGCCCGCAGCAATCTCCCGCTTCAGCGCAGTACATGCCTGAGGGGATTCCTCGCGCTCTTGGGGGGGATTGCTTCGCCGCCGCTGGCGGCTCGCAATGACAATAGGGGAGTGGGAGATTGCTTCGCCTCGCTGCGCGAGGCTCGCAATATAGATTTAGGATTTTCAGCTATTATGATATATATCAGGTTGGCTACAGAAAGGTTCCTCCATGCCACCATTCCGTTGGCGCTGGCCTTGGCGCTGGCTCCTGTTCTTGCTCACGGGGTGCGGCGGTCTGACACCTCTGCCAACCACCACACCGCCATTACCCCCACGACCGCCGATCGTTTCGCTCGACCGGCTCGCCGGGCAGCCCCTAGCCGGCCCGGCGCCACTGCTGACCCCCGCCAACGCCGCTCAGGCCGTCACACTAGCCACGCTCGGCGGGATTGGCCGGCTGCAGGCGGCTTTCTGGCTCGATGACGGGCGCATCGCCCTTTCCACCAATCTGGGACTGGCCCTCGTTGATCCGGCTACCGGCCAGACCGGCCCGCTCTTTGGTCCAGAACCGCCAGTGCTGGCGATCGGCGCCTTGCCGGGACAACGCCTTCTGCTGCGGAGCCTCGATTCTCAGGCGCCGCTAAAGGAACTGCTGATCTGGGACGTAGCCGCGAATCGGGCCACGTCCGTGCCCATTCCGCTCGCGACGCGCCTGACCATAGCGCCTGACGGTACGCTCTTTGCCCTCCACACTGCCCGCATCGAACAGGTTGGGAGCAACTCGAACGTTAGCGAGGATGGGCGTCTGGTCATCACCGATGCCCAAGGCCGCGAGGTCCGCACGCTGACCGACCGCTCCGCTGGGGCCATCGCTTTCTCGCCTGACGGGCGCCTCCTAGCCATCGGAAGGGCCGACTTCGCCACCCTGCCGCCGAAGCTCAGCATCGCCCTGATTGACCTAGCTTCGGGCGCCACCCGCCAGACCCTCACCGGTATCTCCTATCAGGTCGAACGGCTATGCTTTGTACCCGGCACGCCGCTGCTCATCGTGCAGGAGAATGGCGGCGGAACCAGCCTGTGGGACGTGGAGAGCGGCCAGAAGCTCCGCGATCTGGGAACGCTGGCGGAAATCGCCGTTGCCCCCGATGGAGCGCAGGCAGCGGCGATCAAGGACGCGATCGTGCGCCGCTGGAGCCTGCCAGAGTGGCGCGAGTTACCGCCGCTCTCCGTGCCCGCCGAGGTCGCGCCCGGTCTTGCGGGCGCGTCACTGGCCTTTGCCCCCAATAGCGCGCATCTCATGGCGATTGGCGCCGAGCGACTGGCGGTCTGGGACACAACCGTGCCCGGTGCACCGCCCCTCACGCTCGCCTTTACCGCCGCGTTGCAGCAGGTGACGATTGCCCCCGACGGGGCGACCCTAGCGACGGCGGGTGGCCAAGAAAGCATCCTCTGGGATCTCGCCAGCGGCGAGGCGAGCTGGCGCATCTGGGCCGACCAGCCAGCGTTCGCCTTCACGCCCGATGGCAGCCAGATCCTCGTGCGCGTGCGACCGGCAGCCGAGCCGGGCGATCGTCTTGGCCTGCGCGATATGGCCGGCGACACGCTCAGATTGCTTTCCCTGCCTGCCAACTCGCCTGCGTTTGCGGTATCTCCCACTGGAACCAGTGTCGTCATGGCCGCCTCACAGAGCCTGTTCCTGTATGATCTGACTACCGGCGGGCCAATCTGGGCGATTGACACCCCGCCAACCCTAGGGGGCGCCTTGAGCGGCATGCCGAGTTTTTCGGACCCCATCTTTTCACCCGACGGGCGCTTTGTGGCGATGGGCGCGGATGCCGAAATCCGCGTTTGGGACGCTGCCAATGGAACTCAGCTACGGGTCTTTACCCACAAGAGCGCCTTATCAGGGGTGAATCACGTGGCCTTCGCACCCGACAGCGTCATACTGGCCTCCCTAACCCTCGACAGCGTGATCGTCTGGGACGTGGCGCGTGGCAAGGCCATCCGCACCCTGAAGCTCGACGACCCCGAGCGCCTGCTTCGCCATCTCGCCTTTAGCCCCGACGGAGCGCTGCTGGCCGTAGCCACGAAGCGGAACGCGAGCGTACCGGAGAGCCACGTGCTCCTGTGGGAGATGGCAACCGGCCAAGTGGCGGCAACGCTGACCGGCCATCTTGGTGCGGTCACGTCTGTGGCGTTTGCCCCGGACGGAACGCTCTTAGCCACGGCAGCAACTGATGGCACAGTGCGCCTGTGGGGGGTGCGCCCCTGAACCGCGGTGCTGTGCCGGCGTATGAATATTAAACACATGTAAGGATCGCCCTTGTGGAGAACTACGTAACGTTGCTGCACCGCCACATCTGGAATACCTCGGCGGCATAGGCACCGCGGCATGGGCCGGTTGAAGGTTAGCTATGCAAATCAGATCAGGGCGCAGCCTCTGGCGAGGCGACATAATCTCCCACACTGAGCGGGTGACGAGATACGCGGATGGGTACAGAGAGTATGCTCGCCAGTCGCTGCTAGCGTTCCTAGTTGGGCAGTAGCACGTTCCTATCCAGCCGTAGCGGTACCGAGCGTGATGGTTATTACGGCGTAGCAACGTTTCCAATCTAGCTGGGAATACCTATACCGGAGGAAGACTATGACAAACCGTCGCACGAGTACTTGCCCGGAGCTTGGAGGTAATCGTACCCGCAAATATTCAGTGGATCTAGGGCGTTATACTGCTCTTCATAGTGAAGGACGGCATCTGATTTCCACATGGTTTCAGCGCGCTTGGCAAAAAAGAGATTGCCATAAGGACGAAGCTTTTGAACCTTTTATCTTTACATGGTTTGCATTCAATGGTTGGGCCGCTTGTGTCACCGAGCAAGATACTGATCGTGATATGATCAATGCACTTGCCTTGGATGAAAGAATAAATAGTACATTTACAAGTCTTATAGAAAGCGATACGAAATTCAAACAAATTAGTAATAGATTTTTTGAATTTCTTCCCATTTTTGATGTCAGATCGCTACAAAAGAAAAGAATTCTCCGCTACAACTCAGGCGACCGAAGAAAATTGGTAAATTTCTATCTTGAAAAAGGGGTCACAAAATTCGAACCAAAATGTTGGAAATGTCATCACGATAATAACGAAACGGCTCCAATGGATTGGAGCCATTTCATCACCGCCGTCTATCAAGTGCGGTGTAATCTCTTTCATGGCTGGAAAGCCGCACATTCCGAGATGGATCAAGTCATTGTCCATTCAGCATATCTGTCACTGGCCATGTTTCTTTTCAAGGCGGGTTACATCGACCCATTATGAGCGGATGGTGAACCACCCCTACCGGCCATACCGCGCAGACAGCACCTCAGCCCCCAACCGGCCCAGCAGGCCACGCCCGCCCTCTACCTCCGGATGTCATTCCCCATCCGCCAGCGCGCTGGAAGCACAACTGACAGATGGCGTCCTGCCAAGCCATTGTGATTGCCATTGAGCAACAACGCTGCAATCTGCGCCAAACGTCAAGACAGCTTGGTGTACCATGAGCCATAGGCAATTCAGGCACAATACCTGCGACCAAGCTCAGCATTACATTGCGCACCTGACCGGAAATGAGGCATCATACGGCAGTGCGACGTGATACGTAACACCCATGCGCCACCTGCTCGCCATCTTCATCGCTCTGACTCTGCTCATCCCGGCGGGATCACGGCTGCCGCTCGCGGTAGCGCCAGCCAATCCGCCGCCGATCCGCACGCCAGCCTGCCCGCAGCCGATCTACCCCGATGCGGCGGCCATGCTGGCGGTGTTGCCGCAGGCGAACTACGACTGCACCGAGCAGATCGCAGCGGCGTTGCGGCCACGGATCGAGCCGGAGCATGTGACTGCGCTGTTGGACATCGCCAGCGATGCGACGGTCGATGATCGAACCCGGCGCAATGCGCTGCGTATCTTGGGCCGGTTGGCCGAGAGCGGGCCGGCGACGCGGGCCCGCGAGTTGATGGCGCAGCAGCAGGGTGCCGTGCAGGCAACGGCAATAACGCTGCTTGAGCGCGAACACGATAACTTTCTGCTCCAAGATGCGGTCTGGCTGCTCGATGGCATCTATTACCCAAGCTGGGCCGCGGCGACGGCGCTCGAACAGGTGGCGCTCACGGCTGGCTACGCGCCGGCCTTGCGCTATCGCGCCGCTCGCGCTCGCGCAAGGCTGATCGCCGCCGAACGCGGGCCGCTTAGCGTGGGGGCGCATGAGTTTATCGCGGCGGCGCTAGCCAGCGCCGATCCCGGTGTGCGCACCGCCGCCGCTGAAGCGATCAGTTTTCTGCGTGATGACCAGCTCGGCGAGCGCGCAATGTGGCAGCACGCGGTGGCGGCGGCGCTGGCCGCCGAGCAGCCGTTACAAGTGGCCACCGATAGCGGCGACCCGCGGGGTGCGGCGTTGCTTACCTTCCTTGAGAGTACGCCGACGGTGCTGACTGCGCGGGCAGCGTTGGCTCGCGCCGCCGACCGGCTGGCCGGCGAGTGGGCCGCGGCGCCGCGCTTTACCGCTGTGCGCCAAGCCTACGAGCAACTGGCCTTGCCGGTCGAGGCTACGACACCGACCGTTACGCTCCGCACCGGCCCTGCCGCTGCGACCGATGCTGATATGTTGGCAGCGACGGTGACCAACGCTTATGCGCAGACCCGCCGCTTGCTGGGGCCGGTTGGCGACACGCCAATCCCCGGCGAAGAGCGGATGCCGCTGCGGGTGCTGATCTTTCCCAGCCAAGCCGCGTATCGCGACTACATGCGCGCCTTTACACCCTTTACCGTCGATGTTGATGGCATTTACGACGTGCAGCAGAACACGCTTTACAGCTACCGGCGCGGCGAAGGCCAGACTGCGAATACGCTTGACGCGACGCTGCGGCACGAGACGGCCCATGCCGTCACTGCCGCGTACCTCTTCCCCGGCCAGTGGCTCAGCCCCGGCTACCACGCCGAGCCAAAAGGTTGGTTTGATGAAGGTTTGGCCGAAGTGATGGCTGCGCAGACCCAACCTAAGGGGCCGCTGCAACCGCACCGCCGCCATCTTGCCACGATCTGCGCGCTGCCGCTCAAACCGGCGCTGGCCGATCTGGTAGCCCGCCGCGAGGGGTACGATCAGTACGGGATGTTCGACTACCCGGCGGCATGGGCGCTGATGCACTTCCTGCTCACCGAACGGCCAGCCGCTGCTGCCGCCTTCAGCCATGCGTGGCGCACCCAAACCTACCGCCTGCGCGATTGGCCGCAGTTGGGCGGCTGGCCGGATTGGGCCGCCGCTGAAGCCGATTGGCACGCTGCAATTGACCGGTGGTGCCAGTAAACCTGTAAAGCCGCAGGCTGTGCGGCTCTTGCCGCATCGAGCACCCCAAGCGTACAGCCGCACGCCGGACGGCTCCCCACCCCTTCGTACTCAAGCATATCGGCCCGAGAGATGATACAATAAAAAGAAATGTTCTCGCTATTGAGTTATTGTATGCCAACCATTCTTATCATTGGCCCGTATCGTTTTTTCTTTGTCTCGCTAGATCACGGTGAACCACCGCATATCCACATTCAGCGCGAGCGGTTGGTGGCGAAATTTTGGCTCGATCCAGTTCAGCTTGAAAAGTCGGGAGGCTTCAAAGCCCAAGAACTTAATCGAATTGGCAAGCTCGTACAGCAGCATCAGACGTACCTACTGGAGCGATGGCATGAATACTTTGGCGCATGATTTGCAGCTTGCCCGTGCGCAAGCAGTAAGCGTGACCGAAGATATGTTGGTGATAGAATTGAAGGATGGCCGTAGCATAAGTGTACCTTTGGTATGGTATCCACGTTTATGGTATGGCCAGCAACACGAGCGGGAACACGTCGAAATTATTGGTGACGGCGAATATCTTCACTGGCCTGATCTTGATGAAGACTTGAGCGTCAGCGGTATTCTCGCCGGCCGGCGATCAGCCGAGAGTCCGGAATCGCTGAAGCGGTGGCTAGCTAGCCGTCAGTCGAAGGAGTAACCCGCTTACCCTCGCTATCATGTATTCCAAACCCGACCATGCTCACTGCCCTCAAAACCCGCGCTCGCGCGCTCAAACGCGAAGCCTACGCGCTCGCCATCGCCATGCGCGATCCGCGCACGCCGTGGTACGCCAAAGCATTTGTGGCCTTGGTGATAGCGCATACCTTCAGCCCCATCGACCTCATTCCCGATTTCATCCCGGTCTTGGGGTATCTCGATGATCTCATCATCACGCCATTAGGCATCTTCTTCGCTCTCAAACTGATCCCTCCCGCGGTGATGGCTGAGGCGCGGCAGCAAGCGGCCACCCGTATGGCGCACGAGAAGCCGGTGAGTTGGGCCGGCGCCGTGCTGGTGATTGGCGTCTGGATCATCGCTATCGGCGTGATTGGGTGGATCGTGATAGGCAACTAGTGCGCTCATATCCCAAATGATGCCACCATGACATAGGGCAGACACAGGTGATACTCCCTGATAACGCGATTGCTACCCCCAATCTACCGCCAGCGCCGCGATTATTCGGTCGCCAGCGCCACGTCCATGCTATTCAAGCCCTGCTCAGCGAAACCCGCCTCGTCACGATCACTGGCGCTGGCGGCAGCGGGAAGAGCCATCTGGCCCTGCATATTGCCCACTCGCTGATGGCACGGTTCCCTGATGGGGTCTGGTGGTGCGAGCTTGGGCCAGTCGCTGATCCGTCGTTAGCACCTTATGCCGTCACAACGGCACTGGGCATCACCGAGGTGACGAGTTCGCCGATCACAGCCTTGATCGGGCGGATTGGCTCATTACCGTGCGTGTTGGTTGTCGATGGGTGCGAGCATCTGACCACAGCGATAGCCGGGTTGGTGGAAACGCTCCTGCGCCATTGCCCCGGCTTGCATATCCTCGCCACCAGCTTGCAGCCGCTCGGAGCAGCCGGCGAACAGCTCTATCCATTGCCGCCGCTCCCGCCGCCGCCAGATGACCTTCCGCTCTCCCGGTTGGCCGCTCAGCCGGCAGTAGCCCTCTTTGTTGCCCGCGCAACCGCCGTTGCGCCAGCGTTCCGCCTTACCGCCGAGAATGCCCCGTTGATCGCCTCGCTCTGCCGGCGGCTGGATGGCCTGCCGCTGGCGATTGAGTTGGCTGCGGCGCGTGCCGGGTTGCTGAGCCTCGCCCAACTTGAGCACTATGTGACCGAGAGTCTGGCGGTGTTGGGCAGCGATTCAGATGCTCCGCGCCGCACGCTTACTGCCACCCTGACGTGGGGGTATCGCTTATTGAGTGACGCTGAACAGCACCTGTTCCGGCGGCTGGCCGTCTTTCCGGGCAGCTTTACGCTGGCAGCCGCCGCTGCGATGGCCGGCGCCAGCGAACCGGTTGTGCTCGAAACGCTAGCAGGACTGGTACGCAAGTCGATGGTAGTGGTGAGCAACCTGCCGGCGCAGGGGGTGGCCCGCTATCGCCTGCTCGAACCGGTGCGCCTGTTTGCCCGCGACCGGTTGGATGAAGCTGGCGAGATGGCAATCATGCGCGATCGCCATCTGAGGTGGGTGTTACAACTGGTTGAAGCCGCCAGCGACCAGCCTTTAGGGCCAATCAGCGGCGCTGCCATCGCCCGGCTGGCGGCAGAGTACGATAACCTGCGCGCGGCGCTGCGGTGGGTGATCACTTCCCAGCAAGGGGAAGCCGGGTTACGGCTGATCGTGGCGCTGTTTCGCTTTTGGTTCCAGCGCGGGCCGCTCGGTGAAGCGCGCCATTGGATTGGCGAAATCCTCCGCCTGCCTGCCGCAGCGCCATCTTTGCTCCGCGCTCGCGCTGCCTTTGCCGCCGGTCGCTTGGCCTGCCGGCAGGGTGATGACCACAATGCCCTTGTGTACGGGCGCGAAAGTTTGCAGCTCGCGCAAGCAGCCGGCGACCGCGAAATTGAAGCGCGGGCGCTTGACTTGCTCGGTCTGGTGCATCACGATGTGAACGCTTTCGTGGAAGCTATAAACTACCATCAGGCGGCGCTGGCCATCCGCCGTGAGTTGGGTGATGCGTATGCGATCGCCGTCTCGCTAAACAACCTCGGTCTGGTGCATTTCGACCGGGCTGATTATGATGAGGCCGCCGCCTGTTTTACCGCTGCGCTGGAAGCGGCTGCCCACGCCAATACGTCATTCTTGCCGGCGTGGCAAAATCTGGCCGAGATTGCCTTGGCGCGCGGCGATCACGAGACGGCTGCGGCGCATGCGTACCGGCTGTTGGCACAGGCCGAAGCTGCCGGCGATCAGTTCACAAACGCGATGGCGACCGTCACGCTCGCAGCGGCTGCCTATAACGCCAACGACTTGGCGGCGGCTGCCCGTTTCAGCGCGCAGGCGCTGGCTGCCTTGCGCCGGCTCGATGGGCCGGCGTGGGAGGCCGATACGCTGCGGGTGATGGGTGATCTGGCGGTGACGGAAGGCGATCTGGCCGCAGCCAAGGCGCGGTACACCGAGGCGATGGCGGCATCCGATCGGGCCAATTCGACCCGTGGCCGCGGCATGATACTGGCCCGGCTGGCATGCTTGGCAGTGCAGCAGGGTGAAAGCGGGCTAGCCGTTGCCCACGCGCGCGAGGCGGTGGCATTGTTGGCGCCTACCGGCCATCTCCATCCGCTGATTGAGGCGCTGGAAGCCCTAGCGGTTGCGCTAGCCGCCACCGCTCCGCGCACCGCCGCGACGCTCTTAGCAAGCGCGCAAACCGAACGTGACCGGCGGCGCATCCCGCGCCTGCCGCCATGGCGCGACCTGATTGAGCACATCGCTGCACATGTGGGCGAAACAACCCCAGTCGCGCTGGCGACGGCGGTAGCGCTGGCAATGGAACCAAACCGGGCGACGGCCCCGTCTGATCCCGGCCCGGTGCTGCGCGCGTGCGCGCTTGGCCCGATCCGGGTGAGCATCAATGGCCAGCCAGTGCCAGCCACGGCGTGGACCTACCGCAAAGCGCGTGAATTGTTCTTTTATTTGCTCGACCGCTCGCCGGCAACCAAAGCGGCCATTGGCCTCGCCCTGTGGCCCAACGCTTCGCCAGCCCAATTGCGCAACTACCTGCACCGGAGCTTGCACTTCATCCGCCACGCGCTTGGCAATATGGCCTATATTCGCTTTGCCAACGACGCTTATGCCGTTAACAATGAGTTGCCGTTATGGTACGACGTGGCGCGCTTCGAGCAGTGTATGCGGGAGGTGGCTGGACTTGGCCCGATCGCCAGTTTGACGGCGCCTCAGCGTAGCCAAGCCATCACCTTGCTCAGCGAGGCGACGGCGCTCTGGCGCGGTGAGTTTCTCGCCGATCTTGATGTGGGCGAATGGGCCATCCTGCGCCGCGAAGAGCTGCGCGCCGCTTTTATACAGGCGTTGCTTGATCTCGGTCAGCTCTATCTGATCGAGGCCCAATACGAGCACGCAATCACGACCTATCAACGCGCCGTAGCCGAAGATCCGTATCTCGAACAGGCGCACCGCGACGTGATGCGCTGTCTGGCCCGGCAGGGCAAACGCGCGCAGGCGTTGCGCCAGTACCGCGAACTAGCGGAACTGCTCGACACCGACCTCCAAACCGCCCCCGCCGCCGAAACCACGCTCCTGTATGAGCGCATCCGGCACGGCGATGATGTGTAGCGGGCTTGATCCGGGGCGCGGCAGGTAACTACCGCACGCCACACAAGGTCTGCTAACGAAGCCGGCGGGCTGCTGCCCCCCTCCCCCCCAGTGTCAGTGTAAGCACTTCTGTAAGCACCGGCAGCTATCGTTCTCATAACGACACGTTTTGGATTGATAGCTTCACCGGAGACGACCATGAATTGCCGGTCTTTCATCCTGCTAGGGTTGTTGGGGATCATGATGAGCCTCGTCGCTTGCAGCGGCCAACCGGCCGCACAACCAGCTTCGCTGCCCACGGCTGTACCCACCATCCCAGCCAGCGAACCAACCAGCGCCGCAACCGCGTTGACCATCCCCTGCGCCGAGTTAGTGCCTGCCGCGGAACTCGCACGCCTGATCGGCACCCAACCTGATAGCTTGATGGATACCGTTATGCCGGGATGGACGGCCTGCACGTGGTTTTATACCCCTCCCGGCGCGAGCCAACCAGCCGATTTCATCGTGCAAGCCTACACCGGCGAAGAGGCGATCGTCAAATGGCGGATGGACACCAACCCCGCGAATCGCCGGCCAGAGGTCGTCGTCAATGATCTGAGCGCCTACGTGCCAGAGGGCTACACATGGGTCATCCCCGAAAGCCAATTGCGCGCCGTACAAGCTTGGCAAGACGGTCGCTACATCTTTTTGCGCTTCCCGGCCAATACCCTCGCCTTGAGCAGCGAAGCGCAGATTGCCGATGTGCTGCAAACGCTCTTCGGACGGTTGAAATAGTTCCATATATTTAGAAGTTCTCAGTATTTCCGCCAATAGACGATCTCTGCCATCCTCCACCACGCTTGCCAGCGAGATCGCCTCCATTCACCGGCCTTCCCTCGTTCGCAGAAAGGGAATTCCTTATGGCCCGGCGTGGTCGCTCAACCATCCGCCACTGGTTAGCGTTAATTGTCTTCCTCGTCGCGATAGTCCCAGTCTATGGGCAACCGGCGCCGCCTTCATCAACACTGGCCTCCGTAGGCGCAAATTCGTTCAGCTTGCTTGGCGCCCGCCCCAGCGACCCCTTCCCGCTCGCTTATATCGAGGTGCCGTATACGTGGCGACTGAATAACTTTCCGAACGGCATCACCATTGAGGCGTGGGTGAAACGCGACAACGCCAACCGGAACGAGTCGGTGCTGTGCAACGATTGGGATCGTTCGTATTGCTTACGGTTTATCGGTGGCCGGATCCGTTTTTCGAGCAATGGGTTCGGCAGCGCCATGGATAGTAGTGGCACAGTCCCCACCGGTGTGTGGACGCATATTGCCGTCACGTATAACAGCATCACCGGTCTGCGCGCGATGTACATTAATGGCGTACTCGACAGCACCAGCGTCTATGCCGGCGGCGTCGGCGAGGCCAACCATACGCCGCTCGGCATTGGCGCCGATCTGGCCAACGATTACCTGCAAAACTATTTCGCCGGTCTGATCGACAATGTGCGGCTATGGCAGCGGGCGCTGTCTGGCAGCGAAATCCGCGCCAATATGTTCCGCGAACTCGATCCAGCAACAGCAGATACGGCGCTGTTAGCGGAATGGCGGCTGAATGGCGATGCTGCCGATGCCACCAACCGCTTCAACGGCATCGTTCGCGGCGGTTTCTTCGTCGCTGATGGCGCAATCCCGCGCGACATCCGCATTCCCCAGCGCAACGCCACGCTGAACCTTGATGGCTATTGCACCGCCAGCGAATATCAGGGTGACACACAAGTGATCGTCGCGAACGGCGCGCCGGAAGGAACCCCGCGCACTACTGCCCACCTGCTGCGCACTGCGACCGATCTGTGGATCTGTTTCGAGCAAGTGACAGCGCCAACGTGGTTCGGCGACAACTGGGTTGCGGTTTACCTCGACCCCAACCTGAGCCGCCACGCGCTGGCCCAACCCACCGATTACACGCTGGAATTGCGCAGCGATGGCTCGAAGATTGCCCGCGCCGGCGATGGCAATGGCGGGTACGTTGCCACCGGAACGATCAGCGCGCAATGGGATGGGCAGTATCGCATCATTGACGCTGGCCTCGGCCAGACGCGCACCGCCGAATATCGCATCAGTCTGAGCCTGCTCAATGCCAAGGGCGGCGTCTTTGGGTTGCGGCTGGCGCAAAACTGGATCGGCGGGATCGGCGACGACCGCATCTGGCCGGCGCTGTCGGGGTGGAACCAACCTGTCACGTGGAGTAGCGCCACGCTGGGCAGCCTTGGCGCGCCACGCACCATCACCGGGCGCGTTGTCTACCAGCCGCGCAACGAGTTAGCCCCGCCGATCGGCCTCGGCGGCGTCAAGGTACGGCTGATCGGCAGCGATCTGGGAGGGAGCAGCGCGGTGGTTGCGATCGCGACCAGCCGGCCCAATGGCAGCTTTACGGTGGTGGGGGAAGATGATTTTAGCCAGCACACGCTCGAACTTGATCCGTCAACGCTGCCCAAAGGCCTCATTCCTGTCAAGGCTGAGGCCTACGCACCCGGCAACGTGATTGACCCGCACACCATCGCGCTCGGCGCCGCCGGCCCCGGCGCCTACGACGGCTTTACCTTCGTGCTCAAAGACGCGCTGCCATTGCCAACCGATAACACCGCCAGCCCCTACTTCCTTATCATTGCGCCGCAAGCGGTCATTCAAGCCGGCGCGCTTACCAACTTTGTGAACTTTAAACGCCGCCTCGGTTTTGAGGTCGAAGTGGCGAGCATCGAACAGGCTGGTCAAGGCGCGAGCCCGAACGACATCGCGCTGGTTAAGAATATCCGCAACTTCGCGATCAGCCGGTATCAGGTTTACGGCAATCGCTTTCGTTATCTTATGTTAATTGGCACGAACCAAGTCCTACCCTATGCCCAAGTGGAAGCTGGCGCCGACCGCGACTATTCGCAGGCTGCGCCAGATAACAACTGCCGCAAGCCGCAAGCGACCAGCCCCGGTTCCGGCTGGCGCACCGATTGGTACTACGCCGACTTGACCAGCAACTGGGACACCAACGGCAACGGGTGTCTGGGTGACGGCATCTTCGGTGATCCGGCAGCGCAACAGCGGAACGGCTACACACCAGATAGCCGTAACGTCTTTAATCTCACCGTCGCGGTTGGCCGGATCCCGTTGACCGATCCTCAAAGCGTGAGCCGCGCGCTCGACAATAGCATGGCATTCGAGCAGCGGGCGGCGACCTTCAAAAACCGGACGTTGTCGGCGATGAGTATGATGGACATGCGCGGGCAATGCTGGAAGCAAAACGAAAATGGACAGGGCGGCAGTTATCAGGCGCCTTGCGAGAACGGCACCGACGGCGCGTACACCGGCGAAGCGATGCGCACCGGTTTTCAAACGGCTGCCGGCTTTGCGGTTGATCGCTTGTACGAAAACGAGCCGGTCAACCTCGACGGTATCCCCACCGGCGCATCGGGATTGATGACATCGGATGAGGTCACGCAGCAAAACCTTATCAACTACTTAAACCAAGGCGCAATTCTCTTAGACGACCGATACTCGTATGGCGTCGTCAATCTGGTTGGTCACGGCGACGGCAGTGGCGTTTATCGCACCTACTGGCAGGGTGACCTCTGCGCCAATGGCCGGCTCGACCAGCCGAGCGGGCCGTGCGGCGAATATCCCAACGGCGTCAACGAGGTTGGTTCGACCAAGATGCTCGACTACGATGACATGAACCCGCGCTACGGCAACGCGCCGATCTACGTCGTGGCGGCGTGCAGCACTGGCAATTGGGCTAATCCGGTCAACTTTGGCGCCGAGATGCTCTCCCGGCAAAATGCCACCGCTTGGATGGGAGGGATCGGGGTGTTGCCCTACTCCCCTAGCTGGCAGCAACCCGGCCATGGCGGTATGCAAGACATTAGCGTAAACGTCAACCGGCGCTTGTTGGTTGACCAATTGCGGCTCGGCGACGCTGTGTGGCAAACAATGGCCGCATATATGGCCCAGATCAAGCAGCACCCAACCCCGCACCTGAGCTCGTGGTGGGCCTTCAACTACGACCTCTTCGGCGACCCGACGCTCAGCTACTTTGGCAACGCCGGCGGCGACGCCACCCTTGCCGCGTGGCCAATGTTGCGCGCCAACAGCCGCGGCCTTGGCTATACCACGCTGGTTGGGCCAGCCTTCCCCAAACAGCTTTGGCAGTACGCCGCGCCGGCCAATCTCTCGCTGCCAGTCCGCACCTCGCCGGTCGTAAACCAGTGGGGCGATGCAGTGATTGCCCATAGCTTCGTGGACGTTGTGCGGAACGGCCAGCTTCAGCAACGCTGGGTGTTGAACGCGCCGGCAGTCGGAGCGCCAGCTATCACGACTGATGGCACGATCTATGCGGTCGATCGGCTGGGGTGGCTCTACGCCTTCAATGGCTTCAGCGAACGCTGGCGGCTCAACCTTGGCGCCCCCCCCCTCGCCGGGCCGGTGGTAGGATCAGACGGCTTCATCGCCATGCCGCTCGATGGTGGCGGCGCTAACTCGGCGGTGATGGTCGTGCGGCCCGACGGCCAGCTCTATGCCGTCCATAGCATCGATGGCAAAATCGTGGGCGGGTTGGCAGCAGCACCCAACCGCGTCTACTACGGCACGACGACGACCGGACGAGTCTTCCGGCTCGATCTCTTTTCCCCTGCCTGCGCCGGCGGCCTCATTCGCACCGGCTGCGCCGCCTACTCCAATCCAGCGCCGGCCGCCTACACCACACCGCCGTTGCTCTACGCCAATAGCATCTTTGCCGGGCGCAGCGACGGCACAGTCGTGAAGCTCAACGTTGACACCTTCGCCGTCCAGAGCAGTTTCACCGGCGCTGGCGCAATCAGCAGCGGGCCAACCGCCGGCCCCGGCGGGCAAGTACTGGTTGGCGCCGAGAGCGGCATGCTCTACAGTCTCTCGCTCGGCCTGACCACGCGATGGCAGACCAACCTTGGCGCAGCGGTGCGTAGCTTGCCGGCTGCTTCCGCCGACGCCATCTATGTCGCTAGCGGCGATTGGCTGCACGCCTACCATCCGCATACCGGCGAGTTGCTGTGGAGCCAGTCGCTCGGTAGCGGCGCTAACGGCGGCTCAGCAGCGATCAGCTATGGTCGCGAGATCTATGTGCAGACCGGCCAAGGCCGGGTGATCGCCATTGGCGAAGACTGGCAACCCAAGGTCATCTCCATAGCTGTTGCCCCCATCAAACCATCCGATCCAGCATCGCAACCCTTTATGCGAGTGAGCTGGACGCTAGCCGGCGCGGGCACGGCATCGGTAGCGAGCACCGCTACCGGCTACTTGCTGCAACGCCGCACCGCCGATGGCATCTGGGAAGACCTCGCCATCGTGCCAGCGGGAACGACTGAATGGGATGACACCACCGCTCAACCCGGCGTAGCCTATGCCTACCGGCTACAGGTCTTAGACGCCGCCGGCAACGATTCGGATTTCGTCACCACGCTTGCCGACGCACGCAGCCTACCCCAGCGTCCGGCAGCGCCTACGCTCGCCCCGATAACCCCGCTCAGCGCCGATAGCCTGCGTTTGGCGTGGACGCCGGCTGCCGGCAGCGAGCAGACCACCTACCAGATCGAGCAGAGCGCGACCGCCGCCGGCCCATTTACACCCGTCGCCTCGGTTTCGAGCGAAGCGACCAGCTACACCATCACCGGCTTGAACGCGAACACCACCTATTTCTACCGGATCGTGGCGGTGAACCAAACCGGCGCCAGCGACCCTTCCAATACGGCAGCGGGCACAACCTATGCCCGAACCCTGCCCGCACCGCAAAACGTCACTGCCACCCTGCTTGCCGATGGCTCGGTGCAGGTAACGTGGACAGGCGGGCCGGCGGGGGCGCAGGCGGTGATCGAGGTCAATCCAGCGGGACTCGCCAGCTACGAGACGCTGGGCACAACACCAGCGGCTGGGGCATATACCTACACCCCGGTCAGTCCGGGCAACAACCGTTACCGGGTCAAATTTGTGCAGGGCAACACCGAATCGGCATACGGGGAAACGCCGCTGCGGCTGGCGACGCGCAACTATCCCGCCTTCGAGCGTCGCGTGTACCTGCCAATGACCATCCGGTAAAAACGCAATGGGCCGAGAGTGTGGCAATGAGCCTGCCACACTCTCAGCTCATCAACTGTGCATGTACCCGGTTCAACAAACGATGGCTCAAGCCGCTCCCTCGCAACCCATCGTGCTGGGGAGCGTTTGCACGCCAGCGACGCAGTCTACCTTACTACCATCGGCACATATACCGAACGTTGCTTGATAGCATAGAAGCCGTACTTCGTCTCGCTCCACGTGGTGACGCCGGCTAGCGCCGATTTCGTCTGGGTGAAGAGATAGCCCTCGAAGGACTGGTCATCAGTGAGGTTGGTTGGCGTGTCGTTGAAGTCAATGTACAGCAGGATCTTGTGATCAGGCCCCCACGAACCGGGCAACGGGTACGTCGCCGTGCGGATGAAGCCGCGCACATTGTGCGGCCGGCCATCGCTGCCGGTGTAGCGCCCGCCAATGTTGGGCTGTTGGGCCGCAAAGTTATCGGGCAACGACCACAGCTCTCATTGCCCCTGCCACCCATCATGCACCATACGATAGCGACCGGTGAATTCACTCTTGGCAAACAGAGCCGGCGCCGGAGCTGCGCCGGCCAATTCCATCACCACCCTGTGCTCTTGGTGGCGTAGAAAATGATAACTTTAATCGCTGATCAGCCAAAATAAAATACACAAAACCATCACATAATACCAATTTTTTACAATTAGACCTGCACTGTAAACCGTTGGCACAGACCGCGCCCCTTGCTAGTTACCCACAATGAACAAGCGTAATCGCAGCACCTGCTATCCTGCCCGCTATCTGAAGTCGTTCTCTCATGCACGCCAACCGGCAGCGTCTCAGTAATGAACTGCTCATCGCCTGTAGCGAAGCTTTCGCTTCTTGGTATCGCTTGTTCCGCTGATAATTAGGAAAAACGATCTTCGCTACCAACCGGAGATGGCACTATGACGTGGATGTCTTGGCGGATAACCCATCCTGTGCGCACCCTGATCGGTGGTTTCTTATTTGCTGCTATCTGGCTGATAATTTCCTACAACACGATTATCCAAGATAGTCCGGCGCCGGGATGTGTCAAACGGCTGGCTTTCAGCGAGATAGGTTGGTGCAAAGGCAGGACGGCCATCATCGACCTTGAAGTTACGTCTGCGCCGCGATGTCTCGACATCAAGGTCAATAACTGTCACGGCGGCGTGCTTGAGGTGCGAAACCGATGTAACGAGGTATTTGTGCTCGGTGGCTTTAGCGTTGAGCCTGACAAAGAGAAGACAACGTTCTTCGAGGTCATTACACGGGGAGACGAGTACTTCCTTGCGCCAACATTCGATGCCTTCACGTTCTACATACCTCGTCGCAATATGCTCATCGAGGCGGTTGGCACGCTCGGCGACCAAGCCATCACCGTGCGCTTTACCAAAACAAAGCTGCTGTGTATATGAGCTATCCCAAGGCGAAGCTAGCAGTGCGGTTGCAACCAGCTTCTGTCCGTGGCAGCAACAGCAGCGGGGACTGAACAATACGTTCAGTCCCCGCCAACGTGTGTTCAGCTTACCCTAAGCCGCTCACATCCGCTCACACCCCCGACCGCACCTCGCCGCGCCCATTGATATAGGCGTATGCCATGCGCGGCGTATTCCACGCCAACCCAACCGTACCGTCCGGCGTCAACACAATCACCCCGCCGCGCCCCTCTGGCACCAGCTCACCCAGCAGACGGATCCCGACCTCAGCGGCTTCTTGCGGGCCGATCCCGTCTTCGAGCAGCTCAACCACGCGGCGAGCCAGCGCCACGCGCGTGATCGACTCACCCCAACCGGTGCAAACCGCCGCGCCAGCCGGCGTCGCATACAACCCGCAACCGATCAACGGCGTATCACCCACCCGGCCCGGCAGCTTAAACGGCGTACCGCCGGTCGAATTCGCCGCCACCAGATTGCCGGCCCGGTCAAGCGCAATCGCACCCACGGTATCGTGACCGCTCGCAGGCGGCGGCGGCGGCGCACCCTGCGCCTTCCATTCCAGCCACAACTGCCGTTCGCGTTCGACGATCAGGTCTTCGTTCGCGCAAAACGGCATCCCGACCGCCGCCGCAAACTCCTCGGCGCCGGGACCGACCAGCATCGTCGCCGGGCCGGTGAGCACATGGCGCGCCAGCGTGATCGGATTGCGAATACGGCGCAGACCAGCGACGGAGCCATAGCGCAACGTGCGCCCATCCATCAACGCCGCGTCAAGCTCTACCGTCCCGGTGCTGGTCAACACCGAACCGGTACCGGCATCAAAGATCGGGTCATCTTCCATCACCCGCACCGCCGCCTCAACCGCATCGAGCGCGCTGCCGCCAGCTTGCAAACGCTGCCACCCCGCCGCTCGCGCCGCCTCGCAGCCGGCGACATGGGCCGCCACTTGATCATCAGGGATCGCCCACGCCCCACCGTGAACGATCAACGCCATCAACGAATCGGTTGCCACTATGCACCTTCCATTATTCAAGCAGTATCGCCCCAACCGTGCGCATCGCAAGCGCAGGACAGCTCGCCCCCAGCGGGGGAGAGCTGGAGTGGGGGCAGATAAGATTCACCGCCGAGGGTGCAGAGGACGCAGAGGCGTCATAACGCACAGACGCTAAGCAGATTGAAGAATTGGCCGTAACACCGCTTACACCCCACTTAACGTACCTTTGCGCTCTTTGCGCCCCTCTGCGCCTTTGCGTTCCCCCTCTGCGCTCTTCGCGCCCCTCTGCGCCTTTGCGTTTGAATCCTTTGCGCCTTTGCGGAGCCGGACAGCCGTCCGGCTCTACGGCGCCCCACAAAATCAAAACCGCCGCCCCAAAGGCGGCGGGTCATTGGTGGAGCCAAGGGGATTCGAACCCCTGACCTCAACACTGCCAGTGTTGCGCTCTACCAACTGAGCTATGGCCCCGAGCGTGGTGGAGGTGAGGGGATTCGAACCCCTGACCTCGACAGTGCGATTGTCGCGCTCTACCAACTGAGCTACACCCCCGCTCACACCGCGACATCTTACCACGAACAGCGCCGGATGTCAAACGGCGAAGTGGGGGGGTGGGTAGAAGCTGTACGGCGGGACTAGTGCTCGGCGGGAAAGCGCCTTGGGTTGGGTGGAGATGGAGAAAAGTTAGGTCTACTGCATTAACCATCCTGTGAATTTGGCAGTGCTTATCTTGGCAAATAAATTTATCTGTAGCGAAAACCAACAAAATAATACTAGATACAATCTCTAAATAAGTACACGTTTTGCTTTCGCATAAAAACACCTAACTTTAATAATCTTGACAGCAACATGTCAGCGTGATATGATTACAGAACCATTAGTTATTCATAATTAGTATCAGTCACTAAACATCTAGAATAAGAAAGATATCATGGGCATAAAAATCTTTTCAACCAAGGATTATTTCAACTATTCTTTTGCAGGTATTATATGGTTATCCTGTATCACTGTTATCTTCGTACAAGATCTTATTAGTTATAATCTTTTAGTTGAATCGATTAACAAAATTCCCGCTATCATATTAGTAATTATATCTTTGGTGGTACCTTTTTTACTAGGTTTTATATTAAGTCCATTAGGAAACATTATCACGAAATTAATACGGATCATCTTAAAGGATCCAACTGACTGGGCGCTCGTCTTGAAAGGGCAAACTTATAAAACGAATAAAAGTTGGTACCGGAAAAGAATTTCAGAGCCATCGCGAACGAAAATTCTCAAAAAAATATCAACATTGCAGGAAGGAGAACCAAAGTACAATCCTTTTACCTCGTTAGAAATTACGTTGAGGTAAAAGTAAACGATAATGCACGACGGCTAGCTGATCGCGCTCTTGACTTAGCAAACCTTACTGAAAGCATCATTATTCCTGCACCGCTTTTTGTGTTTTTGGTCACTAGAACACTTACAAATCAATACTTTTTAATATAGATCAGCATTTTATTGTTTTTATTACTATGCTTTCGTTATTATCAACTGCGAGATTATTGGGTAAAGTATATATATCGCACTTTCTTAATTATAGACTAACAAGCCATCTAATCTTCGCCGTCTCTATCATTACAACGTTCTTGACACACAATGGTTGGCATTCTTAAAGTTGCAGATCGCTATCACAGAAATATCGTCCTCTTGAGAAATTTGAGGGATTGCATAAGGAAGAAATAGTTCGGTGTAAAAAGAAACCATCTAGGAGCAGTACCGTATGCAAGCAACCCGTCTCCTTACTGGGGCTGAAGCTGGTCTGTCTGGTGACGAGCAAATTCGGATTGCGTTGCGTGCAATTGTCGCTAAAGGCGGCATAGCACAAATGACTGACCTCTATCAGGCCGTTGAGCAGCATATGGGTGGTGCAAAGCTCTCTGATCAAGGCAAGGCTTCACTGCGTTTCTTCATCAATAAGGTTGCAGTCAAAGCTGGCTATGTTTATCCTGCCGATCCAGCTATACCGGGATGGCGGATTACACCTGAAGGGCGCGAAGCAATTCAGTCAGAGCTGCCAGTGCAAGAGGAAGCTGTCAATGTTGATACAGATCAACCCATCCAAATTCCCTCCAATTCTGTGCGAGGCGCTGCATTTGAACAGTACGTCCTACGGTTGTTAAAGAAACTTTACCCATACCATACTTGGTATCATCAAGGACAACATAAAGGCGCCGAACGCGGACTAGATTTCATTGGCTATCAGGTTGGGATTATCGAGAATCAACCCAAAGTTATTGGCGTACAGGTCAAGTTCCATAGCCCGACCACAGCACCATCTGCACAGGAATGGTCTAAATTTCTAGCAGGATGCTTTGCCCGCCGAGTTGATCAAGCGGTCTTCATTACAAGCGGACGGCTGACAAGTGAACAACGGCGTGAAGCAGGGGAAGCACGGATCTTAGTCATTGAGGGACAGGAGGAAATTACCCGAATCGCGAGCCTCCACCAAATCGAGAAATTTGATCTTTTTGATGAACTAGAAGATCGCGAGCTATTGTAAAAAAGGTTGTCTATATTCACGTTAGCGCCGATCTAATCACTAATCTGGCACGTTTGAGGCCGATTGAGAAACCAAGGAGCATTCACTGGAGAGGAGCACAAAGTGGCAAAGTGATTCAACCTCTAAATACTGCTGAGGGCACTGGCCGTTCAACCATGCATACACCTGACTGAGTTTCGCATTGACCAAATGTTCAGCAACAAAAGGTTGTATTGAAGCTGCTGTATAATAAGTGCTGAAGGCGTTTCGTACCATTATCTTCCGCCAAGCCGCGAAGTCGTGGCCGCTGAAACTGGCGTCAAGGCCCTCGTAGACACCATCCGCCAGCGCGGTCTCTCCTATCGCCTTGGCAAAACGTGGACAACCGATGCCCCCTGCCGTGAGACAGCGCGCACCATCACCCAACGCCAAGCCGAGGGTTGTCTTGCCGTTGAAATGGAAGCGGCGGGGATGATGGCAGTAGCGCAATGTCGAGGGGTACCGTTTGGGCAGGTCTTATACGGCGGCGACGATGCGAGCGGGAGTGTATGGGATCAGCGCGCGTGGCAGTCGAGAGCCGCTATTCGCCAAAGCCTCTTTTGGCTGTGCGCCGATGCGTGTCTGGCGCTTTGACGTGGTTGCCCAACACCACCGGACACTAGCTAAGCATAAGGAACCACTGTGAATCTACCGGAATACGAATATCGCGGCCTCATAGCGGAAGCATGGGATGTGCTGCGTGGCGATACATCGAACTGGGCAGACCGCCATTTCTACCTTGCCGTTATCCGGCAGTACGGCCAACCAGTGCTCGATGTGGGCTGCGGTACTGGACGATTATTGTTAGACTATATGCAGCAAGGGATTGATATTGATGGCGTTGACAATTCGCCAGAGATGTTGGCTATCTGCCGGCATAAAGCAGACCAACTGCACTTACAGCCGGCATTATACGAGCAATATTTGGAATGCTTAGCCCTGCCGCGCAAATATCAGACTATGCTCGTGCCATCAAGTTCATTGCAGTTAATCACTGATTTGGCGGCAGTGGAGCAGGTTATGGCCCGGCTCTATGAACACGTGTTGCCGGGTGGCGTTATTGTCGCCTCCTTCATGACGCTGTGGCAAGCAGGTGAACCGCTTACATCGGAAGAAGAGCAAACCGCCGTTCGGGCAGCGGATGGCGTCGCGTTTCGCCGAGTGGCGCGTACTTGGTTCGATCCGGTGAGCGACTGCGAGCATACAGAGGATGTCTATCAAAAGATCATTGATGGTCATGTGGTTGAGGAAGCCTTGTATCGCCGCTCACCAGCAACCCGCTCGTACAGCCAATCGCAAGCGCGCGCGTTATTTGAACGAGCCGGTTTCCAGCATGTGCGTTTGTTGAGCGGGTTTACAAATGATGCTGCCAAACCGGAAGATCGATTGTTTACAGTGATGGGACACAAGCCGTTGGCTGTATAAAGACGCTGCCCAACATTGCTGGGCAAGCGACAACATCTGCCTCGCTCAAAGGCCAAGCAGTCGTATCATACCCGCACCCAACCCAACCGAATGAGAGACCCCAAGCCGATGCCACATCCACCAGCACCGATCACGATTGTCAACGTTGGCTACCGCTCCACCAACTACTGGGTTATCAGCGCAGGCGCTTCGCGCCTGCTAGTCGATATTGGCTGGCCGGGAACGCTCGGCATGCTGAAGGCGAATCTCAGGCAGATGGGAGTGCCGCTGCACGAACTTCGCTACGCGCTCGCCACCCACTATCACATCGACCACGCCGGCCTTGCCGAAGAACTGAAACGCGCAGGCGTGCCCCTGCTGGTGCTTGATGTTCAGACGCCGGCCATCCCGCTTATGAAACGGTGGACGAAACCAAGCGATCACTACGTTGAGATAACGGAGAACGGCAACGTTGTCATCTCGTTCGCGCAGAGCCGCCAGCTCTTGCGCCAGATGGGCATTGGCGGCGAGATCCTGTCCACACCCGGCCACACTGAGCATTGCGTCTCGCTGCTGCTCGATGATGGTTCAGCGTTTACCGGCGATCTGCCACCGGAAGCGATGGCGTTCGACAATCCCGTCGCGCTCGCGAGCTGGCGCCTCCTCAGATCCAAAGGGGCGCGCCGTGTCTACCCTGCTCACGGCCCGGTGAGGTTGATCGACGTCGAATGAAGTGTTTTATATCTGTCGTCGAGTCCGCGCTTGACCCGCTATGATCCCGCCTTGCGCTGCTCAGCACGAACACGTACAATGGAAAGGCAATGTTTGCAAACACAAAAGATGTTGCGCACGTTAAGCTTAACGCAATGACAGTCCTGACAAGAAACAGGAGCTGAAGCAAGATGCGTGCAATTACCATCACGTTACCCGACGAACAATGGCAGAAATTGCAAGAAATCGCTGTGCAGTTTCAGATCAACCCCGAAGAGTTCCTCCGCATCAGTATCGAAGAGTTGCTGAGTCGACCTGATGAAGCATTCCAACCAGCGTTAGCATATATCTTGCAGAAGAATGCTGAACTCTACCGGCGGCTGGTGTGATGCGTTATCTGGAGATGTATTGTTGCTTGATATAGGCGATCTAATGATAGAAGGGTAAGAGCAACACAATGCACAGCCAGAAGCTTTTGTTTTCAGATCGCAATCTCTATTCTGTTATGGAAGCCCAAAAGGCGAAAATGTTCCAAGAAATCGATACTTATCCTGCCAATCAGTTATTAAACACGAGCATAGATGACTTGGCAAAATACTTTGCCGCTAAATTTGAAATTGTACCTATCAGAATTATAGAAGATCAAATTTCGGTAGATCAACAAGAGACAAAAAGAGATGTAAGTCAAGATCCATTGCGTTTCATCTCAGATCGTGATAGGCCATTCTACATATCTGAAACCCTTATCATTCTTTATATTCCCTTCGAAGGCGAACCTGATATATTCATGTATAGACCTTCTACAATCACCCTTAATCCTCCACGTGGTTTTGTTAATGGCAACACTCTTGAACTATCAATTTTCTGCACTGATCACGATGTCCAATCTGTGAAAAGAGAAATCGACCGCCTCCTTGGCAGTATTAGACAATACTTGATTTGGATCACAAGCGATTTGACATCCTTCAATGCCACACTTAAAGATGTGGCACAGCAGCACATAGAAGTGCGCCGGCAGAAATTACTTAAAGATCAGGGTCTCATCGCTAGTCTGGGGTTTCCTCTCCGTAAGCGTCCCGATACGCCGGCTACTTATGCTGTATCTACGGTACGACGAAAAGCCATACCAAAACCACCACCGGCTCACACAACAGCTTACGTTCCAGAGCCGGCCATTGAGATGGCAGAGTACGAACACATCCTTTCGATCATCCAAAGCACAGCGACTATGCTGGAAAGAAGCCCACAGACATTTCGTGACATGGATGAAGAAAACCTTCGAGATCAATTTCTTGTGCCACTAAATAGCCATTATGAAGGCCAAACAACTGGAGAGACTTTTAATGCTAGTGGAAAAACAGACATTCTGATCAGAGATGGTGATCGAAGCGTTTTTATCGCAGAGTGCAAGATATGGCGAGGCCCAAAGTCATTTAGTAGTGCCATTGATCAGTTGCTTGGCTATGCTACTTGGCGTGACACGAAGACGGCTATTCTTATATTCAATCACAACACGAAACTTTCTGACGTTTTGGCGAAAATACCAAATATTCTGAAGTCCCATTCCAACTGGAAGAGGATGATGGATTTTACAAGCCCCACTGGCTTCCGATGTATACTTGCCCATAAGGACGATCCTAATCGCGAGATAATTCTGACTGTATTGGTTTTTGAGGTTCCCAAGTGATTGGCAGCCTCATGCCGCCCATCCACCAAACTTGTGCTTCAGCCAAAGCAGCTCTTCTGCATTTCGCGACGTAAGTGCAGCGCAAATTATTCGACTGGCTTTCACTTTGCCAAAAGGAGCATTATGAGCACCGTCTTCGTCAATATTGCCCTCAGCCTCGATGGCTATATGGCGCCAGAGAGTATGACCATGGAGAACTGGGATCAGCCTGATGATAAGCATTGGGCGGCAAAGTGGGGCGCGTTGACGAGCTGGATGTTCAATCAACGATACTTCCGCGAAAAGCTCCAGCTTGGTGCAGGGGGAGAGTCCGGCCCTGTCAATGACATGGTTCGCTACACCTTTGAACGCACCGGCGCGTACATTATGGGTAAGCGCATGTTTGAAGGCGGTGAGCGCGGTTGGCCAGAGGAGGCGCCGTTTCACACGCCCGTGTATGTGCTTACGCATGAGCAACGAGCGCCGTGGGTTCGTCCCGGCGGGACGACGTTCTATTTCGTCAATGAAGGCCCTGCACGGGCGCTTGAGCTGGCGCGACAGGCGGCAGGCAGCCGCGACATCCGCATTTCGGGTGGCGCTGATGTTATCCAGCAGTATCTGAATTTGGGCGTCATTGATGAGCTGGAAATCAACCTAGTGCCGGTGTTGTTCGGCGGCGGGAGGCGTTTGTTTGAGAACCTGCGCGAACCCCTGCCGCAATTCCGGATTGATCGAGTGATTGATAGCCCTGTTGCCACGCACGTGCGCTATGTACGCTAGCACGGGTAGCCTCACAATCAGGTGCAACGAAACACTGAACTGGATGCGGGCCGTTCATCATCATAGTAAAGGAAGAAACTTTAGTGGCAGAGATGGTGCTGTTTCATCACGCATTGGGCCTCACTGCCGGCGTGGCCGCCTTCGCCGATGACCTACGCAAGGCCGGGCACATCGTCCATACGCCGGATCTCTTCGCTGGCCATGTCTTCAATGACCTCGCGCAAGGGATGGAGTTTGTGAATAGATTGGGTTTTGCTGAGGTGATAATACGCGGCGAGCGATCTGTGCAAGCGCTGCCGCGCGAGTTAGTCTACGCCGGATTCTCGCTGGGCGTGCTACCGGCCCAAAAGCTGGCCCAAACCCGCTTTGGCGCGCGCGGGGCGCTGTTTGTGAGTGCTTGTGCGCCCGTCGCCGCGTTCGGGCAGGCATGGCCGCCGCACCTGCCGGTTCAAATCCATGCCATGGAGGCCGATCCGATCTTCGTTGGCGACGGCGATAGCGAAGCGGCGCGCGACCTCACTGCCCAAGCCGCTCACGGCGAGCTATTTCTGTATCCGGGTGATCACCATCTGTTTATAGACAGTTCGCTGCTAGGGTATGACGCCGGGGCAACCGCGCTCCTCCTTAGCAGAGTTCTGGCATTTCTCGCGGCGATATAGCACGCGGCTTGCGCGAGTAATGTCGTAGCGAAACGCGCCAATTACCCCATCCGCTCAAAAATATCCATATTCTGTTACAATAGCTGCGTTGCAAAAGGTGCAACTTCGTGGTCGTCGCAGTATATTTTGCAGAGGAGGTGGGTTTGTGGCCGAAACGATCAAGCAACCAAACAGTAACCGGCCATTAGTGCTGATCGGATTACTCGTTACGCAACTGCTGGCGCTGGTCTCAATTCTGTTGATCTGGCTGCCCGGCGCATTTATTTCGGTGGTAGCTGAAAACCCGGAAGGAACGGTGCCGCTGTGGTTAATGGCCTTCTATGGCTACCCGATCTATCCCTTGGCGATGTCGATCGGCGCATGGGTCGCCTACGCGCGCCGCAACGATAAGCTAGCCGCTATTCTGTCTGCTTTGCTGATTCCACCCATTCTGTTGTTTGTGGTGGTCATTTTCCTCAATTGGTAAACTGCCGATAACCCAGTGCGCAGGGTTGGATACAGGGTAGATGTTTGTTCTCCTTGGGCATTTCCCCCGCCCGCCCTGCCGCTAGCGCCCCTCGTTGGGTGTATCACCCCCTTTGCACTATCAGGTTGCTGCTCAATCCGCACGCGCCCTGAAACTGCGCCGCTACTTGGCTTTTCTCTATGAACACGTCAATTCTGTCTTAACCCTTTTTTGTCAAGAAGTTAATTGTCATTCACAAAACTATCCTTTAACTTCGCTCTACCAATTGCAGATAGTGATATGATTCGCATTGAAGAATCATATCCGGCAGCAACATACTACATTCAGTACCAACGATTCTATATTTCAACTACTCAACCTCACAATTCACCCAGCGCAGCCTCACACTTGCATATCGCTCCCAGCATCATGAGGATACACATAGTGCGATAGCACGCAGAGAAGTTTACAACCAGCGCAACGGCGTCGCCAACCGAGCCCATCGTTGCGCGAAAGGAGGATCTGCGATGAAACGCGCATGGTTGATTCTGGCGAGTATCCTCTTTGTCGCGTGCGGCCCAGCCACTACCAGCACTCCCACACCCACCGCCACCCAAGCGCCCGCCAGCACGCCTACCCCCACCGTTATGCCATCACCTACCGCCACGCTCGTGCCAACCGTGACGGCCACCGCTACTCCTACCCCTACTCCAATCGGCGGCACGTTCCCCACCGTTACCAGCACCCCGGCGGAAAAAGGCTACGCCTTCGAGTTTACCCATGAAGTCGCGAGCGGTTTCGCCACGCTCCATGGAGCAGCGCACACCTGCGCCGGCCTCCGCGGGCCGTGGGACGGCACGTTTGAGGTGATGTTCACAGCAGAACGGCTGCAAGCCAGCGGCTCAGGGACATTTCAGTTCACGCTGCCGCCTGACAGTCTTTACGTGTCGGGGACAGCGCCCTATTCCGGCAGTGGCGCCGCCGGTCGCTGTGCGATCGCAGATGTGAGCGGGCCGCTGACGTATGAGTTAACGTTTAGCCCGGATGGCCGTACCGTTGATGTGATCATGGGCAGCACCGGCGCCGAAACCATTACGATCGTGTGTGCTGATATGACCGTGACCATTCCCTTCGCTATCGCGTGGGGGCCTGATCCGCTGACCGTCCCGATCACGCCGTACCAAGATTGCCCGTAGGCATGTTTCCGCAGATTGGTTAACACTGTGGTACGCTATCTTTGAACCAATAGAGCTTTTATGAACGCGATAGCTGGTCAGCATCGCGGAGAAGGCGCTCATGCGAACCATTACTGTCCTTGCCCACATGTCGCTTGATGGCGTTATTCAAGCTCCCGGCGGGCCTGATGAAGACCCAAGCGGCAGTTTTATCTATGGCGGCTGGATTAGAGCTTACGCTGATCCGGTCTTGAGTACAGCACTTCGCCAGCAGATGAGTTTGCCGGTTGATCTGTTGCTCGGGCGGAAAACCTTTGAGATTTGGGCGCCATACTGGCCGCATCACGATCATGTCTGGCCCAATGTTAATCAAGCCACTAAGTACGTTGTCTCATCGACGCTGACCGTGAGCGAGTGGCAGCCAACCGTCTTCATCCACAACGATATTGTTGCCCGTATCAGCCATCTGAAGCAACAGGATGGCCCTGATCTGCACGTTTGGGGAAGTAGTCAGCTTGTGCCGCTCCTCCTTGAGCACGATCTGGTCGATACGTGTTGGCTGATGATCTATCCGTTGGTATTGGGAAGCGGCAAGCGATTGTTTGGCAGGAGCACAAGCCCGATAGCGTTTACTGTCACTGAAAGCCGCCTGACCTATAAGGGAGTCATGATCGTAAGATACGAGCGAGATCGCCGGCTAGCGGTTCCATCTGGCTGATCATCACACGATCAGATGAATTAACGATGCCACATACATCCTCGATCATCGGGGATTGCTTATGGGTGCGCCTTGCTTACGATTGGCCCAACACACTGGAGAGGGTGTTCGCCAATTCCTTGTCACGCTATCAACCTACAAGCTGATACAATCAAGCATGGCGATGATGGCGGGATAACTCGCCGTCGTTTGATCACTACGCCCGATAGATATAGATATTGCGAAGGAGCACGGCATGCCTCAGGCCGCGGCGTTTGGCTGGGGAGCGATCATCGCTGTCCTCGGCGGGTTGATTGGGTTGGGAGGGGCTGAGTTCCGGTTGCCGGTGCTGGCCGGCGTCTTCAAGTATCGCACGTTGCAGGCGATTGTGATTAATCTGGTGGTCAGTTTGGTGACGGTGATCTTTTCGTTTATCTTTCGCACCGGCTTGGTGAATCTTGATCTGATCACTACTCACGTCGATGTGATTCTCAATATTTTGGCCGGTTCGTTGTTGGGTGCCTATGCCGGCGCTAATTTCGCGCTGCGGATTAACGAACGGGCATTAACGCTGGTGGTCGTGAGTTTTTTGTTGGTGTTGAGCTTTATTCTGATCGGCCATACCTTTATCGAAGGGCTGGGCAGCCTGTCCTTGCCCGTTTGGCTGCGCACGATCGTGGGATTTGCGGCTGGGATTGTGATCGGCATCTTTAGCAGTATGCTGGGGGTGGCCGGCGGCGAGATGATTATTCCCACGATTATGCTGGTCTTCGCTATCAGCATCAAGATCGCCGGCACGCTGAGTTTGGCGATTAGCATCCCGACGATTATGATCGGCCTGAGCAAATACTACCGCCAAGGCAAACTCCGTGAACTACGCGCCGAACGCGGCTTTATCGGCTGGATGGCCGCCGGTTCGATTGTTGGCGCGTTGATTGGCAGTGCGCTCTTGCCGTTTGTGCCGAATGCGTTGTTGCACGTGTTGCTAGGCGTGATCTTGTTCGTGTCGGCGCTGAAGTTGTTGTCGCATGGGAAAGCCTAGCGACGGCCCACGTGACCGTCGCTAGGCTGGTGTGAGGTCTACCGGAAGATCACCGGCATAAAGACGCGGTTCGGCCCGTTGAGCGGCAATGGCCCGATCACGCGCGTGTTGCCGGCGGCGTCGCGGGCCGTGATGTAGATGCGGTGCGGGCCGGGTACGCTCAACGCCGCGACGTAGCGCCACTGGTTGCCTTGCAGATCGGCGGCCCCGTTTTCAACCAATCCATCGGGCCGTTCCACCCGCACGGTGATGGCCGTGACCCCCACCGCGTCGGCATACGTGCCGCCGATCAAGACGTTCCCCGCCGGCAGCGACGCGGCGGGGGGCAACAACCCGCCGGTGACGGTTGGCGCCACTGTGTCGATTACGTAGTCGAATTGGCGGGCCGGGCCGCGATTGCCGGCGAGATCGATCGGCGTCAAGCGCACTTGCTGCGCCGCCTGCGCCACTCCGGCGCGGATAGGCAGGGCGTAGCTCCAGTTGTCGTTCTCGTCCACCCACACCTCTTCGCATTGGAAGCCGCGCCCATCCTGCTGGTTGACGCAGATTTCCACTGCCCACGCCGAGCGGTCGTCTTGCACCCGGCCATCGAGCTGCACCGTGCCGATGCTCACCGATCCCATGCCTAAGCGCGCAACGCTGGCGTCGCTCAAGATCAGACGCGGCGCATTCGCATCGACTACCAAAGCAACTGGATCGCTCCAATCGCTGGTTTGGCCGCCGGCATCGGTGGCGCGCACCCGCATCGTCACCGCTGTGCCATCGGCTGGATTGCCGATGTTAACTGCGCACTGCCACTCGCCATCGTCGGGAGTGGGGTCGGCGCAGGTGGTGATCGTGGAGGCAGCCGTACCCACCCGCGTCTCGATCTGAATCTGCGGCACGTCCGATTCGTCCCACGCTACGCCGGACACCGTGACCAGACCGGGTTTCACATAGGCGACCGGATCGGAGATCTCGACATACTCCGGCGGCGCGATGTCAACCGGATGGTCAACGAAGAACCAGTCGAGCGCATCGTCGAAGCCGGTGGTGTCATCGTGGAAGGAGATGTCCACCGTGGCCCAGTCTTCGTCTTCGCCAGCGTCGCGGGCAATCTGGCGATCGACCACACCGGTGAAGGTGGCAGTGCCGCTGGTGTTGGGGGCGATGGTTCCCAAGGTGATGAACTGTTCGTAGTAGGGGATCCCGCCCGATCCAATCACAAGGTTGCCTCCCGGCAGCCGCAGCGCTCCCCAGTTGACGATCCATGCCTGCACGTTGTCGGCTGGCGCTTCCCCGACATTTTCGTAGTGGATCGTGTAGGTGATGGTCTGCCCTTCAAACAACGGCGGATGGGAGTTGTCGATCTCGGCGAGCTGGGTGCTCGCCACGTGGTTGTTGGTGTCGAGGAGCTGGCCCTGCGCGTCGATCAGCTCGTCGGTGAAGATTGAGTAGATCGATCCCACCGGGGTGGCCGTGATGCGGAACCGCACATCAGCCACGACCTGCCCTGCGCCGGGGCACTGGCCGGGGCCGAGATTGGCCCACGCGATCACGTTGGTGAGCGCGATCTGATTGGTGATCGCTTCGCTGCTGCGGCTATTGAGCACCCGCGGACTGGTGAGCGGGTTGTTGGCCGGCATGACTGCCCACGTGCGCAGGCTGTCTTCTTCGGTGGCGTAGGCCAGCATACGCGCCGGCGTCGTGGCCGGGCTCGTGATATTGAGCACCGTAAACGGCAGGTAGGCCTCGAACAGATCGGGTTGGGCAGCGTCAACCCACGCCTGCCATGCGCCGCTTACTGCCACCCACGCTGCGCCGTTCCACCGCAACAGGCTGATGGTCTGCGCGTCATCGACCCGCAGCAGGTAATCGGGGACAAAGCCGTCGGGGAAGCGCAGATCGGGCTGGCCGGCTGGCATCCCTTGCGTATAGACCGCCGGCGCGCCGCCGGTAGCGGTGTCGAGGTAGAGGTATAAATCCTCGCTTGCCCCCCAGATAGCGCCACGCCATGCCACCCGCAGCGCCCGATCGTCCCAGCTCGCATAGAGACGTTGCACATCACGGGTTGCCGCCAGTTCGCTGGCCCGGCGCGCCAAGGCGCTGTTTTGGCCAACCAACGCACACGATCCATCGCGCCAGCCGGTGGCAATCGCCCGTTCCGGCAGCGTCAAGCCGGTTTGCGACACGGCATCAGGCGTGAGCGGCGTGTCGTAGATGATCGGGCCAAAGGTCTGGATACGTTGGTTGCCGTTGGCATCCTGCTGCACCAGATGCGCATAGAGGATGCTGCCTTCGGGCGGCGCCGGCAGATCGTGGCTGCCGGGGCCGGCCCCATACGCGCTGAGAGCGGCCAGATTCGGCTCGCGGTCGGTGCTCCAACCGGCGCGGAAGGTGACTGGGCCGGCGTTGTCGCTGCCGGCTCCCCATTCCATCCGCAAGCCAGCGCCGGCAGTGCGCACGGTATCGCCTTCGTTCAACGTTGCGCCGCCGATCACGCGCAACGTCGCCGTCTGCGCCGCCGGCGGGCGGACATCAACGACCATCGGCTGCGCTGTGGCCGTGATCGTCCGCCCAGCGGCATCGGTCGCCCGCAGATCCATCGTAAATGACCAGTTATCGAGATCGTTGGCCGGCTGGTTGAGCGGCGCCCACCAGCGTCCGCTGATGGCCGGATCGGGAGCGGCAGCGATCCACGTCACGCCATCGAACGAGGCTTGCACGCTCGTGATCACGCCGGTATCGGTCACTTGAATCGGCAGCGCCAGCGTATCGCTCAAGGTATTGGCCGCCGTCAAGACTGCTGTCGCAAAGCCAATCGCCGTAGGAGCCGCCGTATCGACCATGAGCGCGATCTGGCGGGTAGCGAGACGGTTGCTCTGATCGGTGACTTGCACTTCCAGCGCGTAGCGACCCTCTGCTGGCGGCGTCCATGTGGTCGAGAAGGAGCCGGTCAGTTCGCCCGACCACATCTGCTCGAAGATCAAGCTGCTATCCACCAACACTCGCACCCGGCTCAAACCGGCATCGGCCCGCGCATTGCCAGCGATCGTGATCGGATCGAGCGTGGTGCGGACGTTGCCGGTTGGCGAGGTGACGAGTAGATCGACCACCGGCGCGGGTGGCGTGACCGGCTGCGGCGTGCCGCTGCCGGTGCGGCCCAGCGTGTCTTGGGCCGTCGCGGTGCTGGTATAGGTGATATGGCCATTGACCACGTAGGTCACATCGCGCCCGTGCAGCAGCCGCACCTCGTCGCTGAGCCGGCGCCACGCTGGGGGCTGGTAATAGACGAGGGTATCGGTCTGTTCGAGAATCGTGCCACTGGGAGGCGGGCAGACTAGCGTTGCGCTGGCGAGGTTGATGTCGCGGGCTTGGCAGGTGATGGTGGTGCGCGCCAGCGCGCCGCTGCCCTGTTGGGCGACTGTCACTGTCACCTGCGGCGCGCGCAGATCGACCATGCCCCGCCAGACGATCACCCCCGCCGGATCAACGGTGCGATTGCCGAGCGCATCAGTGGCGCGCATGGCGAGCGCATACATCCCGTCGAGCGTGTTCGGGACGGGCAGACTCCACGTGCTTGCGACAGCGCCGGGTGTGGCGAGCGTGACGTTCTGCCACGTGATATCCGCCGCTGCGCGCAGATGCGCGACTTCATCGGCAGCGAGCGCGTAGCCGTACAGATAGACCTCATCGAGCTGGCCAGTGAAGCCACCTAGCCGCGCTTCGGCGGCGGGCAGCGTGCCGGCGGCGCAGGGGGCGCTGGCCACGGCCACGCCATCACCGTAGACGGCTAATGTGGCGCCGTCGTAGGCTAACGCGAGGTGCCGCCAACCCGCGCCGGCCAGCGTAAACGCGAGCGAACAGGCGCCGCTGTTGCCGCGCAGTTGGGCGCTGCTCGTGGTGAGTTCGACATACCCGGCTTGGCCGGCTTGGCCGCGCTCGAACACCCTGCCCGTGCCGTTGATCCACGCCGCGACGCTGAAGCTGTTGCGATCACCGAGCCGGTCAGCGATGGTGAGCGTTTGCGCGCCGCTGAGCGTGATTCCTTGCCCCACCCGGCCACTGGCGATCACCTGCGGGCAATTCGCGCCGCTACACGTCGCGATCAGCGCCGCATCCACCGCGTTGGCGAACGCTTCGCTGCCTGCCGGTTCATCAAACGGCAGCCGCACCGCCGCGCCGGCCAGCGCATCGGCCTGCTCAAGCGGCACCCACGCCGCTGCCAGCGTCTGCACTCCACTCGCCACCGTGCCGGTATCGGTCACGAGACCGGTCAGGGTCAGCGCAGCGGTGACCCGCTCGCCGGGATCGGTTGCCAGCCCAATGGCCGGCGGCGTCGCGTCAAGCCTCAGCAAGGTAGGCCGCTCGACGGTGCGGACATTGCCGGCTAGATCGATGGCGCGCAATGTGACCGTATACACGCCGGTTGGTGGCGTCACCCGGCCATCGATCCCGCCGCCAGTGGTGAGACGGTAGTTGTGCTGCCACGTCCCCCCGGTTGCTGTCACCTCTTGGGCAAGACTCGTCACCGCATCGGTGCTGGCCGGCAATAGCTCAAGCGTGAGTTGTGAACTGCCGCTGGCCGTGTCGTTCAGCGTGCCGGTGAAGGGGAAGACCCAGCCGCCACGGGCATCGAGCAGCGGGCGGACGATGGCGGACGGCACATCGGGAGCCAGCGCCAGCGCCGGCGGGGTGCGATCGACCCGGAACGTGACCGGTGCGCTCGGTGCGCCTTGGTTGCCAGCGGCATCGCGGGCGCGCACGCGCAGGGTATGCGCGCCTTCCGGCAGGCTACCTACATCGATCGTGGCGGCCCACGTCGCTCCCGGCGACACCGCTTGCCACGCGCCACTGTTCAAGCTGATTTCAACCTGCTCGATCGGATTGGTATCGGTAATCACCCCACTCACGACCAGACCGCTATTCACGTTGGCTGCCGGCACATAACTGCCATTGACCAGCGAAAGGATGCTGGCCACCGGCGGCGTGTTGTCAACCACCAACCGTAACGGTACCGGCAACGTCCCGCTATCGATCAAGCCCGACTCTTCACCCACAAGCTGGGCCTGCACCGTCCCGATCTGAGTGCCGCCGCCGCTCAACCCCGCTGGCGCCACAACGCACGGCTGGCTGCTGGCGCACGCCAGCGCCGCGCTGACGCCAGCAGGCGCGTCAACCAGCCACGCAAAGCGTTGCGGACTGCCCAACAGCCGGTTCTGGCCATCAACCGCTTGATAGAGCAGATGGGCGCGATTGGCGATCCGCGCGCCGGCGGCGACCACAAAGTGATCGGCGGCAGCAGCCACGGTTGGGCTCGTCAAACTCGCATCGCCATCCGAGAGCAGCGGCGCCTCATCGAGCGCAGCCGTCCCGGCCAGCAGGCGGCCCATCACTGAGCCGTTGCGCAGATAGACTAGCAAGGCCCTCCCGAAGGCCGTACTGTAGGCCAGCGCCGGTTTGGTCTCATCGCCGGGTGTGGCGGTGATTTGCTCCGGCGCAGTCGCGCCGCCATCGTCGAACCGCACCAGCCAAATATCGCGTTGCGACGCCGCTCCGCGTTCGTAAGCAATCAGATAGTTCGTACCGGCGGCAACGGCTGCCACTGCGCTGCCAGCCTGCGCATTGGTATCGAGCGCCAGCACCGAACCGGCGACCGTGCCATTCGCGGCAACGCGCTGGGCGCGCACCACCCCGCTGTCGAGCCACGCCACCACAAAGCCGTTGCCGTTGCTCGCCACTGCCGGCGCTGTCCCGTTACCGAGCGTCACCGGCGACGCGACCGTCGCGCCGGCCACGCGCGCCATCCGGATCGCGCCGCCACTCTGCCATGCCACCAAACAGGCGCCGCTCTGGCACGCCACCGCCGGTTGCGTCCCGCTAGCCACGTTCAGCGGGGCCGGCAGGCTATTGGGTTGGGCAGCAAAAAACTGCACTTGCCCGCCGCTAGCTGTCACCAGCGCGTAGGGCGCGGCGGCGCCGGGAGCAGCCGCTACCGCGAGCGCGCTCACATCGGCCCCGGCCCGCTCGGCAAAGGCCGGTTGCACCCAGCGCGCCGTCGGGTTGCCGCCCAAACTGTACTGCGCGATCGCGTCGAGCACGAACGGCCCTTCGGGTGTGCCAGCCGGGATGGTCAGATTGGTGACAAAGCTCTGTTCTTGCCCCGGCAGCAACTCGAACGACTGGGCCGGGAAGCTGGTCAGCGGCGTATTCAACCAGACCGCGCCGCGCAGCGGGCGGCCATCGGGCGGCAGATAGCGCAAAGTGACGGTGTAGACTAGCGACTGGCCGGGTCGCACAATAAGATTGTCATCGTTCACAACGGGGAAGACGCCAAGCGGCGCTTGCGGCGCGACCAGCGTCGCCGGCGTACTCGCCAGTTCCGTCGCCGCCAGCGCCGTCAGATTCGGTTGGGCGCTGACCTCAGCCGCCGGCAGCGCGCGGGTGAACAGGCGGGCATGGGCCATCACCCCCACAAACCGTTGCGGGATATACTGGCGATCGCCTAGCCGCAGCTCGTTCTGCGACCAATCGACATCGCCAATCGCGCCGGCCCCATGGTAGGTATGCACTGCCGTACCGTTGAGATAGGTCGTCACCACGCCACGGTTATACGTCACCGTCACGTGCGTCCACTGATTGAGCGGCGCCACTGCACCGGTGTTCATCCAAGTCCAGCCGGGATTGGCGTTGGCAAAGGCCCACTGGATGGTGCCATCAGGGAAGCGCGCTACCTCATACTCGCCTTCGCGGTTGATCAAGATGCCGTTGGTGGTAGCGGTAGGATAGATCCAAACCGCAAAGGTCATCTCATCCGCCATGCGGAATCGCTCATCACTGATGACCAAAAACTGATTGCCATCGAAGCTCGTGCCGGTGCGTCCGGCCACCGTCACCCCAGCGGCGGGACAGGCTCCCGCTGGGCAGCCGAACGCCATCCCGCCAAACGAGTCGGCAAAGGTCGTCGCGAGCGGCCACGCGCCAAGGCGCGAACGCGCCGCCACCGACCCGCTCTGATTGAGCCACGCGGCATCAGAAATGCCATCACCACGCGAATCAGCCGCCAGCGGACTAGTGCGGATCAGCAAGAGCCGCCCGCTCACCGTCACCAACTGGCCGTTCACCTCTTGGGCATCGCTCAGCCCGTCGCCATCGGTGTCAGCACGGGTCGGATCAGTGCCCCAGCGCGCCTCAACCAGATCGCTCAAGCCATCGCCATCAGTATCGGCCAGCCACGGATTAAAACGCATCCCTTCGTTAGCGCGCTGGAGCTCAAAGGCATCGCTCAAACCATCGCCGTCGGCATCCCACGTGCTCTCGTTGGGATCGACTTCGCGGCGGAGGCCATCAAAGTCAGCGTCGGGCAGCGGTGGGAAGGCGATGCTGCCGCCCCAATCCATGCGCACAAACTCATCGAGTGTCGCCGGGAAGACATCGAAGACCACGCTATCGGCCAAGCGCGAGTTATAGCGTTGCACATCATCATACGCGCCGCACCAGAGGATAATGCACCGCTTGTAGGGCAGATTAAAGGCCGTGTTCATCCACAGCGCCGTCGAGCGGTTGATCCCCGCCGGGAAGGAGAAATCGACCGAGCGCGGATATGCGTCTTGGATCGGCGGCCAACTGGGCCAGACTTCGAGATTCTGCTCGTGCGTAGCCACGGACGCCGCGCCAGAGACGCGCTGGCGGGCTTGCCAGTCATTCCACGGGTTGCCAAACCAGCGATTGCCGATCCGGTTCGGATTCCACGCCAGATTCGGGTAAATCGTCGCACTAAAGCGGAGCGGGTTCCACGCGGTCATGCCTGCCGCCGGATTGACCAGTCCCAAGCTCGTGCCGCCTACCGTCGGTCGTACCGTCAAATAGCGCGACTCGTCAACGATAAAGCGCGCGATCTGCTGGAACAGCCACGATGAGAATGAGGTTGCGCGGCCTAAAATCAGCGAGAGTATCACCGACAGCACCGCGTCAAGAATGGTAATGACGGCTACGATGATAAAGCCGACTTTGGGGATAAAGGTTAGCGCCGTCAAGAACACGATCCACGCCACCTGCAAGACGGTCGCGATGATCAGTTGGGCCAGCGCCACGCCTGACAACTGGTTTGAGATCGCTTCGTAGATCGCCAAGCCAATCGTCGCCACAACCAGCACCCCACCCACAAAGATCGTGAGCGCCGCCGAAGCCGCCGTGATCTTCTGCAAGCCGAATTTCGCGATCAAGGCCAGATCGATGCCGTTTTTGACAATCGTCGCCACCGATGAGGTGACGTGGGCAACCAATTCCATGCCGCCGGCCAACAGCCAGCGGTTCAGTTCGGGCGAAAACTGGCCGAGGTGGGCCGTCGCCGCTAAGATCAAGCCAGCTACCAGCGCGCTAGCGATCGCGCCGTAGATGGCATCGCCAGCCTTCGCCTTAAAGCTAGTCATGAACCGGCTCGAAACCGCCCAAGCCGCGGCTGCGCCGCGCACCGCGCTAATCCCCAGCCCCTTCACCACGCCGCCGATCATCTTCAGCACGGAATTGGTATCCGACCCTTGCGCCGGCCCCAGCGCCGCAAGCGCGTGCTTGAGCGCACCGGCCCCTTGGGCAGCCAAAGCGGTATTGATCTGCGCCAGCGAGGCATCAGGAGCGGCAAACCCAACCATCGGACGCTGTTCGCCATTGGCCGCCAACGCCATCACGCCTTGGATGAGCACAGCCAGATAATTGCGCAACAGCACAAGCTGGCCTTCGCGCGTCTCTTCATCGGCGCTGGTTTGCCCGCGATGGCGATCGATAAAGCGTTGCACCATCTGCTCTGGCGACAAGGTGCGCCAATCGCCACCCGAAAACTCATAGCCGGTCATGCTCAGGAAATTGGCGGTCTGCACCAACACCGCGTTCTGGCCGCTGGTCGCCAAATTCATGGTCAAGACGGTATCCGACCACGTGGCATTGCTGCCCAAGCTGTCAAAATTGAGCGCGCGGAAGGTCTCGCTGCGCAGGTGGAGGATCAACGGCTGGGCAGAGGCCGGGATCTGCGCCAGCAGATTGCGGTTGAGCGTAGCCGCGTCACGGGCCATGCTGAGCGTATCGCTGCGGGTATACGCACTGGCGAGGAAGATATTCGGCAAATCCCAACGTTCTTGGGCCGGCACGCTGCCATTGCTCAAACGGTGGAAACGGTTCGCAATCGTTGCCGGCGAGAGATCGGCCCGCGCGCGCATAAAGCTCTGGTTCAGACCGTTCGTCAGGGCCAAGAGCGCGTCATCGCGGGCCACCGCGTCTCCCTGCGCCTGCGGATCGGCCACCACCAACGCGCCGGCCACGCCGTGGTCTTCGCGCACTTGCATGCCGGTCATCAACCATGGCTCATTATCGTACACGTGGATCAGGCCGGGTTGATCGAAGCCATCAACGTCATTCTTCATCTGCACGGCCCACACCAAGCGCACGCGGTGGGCATTGCCCCACGCCGGCGCCCCCCGATAGAGCATCCGGCCCGCAAAAGCCACCCGTTCGCCGGTCTGGCCATCGGTGACAAGGCTGAGCGGCACATACGCGACAATCGTGTTGGCGTCAGACTGGCGCAAAGTAATGCCTTGCGCGCTCAGCAGCGGCGACGAGAGGTTGCCGTTGCCGTTGTCGGTATACGGCGGCAGCGTCGCGAACGAATTGGCCGGGATCGAAATTTCCAGCAACGGCAGCAGTTGGATATCATCGGTCGTGCCGTTGCGATCCTGTACTTGCCCGGCGCTGTCGTTAGGCCAATCAAACCGGCTCTGCGCATACCACAAATGGCGCGCGTTTTGCGGACGCACCTGAATATCAACTGCCACCAACTGGTTGGCCGTCAGATTATCGAAGCGCAGCCAGAGCGCCCGATCGCCGCGAAAGGCGCCGCGATCCGCCGAGTGGGTCAACGGCGAGAGATCGATCCGGTCGGGCACGCCATCGTTATCGTCATCGTAGTCAAACGCATCGGGAATGCCATCGCCATCGCTATCGCGCACCACCAGCAAATTACCGCTCCGGCCCACCTCAAGACTATCGAGCACGCCATCGCGGTTGGTATCTTGCGCTAACGGGTCGAGCCGCCAATCGCGGGAGGCATAGGAGAATCCAACCGCCTCGGCAAAATCGCTCAACCCATCGCCGTCGGTATCGGGGTCGAACGGGTTCGTGCCGAGAAACTGCTCTTGGAAGTCAGTCAAGCCATCGCCATCGCTATCGCGGCCATCATCAACCAACGCCGCTGGCGCGCTAGTGAACGCCGTCGCCGCCTGCGCGGTAAGCGCCGTCAGCCGCGCCGGGCCATCGCCAGCCACCTGCGGATTGGATCCCAGCAACGCCTCTTGCGCATCGCTGAGGCCATCGCCATCGCTATCGACCGTCGCGTGGCCGCGCGCCGCGCTCAACCACACATCGGACAGCACCCGCGCCGCCGCCACCGCAGGCGGCAACGAGGCTTCAGCCGCTTGGGAGCGGTCTAGCTCTGCTTGGGGTTGGCGGCGATAAGCCGTTTGCGCAGCCAGCTCGGTCTGGGCCGCATCAACCCGCTGCGCCGTCAGCAGCGGGCCGCCCACCAGCGCTACGATCAGCGCCGCCGCCAAACCGCTCGCCAACCGGCGCGAACCGCGCCAGCGGATCAGGAGAAACATAGCGCCCAACCCCGCCAAGAGCGCGCCTACCACCGGCAAGGCCGCATCGCTTGCCCCGCGCAACGCCCCCAACCACTGCTGCCAGAACAACGGCATCCCCGGCGGCAACGGGCCAAACTCGGCAAAATCCATGGTCACCTGCGCGCGGCTAGCCGGCTGATCGCCACTAGCCGGCAAGGTTATATGCAACACTTGGCGCACCGGCAAGCCATCAGCAGCCAGCCACAACTCACCGCTGCCCCGCAGCCGGTGATACTCATCCGCCGGACGCAACTCAACCCCCGGCGGCAACCGGTTCGCCTGCCGCAACGCCGCCTGCTGGCGTTCGCGCAGATAGCGCTCGAGCGCCATCGCATCGATCTGGAAGGCATAACGCGTCACCGTGCGCCCAGCTATCTGCTCCTCACCCAACGGCTGCACATCGCGCACCGCATTCAAATACCCCAACACATCACCGCCGGGCGCAAACAGATCGCCAAGACCGCTGTACTCCTCCCAAGCCCCCTCACCTTGGCGCACCCACGTCTGCCCGGCGACAATACGCAGCATCACGCTGCCCTCACCGGTCTGCACATTCCCACCCTGCGTCCACAACCGCAGCTCAGTCGTCTCAGCCGGCAGATCGGCCTTGCCTTGCAGATAGATTTCGTGCCGGTCGGGAGGCTGGCCGGCATTCACCGGCGAAGCAACCGGGTCAGCAACAATCGTCGCCGTAGCATCAAACCGGTAACTGCCGGCGCTCAACGCGCGCTGCCACGCGGCCCGGATCGGATCCGGGTTCGCCGCCGGATACAAGCGCACAACCATCAACAGCAGAAACAGAGCAATCAGCGCAATCGATACAACAGACGCAGAGAGCGCAAAACGGCGCGGCTGGCGCATAGCGAAGCCTCCAAAACATCGAGTGACGGCTAAACAGAGCGACGAAAAAGTGACGAGCTAGCAAAACAATGTTTTGGCCATACCGAGAGCAGGTGCGCGCCGGTAGAGGAGCCAGAGACGTACCGGTTCGTTATCCGGTGGCCGCACCTTGCAGAGGCGCAGACTATCTGCACACAGCGCGCAGAGGACACGATCGAGGGTACATTTCGGTATGCGCTAGCGGCAGCGCCAGATCGAATTGGGGCAAACGGTGTCCTTTTACGAATGGTTAAGATTCCTTGTGCGCCAGTGTACAAGTTTGGCGTAACAAAAACATTACAAGCGCCGGCGGGCCGGCGCTTCTTACGATGAAGTGCGGCAGCCAAACTGCCGTACCCTCCTGTCATTGCGAGGGCGCGGAGCGCCCGAAGCAATCTCCCCCTTCAGCGGAACGAATGCCTGAGCACACCTCTCCCGTGCTCGGAGGAGATTGCTTCGCCGCCTCCGGCGGCTCGCCATGACAACCGGGGAGCGCGGGCCGCTGGCCCGTCGATCAACACACTGGGGGGAATAGCCACAAAAAGACACAAAACACACGAAACTTTGGCAGCTCTTCCTCCATTGCTTTCCGCCCACTACCCTCTATGGAGTGCGGCAGTTTGACTGCCGCACTCCATAGTTCTGCCCAAGCTATGCAAAACCCTTTACACCACCCCTTGATACGCCTTGATCACCTGCGCCACCAACCGCTCGGGCGCAAACCGTTCGCGCACCGCCCGCCTCCCGCCAGCGATGAGGCGTTCTCGCAAGGCTTGATCGTCGAGCACGCACAGTATCGCGCCGGCCAGCGCCTTATCATCGTTGTACGGGATGAGCAAGCCGTCTTCGCCATCACGGATCAGTTCGTTAATTACCGGGATGTTAGTGCTGATGACCGGCACCCCTGCGGCCATCCCTTCCAACACTGGCAAGCCAAACCCTTCGTAGCGCGAGGGGAACGGCAAGACGGCACTGGCCCGCAAAAGAGCCAATTTCTGCTCTTCGCTCAGCGTGCCGAGAAAATGGATATTGGCCGCCACACCAAGCTCGCCGGCTAGCCGTTGCAGTTCGGCCCGTTGGGCCGGGTTGTGGGTGACAAAGACGAAACTGGCCTGCGGGTAGCGGGCAATGATCGCCGGCATCGCCGCTACCAGTACATCGTAGCCTTTGCGCGGCGTAAGCTGGCCAATGTAGGGAATGATCGGCGGGGTGAAGGTGGCAGCCAATGGCGGCGCAGGCCCCTCCATAAACGCCATATCGAGCCAGAGCGGCACAACCGTCATAGGTTGGGTAAAGCCGAGTTCGCGCAAGACCTGCGCTTCGTGCTGCGAGCAGGGGATGAACGCCGCCACATCGCGCAACGGGCGATGAATCGCGTAGTTGCGCCAATGATCGCGCCACCGCCAGTCGCGCAGGCCGCGTTTGAGCAGTTGCGGTACGGTGTAGATGAGCCGTTCGGGGTGGATCGCCGATTCGTAGGGCCGTTCCCGGTCGGCCACCAGCCAACGATCATGGTATGGTCCGAGCCACGTCCACACGACCGGCACCCCGCTCCGGCGCAGCCAGCGCACCGCTTGCAAGGCCAGTACATTGCGCGGGTGAATGACATGGGCCACATCAGGCAACGGCATCGCTGCCAACGCCGCGATCGTCTCGCGCCCCGGCCAGAGCTGCGGCGTCACCCGCCGCACCTTGATACCGTCAATCTCTTCAGCCCGCTCTGTCAAGCCAAGGTGCGGTTGATCGGGTTGCCAATAGGTCAGCGCCATCACCTCATGGCCAGCCGCTACCAACGCTTGGCCCAGCGTTCGTTCGGGCCAATTGCGGAACGCGCGGCTCACGCCACCCAAACCGATAATCAGAACGCGCATGATGTTTTCCAAACGTCATTCGGCAGGGGCGCACAGCCGTGCGCCCCTACAAGGCCCTTACGCTCTCTCCAACCACCGCCCGATACACTGCCTCAATCCGATCCACCACCGCCGGCCACGCAAATTGGCTCGCCCACGCTGGGGCCGCTGCGGCCATCGCCGCGCGCCGGGACGGATCGGCGAGCAGATCGTTGACCGCCGTCGCCAGCGCCGCCGGATCGCGCGGCGGTACCAGCAAGCCGGTCTGGCCCGCGGCCACCACCTCCGGGAAGCCGCCAAACCGGGTGGCTACCACCGGCAACCCGCACGCCTGCGCTTCAACCGGCCCAATCCCGAAGGTTTCGCTGGCATGGCTGGTGGCGACCAGCAGATCAACCGATGCGTAGAGCGCCGGCAGTTGCGGACGCGGAACACTGCCCAAAAACCGCACCCGTTCGTTCAAGCCGAGTTCGTTGGCGATAGCGGCCAGCCGCGCCCGATCTTCACCGTCGCCGGCAATCAGCAGCACCGCCTGCGGAATCTGCGGCAATGCCCGGATCGCCGTCTCGACCCCTTTCCACGGTTGCAGCCGGCCCACAAACAGCAGCAGCGGCGCAGTCGCCGGCACACCTAGCCGCGCGCGCAGGGTGAGATCGGGAGGTTGCGGGTGAAAGAGATCAGTATCGATCCCGTTGAACACCACTTCCGGCGTAAACCCGTAGCGCCCGGCGATGGTCTGCGCATTAAAGCGCGAGCATGAAACCGCAGCGTCAACTTGCCGGGCCAGCCAGCGGTCACCGCGGTAGAAGTCTTCGCCATGGCAGCCAAGTATCACCTTGGCGCCGCTCAGCCGGCGCGCCACCAGCGCCGGCAGCAGATCGTAAGGTTTTTGCAGATGGATGATGTGGTACTTGCCGCCCGCCAACGTGGGCAACGCCGCTACCGCCATCGTCAGCCGTTCGAGCAGCTTGGCCTCGGCGTAGGCCCGCCGCAACGGCGGCAATGCCTGCCAAAACTGGCGCGAGATAAAGGGAAAGGTGTACACCCGCGCGCCGGTGGTCTCGCGCCGGGGGCCAACCCCGCCGAGAATATCCACCTCGTGCCCGCGTTTCACCAGCTCACGCGCCAGATCCCAGACAAAACTCTCGACACCGCCAATTTTGGTGGTCGTGGTCAAATTGTAGAGCGCGATCCGCATCGTTTACCAAATGGTGTAAAGCGTCAGTTTCATCACCACAAAGAACGCTAACGTCAGCCCAAGGTAGAGCGCCAAACGCCATCGCTGCCGCGCCGTCTCGCCATCGAGGTTATGATACGCTGCCAACACCGCGACCAGCGGATAGGTAAACATCCAGATTCGTTCAACTTCGCGGTTGAACAGACCGCTCAGCCACATACCGAGGACGAACGCGCCCAGTGCGCCGAGCAACGCTGCCCATGCCGGCTGCCACCGTTCGCGTCCTGCCCGCAGGTAGAGCGCACTGAGCGCTGCCAACACCCACGGCGTCACAAAGACGAGGTACGAGACGAGATTGGCGGCGGCGAAGCGCAGGTAGTAGTCGTAGCTCGGCGGCAGAAAGGGGGTTGGCGGCGGGCCGTACTCGCGGAACCGTTCCATCATGTCGCCGTTGATCTGGGTGGCGAGGCGTGAGGCACTGATGACGTTGAAACCGGTAGCAAGGAAGATGAGCAAATAGATGACCGCAATCACCCCGGCAGCGATCGCGCCTTGCCGCACAATCGCCAGCAAGGTTGCGCGCCAACCGGCCTGCGCGCTGTGCCGGGCCAGCGCCAATGCCGCTGCTGCCACACCAAAGAAGAAGAGCTGGGTGGCGGCGTAAGTCATAAACAGCGCTGCGGCGATGCAGAGACCGGCGCAGACGGCTAACCATGGCCGGCACGGCGGTTCGAGGGCGAGAAAGAAGGCGGCTGCGCCAGCCGCGATCAAGAGGCTGAACACGCCATCAAGCGAGGTGACGCCGTAGACCATCTGGCCGGGCAAGACCACTGCCAGCATCCCGGCGGCCAGCGCCAGTTGGCCACCGCCAAGCCGCCAGCCAAGCCACACCGCCACCAATGGCATGAGCGCCGTCAACCCAATTGTGATCCAACTGGTTGCTACCGGCCCCGGCCCGAAAACCTGCTCGATCAGCCACAAAAACAGGATGGCTCCCGGCGGGTGGGTGCTGCCATGCACCGACAACAGCGGCGCAATGGTCTCGAAGTTGGCCATAAACCCCATCGGATCGCCGGCCACATACGGCGTGTCGCGCAGGTATTCGTAGGGACTATCGCGAAAGAGGGCAATCGGCGCATCAAGCCCATGCACGGCGATGTCGAACGCCACCGGCAACACGAGTGCGCCAAGCAGGGTGTAAACCACAACCGGAACCGGCTGCAATGGCCGTGCCAGCCACCGCCAGCCGATCGCAAACCAGATCAGAGCGAAACTAATCGGCACGATGACCCACCACGTCGGCGAGGGATCGATCCGCGATTTGAGCGGCCAGACTCCACTATGGCCGCTGATGCGTTGCAACAACCAAAACGTACCAAGCAGCGCCACCGTCCAGAAGAGCATGCCGGCCAGCTCGCGCAGCCACGGTCGCTGCACCTTCCACCAGCGCGCCACGGCCAAGCCGATCACACCGGCCCACACACCGGCGACGGTAGGCAAAGCCCACCGCAACGTCCCAGCCCCAAACGGCACTAAGCCACCGGCAAGGGTATACGTAATCAGGCTGCTCACCAGCGCCACCAACCCGGTCGCCAAGAGCAATGGCACGCCGCTCACGTGCAACAAGGCCAACCAGCCAAGCGCCAGCGCTAACCCCGTCGCCAATCCGGCCAGCGCCGGCGTCACCGCGCCGGCGGCAGCGAGCGGCGTGACGCTCAACCCGTGAAATGGCACCCCCAACCAGCGCGGGTTATTCGGATCACGCACAGCAGCACTCTGAATAGTGACACAGACATCCGCCCCCGCCTGCTGATCAACGCCGGTCAAGATTGTATAGCGGCGCAATTCCGGCGCCAACGGCGCCGTCACCGGCGCCGCGCGACCAGCCACCAGCGTCACCGTCTCCGTACCGAGCGAACGGGCATAGCCACCCGCCAGCCACACGGTCGCCAAACTGCGCGGCGCATAGCCAAACCCCTCAACGCACACCCGACTATCGCCATCAGTCCAGCGAAAATCGCCCCACTCACCCGTTTCAACCTGATTGAGACCCGCCAACAACCAGCGACTCGCACTCGCCGGCGCGACCGTCAACGGCTGGCCGGCATTAGCCACCAGCCAGTTCAGACCAAGCACCAGCAGAGCAATGGTCACATAGGCTGCCAATGCCTGCACCAACGCCAGTTGACGCGGTTCGTGGAGGTTATGCCATATTTGGCTAACATTTGCCATGGATCTTCGCATCTGAAGAGACGTTGGGTTGCAACATCTCTACTATGGTGTATCGTCATCATCCAACCCGCACCGCAGGCTTCACAACCCTAGCCCATCCCAGCAACAGTTGAGCAGCGGACAGAACATGTGGTCGCTGGCAACCGTTGGCTATGCGATACCGGCAAGCCCGCTGCTGCACTCCCCTCTCCCGCGCCAGTTCAAGGGTGTACAGAAATTTGGTCGAATGCAGCCGCTGTGCAATGCCTCAAGACTTAGCTTTACACTCCCCTCTCCCGCGCCAGTGGGAGAGGGGCTGGGGGTGAGGGCCTGCAGCCCGCACCGCAGGCTTCGCAACCCTAGCCCATCCCAGCAACAGTTGAGCAGCGAACAGAACATGTGGTCGCTGGCAACCGTTAACGCTATGTGATGCTTGCAAGCCCGCTGCTGCACTCCCCTCTCCCACTGGCGTGGGAGAGGGGCCGGGGGTGAGGGCCTTCAGCCCGCGCAGCGGGCTTCGTAACTCTAGCCCGGCCCTTCAGGGCCGGGCAAAACACGCCCGTAAACAAACCACATCGCTGTTGCGCCTTTTGCGTCTCTTCGTGGCTCTACCTCCAACCCACCGTATGGGCTTGGCTCTCCTTTATGGCATGCGGCAGTTTCACTGCCGCACTCCACATGACTGATACTGGCGAAGGTCGCCCAGCCCGCGCAGCGGGCTTCGTAACCCTAGCCCGGCCCTTCAGGGCCGGGCCGCAACTCAAATCAACCGTTGGATCACCCGCTGGAACGGCAACCGCCACTTCAGCACCTGCGCCCGGTCAGCCGGGTCAAGCCCGCCAAACAAGCGTAGCGCCAGCAGAAAGATCACCGCGCCAACCGCAGCCAATGCCAGCAATTGCAGGGCTAGCCCAAGGCGCGCAACCAGATCGATCGCGCCCGCAGGCACACTAATCAGACCGCGCAGACCTGCCACTGCCAGCCCCATCGCTGCTGCCGCCGCGCTCACCCGCAGGGTAAAGCGCCACGGCCAGCGCAAACCGAGCAGCCGCATCCCGGCCAGCGTTGCCCACAAACCGGCAGCCACCCGCGCTAACCCAAACGTCAACGCCATGCCGATCAAGCCAAATTGGGCCGGCAACCAAAACGCCAGCACTACCACGGTAAGCAGCGCTACCAGCCGGGACATAATCACGGTGCCGAGCCGTTCGTGAACCATCAACGCATTGTGGGCGGTGGTGAGCATACTCTCGCTAAACAAACACGGCGTGAGCACCCATACAATCGGCGCTGCGTCGAGATACTGCGGACTGATCACCAGCAACCCCGGCCCGGCCAATAACACCAACCCTACCCCGCCGGGAACCATCAGCAGCAACTGCAAGCGTACCAACGATTGGTACGCGCCGTTGGTCGTGCCGCCTTCACCCTGCCGCACCCGTGCAAACAACGGCACCTGCACACCTACCATCGGCGTGTAGAGGTAACTTAGCGCCATGCGCACCAGCAGCGCGCCAGCAGCGAGCAACGACACATCACGAATGTCGCTGTTAAAGAAATTGATAAACTCAAAACTCGCGATAAAATCGGTCGCCGTCATCAGGTACGAGACGGCGGCGTAGCGCACGAAGCCGGGAGGCAGGGCATGCCGCAGATCACGCAAGCCATCACGCAGATCGACCAGCAATCCCGGCCCCGGCTCCATCTCCAACCCCGCCTGCAAGCGCCAGACCTGCCAACCGGCCAGCGCCACCGCGATCGCCGGCGCCAGCACCATCGCTACCAACACGCCGAGGATGTCCCACCGGTCAGGCAAAGCTAAAATCGCGACCACCACCAACACCTGCGGCAACAGGCCGGCAGCCAGCGCAATGCTGTTCCACGCCTTTTGGTGGAAAAAGCTGCTCAGCACCGCCATCAGCAGATCGTAGAGAGCGCCCAAGCCGAGCAAGATCACGATCGCGGCGATGATCAGCCAGTGAAATTCGGCCACGAATTGGCTGAGTTCGGCGCGCGCCGCCGCCTCGACCGCCACTTCGCCGCCGAGCAAGCCTTGCAGGTAGCCCTCGATCTGGCGATGGCTCAGTGCCAAGCCTAACGCAATCACCAGCAATATCGCGAGTTGCAGCGTCGCAACTAGCAAAAAGAGCCGCCGCGCCGCGCGCGCGCCGCCCGCTCGTTCGGTTTCGGGAATGTATTTGGGTAAGGCGCGGGCAATGCCGAGATCGAGCGCCGTGCCGAACAGATTGCTCGCCCCGCGTACCAGCGCCAGCAAGCCGAATGCTGCCTGTGAAAGCTGGTTCAGCTTCACCAGCGTTGCCAGCACTTCCGCCAGCAAGCGCAACGGCGCAAAGAGGGTGTTCCACCACACCGCTCGCGACACCTGCGTCGCCAGCGAAGGACGCCGCGCCGTCATGCGCCCTCCTTGCGCAGGTCAAGCTCGAACATACCGGTGTAAAAGCTCCGTTGCCAACGGTACGCCGCTCGTTCCAACCCAACCCGCCGCAACAGCGCCCGCGCCGCCCGCCGCAATGGTCGCCGGCTCGGCAGTTGGCCAGCCAGCAACGCCTGCTCGCGCAGATCGGTCACAGCAAAACCGAGCCGCTCGCACAACTGCACCAGATCGCGGTAGTGAAAATAGTGCATCTCGCTGAGCCGCTGCATATCGCGGAAGGCAGCGCCGCGCTTGGTGCGTCCGCGCAGCTCGATCAGCGCCTCGGCCACCGGTCGCGGCAACCAGTTAATCCCGCGCATGTGGTAATGCGGATCGATCCACGCTCGCCGGTTGATCGCCGTAATGAGGGCATGGCCGCCGGGCCGCAACACGCGCGCAATCTCGCGCAACACCGCTACCGGGTCTTGCACGTGTTCAAGCACATCCCACGCGACGACCAGATCGAACGCGGCGCTTGGCAACGGCAATGATTCGCCGGCAGCGTTGACAATCGGGAAGCGCAGATTGTAGCGCGCTGCACGCAAGCGAATGATCTGGCAGTAGGCCGGATTGTACTCACACGCCGTCACCCGCGCGCCAGCCAACGCCGCCGCCACCGCAAACCCGCCCATCCCCGCGCCAAGGTCAAGCATCCGCGCGCCGCGCAACTCGCCAATCGCCGCTCGCACCTGCGCTAAACGCTCATCTTGATAACGCTCTTGGCGCAACCGGCGCTCGCGCCACGCCGCAAAATCGCGCCGCCACGTCATATGTTGCAGCCACGGATCAATCGCCGCCGCGAGTTGGTGATCGATGTCGGTGGTCATAGCGTCCAATCTGCACTCCTGAGTCCACGCGCCGCATGGAGTGCGGCAGTCAAACTGCCGCACTCCATATTACGTTGCTGCCGTAAAGCCAGTTCTCGGTTGTAAATCGCTGTCGTTCGCTCCTTTTTCACGCCTCAATCTCCTCCCCCCAGCGGTTGAGTATCGGACAGAACACGTGGTCGATTACAACCGTTGATCGCTGTGCGATGCCGTAAAGCCCGGTGCTGCGCTCCCCTCTCCCGCGCTAGTGGGAGAGGGGCTGGGGGTGAGGGCCATTAGCCCGCTGCGCGGGCTTCGTAAGCCCAGCCCGGCCCTTCAGGGCCGGGTTCGCGATCAGATGTTCCGTCCGCTCTTGCTCCCCCAACGGGAGAGGCTGGGAGGGGCCAAGAAGGGCAGCGCGCGACTTTGCCCCTGAGCACGGGAACATCCCCTCAGCGTTCGCTCTGGCTAAAGCGGGAGAATTGCTTCGGGTGCTCCGCACTCCCGCAATGACACGCCCCACGCTTAATTCCCCTGCACTGGCGAGATGCTAATCCGCATCACCCACAACCACAACGCACTACCGAGCGATAACGCCAGCGTCGCCAGCACAAACATCCGCCCCGCCCAGCGTTCCCACAGCCGGTCAGCCATGATCGCCCACGCCAGACAGATCACTGGAATCAGGTAGAACAGTTGCTTGTCAACCATCGAAATCCGGTAGCCGGCTAACAAAAACAGCAGCGCTACCGCGCCCCACGCCGAAACCACCAGCCAGAGCAAGGGTTTCGCCCGCATTGCCCAGTATCCCGGAATGAAAAAGATCAACGGGATTGCCAAGCCATAGTAGAGGTAGTGGTTCGGCCAGATGTGATAACCAAGATGGGGCACAAACGACCACAGATACTCGTGGAAGGGCGGGCGCGAGACGCCAACCGTCTCTGGCCCGCGGGTGAAGACGGTCATCATGTAGGGAATGGTGCGTTCCACAATCGGTTGGAAATACTGGCCATAGTAGATCGCAATCGCCAACCCGATCGCCGCCCCCGCCGCCACCCAGAGCGGTTTGAGACCCGGCAGCAGCGCTTGCCACTCCGGCCCGCGTCGCGCATTCAGCCAGATTAGGAAGGTCAAGACAACCAAAAAGACGCCGGTAAAGACGCCGGTGACCGTGTAGACAAGGAACGCCAATACCAACAGCGGCACAAACCAGATCTGCACCTTCCATTCACCCAGCCGATCCCACCCTAGCAAGATGGCCGTTTGCACCAGCAGATTGAGCCATAAGCCGGCAGCGGTCGGTACATTGCCCCAGATATGCAGCAGATATGTCACCGGCAGCACAGCGTAGGTCACTGCCGCCAACAGCGCCGTGCGCTGGCTAAACCCCGCCTTAAGCGCAATCGCCGCGATCAGCACCACCCGCGACATATCCATGAGCAGGCTCACAAAGTTCGCCGTCGTCTCCATCGGCCACGGAAAGATCGCATAACTCGTCGCCAAAATGTGGAACCACGGCGAATAGGGGATCACCGGCGGATTACGCCCCCACTCCGCGACCGGCATCGTCGTCTCGTTGAGCGGGCTATTGACGCTATAGTAGAGCGGCAACGCGCCATCGTAGATGATGCGCCGCGCCTTATCCATGTGCCAAAAGACATCGATCCCAACGTAGTAGGGGTAGAGCATGCCAATCGCTTTGAGCCAGAACCCGACCAGAAAGACGATCAGTAGCGCTGCCGTAAACTCGGGCGTCACCCGGACACCGGTCTGGCCCAGTAGCCAGCGGGTGAGCGGACGCATCGCAACCGTCACCAGCAAGCTAAGCAACGTCAACGCCGCCAGCCGATCGATCATCTGCCCACTGGGGAAACGGTAGACAACGATCGCCCACCCGGCAACGAGCACCGCCAGCGTCAATCCAACCGCTGCCCAGCCAGTAGCATCAAAATACCAGCGCCGCTGGATGTCAGCCGTGAGCAGCGCCAGACAGGCAAACATCCCCAGTACGATAAACAGGCCAAGCCCTAGCGCCACTGGCGGCGCAATCGTTGCCAGCAGGGGACTTGCCGCCGGCGCAACCGAAATATCGGCCACCAGCATCCCCAACGGACGCGGATCGCGGAACGGATCGGCTTGCAAGGTCAGATTCAGATCGCCGCCATTCATCACCGCTGCCGGAATGAGTATCTGGATGCGCCGTAATTGGGCTTGTTCCGGCAACCGCGCTAGCTCAACGCCGTTGGCGCTGAGCCGCGCATTGACCGGCGAACCGTCGGGATGGGCGACCACCGCATCGAGCCGCGCGATCCAGTTGCCCTGCCCCAAACGCGGGAAGACAATCTGGCTCTCGTCAGCGCTCCAGCGGTAGGTACGGGCCGGCGCCAACTCAACCGCGAGCGGCACGCCGGCGGGTGGCGCTTCACCGCCAACAAGCGGCGATACCAGCTCGAAGGTGAGGGTCGGGGCCGCAGCAATCTGGGCCGGAATTTTAACGAACATCTCCGTCCCGCTACGGCGCGGCATCTCTAACCGCACCCCATTCACCGCCGCCGCCGACTCGCGTTGCAGAATGATCGGGTCAACGTCCGGGCGAGCAACGATCCGCGCCAGCCAAACGCCCTTTCGCCCACCGGGCACTGTCGCAGTGGTAGCTCCTGCCGGCCACTCGAACCGCTCATACGCGCCGGCGGCATCGATCTCGCGCGCGTTGAAATTGGCCAGAAACGCGCCATCGCGGTTATCGCCAATATCAACGGTCACGACTGGCCGGACTGCGTACCCGGCAACTAATGTCACAACCGTGATTAGCGCCAACCAGAGCGCCGGGATCGTCACGCCGGGCAAGCGGCGCGCTTGGCTGCCGGCGGCTGCCCGCAGGTTGATACGTTTAATCAGAGAAGAAGCCATCGTTATGTATATCTACGTGTCTCCATGACGTTTGCGCCATCGCCGCATTGTACCATGCAAAGGCTATGCTATAATCACGCCCGGCAGCGATCGCCGGAAACGAGCATGGCACAGATTATCGTCGGCATTCTACTCTTACCATTCTTGATCTACGCGCCGGGATGGGCGCTGGCGCGGGTGATCCCGGAACTTGGCAACAACGACGGCCTTGAACGCCATTTCGAGCGCTGCTTGATCGGCGCGCTGTGGAGTGGTTGGTTGGCGTTGGTGTTGGCCAGTTTCGGCATCTTTTCAATCTGGCTGCACTTAGGGATCACGCTGGCGGTGAGCGCCGGCTTGATCTGGCTAGGGCAACGGCGTTCATCAACGAATGGAACGGTGCGTGGCCTCACTATGCGCGAGGCGGCGGTATGGTTCGGCACGTTGTTGGTGCTGGCACTGCTGGTTGCCCGGCCCTTCGAGGTTATTCTGGGGGTGCGCGACGCCGGCGTCTATGCAGTCACTGGGTTTGCCATCGCCCGCACCGGCAGCATCGTTCAGCACGATGCCGTCGTTGCCGAACTAGGCCAAGCTGCGCAAAGCAGCGATCCGGCCATCCGCGGGCCGGCGGAACAGGCGATCAGCAATTTTATTGGTGTGCAAGCCCGTGATCGCTATATCGCTACCCGGCTGCGCGCCGCCGGTTTTTTGATCAACGAAGGTGAATTGCCCCAAGGCCGGATTGTGCCGCAAGGTTTCCATCTCTTTCCGGTGTGGATTGGTTTGCTGACTGCTGCTGGCGGCCCGCTCTTCGGTCTGTTTGCCACCGGTTTGCTCGGCTTGCTCGGTGTTTGGAGCGTGGGCATGATCGGGCGCCGCCTCGCCGGGCCATGGGTCGGGTGGCTGGGGATGGTGCTGCTCGGCCTGAATGCGGTGCAGGTCTGGTTTGCCCGTTATTCGACCGCCGAAACCACGGCCCAGTTTCTGACGTGGGGCGGTTTGTATCTGTTTGCCAAGTTCAATGACCACAGCTTGCCGGCGCGCGCGCGCATGATGTATGCGGCGCTGGCCGGGATTGCTTTTGGGCAGGTGGCGCTGGCCCGGATCGATTTCTTTCTGCTTGCGCCGGCGATGCTCTACCTTGGCTATTGCTGGCTGAGCCGCCGTTGGCAGTACACGCAAACCGCCTTGGCGCTGGGTATGCTGGCGATGCTGATCCATGCCGCACTGCACATTATCTTCATTGCCCGCGCCTATTTTTTCGATACCGGTTTTGCCCGCTTTCAAGATTTCGCCCTCACCTCATTGGTCGCACTGCCCTTCCTCACCCCTGCTGTGCGCGAGTCGTACTTTACCTCGCGGTTTAGCGCCCTCGACGATCCGGGGCGGATCTGGATCGAGCTGGCGCTGGTGGCGATTGCGATCGCCGGCTTGATTCTGCTCCGCCGCAGCGGCTGGATTGGGTGGATCGAACACCGGCTGGTGGCGCGCCGGCAACGCTGGCAGAACACGATCGCGCTCGGTGTGTTGCTCTTGGCCGGTTGGGCCTATTTCGTGCGCCCGCAGATTATCGATGCCGATCTGCTCTTTAATACCCGCGGCGGCTGGAATGACCCCCTCACCCGCGATCCGGCGCTGGTGGCCGGCGATGTGCGCAGTGGCGTGATGTCTCCCACCGAGGCGCGCTTACAGGCGGGGGTAGTGTTGCAGGGGAAGCCGTGGGAAGCCGAGCCTGATCTCGCCGCAACCGCCGCCTTGCGTGCCGAGCTGGCCGCCGCACGCGGGCCGTGGCAGGGGCCGTTCTCGAACCAGACCCTCAATTGGCTGCGCATTCAGGGGTATGTCGGCGCGCCGATCCGCTTGCCGCTCGTGCTCTATTATCAGGAGTACCGCGGTATGAGCTGGTGGCAGCGCATGCTGGCCGACCCTAGCACCTTCACCAGCGAGCCGGCTCCCGTCCAAGCCAAAGAGCTGATCCCGCTGGCCGGCTTGGTACGGGTAGGATGGTATTTGTCACCGCTTGGCGTGGTACTGGCGGTGATCGGGTTCGCGCTCTGGTGGCGGCGCGGCCTCACCGCGGCCAGTTGGTTGATGCTCACGGTTGGCTTTCTCGGCAGCTTCTTTTATCTCCGCCAAACCTACGGCACCTCCGAGCAGACCTACATCTATATTCTGCGCCGGTTTGTGCCGATCGCTTACCCAATCTTCGCCCTTAGCGCGGCGTATGCGCTAGCCGCCATAGCCGGCGCATGGCAATTCCGCCCGCTGGCCGCGCGTTGGCGGCAAGGTTTGGCTGCCGCTCTCGCTGGGTTGCTGCTGCTCTTCCTTGGCTGGACGGGACGCTACTATTTTGTTCACACTGAATACGCGGGCGCGTTGGCTCAAGTCGAAACGATTGCCCAACACTTCACCCCTGATCGCGATATTGTGCTGTTGCGCGGCGGCGCGCCGATCTATAGCGATGCCCGCGATATTCCTGACTTGCTGGCGACGCCGTTGCGCTTTGCCCACGACGTCGATGCCTTTACAGTCAAGAGTGTATCTACCGCGCCCTACGCCGCGTTGCTGGCCGAACAGGTCAAGCGCTGGCAAGCTGCCGGTCGCACCGTCTATCTGATGCTGAGCGCGAGCGGCGCCAATCTTGCCCTGCCCGGTTTCCGGCTGACGTTTATTGATGAGGTGGCGCTCGATCTGGCCGAGTTCGAGCAACTGACTGACCAGAAACCGCAGAATGTTTCCCGCCTGACCCTGCCGTTCGCCATCTACCGGCTTGATCCGGTCGAGTCACCGGTGGTCGATACCGCACCACCACCGCTCACGCCAACCTCGTTCGCTGCGCAGGTCAGCGGTTTCTACCGGCCTGAACAAAGCAAAGACGGCTGGCAGTACAGTTGGAGCAACGGCGAGGCAGTGATCCGGTTGCCATGGCCAGCAGACGCAGTGCAACAGACGGTGGCGATCGAAGTGGCCGGCGGCTTGCGCCCGGCCCAGCTCGGCGCGGCTACCCTCTGCGTTAGTGCGCAGGCCGAGGATACGTTGTGGCCAACCACTAGCGCGCCGATCGTCGAACTAGGCTGCCATCAGATCGGCCAAGAACCAATCATCATCCGCGTCACTCTCGATCCCGCCCAAGTGCCGCCTGCCGCTAGCGGCGCGGTGCTGCTCCGGCTCACCGGCCCAGCGTGGATCCCTGCTAACGAAGACCCCCGCCTGACCGACCGGCGGGTCTTGCACGTGCAAATCGGGCAACTGTGGATGGAATAGCGAGCCTCGCAATGATGCCTCTTGCCATCCAACTCAGCATCTTATGGTCATTATTGCTGCTCGGCGCCTTTTGGCTCATTTCAGCGCCCACATTTCAATTCCCGGCAATGAGCCGGAGAGCGGCCATCTTGTTGACAATATCCATCGCGCTGTTTGTGCGGTTGTTTGCCAATTGGCTGCTTCCGGTCGGCGCCATTTATGACATCGAATCCTATCAAATAATTGGTGACTTGGTACTCGCCAACACTGATGTCTATACATCGGATCGGGCCATATTCCGTTACCCATATCTGCCATTGCAGATGTACTGGAGCGCATCTGCGCTTTGGTTGAGCAACGCCAGCGGAATCACGTTTGTGACTATCGTGCGCGTGTTGCCTATCATCGCCGATGTTGCGATCGTTGGCGTGTTGCTTTTCGCTACACCCGTCTTGCCCAGCTTTGCCCAACGCTTTCGCGCCGCTTTCATCTATGCGCTCAACCCGATACCAGTCTTTGTTGCTGCGTACCACGGCCAGTTCGACGCCCTGCCGGTGGTGTTGCTTTTGATTGCCGCTCTCTGGCTGTATACTTCCCCAACCTTGAGCGGCTTGGCGCTTGGGGCCGGCATTTTGGCTAAATCATGGCCGGTATTGGGCCTGCCGGTGCTACTGGCCAATTTACACGCTTGGCGGAGCCGGATCACGCTCCTGCTGGGGACGCTGCTGGTGCCGTTGATCGGCATCATTATCTACGCATGGCTTTTTCAGGCTGACCCGGTGCGCGTTGTGCAGACAGCAATGGGATATAACCGCGGGATCGGTATTTGGGGGTACACCTATGCGTTCCGCTTAGGACAAGATGTGACCGGTAATAAAGCGCTGATGCACTGGATTATCGCCAATGGCCGCTGGTTCACATTAGGAGCGTTAGCCGTTGTTTGGTGGATGCGCGCCCGGCACGAGACTCCTGTTGCGGGTGTGTTAACGATCCTCGTGTGCTTTTTTGCCTGCACCCATGCCTTTGCGATCCAGTATCTAGTCTGGCCAGTTGCATTTGCTTTGCTGGCTAACGATATGTGCTGGCTACGCCGTTATACCTTGGCTGCGTATCTCTACATGGTTGCAGCCTACAGCATGCTCATTCTCGACGCAACGATCATTGGGATGCTACCGCAGCCCTTTGGTGATCACCTCATTATCATCTTAGGTTTGCCGGCGTGGCTGGTCTTTGTCGCTTGGCTGAAAGCGCGCTGGCAAAATCAGCCCGTTCCAGCCACTCTTTCTTAACATGCCTGCCACGCCACGATTGCGTCGTTATCATTTTGCTACCGCTACTGGCGTTTCCAAGAAAAACCGCCCCTCAGCGTCGTCATACGCAAACAGTTCGGCGTAGCGCCCCCACTCCAGTGCGATGTCGAGCTGCCGTTCGGCCACCTCAGGCGGAAATTCCGGCTCGAGCGCGGTAAGCAACACCTCCCAGCGCAACGATTGGTTGTCGGCGGCGGCGATCATGCGCAGCATCCAGCGGAAGAAGGGCAACCGCCGCAAGCGCGAAGCAAAAATCTCTTTGCGGGTTTGGATGCTGGCTTCGGCAAACGCTTCTCCCAACGGCGTCAGGATCAGGTTGCCGCTCTCAACCCGCGCAAACCCGAGCAGCTCAGCAGCCTCGATCAGCGGTAGCATCTGGTCGAGGTCTAAGCCGAGTTCATCTTGCAGTTTCGCCAGCGGATCGCGCTCGTCATCGGTGGCGTTGGCCTGTTCGAGCAGACCGGCCAGCGCCGTCACCGATGCTGCCGGCAGTAGGCGCGTTTGCCCGTTTTGACCCGGCTCGGTGCCGTACTCAATCGCTTCGGGTTGGGTCTGCCCGGCCAGCACCGCGTACACTCGCGCCACCAAGGCAGCAAACGCATCGGATTTGCGATCGCGCGGGTGAGGCAAGTTAACCGGCACTTCGGCCACAATCCGGCCCGGATTTTTGTCCATCACCACGATCCGGTCAGCCATAAAGACTGCCTCTTCGATATTGTGGCTGACCATCAACACCGCCCGAATCTTCAAGCTGCCGCCCGTCCACAATTCCAGCACTTCGCCGCGCAGCGTCTCGGCGCTCAGCACATCGAGCGCGCTGAACGGCTCATCAAGGCAGAGCAGCTCTGGGTCAACTGCCAATGCGCGGGCAATGCCAACTTTCTGCCGCATACCGCCCGACAACTCGCGCGGATAGGCTTGCTCGAACCCGTCAAGACCAACCAGATCGATCAACTCTACCGCGCGCCGGTGCGCTTCCGCTTCATCTTTACCTCGCGCTTTTAACGCCACCGCGACATTCTCTTCCACCGTCAGCCACGGGAAGAGGGCAAAGGTCTGGAAGACGATCGTCGCATACGGATTCACGCCCTCTAGCGCCTTGCCCCGATAGCGCACCAGCCCCTCGCTAGGCCGGTTGAGACCGGTGATGATGCGCAAGAGCGTGCTCTTGCCACAGCCCGACGGGCCGAGCAGAGCCACAAATTCGCCTTCAGCAATCGTCAGGTTAATATCTTGAATAGCGGTAAATCGGCGCTCACCCCGCCCGTAGCGTTGCGCCACCCCCATCAATTCCACCAGCGGTTTTGGCTGTGCCTGCAGCATGCGATTGCCCCCTAACTATACAACTATTCCATACGATACTTTGTCTCGGCTAGCCGGTACAAGCGCCGCCAGACCAGCCGGTTGATCGTGACCACCGCGACGATCATGGCCAAGGTGGCGGCAAACAGGCCAGCAAAATCGCCATCCGCCGTCGCCGCCGCAATCTGCGCCCCGATCCCGATCGTCTGGTAGGTCTGCTGGTTGAAGACCACATACTCAGCGACGATGCTGGCATTCCACGCCCCGCCGCTTGCCGTAATTAGGCCGGTGATCAGGTACGGAAACAGACCGGGCAAGATCAGCGTGCGCCAGCGTTCCCAGCCGTGCAGTTGCAGTAGTTCGCTGGTAAAGCGCAAATCTTGCGGAATGGCCGCTGCGCCGGCAATGACGTTAAACAGGATGTACCATTGGGTGCCGAGCATCATCAAGACGACCGCAGCGAGATTCAGGCCGCCGGGGAGGGCCAGAAATACTAACACCAACACCGGAAAGAGCGCCGTCGCCGGCACCGACGCTGCGATCTGCACGATTGGCTGCAAGATGGCTGCCGCGCGCGGGCGCGTGCCGATAAACACCCCGACCGGCACCGTCCACAGCAGGGCAATCGTCATCGCCGTCGCCACGCGCGCCATTGTTGCACCCACGCTCAACGCAATCTCGCCCCATTGCGCCAGCGGTACGCTCAGCAGCAAGCCGCCACCGACCCATCCACCCCAGCCAACCAAGACCACACTCACTGCGACCAGCAACCATCCCCACCACGAACGCCGGGTTGAGGCGCTGAGATAGGGATCGGGCGCTGGACGCCGGCTCAACCGGCGTGCAATCAACCGATCGATGGCTCCTGCCAAGCCTCCCACCCAGCCGGCCACCACTGACTGCCGGATCAGATCATAGAACCACGACTGTGACTCTTCATCATCGCGTTCGATCATTTCCAACCGGAACTGGCTAGCCCATGCCAGCAGTGGTCGCCAGACAAACTGGTCAAGGATGACAATCACTGCCACCAGCGTGAGAATGCCCCACCCAATCGCGGCTAGATCGCCGGCATTCGCAGCCGTTTGCAAGAATGCGCCCAACCCCGGCAGGCGAAAATCACGATCACCCAGCGTAAAGATTTCGGCGGCCATGAGGAAAAACCAGCCGCCGGCCCAGCTCATCATGCTGTTCCAGACCAACGCTAGCGCGCCGAACGGAAATTCGAGGGTGGTAAAACGTTGCCAGCGCGAGAAGCGAAAGATGCTGCTCGCTTCGCGCAGCTCGCGCGGGATGGTGGTCAGCGACTGGTACCACGCAAAGGTCATATTCCAGACTTGGCTGGTAAAGATGAGCACGACCGCGGTCAACTCGACTGCCAGCGCCTCTGGCAGCACCGTGCTCAGGCTGAGCAAGACCACCGGCAGAAACGACAAGATCGGCACACTCTGCAACACATCGAGCAACGGGATCAACACTCGCTCGGCACGCGCATTGTAGGCCGCGATGTAGCCGTAGATCATCGTAAACAGAAACGACAGCGCATAAGCCAAGGCCATCCGTCCCACCGAACGCAAAGCGTAAAATGGCAACGCGCTCAACGAGAGGTCGATCTCTGGCCCCTGCACTGTCGCCGGCGCGCTTTCGGCGGCGCCGATCACCAACGCCAGCAAGCCGATCAGCACCAGCAGTAACCAAACATCGGCCCGCGTCAAGATCGATTGCGCCGGCGGCGCGGGAGTAAAGGTGCGCGGTTTGAACATAACCCATCCTCAGCACAATCAAGCCGCCAAGGCATCCCAATTGCCCGTTGCGCCTTGGCGTCTTTTGCAGCTTATCCCAAGCCTAACAACCACGTCGCCAGCGAAAAGTAGATCAAGACCCCGCCGATATCCGACAACGACGTCACCAACGGGCCGCTGGCCGTCGCCGGATCGAGACCCAACCGGCGCAGAATAAAGGGCAGCGACATCCCGATGAGGCTGCCCATAAGCACTAACACCAGCATCGTGAGCGAGACCACGCCAGCGACATGCCAGCCTACCCGGATCACCCCCAACACGCCGACCGCAGTCGCCATCGCACTGCCTAACAGTAACGCGACTAACAATTCTTTCGCCAGCAGACGCCACCAGTCGCTCGACTCGATATCGCCGGTTGCCAACGCGCGCACCGTCAACGTCGCCGACTGCGACCCAGCGTTGCCAGCGCTGCCAATCAACAATGGCAAAAAGAAAACGAGTGCTACCACTGCGGCAATCGTCTCTTCAAAGGCTGCGATGGCCGCTCCCGAAAAAACATTGACAAAAACCAACGCCACCAGCCAAGGCACCCGCTTCTGCACCAGCTCCATCACCGGCGTTTCGAGATAGCTGCCGCGCAACGGCTCAACCGCCGCGCTGCGGTGGAAGTCTTCGGTCACTTCCTCTTCCGCCACATCGATCAAGTCGTCGAAGGTGACGATCCCCACCAACACCCCATCCGAATCAACCACTGGCAACGCCGGCAAACTGTACCGGCGCAACGCCTCAACCGCCCGCTCGCGATCATCAAACGCCGACAACACCACATAGCTCTCGTCCATTAAGCTGCGCACAGTTTGGGTCGGTTCGGCCAAAATCAAGCGGCGCAGTTCGATTGCGTCAAGCAAGCGCCATTGCTCGTCGGTGACATAGATGACGTCAATCGTCTCACTATCACGCCCGCGCAACCGGATATGTTCCAGCGCGCGCGCAATTGTCCAATTGGGCCGCACCGCCACATAATCAGGCGTCATCAACCGCCCGACGCTCTCTTCGGGGTAGCCGAGCAATTGGCGCGCTTCGCGCAAATCTTTGGGACTGAGCAGATTGAGCAGCTTCTGCGTCACCTGACCGGGCAGCTCTTCAAACAGTTGGGTGCGGTCGTCTGGACTGAGGTTGGCGAGCAGCAAGCGCGTCTCATCCAAGCTCAGGCTGGCGAGCAGTTCGTATTGATCGTCGTGTTCGAGGTAAGAGAAGACTTCGCCGGCCAAAGCGCGCGGCAATACGCGAAAAACGAGCATCCGCTCGGCGGCGGACAGCTCGAGCAGCAGATCGGCGATCTCGGCGGCGGGCCAGCGCGACAGTTGCTCACGCAGATCGAGCCAGCGCTGTTCGGCGATGAGCGCCTGTACCTCATCGAGGCGGGGAGTTGGAAACGTGGTCATTGTCACCCCCTGCGCATCTTGACAGCGGCATAGGGGCGACAACCGCAACGCAAACACAGAAAACCCCGGCGGGTAAGACCTCACCGGGGTGCGTTGCAATGATTAGGCCACAAGCCTATTCATGCCGGCGCAACATACCGATGAGGCCGGTGGATGCGTTGATTGTTATCACCACACTCTGCCGCTGACGAGAATGACTACTATCCATAGCGGTTCCGTTCCTCATCGTGTCTCACCGGTGCCTGTTAGGCGTCATTACTATACGCCTGAAGCGGGGATTTGTCAATCCTGATCGAAGGCCAGTAGTAGGGGCAGAGCGCTACTCTGCCCCCTGCGGCGACGCAATCTCCCCTGTTAGCAGTACCATCCCTCTCAGGAATTCCTTCCGCCCAAACAGGAGATTGCTGCGGTCGGGCAGCCCCCGCTCGGCGCGGGCCGCCACTCCCTCGCAATGACAGGTAGACCCCGCTCGCCGTTTGTCATTGCGAGCCGCGCGGAGCGCGGCGAAGCAATCTCCTCCGAGCACGGAACGCACCCGCACAGTGTTCATTCGCGCCTCAGCCGGAGATCACGGCGGGGACTGCGCCACTTCGCAATGACAGCGGTTGACGGCTTTACGAGGGCCGGTTTACCCTCACCTCCGTCCCCTCTTCCGCAACGCGGGAGAGGGGACCGGGGGGCGAGGGCTAGCAGTCCCGCAGAGTGGGCTTCGTAACCCTAGCCCGGCTCTTCAGGGCCAAGTTCCTTGCCATCCACCCTTGAACCCAGCGCAGGATGGCTGGGGAGGGGTGATGCCACCCCCGATTTCCACCCGTCAGTGCGAGCCGCGCGGAGGGCAACACGTAGGGGCAGAGCAGTGCTCTGCCCCCTGCGGCGCAGCAAGCTCCTCCGTCAGCGGGATCATCCCTCTCAGTTTTTCCTCCCGCCCAAGCGGGAGTGTGCGCCGGTCGGAAGGCCCCCGCCCAGCGCGCGCTGATACCCCTCACTCCCCACCTGTCATTGCGAGCCGCCGCACGGCGGCGAAGCAATCCCCTCCGAGCACGGAACACACTCGCTCAACGTGTGTTCACGTCCCAGCAGGCATGACGGCGCGAGCCACCCCTCCTTCGCAATCACAAACGACAGATAATCACCCGCTACCGCACCACCAACGGCACAAACAACCGGTGCGAGCCAATCAAGATAATCGTGTCACTATTGAGATAGACGGTTGAGCCGTTGCGTATCTCTACGAAGACCGTGCGCTCGCCGCTACCATCGAGCAGAGTCCAGTTGTAGGTAGATTGATACGGCATCCACTCCGTCCAATTGCTGCCGTCGTTGCTCAGCCGCATCTGTTGCGCCCAGCCGGCGCCGTAGATGTAGAGATTGGCATTCACCGAACCGGTCACTGCCGCTTCACCGTTGATCACAACCGGGTAGGTGTTCCAGCGACAACCAAAGGTCTGCGACCAATAGTGCTTATAGGTAGTCGTACTCTGATAGGTGTAACCGGCGCCGATCTCGCAAAGACCGGCGCGCAAGATGTTGTTGCGATGGCCATCACTGCTCATCCAACCATCCATAACCGCATCCGGCGTTGGATACCCCGCCGCCAGATTCTCGGCGGCCAGCGCATAGTTGTATCCGAAATCAGGAAACCGCTGACCGATACTGCGCCCAAGGCTGTCAGTGTGCGACAGTGTATTATGGCTGGCATTGTCTTGTGTAATCCAATCGGCGGCGGCTTGCAGGTTATCGTTGCGCTTGAGCGGCGGCAGGCCGTTGGCTATCCGGATCTGGTTGGTCAACTCGATCACTTGTTGGCGAACATCGGTCTGCGCCGCGAGCGGCGCTGGCGGCGCCGCTATGGTTGCGCACCATAGGCTGAGGAGAAACAGGAGGGCAACCGCATATCGAGCACGCATACAATCCTCGCACGACTTGGCTATGCGGGATTTAGTGTAAAGTGAATACGATGTTCTCGCTAGAGAGAAATAAGTCCTACTCTGAACTAGTGCAGCCATATCTTGGCGCCGCTGCTCTCTGCCTGCCAATGCTGTGAGGAGAGTATGTACCATCTCTCCATAGCCAACACTATTCGATCACGCTATTTTTGACGATTTGACAGTTGCTAGTGGTATTGTATAATCAACCGAAGTATTCACCACGCCTTGTCCCATTTTCGGCAATCACGTTACCAAGCCTATCCGGTATGCTGTGGCATAACGGCATCTTTCACTAACGAAATAACCTCTGTTCTAAGCTGCCATAGGCCAGAGATGCTTTCCATCGCGGTTTCACTATCCACATAGTTAGAAAGACTTGCTCACGACAATGAATCTGCTCAAAAACTTCTACGTGGTTGTGGGGGTGATCTTCTTTGTCTTTATCTTAGCGATGGGGATCTGGCTCGGATTTGGCTGGCGTGAGTCATTACTGGCGGCAGCAGCCTTGACGGTGGTTGCGATCGTGTTGGAGTGGCTGCGGAATACGTTCGGGTTGCCTCTCTAATTGATCACGATGGCAACACAAAGCGGGCCGCCGGTTTGGCGGCCCGCTTCGATCTGCCTGTATCAACCGGCTCTATCAACGGAACATTAGCAGCCGCAAGCCGTTGAGCACCACGATGATCGTGCTGCCTTCGTGCCCGACCACGCCGAGCGGCAACGGCACGCCGATGGTCAACGTGGTCAGCACCAGCACGACCACCACCGCTAGCGCGAAGGAGATATTTTGCCAGACCACGCGCTGGGTGCGGCGGCTGAGGCGCAACGCGTAGGTGATCGCGCTTAAGTCGTCGCGCATCAAGACCAGATCGGCGGTTTCAAGCGCGGCGTCGGTGCCGGCAGCTCCCATGGCGATGCCGACCGTCGCCGCCGCCAGCGCCGGCGCGTCGTTCACGCCGTCACCCACCATCGCTACTGCGCCGTAGCGCTGGCGCAACTGCTCGACGATGCGCAGCTTGTCGGCAGGCAGCAAGCCGGCATGGACTTCATCAATCCCCAGCCGGCGCGCCATCGCTTCGGCTACCCGCGGGTTGTCGCCGGTCAGCATCACGATCCGCTCGATCCCAGCAGCGCGCAGCTCGGCGATGCGTTGGGCCGCATCGGGCCGTTCGCGATCCATCACTGCCACCAATCCCAACCATTGTTTGCCGCGCCGGGCCAGCAGCACGGTGCCGCGGCCTTGCGCCATCAGCTCATCGGCGCGGGCCAACAGCTCTGGCGGGACGATGACGCCGGCTTCGGCAAACAGGCGCGGCGAACCGACCAGCGTCTCAACCCCGTCCCACGTGGCCCGCACCCCCATGCCGGTGACCGCGGTGAACTGATCGGGGGGCGCAATGGTCATCCCACGCTCTTCGGCGGCGTGCAAAATCGCGCGCGCGATCGGATGCTCTGACGGCTGCTCGGCGCGGGCCACGATCGCTAACAACTCCGCCTCGTCCACACCCTCCGCCGGCACGAGATCGGCCAGTGTAGGCTTGCCAAAGGTCAAGGTGCCGGTCTTGTCGAAAGCGATCACCCGCACCTTGCTCAATTCTTCGAGATGCACGCCACCCTTAAACAGCACCCCGCGCCGCGCCCCAGCCGCAATCGCGCTCAGCAGCGAAGCCGGGACGCTGATGACCAGCGCGCACGGCGAAGCGACCGTGAGCAGCACCATACCGCGGTAGAAGGTATCGGCGAACGGCGCACCGGTCAGCGCCGGCACGGCAAGGATGAAGAGCGCCACTGCCACGATCACGCCAATCGCGTAGCGCTGCTCGAAATATTCAAGGAAGCTCTGCGACCGCGCCTTGCGCGCTTGCGCTTCGCTCACCATCGTAATGATCCGGGCCAAGGTGCTCTCGCTGGCCGGCTTGGTCACCCGCACCTCCAGCGCGCCGGTCTGGTTGAGCGTGCCGGCCAGCACTGCCATCCCCGGCCCCTTCTGCACCGGCATCGACTCGCCGGTCAACGCCGATTCGTCAAACGTGCCGCTGCCCCGCTCGATCACGCCGTCGAGCGGCACCCGGTCGCCGGGACGGAGCAGCACCACATCGCCTACCTGCACCGCCTCGACCGGCAGATCGAGTTCGCGTCCATCGCGGCGGATCGTCACCGTATCAGGACGCAGCTCCATCAACGCGGTAATCGCTTGTTCGGTGCGCCGCATAGCGTAGGCTTGCAAGACATTGCTCAGCGAAAAGAGGAAGAGCAAGATCGCGCCCTCGGTAAACTCGCCGAGGTAGCCTGCGCCCAACGCGGCCAGCACCATCAGCAGATCGACCTCAATCGACCAGTGGCGCAGCGATTCGATGATGGCGCGCACGGCGTAAAAACCGCCAAAGAAATAGGTCGCCAGATGAACGGCCAGCGTGATCGACTCCGGCGCGCCCGATCCTTCCAGTATCAGACCAGTGACGATACCGATCAGGGTCAGAGCGACAAAGGCCGGTTCGAGGATCTCGTCGTTGAGCAGCAGCGTCAGGCGCTGCCGGGGTGCAGTGTTGGAAATGGTGGTCATGACAATCTCCTCTCCGCCGCCGGGTTGGATTACCGAGTTACGAATGTAACACCTGCCGATCGTCGGGATCGAGGCGAGCCAGCAGGTCTTCGCCAAGGCGGGCAAAAATGCGCTGTGCGAACAGTTCCATCCAGATAAACTGGCGCGCGATCAAGACCATGTTGCGGTTAGTGGTGACGGTGGCGGTCGTCGCCAGATGGCCGGAAGCGATCAGAAACTCGCGTTCATCGGCCACGACGATCAGCGTCTCAACCATACCGTGCAGCTCGGTCTCGCGTTTGGGGTGGCGCACCACTTGGCCAAACGAAAACGGCGCTTCGCCGGTGAGGATCACCCCTAGCGCCACGCCGCGCGCATGGGCATCAGCCAACGCCGGATAGAGCGCTTCGACATCGGCGTCAGTCAGCACCAGCATCAACTCACGCTCAGCGCCTTCGATCAGATCGCGCGCCGCCGCTAACGCTTCGCGCCTCCCGCTAAAATTCCACAGCCGGTCGCTCTCTTCGTGGCGGAAGAGCGGCATTAATTGGCTGCGCAGCGTCTCGGCCCGCTCGCGCGCCTCGCGCTCGTAACGGTCAAGCAGGATCGCCGGCGAGATCGGGCGGTACAACGTCGCCTTCTCTTCAACCGACTTCAGCACCGCACCACGCGCTTCCAGCCGCCCCAACGCCTCGTAGACCATCGATCGCGGCACGCCGGCCAGCTTGCTGATCTGGTAGCCGGTCGCCGGATACTCGGTCAGCAAGGCGAGATAGACCCGCGCTTCGTACTCGGTTAGCCCCAGCGCCGTAAGTTGTTCGAGTAAGTTCGTTTCTACCATAGTTGTTCATTTCCGAACTACTAAAAGTGTACCACGCGGCACGAATTTCGTCAAGAGGATCTTTGCAAACGTTGTTCACCACCCGCAGACAAAGCGGTGGTGCAGCGCGCCAAAAAAGGTGATCGACTGGGTTGGGGCGGAACGTTCCGGCAGCCGCTGCGACGAGGCGGGTTGGCCGTGCAGCGCCTCGGCCAGAAACGCGCGCAACAATTGCCATGCCTCGCCGGCAGCGCCGCCGGCGTTGATCGCTTCGATCCCGCCGACAAACGCATGCGGCTGGCCGGGGAAGACGGTAAAGCGGGTGTCAACCCCCGCCGCTGTCAGATTGCGCTCAAGCTGTTCAACCTCGCTCAGCGGGATCGAAGCATCGGCCCCGCCGAAGATGCCTAGCACCGGGCCGCGAATCTGGCGCAGCGCCGCTGGATCGACTTCCGCCATGCCGTAAAAGATGCCGGTTGCCGCTACCGCTGGGTTGTGCAGGGTATAGAGCAGCGACGTGCGACCACCATAGCAAAAACCGATCACGGCGATCCGATCGGCCAGCACATCGGGCCGCGCCGCCAGCCACGCAAACACCGCGTCGAGATCGGCTTGCACCTGCGCCGGCGGTGTGGTGGACACTTGATAGATGGCGCGCGGGATCCACGTCGTGCTAGCGCCGCGGAAAGTATCGGGAGCAACGACCACATAGCCATCAGCAGCGAGCGCGGTCGCCTTTTCGATGATGTCGGGCCGTAATCCCCACCATTCATGGATCATAATCACGGCGGGATGCGGGCCGGGAGTGGCCGGCTCGGCGACAAAGGCCCGAATCGGGCCGGCGGGGCCGGGGATCACGGTGTTCGTGAGCGCTGCAACCCGCCCGCTGCCGATCAGCGCGTCGATCGGAATGCTCAATACCAACCCAGCCACTACCACCACGATCATCCCCACGATCCAACCAAGCACCCGTTTCAATCGTCGCATGCGCCACCTCGATCCTATGCTGCTCTCACACCCAAGCGGACTTCAGAGGAATGCAGCAGACCGCAAAACCACCCGCTGCGTTCCTCGGCGATCTCTGCGGTAGATGCACAGTCACGTTGACAGCTCGCCGGCAATCGAGTATACTTTAGGCCGGAACGACTCCGTAGCTCAATTGGATAGAGCGTCAGCCTCCGGAGCTGAAGGTTGGTGGTTCGAGCCCACTCGGAGTCGCCAAATATGAGACCCGCCCTCGAGGGCGGGTTTCGCTTTTCCTTGCCAACCGAAACGGTGGCGGTAGGGGCATAGGTAGGGACATAGCGTTGCTATGTCCCTACGACCCCCGTTCACAACGTCCCGGTCAAAATCACCTCAACCTCACCCGGCGCCGCGTCGGTCGCCGGTTCAACCGTCACCATCACCTCGGTAAAGGCATTGACTTCGCGCGGCGCATTGACGACGAGCGTCGCTAACCCAGCCGCATCAACTTGGAAGGTGCCGGCGGCGATCCGCTGCACGCCATCGCTCAGCCAGAAGCGGTAGACGCGATCGGGTTGCAACGGCGGCAACCCGCTAAAGACGACCACGGCCTGCGACTCGCCGGGGTACATATACATCTCACCCCGCGCCGCGAGATTGGCCTTTGCCGGGCGCAGCTCACGGGTCGCCACGCCGGGGGCGCTGACAAATGACACCAACAGTCGCTCGTGGGCAATCTGTTCATTCAGGCGCGCAATCTGCTGCTCGGAGCGGGTCAATTGGGCGGCCAACTGAGCCTGCTGCGCTTCACTCGCCGCCATGGTTTGGCGCAAATCGCTGACCGCAGCCAAGAGTTGCTGGTTCGTCTCAGCGAGAGTCGCCACCTGCCCCTGTAGCGATAGCGTCAAACCGCCGAGAAACAGCACCACTACCGCCAGCACAGCCACCATCGCCGGCGCCAGCCAACCGGCGCGGCGCGATGAGGCAGGGCGGGCAACCGGCGCGCGCTGCGCTTGATCGGCAGCGATCCGCTCCATCAGCCGCGCGCGCACGTGGGCCGGCGGCGTAGCCGGCGCTGCCGCGTACGGCAACAGGGCGACCGTTTCGCGCAACTGTTGCAACTCGGCGCGCGCCGTGGGTGACGTGTTTAGAAGCTGCTCGAGCGCCGCTAGATCGGACGGATCAAGGCTGCCTAACGCCGCGGCAGCGAGCAGTGATTGTTCGTGTTCGCGATCAGAGTCGTGCATTGCCGGCTACTTTTCTAGTGATCGTGCGGGTCTATGCCGTAGTGAAGCAATGCTTGCTTCAATTTCTGCAATCCCAGCCGGATCCGGGTTTTGATCGTTCCCAGCGGGCTTTGGAGATGATCGGCGATCTCGCGTTGCGATAGCCCGCCGAAATACGCGAGCTCAATCACTTCGCGCTGATCGGCTGGCAAATCGGCTAACGCATCGGTGATTAACCGGCGCCGTTCAGTTTCAATCGTCGCTTGCTCAACATTCTGCTGCTGATCAGGCAGTGATGACAGCAGATCGTCGTCATTGCCAGCCGCCATTGGCCGTGCCTGCCGGCGCCGTAATTCGTCAATGCAGAGATTGCGCGTAATCCCGAACATCCACGGTAAAAAGGCGCTATGAACCTGAAAGGTCGCCGAGCGCTTCCAAATCCGCCAGAATGTCTCTTGCACAACCTCTTCCGCCGGCTCAGCCGCACCGAGCATTCTCAGCGCGAGACCGTACACTACCCGCGAGTGCCGATCATAGAGCTGCGCTAACGCTGCGCTGTCGCCAGCCGCGACTAATTCCATTAATGCTTCATCGCTCAATCGGGCCAAGCGGGCCGCATCGTGCGGTTGGGCCACAGCCAACCCCTCATAAGATATACGCGCACCACCCCGGATTGGATGCCTCGCAATCCAGTGATGTGCGAAGATTCCACGCACCTATTATACACGGGGCAAACGCTTTTCGGAAAACAGCGTCTTACTGCTCATTACCCGTGCGTTTTCACCATAGATATGGTACAGTTATATTGAATTGAGCCATGTGTTTGACAGCCGTACTGAATATGTTATAGTTCAGGTTGTGGCGAATATCACAAGGTGATGATACATCACCTGTCTCTCTGGCAAGGCGCGCCACAATCGCCGGATCGTCGTCGCCTCCGGCGCCAGACCGGCTCGGCGATCCTAGGAAGGAACAGCCGCATGGCCGGCTACCAACCGCAACTTAATCCGTCGGGATCGGTTTCGTTGCCCGAGGCTCGCATACCAACAACCAATAGCCATCACAGCACCGGCGAGTTGCCGCCGCAAACTGCTGGCGGGTTAGCCAGCATCTTTCACCGCGCTAATATTTTGGCTGATCTTGGCGCGATCGAGCAGCGGCTACTTGAGTGTACCCATTCGCGGGTGGCGGTCATCAGCGCGGCCGGTGCGCATACCGTGCGTTCCGGCGGCAAGCGGCTGCGCGCGGCACTGGCCGTCTTAGCCGCCCGCCTTGGTCACTATCAGCTCGACCGCGTCTTGCACCCGGCTGCTGCGGCTGAATTGATCCACGCCGCTTCGCTGGTGCATGACGATTTGGTCGATCAGGCCAACCGCCGCCGTGGCCAGATCACCGTCCATGCCCGCTGGGATAACGATGTGGCGTTGATGGTCGGCGACTACTTCTTTGCCCTCGCCGCCGCCGAGATGGCGCTCAGCCCCGACCCGCGCATTATCACTTTTTACGCCGAAGCGGTGCAAACCATTTGCGAGGGTGAGTTGAGCCCGGTCACGGTTGCTGAGCCATTTGACCGCGCCTTGCGCCAGTATCTGTACAAGACCGGTGCGAAGACGGCGGTGCTGTTTGAAGCGGCTTGCAAAGCCGGTATGGTGGCCGGCGGCGGCAGCGATGAGCAGATCGCGGCCCTTGGCCGTTATGGCTATGATCTCGGCATGGCGTTCCAGATTGTCGATGACGTGCTCGATTTTATCGGTGATGAGCGGACACTCGGCAAGCCAGCCGGCAACGATTTGCGCCAAGGCACGATTACCCTCCCGCTCATTTATGCCACTGCCGCTTCGCCCAGCCCGTTGCTGCGCGAGGTGCTTGCCCAGACGCCGCCGGACGATGCGCTGGTGGCTGACGTTATCCGCGAGGTGATCGCCGTTGGCGGCGTTGCCGCCGCCCAAACCGAGGCTGAACGCTATATCGAGCAGGCGATTGCTCACCTCGCCATCTTCCCCGCCAGTCCGGCCCGGCAGGCGCTGATCGATATTGCCCGCTTCGTGATCGAGCGCACGGTGTGAGCAAGCGTCGCCGCTATTCCTGCCGCAACGCATAGCGCACGCCGTCACGCAGATCGGCGCGGGTGATGATGGTGCTCAGATCTACTCCTAACGCAACCAATGTCTGCGCGACATCAGGCCGGATGCCGGTTATGACCAATTGCGCCCCCAGCAAGCGCACCGAGGTGGCGCACTGCAAGATGGCCTGCGCCACCTGTGTATCAATCACCGGCACTCCGGTTACGTCAAGTACTACTACTCGCGCATGCCGCTGTTGCACCGCGTGCAGTAATGCCTCTATCAGCATCGCCACACGCGCGCTGTCAAAGGCGCCTACCATCGGCGCCAGCAGCACTCGTGAAGCCACTTCCAGCAGCGGCGTTGAAAGCTCGGCTAACAACGCAGCTTGCGCTGCGATCACCTCTTCACGGATCGCCAACTGCCGGCGCAGCTCTTCGGCCTGCTTAAGCTCGGTAATGTCGATCCGTAACCCGACCGCACCACCATCAGCCGTGCGCCGCTCAACAATCCGGATCCACCTGCCATCGGCAAGGTGCTGTTCAATCGGCGCCAGCTCGGCGTGCAATCGCAACCGCTCGGCAACCCATTCGTCAACCCGCCCAATCGCGTTCGCGTATTGGCCCCGCTCGGCTCCCAGCCGGATAAACTCGGCAAACGGACGGCCCGGCGTGATCAGATCGGCGCTGATCGCGTAGAGTTCGCGGTAGCGCCGGTTGCAGAAGACAATCCGATCCTCGGCGTCGAGTAACAGAAACCCCTCTTCAAGGCTATCGAGCGCGCTTAAAATTGCTTCTAACCGCTGCTCGGCGGCGCGCTGCGCCGTCAACAACGCCGTGACCTCAATCACTTGCGCGGTTAGCGCCGTTGCACTGCGCCGGATCGACACCTGTGCGTGCCGCGCCCGATCACGGCGCAACGGCGCGGCCAACTGCAAGGGCGGATCATCCGGTGCCAGCGTTGCTACCCACGATCGGGCCGCAGTCTGATCATGCGCTTCCCACGCCAAGACGCCGGCGCAAGCCGTGATCAGATCCTCAGGCGTATCACTCGAATCACTCAACTCTAACCACAAACGATTACACTGCACCGGCCCGTCCGCCGGTGCATACGCGGTAGGCAACGGCAGCGCGTCTAGCATTGCATGGCTCTCGTTGGTCATAGAAAGCGATCAGGTATGCACGAGCAACACCTCTGCATTATAACGCAGTCTACGATCGCCCGGCGTATCTGATGAGCGGTAGATCTGGCTCGCAACCATTGGGTGAAGTGTGGTATAACCATGATAGGTTTGCAAAAGTTTTGCAAAGCTTTAACAGGAGTACTCCTATGACGCTCACCGGAATGCATGCGTTGGTCACCGGCGGCGGTCGCGGATTAGGACGGGCCAGCGCACTCGCGCTGGCCAAAGCCGGTGTAACGGTTTCGGTGCTGGCCCGCAGCGCCGATGAAGTCGCCGAAACGGTCTGGCTGATCGAGGAGAACGGTGGTGAGGGCTTGGCCCTCACCGCTGATGTCCGCGCGAGCAGCCAACTCGAACAAGCCGTCGCCCAAGCCCGCGCCCGCTTCGGCCCGATCCGGATCTTAGTCGCTGCTGCCGGCATTGGCCTGCGCGCCCCCATCTACGAAACCAGCGAAGCGCAGTGGGATGCGGTGGTTGACACGTTGCTCAAGGGGGTATTTCTCAGTGCGCGGGCCGTGATCCCCGACATGATCGAAGCCGGCGGCGGCAATATTATCATCGTCGGTGCGCCGCTCGACCGCATCGCCGTGCCCGGCTTCGCCGCTTACTATGCCGCCAAAGCCGGCGTTGACGGCTTGGCGCGGGTGATGGCGAAAGACCTCCGGCGCTTTGGCATCAATGTCAATCTCGTCCACCCCGGCGGCTTTGCCGACACCCAGATGGTGCGCACTACCGTCCCTGAAGTTCGCACCGGCTTGCTGAGCCCTGACGAAATCGGGCCGGCGGTGGTCGAACTCGCAGCGCTACCCCCGCGCAGCCAAACCGGCCAGACCATCGATGCCCACGCGCGCAAATTGGCGCAAAATTAGCCTGTTCAGGGTCTTGACAAAACCTGTGCAAAGATCGAAAATATACACATCCGAAATCTTTGAGGCGGCGTATATCTAGACAGAGAATAATCGACGCCCCTCAAAGGGCCAGCATCCGCGCTGTCGCTGCCAGCCGGAGACAAGGAGTACTGCCGTGAAAGCCTTCCCTCAGAATCACCCAGCCGACAGTGAAATCGAACCGGAAGAGTCCGCTGAGGCCGCCGAACTCGATGCTGAGTGGGATGGCGACGTAGAACTCGTCGTGGAAGACGAGGAGCTGATCGAGCCAGTCGAAGACCTTAGCGATGAAAGCGATTTTGAGGCGATTGAGGATTCGGTACAGCTCTATCTGCAAGAGATTGGGCAGGTACCGCTCTTAACCGCCGAAGAAGAGGTCGAGCTGGCCCGGCAGTACAGTCGCGGCAAAGAGGCCCGCCTGCGGTTGCAACACGAGCAGTACGCCAATAACCGCGAGCGGATGCGGCTCGAGATGGAAGTGGCCCGCGGTGAAGAAGCACGCCGCCGCCTCATCCAAGCCAATCTGCGTTTGGTGGTGAGCGTGGCCAAGAAATATATCGGCAGCCCGATGGCCTTTATGGATCTGGTGCAAGAAGGCAATATCGGCCTGATGCGCGCCGTCGAGAAGTTTGACTACACCAAGGGCAACCGTTTCAGCACCTACGCCACGTGGTGGATCCGGCAAGCGGTGACGCGCGCCATCGCCGAGCAGAGCCGCCTCATCCGGTTGCCAGTTCATCTCAGCGAGTCGATCGTGCATCTGCGCCGCGCCATCTACCGGCTTGAGCAGGAGCTTGAGCGCGAGCCAACCGCCGAAGAGCTGGCTCACGCCCTCAATATGAGCTTGCGCAAGGTGAAGCGCCTATTGCGCGCTTCGACCCAGCCGATTTCGCTTGAGCAGCCGCTGAACAACGAGCAAGAGGGCCGCGTGAGCGAGACGCTGGCCGATGAGACGGCGGCGTCGCCGATGGAGATTGCTGAGCAGAATATGCTGCAGGCCGAGATTACGGCGGCGCTGAACGAGTTGCCCGAACGCGAGCGCAAGATTTTGCAGTTGCGCTACGGCTTGCTCGATGGCCAACGCCGCACGCTCGAAGAGGTCGGTGCTACCTTCGGCATTACCCGTGAACGCACCCGCCAGATCGAGGCCGAGGCCCTCCGCCGCTTGCGCCATCCTAGCGTCGGGCACCGGCTGTCTGGGTATCTGGATTGAGACGCGAGAGGAGCGGGTGTACGAAAGGGCGGGTTTGAAACCCGCCCTTACGAGCCCTGACGCCTCGCTGACCCGCCCTTACGCTTGCTGATACGTCGCCGGCTCCTTCTCCACCAGCGGCTCGCGTCCGTACAGCCCCGTCAGGTAGGCCAGATGGTGCGCACGATCGACGTTCAGTTGCTCTGGCCGCATCCGCCATGCCCAATTGCCTTCGGCTCTCCCCGGCAGATTCAGCCGCGCCCACGACCCTAACCCCAGCACATCTTGCATCGGGATGATCGCCGTGTCGGCGACCGACATCAACGCCGCCCGGATGAAATCCCACGCAATCGTTTCGTCGCGCGCGCCAAGATAGTTGCGCACATGCTGGCGGGTATGCTCATCGAGGGTTGACCACCATCCCACCGTCGTATCGTTGTCGTGCGTACCGGTATAGACCACCAGATCGCGGGTGTAGTTGTGCGGCAAATAGTTGCTGGTCGCATCACCGCCCCACGCAAACTGCAACACCGCCATCCCCGGAAAGCCGAGCTGCCGGCGCAGCTCGTCAACATCCGGCGTGATTAGCCCCAAGTCCTCGGCAATGATTGGCACTGGCCCCAACTGCGCGCGCACCGCCGCAAACAGCGCCGCACCGGGGCCGGGAACCCAACGGCCTTCCATCGCGGTGGCTGCCTGCGCCGGCACCTCCCAGTAGGCGGCAAAGCCGCGGAAGTGGTCGATCCGCACAATATCCACGAGGCGAAACAGCAGCCGGAAGCGCTCGATCCACCAATCGTAGCCGCGTTGGGCCAAGACATCCCATCGATAGAGCGGGTTGCCCCAGCGCTGGCCGGTTGGGCTGAAGTAATCCGGCGGCACACCGGCGACCACCGTTGGGTTCCCATTCGCATCGAGGTGGAAGATGTCCGGGTTAGCCCAGACATCAGCGCTGTCATAGGCGACAAAGATCGGCAGGTCGCCGATAATCTGCACGCCGCGTTCGTTGGCATAGTGGCGCAAGGCAGCCCACTGGGTAAAGAAGACCCACTGCAAGAACCGCTGGAACTGGATCCGTTCAGCCAATTGCCGGCGCACCGTCTCAATCGCCGCCGGTTCGCGCCGGGCCAGCCCTGCCTCCCAGCGGTTCCATGGCTCGCCGTGGTAGGCCTCTTTTAGCGCGGCAAAGAGGGCAAAGGTGTCGAGCCACGCCTGCTGTTCGGCGCAGAACTGCTCAAAAGCGGCGCGGTGTTGCCCATCAGCCCGTGCGGTAAAGCCGGCAAAAGCCCATTCGAGCCGGGCCAGCTTCCATGGAATGACCGCGCCATAGTCGATCCAGTCGCCGTATGCGCCCGGCGCCCCCTGCAACGCGCCCTCATCGAGCCAGCCCAGCCGCACTAGCTGCTCCAGTGAAATCAGCAAGGGATTACCGGCCAGCGCCGAAAGACCGGCATACGGCGAATCGCCATAACTCGTCGGGCCGAGCGGCATAATCTGCCACCGTCGCTGCTTCGCCGTCACCAACCAGTCTACAAAACGGTACGCTGTATCGCCAATATCGCCAATCCCGCCAGCGCCCGGCAACGCTGAGGGATGCAGCAGAATGCCGCTGACCCGCCGATCATACATAGTGCCACCTCGAAAACGCGCAATACCACTATTTCGTTGTATGCGCAATTATAACACAAGAAACGAATTAGGCGAGGGATGATCCAGCATCCGTTCACAAAATCCGTTTGCCCAACGCCGACAACGCCAATTCGACGGCCAGCTCGGCAGTGGCATTGCGCTCATCGAGGATGGGATTTACTTCAACGATATCGAGGCTCCGTAACGCGCCGCTCTCGGCGATCAACTCCATCGCCAGATGCGCTTCCCGCGCCGAGATGCCGCCGCTGACCGGCGTGCCGACGCCGGGAGCTTCACGGGGGTCAACCACATCGAGGTCAAAGCTGAGGTGAAAGCCATCGGTGCCTCTGGTCGCAATCGTTAACGCCTGCTCCATCACCGCCGCCATCCCGCGCCGGTCGATCTCGTGCATGGTAAAGACGGTGATGGCGGACGTGCGTAACGCTTCCCGCTCCAGCGGATCGAGATCGCGTACCGCGATCAGCACCACTCGCGCCGGATCGAATGCCGGCGTCTTCCCGGCTAATCCGGTCAAGCGGAGGTGGCCGCGTCCGGTCAGAACGGCCAACGGCATCCCGTGGATATTACCGCTAGGGGTGGTGGTTTCGTCATTAAAATCGGCGTGCGCATCGATCCAGATCAAGCCAAGGCGACGACCGCGCGCGCTGCCGCTGGCCGAGCCGATCGCAAGGCTGTGATCGCCGCCGAGAATCAACGGCAGCATCGCTTGCGCCGCAATGTCGCTCACCAACTCAGCGAGGCGCTGGCACACTTCGGCGATTGGTTCGAGGTAGCGCAACCGCGCGTCAGGCGGCGGCAGCGGCGTCGTCTCAACCATTGGCGTGGCCAGATTACCGAAATCCACCACATGATGGCCAAGGTCGTGCAACCGGCGGCTGAGACCGGCATAGCGTATCGCGCTCGGCCCCATATCCACGCCGCGCCGCCCCGCACCGAGGTCGATTGGCACACCGAGAATGGCAACCCGCGTTTCGCTGGTCATGAGGTAGCCGGCTCCTCTTGCTCGTCAGTCGTTAGCGGCAATGCTTCTGGCGGGCCAAAGAAGACCTCGAGCACCCCATTGCGGAAATACGCCCGCCGCGCCGGTCGCTCGGCGAGGGTGGTGGGCAAGAGCATATCACGGCGGAAGTTGCCGATTTCGATAAACAACTCATCGCCGCGTTTGGTCATCGAAACTTTCCCGATCTCGACGTGCGGCAACGGCAAGCGCAAGACATATTCGTCGCCTTGCTTGACAATCTCTTGCGTTTTGCCGATAAAATGCACCTTGACCGGATCATCATCGCCAAACAGTTGCTGGCCGACCATTGACAGATCCTTGATCCCGGCCAAATCACGCGCATAGTAGGGGCTTTCCCAGATCGGCAGCGGGCGGAAGAGGTCATAGACCATCTGGCGATAACCCTGCTGGATGCGGGCCAGCTCTTGCATAAACGCACCTTCCACCTGATCGACCGGCAACACCCGGTTGAGCACAACGCCATCAACTGGATACCCAAATAGGGCTAGATAGGTCGAAGCGCGCTGCGCCTCTTTGATCACCATCCGTTCCGGGTTGACGACGAGCCGGTACGAGCTGACCTGCGGATCGGTCAGCGTTGCCCGCAACGCTTCCACACCCTTCGTCAACCGCTCAAGTTTCGCAAAGACATCAGTCGCCGGCACCAATTGTTTGACCAGCGGGCGGGCCACTTTCAAGGTGGTCGGTTCCCAATCCATGACCCGCGCTGCATACCACTGAAAGGTCTCTGGCATGGTCAACAAGCGCACCGTTTCCCCAGTTGGCGCTGCGTCAACAATCACGACATCAAAGTTACCCTCGCGGGCTTGCCGGCGGATGTGGAGCAAGCTCACCACCTCTTCCATGCCGGGAATAATCGCCAATTCTTCCGCAGCAACTTCGTCAACCCCGCGCCGGCGCAACAGATTGCTCAAATAGACGCGCAATTCACCCCAGTGCTGGCGCACTTCATCGAGCACATTAATCTCTTGGCCCCATAACCGTTCGCCGATCTGGGTCGGCAGTGACCCCAGCGGGGTATCAAGGGCATCGGCCAAACTATGCGCCACATCGGTACTCACGACCAGCGTGCGATAACCCAACTCGGCAGCCCGCACCGCCGTCGCCGCCGAGGTCGTGGTCTTGCCGACGCCGCCCTTGCCAAGATAGAGGATCAGCCGCATTGATGCATCCTTTGTCTGTCTGTCGCCACGAAAAAGTCGCTCATCTCGCTGATGCGACGCCGCATCAATTGTATATGTTGCAATTCAGCCCGTCAATAAGCTATGGTACACTACCTACGATGATACTCGATCATCATTGCTACATCAAGGTGTAAGGATTACCAGTGCTTTCTGATCTGTTTCTTATTCGTCATGGGCAACCGGTGCATAATCCGGCCATCCCCTACCAGTTGCCGCCGGGACCTGATCTGTCCGAACGTGGCCGCGCCGAAGCGCGGCAGGTCGCTGCATTTTTGGCTGATAAGGGTGTTGAGCTGCTCTTCGCCTCGCCGTTTGCCCGCACCACCCAGACGGCTGAGGTGCTAGTCGATGCGCTCGGTTTGCCGGTTACGTTCACGACACTCGTCCAAGAGCATGCCCCCAGCGAGTCGTTCGACCACGTGCGCGCGCGGGTGCGCGAGTTGCTGGCTGGGCTAGCCGATTCGCCCTACCAACGGGTCGGCATCGTGACCCATGGCTCGCCGATCCGGGCATTTTTGCTTGAGCTCAGCCACGATCAGATCGATCTGCGCGGCCACGTCTACCAAGGCGGCAACCCGGCCCCCACCTGTGGCGTCTGGCACGTGACCTTCAACCAGCAACGCGCTTGCCGGTTTGAACTAGTGTTTAAACCTGCCGGATAGGGTAGCCGCTGCGCCGCTGCAGGTGCGCTCTGTTCGAGACATGCATCGCTGAATCATGCGGGAATGCTGCCCCGCCTGCTCTTAGCGCGAAAGCGGGGCAAGGCAATCAGAGCAACCAAGCCGATGGCTGAGCGGCGCCAAACCGGGGGTGCAGAAATCTTCAGCTCGTGCTGCGTTCCAGATTGATGCCGTCGCATGACAGGGAGGGATAGCGATGACCGATCTTGACGCCGTGATCGCCGCTTTTGCCACACACTTGCGTACGGCCCGCCACGTGGCCGTGCTCACCGGGGCCGGCATCTCTGCCGAGAGTGGCATTCCCACCTTTCGCGATGCCCAAACCGGTCTCTGGTCGCACTTCGATCCCGAAGAACTCACCTCACCCGCCGGCTTTGCCCGCAACCCGGCCTTAGTCTGGCGCTGGTATGCCGAGCGGCGGGTGAAGGCCTGCGCTGCCCAGCCCAATCCAGCCCACTATGCCTTAGCGGAATTGGCCAAGCACGTGCCAACATTGACTCTGATCACCCAGAATATCGACGGTCTCCATCAGCGGGCCGGCAGTCCCAACGTTATCGAATTGCACGGCAGCCTGCACCGCGCCCGTTGTATGGCCGATGGCTCGGTGCATCACACATGGGATTACGACGAGGAATTGCCGCGCTGCCCGAACTGCGGCGCGATGCTACGACCTGATGTGGTCTGGTTTGGCGAAATGTTGCCGCAGCGGGCGCTAGAAACGTCGTGGCAGGCTGCGCTCGATTGCGATGTTTTTATGTCAATTGGAACATCAGGCGTCGTCGAGCCGGCAGCGTCACTGCCGCGCGTGGCACTTGGTCGTGGCGCAACGGTGCTCCTCCTCAATCTCGAACAAACCGTTGCCGCTCGCCCGCCGCTCTTCACCATCAACGGCAAGGCCGGCGAGGTATTGCCGCGGTTGGTCAAGGCAGCGTTTGGCGAATAAATGCGAGCGCAGCCCGCTCCCCCGCCTGTCATTGCGAGAGAGCGGCGGCCCGCTCCCCCACCTGTCATTGCGAGGGAGCGGCGGCACCAGCGAAGCTGGATGCCGCCCGACCGAAGCAATCCCCCCTTCAGCGGAAAGGATGCCTCTCCCGCTCTCGCGGGAGATTGCTGCGCCGCGCTGCGCGCGACTCGCAAGGACAACGGGGGTGCGGGAGATTGCGGCGCCACCCACAGCGTGGCTCGCAAGGACATGAGCATGCGGCAGTTGCACTGCCGCACTCCATATACGCCGGCTGCCGACCCGCTGCCCGGCGCGCTCCTGTCATTGCGAGGGAGTGGCAGCCCGCTCCCCCGCCTGTCATTGCGAGGGAGCGGCGGCACCAGCGAAGCTGGATGCCGCCCGACCGAAGCAATCCCCCCCTTCGGCGGAAAGGATGCCTCTCCCGCTCTCGCGGGAGATTGCTGCGCCGCGCTGCGCGCGGCTCGCAATGACAATCGGGGTGCGGGAGATTGCGTCGCCACCCACAGCGTGGCTCGCAAGGACATGAGCATGCGGCAGTTGCACTGCCGCACTCCATAATCATACGCCGGCTGCCGACCCGCTGACCGGCACGCTCCTGTCATTGCGAGGGAGCGGCGGCACCAGCGAAGCTGGATGCCGCCCGACCGAAGCAATCTCCCCCTTCGGCGGAAAGGATGCCGCTTCCGCTCTCGCGGGAGATTGCTGCGCCGCGCTGCGCGCGGCTCGCAATGACAACGGGGGATGCCAGACAACATACCGCTATCCCACAGGTTGCCCCTGCGGGATAGCGGCGTGAGGAGGAAGGAATCGCCACCTTATTGCATCGCGGCAGTCGCCGCTTGGCGGAAGGCATTCACCGCAGCGTCAATCACCTTTTGCGGATCGCCCCCGGCAGAGGTCACAATCGCGCGCAGCGTTTCCCCGTTGCGCAACCGTGAGCGGATGGTTGCCACATCGAGCCCCGTCTGATCGGCTGCCGCTTGAATCAGCCACCCCAGCGTGCTGCGCTCGGCTGCTTTAGCCGCCCGATCGGCCAACTGCGTACCGACGGTGGTATCATTGACCAAGGTGGTCGCCCGCTCGCGAATGGTGGCCAGCATCTGATCGGCCTCGGCCTGCGTCATACGCCCATTGCTCACCGCCTGATCGAGCCGCGCCTTGGCTGCATCCACGACCGCCTGCACCAAGGCATCACCGCTGCTGCCATGGGCAGCGGCGATCTGGGCCAAGCTACGGCCATTCTGCAACTCGGCACGAATCGTTGCGGCATCAAGACTGGTCAGATTTTGCAGAGCTTTGATCAATTGCCCAACATTGACCGCTCCCACGCCGCGCCAACCGCCGCCGCCTCTCCCGTATGTTGCCTCGACCGGAGTCGAATGGGGTGCTATTGCTTGCGCCGCGCTCACCAGCGCCGGCTGGCTCCAAAGCAAGGTCAGCGCCAACGCTGCGCCAGCGAGGCCACTGAACAGGGTTCGTTTCATCGCATCTCCTCCGTGGTGTCGTTGTGCTACGAAGTACCCCGCTTGATCCGGGGTCAGATGTACTCTAGCACCAGACTTTGAAGAACTTATGAACTGGTGACGAGTAACTTGTGGAGGCGGCTGCAACAAAGTTGCGCTGGCAACGTCATACAGGCAGGGATCGCGCAGTGATTAGATTACAAAGGAGAAGGGCTATGACAACCACTCGCTTAACGCGCAGCGCCACCGATAGCATGATTGGCGGCGTGTGCGGCGGCCTCGCCCGCTACTTCGGCATCGACAGCACGATTGTCCGGCTGGTGTTCGTGTTAGCGGTGCTCAGCGGTCTCAGCCCGCTGATCTACATCGTGCTCTGGATCATTATGCCGAAAGAGGAATTGGCCCAGCCTACCCCGCCGGCCCCAGACCCCACCGGCGAATGGAAGTACGATCCATACACCGGCCAGCGCATCCGGTGACCGATCGCACGTGGTACGGGCGGGTTTGAAACCTGCCCGTACTAGCTCCCATCCCCTGTCTTCTCCTCATTGACTCTCCGGCGCACCCAGCGTATGATTCCGGCAACGCTCGTGTCTACTGCGCCAAACCGATGACCTTGCCAACAGCCGTCGCCAATCTGATCACTACTGCGCTGGGCCGCCCGATCGAGCAGATCGATCACCTCGGCGGCAGCTTTGGCGCGCGCCTTGCCCGCGTCACTATCAACGGGCAGCGCTTTGCGCTCAAGTGGGCCGCCAGCGGCGCGCCAGCGGCGATGGTCGCCGCCGAAACCCATGGCCTGCGCACACTCGCCGCCGCCAACGCCATCCGCGTGCCGGCAGTCGTCTTCGCGTGCGAGGCCAACGGCGACCAACCCGCCATCGTGCTCAGTGAATGGATCGCAGGCGATGGCCGGCCCCCCGATCCAGCACAGCTTGGCGAACAGCTCGCTGCGCTGCACCGCCACACCGGCGCTGCGTATGGGCTTGAGCGCGACAACTTCATCGGCGGCACGCCGCAAACCAACGGCTGGATGGACGACTGGATCGCCTTTTTCCGCGAGCGACGCCTCTTGCCGCAGATCGAGCTGGCTGCCCGCAACGGTCTTTTGCCGGCGCGCCGCCGGCAGATGCTGGAACGGGTTGTGAGCCGCCTTGACGAATGGCTCAGCGGCGTGCCGCGCGTTCCCTCACTCATTCACGGCGATCTGTGGAGCGGCAATGTCATCGCTGGCCCCGGTGGCGCACCGGCCTTGATCGACCCCGCCATTTCGTACAGCGACCGCGAGGCGGAACTAGCCTTTACCGAACTCTTCGGCGGCTTCTCGCCCCGCTTCTACGCCGCGTATCAGGCAGCATGGCCGCTCGACCCCGGCTACCGCGACCGGCGCGATCTCTACAACCTTTACCACCTGCTCAACCATCTGAACCTGTTCGGCGAAGGCTACGGTGCGCAGGTCGATGCGGCGGCGCGCCGGTATGGATAGGCGGTGCGTGAATGAGCGTTTGCATGGTATTACGTAGGAATCGTATGGAGTGCGGCAGTTAAACTACCGCACTCCGTAGAAGTCAGTACACTGTTCGCGAAGTCTGTCGCTTAGCGCGTCTGTTGCTGTTCACGCGTGCGTTTGCAGGTGTTAATCCTAAAGATCCAATATAACGGGCACACCGCATAAGCCGCCGTTGCAAACATAATGAGCGCAAGAAAACCAGTGATGACCTGCAACCAGAAGAGCTGGCCAAAGAGTGAAATAAGACCGAAAACCATCGTCAATACGAGACGAATATCGCGATCAAGCGTGCCTACATTGCGCATAGCAACAATCCTTTCCCTTGACCTTTCTCGTGCCTAGCATAACAATCTTGTCTACGCTTGTTGGTGAAGATCTCACTACCGAGCGTAATGATTGCTCATTTGCATTGTAAGGCAAGAACCCGGAACATGCCATATCGAAGAGGATTGACTCTTGTGCTACAATAGGGCAGTTTCGCCGAGACTATGCTGTGGGGAGCTATGAAGGACGAAACCACCGACATGCCAATTGATCAGAATGATCCGTTCGGTTTGGCGGCTGTGCGCGATCTGTTGCACATGCTCGAGGAGAGCGATGTCTACGAAATCACGATCGAGCGCGGCAATGCCAAGTTACACGTCAAACGCGGCCAGCCCACCCCTAGCGGCGTGATCTATTCTGCTCCGCTGCCCGCCGCACCGCTCAACGCGCCGCTCAGCGCACCGCTCAGCGCACCGCTGCCGACTACCCCAGTGACTCCTTTCGTCCAACCGCCGCCAACGCCAGAAGGGCCACCAGTTGAGATGCCGGCTGGCCATACGATTACCGCCCCGATGGTCGGCACCTTCTACGCGGCACCCTCGCCGAAAGACAAGCCATTCGTGCAGGAAGGCGATGAGGTGCGGGTCGGCGATACCGTCGGCATTGTTGAAGCGATGAAGATGATGAACGAGATCGAGAGTGACGTCGCCGGACGGGTGGCGCGCATTCTGGTCAAGAATGGGCAACCGGTTGAGTACGGCCAGCCGCTGATGGTAATTGAACCGCTTTGATGCGCGCTTTTTCGGTCTCTGACTTAAATAGCGCTCTGCGCGCTCATCTGGAAGAAGATGGCCTATTCTTCGACCTCTGGCTGCTAGCCGAAGTCGTGGAATTTCGCCGTTACAGTTCAGGGCATTGCTACTTTACCCTGAAAGATGAGCAAGCGAGCATTCGTGCCGTGCTCTGGCGCAGTGCCGCCGAACGGCTGGCGAGGCTGCCGGCCAACGGTGAGGCGGTGCTTGCCCATGGCCGGGTTGGCTTCTATGAAGCCCGTGGCGAAGTGCAGTTCGTCGTTGATCAGATCGTGCCGGCAGGGGAAGGCTTGCTCAACGCGCAACTCGAACAACTGCGCGCCCGTCTCGAAGCTGAAGGGTTGTTCGATGAACGCCGCAAGCGATCGTTGCCGCCCCTGCCGCGCCGGATCGGGATCGTGACCTCGCTCCAAGCGGCGGCGCTGCAAGATATGCTGACCATTTTCCGCCGCCGCTACCCGCTCGCCGAAATCGTCGTATCACCGTGTCTCGTTCAAGGTGAATTGGCCCCAGCTAGTATTGTGGCCGCGCTCCGCCGCGTCTATGCCGAGCCGGTCGATCTCGTGATCGTAGCTCGCGGCGGCGGCGCTAGCGAGGATCTGGCAGCGTTCAATGATGAACAGGTGGTGCGGGCAGTCGCCGCTAGCCCAGTGCCGATTATCACCGGCGTTGGTCACGAGACCGATACCACCTTGGTGGATGCGGTAGCCGATCTGCGCGCCCCTACCCCTTCCGCCGCCGCTGAAGTGGCCGCGCCAGCCGTCGTCGATCTTCGCCAACGGGTGGCCGAATTGCGCGACCGCGCCGCTGGCGCAATCATGGCGCGCATCGAGGAACAGCGCCGCGCAGTTGACCAACAAGTAACGTTGCTCCGCCGCAACCATCCCCGCCGCCACCTTGATGCAGCCCGCCAGACGGTTGATGAGCTTGATCGCCGGGCTAGCCGTGCGTTCGAGCGGTGGCTGGCCCTCGCCCAAACCCGCCTGCAAGGCTTGCAAGCCCGGCTCAGCACCCTCAGCCCGCAAGCGACGCTGGCCCGCGGTTATGCCATCGCGCAACGCACCGGCGGGCAAGTCGTCACCGATCCGGCGCAGGTGCAAGCGGGCGAACAGCTCCAGCTCACGGTACGCGCCGGGACGCTGCTTGTCGCTGTAGAGGATGCCAATGAGTGAACCAACTGCCGTTGAACAATATGAGACATTGCTGGCCGAGTTACAGGCAGTGGTAGAACGGCTCGAGCGCGGCGAGTTATCGCTTGCCGAAGCGTTGCACCTGTACGAACGCGGCGCTGAGCTCGCTGCGGCGTGCCAACGATTGCTCGATACTGCCGAATTGCGGGTGCGCCAGCTCGATAGCGCCTGAACGGAGCCGGTTTCGTCATGAGCGTCTCGATCGTGGAAAAAGTCTATCGTTACCCGTGGCGGCGGCGGTGGTGGCTCGCCACCCTCGGTAATCTGCTGGTGATCGCGAGCCTCGTCATCGCCGTGTACCAGCTTCTGCGCGGAGTCGTCGCAGCCAGCGAACCCCTCGCGCTCTGGTTGCGCCGCACGCCATGGCTACGCCCGCTGTACGATGGACTGTCTCCCCTTCCACGCGATCTGAGCTTATGGTTCCCAGAAGCGCTCGGCGTACTGGTGTGGGCAGCGGTAGGGTTACTGGTCGCGTTGCTGCTGCTGAACGCGCTCCCCGCGCTCCGGGTCAGCACCCGTGGCCTGCTCGTCGAGTTTGCCGGCGGCTGGCTGCCGGTGGCATGGGAAGATGTGCAACAGATCCACGTCACTGGCGATGAGGCTGGCCAGCGCTTTGTGTTGCTGGTAATCCCCGCCAAATCAGCCAAGCGTCTGACCGGCTGGCATCGTGTATATGGCTTGTTATACGGCACCACCATCCGGCCAGCTTTTCTCGTGTCGTCATCGATCGATGAGTTTGACCATTTGCTCAATACGATCTTGCACGAAAACAATCGCGCGATCCGCAGCGTCGAAGGAGCGCAGCCGGTGGTGGTTGACGAACAACGCCGTTCACCATTGTTTGGCCTGTTCTTACGCGGCGCTACAGCCGCACCACCGGCTGCCAATGCAGTCTTGCCGCCAACGACCGCACCAGAGGTAACGGCCACGCTCCCCGCATGGTCATTGATCAGGATCGCGCACCTCAGCGTGATGGCGCTTGTGCTTATCTTTGGTCTGCTACACTATCGCAGTTATTGGGATCGAGCGCTCACGCTCATGCTTCCAGAGTTACGCAGCAACCCTGCGCTGCTGTGGGTCAGCCAAGATCCCGTCTATCGCGCGATCTTCAATGCCTATCAAGGCGCCAGTGCGCCCTTCTTCGGCTTCACCGGACGGCCCGATCTGCCAGCCCCGGCGTGGCTGCTGATCGCCGCCCATCTACTTCTTGCGCTTGTCATTGCGCTAGCTTTTGCGCTGCTGATCGCCATTCCCTCGTCAGTCATTGCAGGTCAAAACGGGATGATCGTCCGCTTTCTCCCCCGCCCCTTGCCATTCGCGCGCACTCTTCCATGGGCGAGCATCAGTGCGTTTCAGATGATCGATCTTGGGTTTGGCCGCAGCATCGCTTTTGTCCAATCACCAGCACTACCATGGCTTAGCCGGCTGTGCGGCTTGGTGGTGACGGGAAAATGGACGCCGGGAGCCATCTTGATCGGCACGATGAAGAACTGGCCAGCATTGATCGAACAGTGCGAAGAACGCTTGAGCCATCTGCCGCCGATCAACGACACTCCCCGTTTTCAACCGGCTGCGTTTATGCCCAACCTGCAACTGATTGGCCAGCCAGTGGCAACAATTGCTGCACTGAAAGCGGAATTGACCGCAACCGGCGCAACCACAACCGATCTGCTGTGGCGCGCCGGCAGGGCGATGCTCGTTGTATCGTTGCCGCTGGGGTTGATGTTTGCGATTCCGGCCTTGATAGACGGTGATCGCTGGCCAGATCTCGGCATTATCTTGGGCGGGCTTGGCTTTTGGCTCGCCGGCTTGCTTGAATGGCCGCTGGTCGTGCTGATTTCGCTGATTATTCACGGTGCGCTTGACAACGACCAAGAGCAGGCGCATATTTTCACGTTCTACCCGCTGGTGCAGATGCCGCGCCTCTTGCCGCTGTTGCTCGCGCTGATCTGTCTTATCGTCAATCTGCCATGGCTAGCTGCCATCCTCTGGCTCGCTTCCCTCGCGATTGCCTACTGGGTGACAGCAGCGCTCTGGGTCGATGTGTACGAGTGGGAAGGCGCACAGGTCATTCTGGGTGGGTTGCTGCCAGCGATTTGGCAGCTTTTTGTGATGGTGGCATTCTGGACGTTGCGGTAAGATTGGCGTGGCAATACCATTGGTGGTATTCAGAGTAAACAGAGAGGATATTGGCAATGGATCGCATTCGTATCGCTACCGAAGCTGCTCCGGCAGCGATTGGGCCATATTCGCAGGCTATCCGGGCCGGCAACTTGATCTTTGTGTCCGGACAGTTGCCGATCAATCCGGCCACCAACGAGATGCTTACGGACGACATCGGCGCCATGACCCGGCAGATCTTTGCGAATATTGCCGCTATTTTGCACGAGGCGGGCAGCTCGCTCGACCGGATCGTGAAGACGACCGTCTTTCTGGCCGATCTGAACGATTTTGCCGCGATGAATGCCGCATACGCCGAGCATTTCAGCGACGCGCCGCCGGCCCGTTCCACCGTGCAAGTGGCTCGCTTGCCCCGCGATGCCCGGATCGAAATTGAAGTAATTGCGTTGGCGTAACGATTCACGCGCATCGTTTGCCGCTGTCGCGCGGTATTCATGATAGATAATCACGTTGCCTTCCCGTAGTGGATTGGAACGACCGGATGCGACAGCGCGCGTTTTTCATCGCCATCCTGATCGGGGCGCTCGTCACCATCGCGTGGCTCCAGCGTCCCGACGGCCAGTTGCACGTCATCCTGCTCCCGACTGCCGGCGATGCGATCCTCATCCAATCACCCGCTGGTTCGTTTACGTTGATTGACGGCGGGCGCGACCCAACCGATCTGGCGGTTGCTTTGGGGACATATCTGCCGTTTTGGCAACGCCATTTGGCAGCCACGGTGCTGACCCGCGCTGTTGAGCGCAATCTGCCCGGCCAGTTGGGGGCGTTGCGGCGATACCGGCCCGCGCTGGCGCTGGCGCAGACGATGCCCAAGGGAGAATGGCGCGATCTGATGGACAGCATGGCAACGCCGGTGCGCCCATTGCAAGCCGGGCAACAGATCAATCTCGGCGGAGCGCGCTTGCACGTATTAGCGACGAATGACGGTGATGACGGCGGCGCAGTGTTGCTGATTGAATACCGCGCAACCCGTGTGCTCATCCACAACGGCGGCAGCGCCGGCGATGCGGCCCTTGCCGCATTGGCCGGGCAAACGATTGATCTGCTCATCTATCCGTGGCAACGCCCGATCACGACGCCGGCATTGCGCGATCTGCGCCTTCGCGCTGTCGCCTTCAGCTCCGGCTTTGAGGCCGATGAGCCAGCGTTAGCTAGCTTGCATGAACGGCGGCAACTGGCGCCATACTTGTACCATCCCAAACTCGACGGTGCGATCCATCTGATCAGTGATGGTCGTCGAGCAACCATAACCACGCAACCGCCATGAACGACCGTCTCGGCTTAGTCTTATTCCTCATCGGCGCGGCCCTTGCGCTGCTCAGCGCCGGCGCATTCCTCTGGCAGCGGTTTTACCGCGACGATCCGGCCAATGCGGCCCGCCGCATCTTTAAAAACAGCGCCGTCACTTTTGGCTTGCGCATGTTCGTGCGCGGGTTGGATACGGTTATCCTATTTTTGCTGGTCGGCGCGCTCGATCCAGCGGCGCTCGGCGCGTACAATACCGCTGCGCTACTGGTGGCGCAATACCTCGCCACCTTTACCGAATTCGGCCTTGGCATCTTGCTGACCCGCGAAGTGGCCCGCCATCCTGATGCTGCCCGCCGGTTGTTCGGCGTCACCCTAGCCCTGCGCCTACTGCTCATCATCGCCGCGGCTGCACCGGTGGCATGGCTGGTCATCGCCGGCTACAACCTGATCGGTGCGGTTGGGTTGAGCGAACCGCTCACCACTGATGGCCAACTCGCGATCTGGATCTTGCTGCTGACCCTCGTGCCGAGCGCGTATAGTGGTGCGGTGACGGCGCTCTACAATGCTGCCGAACGCATGGAAGTGCCGGCGGCGGTGGAAGTGTTGACGGCACTGCTCAGCTTTCTAGCCCGCATCGCCGTGCTTGCGCTGGGATGGGGCGTGATCGGGCTAGCGTGGGCAGCAGTGTTGGTCAGCTCAATCACCGCCGTGATCTTTTTCGGGTTGCAAGTGCGCACCTTCTTCGCCCCCACCCTCAGCTTCGATGGCGCCGCGATCCGCGCTCTTGTGCCGCAGGCGCTGCCGTTGATGCTAAACAACCTGCTCAGCGTGATCTTCTTTCGCTTCGACCTCTTCATCGTGCGCGCTTTTGGCGGCAGCAACGCCGATCTGCTGGTGCAGCAGTACGTCTTGCCCTACCAATTGCTCAACATCGCGCTGGTACTGCCGCCAGCCATTACCTTCGCTGTGTTCCCGCTCTTGGCACGGCGAGCCGGCGGCGCGCGCAGCGAACTAGCCATCGCCCAACAACGCACGCTGCGCCTACTGCTCTTGATCGCCTTCCCGCTGGCAATGGGCATGACCCTGCTGGCCGATGATCTGGTCTGGATCTTCGCCCGTCGCCGCTTTGCCGAATACCTGCCGTCGGTGACGGTGCTCGCAGTGCTAGCGTGGTTCCTGCCGCTCTCGTTTGCCAACGGCCTCTTACAATATGTCTTGATCGCCATCGAACGGCAGACCGCCATCACCCGCGCCTTCGTCGCCGGTGCGGTCTTCAACCTGACCGCCAACCTGATCGCGATCCCGCTCGCCATCCGGCTAGGCCAACCCGCAGATGCTCTACTGGCGGCGGCGATCATCACGATTGCCTCGGAAGTCGTGCTGTACGCCGTCTTCCGGCCCGTGCTGCATCGCGAAGGCTTACCGCCGGGACTCCTGAAGCTGATGTGGCAACCGGCGCTGGCTAGCTTCGCCATGGCCGCCGCGATGCTGCCGGCCATCATCTGGTTACCGGGATGGATCGGCAGTCTGTGCGCGATCCTGATCGGCCCGCCGGTATACGGCGCTGCGCTATGGCTGATCGGCGCCATTGGCGCGGAAGAGGTGGCGCTCGCGCGGCGGATCATTGGGCGGGCATCGTGATCGCTGGTACTATGTAGCAAACCACATAAGAGTGACGGGACACTATGCTCAACCGCGCCAACTGCGACCCCGAAACCGATCAAGCGCACCGGAATGCCTTGGGGCAGTTTTTCACGCCGCCCCACATTGCCGATCTGATGGCGTCGTGGATCGATCCCTTGCCGGAAACGATTGTTCTGCTCGATGCCGGTGCAGGCAGTGGCGCCTTAACCGCAGCGCTGGTGCGCAGAGTTTGCCAAAACCGTGGCCCAACTCGCCGGATCCATGTAACTGCATTTGAGATCGATCACGCCTTAACGCAACCGCTCGCCCAATGTATGGCGGAATGCCAACGCATGTGCGAGGCGGCGGATGTACAATTTACGGCTGATATCCATCATACCGACTTTATCAGCGCGGCAGTGCCAATTGTACGCCGTGAACTCTTCGCCGCTGCCCTGCCGCCGTTCAACGTTGCACTGGTCAATCCACCTTATCGCAAAATCCGCAGCGACTCAACTTACCGCTTGCTGCTGCGTTCGGCAGGGATCGAAACGAGCAACCTGTACGCTGGATTTCTTGCTCTGATTATGCAGTTGCTTGTTCCCGGCGGCCAGCTCGTATCGATTACTCCGCGCAGCTTCTGCAACGGCCCCTATTTTCGACCGTTTCGCGCTGAGTTGCTGAACACGATGGCGATCCAGCGCCTCCACACGTTTGACTCACGCGCCACCGTCTTTCGCCACGACGATGTGCTGCAAGAAACCGTCATTATGCACGCGATCAAATCAACCCAACCGCGCGCCACAATCTGGGTGTCGCGCAGCAATGGACTTGCCGGTCACCCAATATACGAGCAAGCATTGCCCAGTGATACGGTTATTCGCGCCACCGGCGCCGATCGCTGGATTCATATCCCGGAACACGAAGATATCCTGCGCGCGCAAGGGCAGCGCCAACGACTGCCGGCCACACTGGCTGAGCTTGGTTTAGCGGTATCAACTGGCAGAGTGGTTGACTTTCGGGCCCGGCCATGGTTACGCGCTGAACCGGACGAAGCGACCGTTCCGTTGATTTACCCGCACAACCTGCAACATGGTGTAATCCAATGGCCAGACGTAAGCATGCGCAAACCGCAAGCGATCCAACGTTGCGCCGAAACAGCCAACCTGTTGATCCCCTCGGCAATCTACGTGGTCGTCAAACGATTTACGGCCAAAGAGGAGCGGCGTCGCTTGGTAGCGGCGCTGTATGAGCCTTGGCGCATACCTGCTGAGAGCGTAGGATTTGAAAATCATGTCAACTATATTCACGCCAACGGTCGCGGGATCGAGCTTGCGCTCGCCAAAGGACTCACGATCTTCCTGAACTCGACGTGGGCAGATCGTGCGTTCCGGGCCTTCAGCGGCCACACCCAAGTCAATGCCGCCGATCTGCGCGCCTTCTCTTATCCGAACCGGGCAGCGCTGGAATATATTGGCAATCTCATCGATCAAGTAAATCTCTCCCAAACAGAGATTGATGCTATCATTGAGGGGCTATTGTATGAGTCAACGCGAGATTAAACCTGAAAAGATGCGACAAGAAAAGCTCTCCCAAGCAAAAATGATTCTGCAACAGCTTGGTTTTGGCCCACGCCAGTCAAACGATATCGCTGGATATACCTTGCTCGCCCTTGCCAATCTCACCCCAGAACTGCTGTGGAGTAAAGCAACCGCGCCGTTATGTGGAATAAAAGGAATTATTGACTTTATCAAAGAATACTATGGTGAATCATACGCCCCAAATACACGCGAAACTATTCGCGATGAAGCGGTTAAATATTTTGTTGCCGCAGGTCTAGTGGTACCCAACCCAGACAAACCAGATCGACCGACAAATAGTGGTAAATACGTATATCAGCTTTCACCGGCAACACTACAACTACTTCAATCATTCAACACTGATCAATGACACGAAACCCTAACAAATTATTTAAAAGCTCAAGAAACCATCAAACAAGAGCTAGAGCGAGTGCGCAAAACAGCAGACATCCAAATACATCTCTCGCCTAGCCAAGTGATACATCTATCTCCCGGTGGTCAGAATCCACTAATCAAAGACATTATTGAAAAATTTTGCCCAAGATTCGCAAAGAACGGGATCGTTATTTACGTCGGCGATACTCGTCTCGCATATAGGGATGATACTTACCTCGAAGAACTGGGTATCAAGCTCAATTCTGCTGCTAAAATGCCCGACGTGATCGTGTATGATCCCAGTCGCAACTGGATTCTGCTCATTGAAGCTGTCACCAGCGCCGGCCCAATTGACGGCAAGCGGCGCAAAGAGCTAAAAGATCTGTTTAAGAATGATACTGCCGGTTTAGTCTTCGTCACTGCGTTCAGCGATCGGAAGACAATGCGCCGATTTTTAGATCAGATTTCATGGGAAACGGAAGTTTGGATTGCTGACAATCCTGATCACATCATCCACTTTGACGGTGAACGCTTCCTTGGCCCATATCCTGACACCCAACCTACCTAGCGCATCGATGACGGTATGTAACGTCCCACTGCACACGAAACAAGCGCACCACATCCCTATGCAACTATCTGTCAGCCTGATATTCAGACGCCTACCGCCACATGCACAGCTAGACTGGATGTTCCATCGTACTTAATCTATAGCTGTGATTCCCCCCAATGACTCTGAACGGCAAGTCAATCAAATAAAATCCCTGATCGAATAGATTTTATGTCTACATCCAAATAAATTGCACCAAAATGCACAAATTATAAAATAAAAACATCAAACTTCATATTTTTAACGAAATTTTTACTTGTTAAAAATTGTACTATAAACCTTAAAACGAATTATATTATCACTTCTGTTATCAACTATCAGCCCACCATCACTATCTTTCTACGAAATTCTCAGCAAAATGTAGGAACTTTTCTCATTTTTGCGTCGTATTCTATACGTAACAGCAGCAGTGGCATAAGCGAAGGAGGCTTGTATGAACCGGCTGCGTATTCTCTGGAGTGCGATCATCCTGATGGTGGCGCTGATGATCAGTGGCACGACATCACTGATGGCAGCGCCCTTCTCTGGTCGCACCACGTTTGCCGACCCGCGCTTTGCGGCAGTCTGGACGCGCACCGACGGCGAGGCGGTGCGGGGCGGGCGCACGTGGTATTGGGGGCCGGGGCCGTGGTTTGATTACGGCGAATTTTACCGGCAAAGCCCCAATAGCGCGCGCACCGTGCAGTATTTCGACAAGGCGCGGATGGAGATCAACAATCCGGCTGAAGGCATTGTCACGAATGGCTTGCTGGTGAAAGAACTCATTAGCGGGCGCATGCAGCTCGGTGACGATCCTTACGATGTGAGCTATCGCGAAGGGTCGGATGTGCCGGTGGCCGGCAACCCGCGCGCAGCGAACACCATCGCTCCCGGCTATCGTGACTTCGCCGGCATTGCCACGATCGACAATGGCTACCGCGATCCGTCGCGTCTCAACCAGCGAGTGAATACTGTCATCTCGCGCAGCGGCAACCTCAGCGTGCGCGATGACCTCGCCAAACCCGAAACAACGATCGTCCAATACAACAGCGTGACCGGCCACAACATTCCGAAGGTCTTCTGGGACTTTATGAACCAGCGTGGACGGGTCATGGAGAATGGTCGTATCGTAACAGCGCCGATTGTAGACTGGCTGTTTGCGATGGGCTATCCAATCACCGATCCCTACTGGACGCGGGCGGTGGTCGGCGACACCGAGCGCGATGTGCTGGTGCAGCTCTTCGAGCGGCGCGTACTGACCTACACCCCTGACAACCCGGCTGGCTATCAGGTCGAGATGGGCAACGTCGGCCAGCACTACTTCCAGTGGCGTTACCCGCACCTCGGCACGCCGTGGGCCGCACCTGATCCGGTGACACCGCTGATCTACGCCTCGAATATTGACACCGGCAGCTACTGGGAACTCTACCGGGCCAATTTCAACGGTGGCGGCCAACGCCTGACCTTCAACAATGGCGAGACGGTTGCTTTCTCGTGGCGGCGCAGTTGGGATCCGGCCCAACAATACCTGATCGTTGACTCGCGGCGCAATAGCCCCACCTATCGCCAGATCTACGCCCTCAACGCGATTGCCGCCGATGCGGGCGAACGAGCGCCGGGAGCTGGCGTCCTCCGCATTAGCTACAGCAACAACGATGGCGCCTTCCCACCGCCGGATAATGATTACTCAACCACCCCCGGCAGTGAATACAACGCCATGGTTTCGCCTGACGGCAATCTGATGGTATTCGTCTCAGAACGAACCGGCGCACCGCAACTCTACCTCCGCCGGCTGAATATCCCGCTGCGCGGCTTTGCCCAGCAGATCACCTCTTATGACCCAGCCTGCACCGTCGAAACACCAACATGGTCGCCCGATGGCCGCAGCCTGTTCTGGGTCACAAACTGCGAGGGTAACTTCGAGATCTACCGGGCCGATGTTCGTTACTACTACATTGATACGCTCTATGCCGGGGTTGAGCCGGTGAACATCCGCAACCTGACCAACAACGCGGCCAACGACCGCTTCGCCCGCGTCTCGCCTGACGGTAAGTTGGTCGCCTTTGGCAGCGACCGCGACGGCAACTGGGAGATCTACGTGATGAACGCCGACGGCAGCAATGTCCGCCGTCTGACCAACCATCCCGCCACCGATGATGGCCCCACGTGGTCGCCCGATAGCAACCGGCTCGCCTTCGCCAGCGACCGCGACGGCGACTTTGAGATTTATATCCTGAACGTTAGCGATGGAGTCATAACCCAACAAGTGACCCAAAACGCCGCTCAAGACCGCTGGCCGTTGTGGGCCCAGTAGAGACGCACGGCTGTGCGTCCCCGCACGGCTGTGCGTCCCCAAGCATTCGTAGGGGCGGATGGCAATCCGCCCCCGGATGGCAAACCACCCCATGACCCCATACGGGCGAATAGGACGAGGGTACGGGCAGGTTTACATCTGCCCATACCCCCTCCTACCTACGGAGGTGCTGCAATGCGACTCATTCATCGAGTGATCGTTATCCTCGTACTAGGCGCTGCCATGCTGACGAACACAACATTCCTCTCAGCAGCGCCCTTCGCCGATCGCCACGAGTTCGCCGATCCGCGCTTCGCCGTGATTTGGAGCCGCACCGACAGCGAGGCGGTGCGCGGCGGGCGCACGTGGTATTGGGGGCCGGCGCCGTGGTTTGATTACGGAGAGTTTTATCTCAATAGTCCAAATAGCCTGCGCACCGTCCAATATTTTGATAAAGCAAGGATGGAGATTAACAATCCATCTGATGGGATCGTCACCAATGGACTTTTAGTAAAAGAGCTCGTTTGCGGACGCCAGCAATTCAGCGATAATCCACTTGACGCTATAGACATAGGAAGTTCAGATGTGCCGGTAGCCGGGAATCCACGAAAAACAAACCCCATCGCACCCAGTTATCACGACTTTGCAACTGTTGCAACTACTGATAATGGCTACCGCGACCCGCAACGTTTGAAACAGCGCGTCAGTGCAACCATCGAACGGGGCGGTAATGTGAGCAATCGACCTGATCTAGCTCGCCCTGAAACCACGATTGTGCAATACAGCACTATCACCGGTCACAACATTCCGCGCATCTTTTGGGATTTCATGAACCAACGCGGGCGTGTGATCGAGAATGGCCGCATTACCACCGGCCCGATTGTCGATTGGCTGTTTGCGATCGGCTACCCGATCACTGATCCCTATTGGACACGCGCTGTTGTCGGCGATACCGAGCGCGATGTGCTCGTGCAGCTTTTTGAGCGGCGCGTGCTGACGTATACCCCTGACAATCCGCCCGCCTATCAAGTCGAGATGGGCAATGTGGGTCAGCACTATTTCCAGTGGCGCTACCCGCACCTCGGTATGCCGTGGGTTGATCCCGATCCGGTCACTCCTCTCATCTACGCTTCGGATATCGACACCGGCAGCCATTGGGAACTCTACCGGGCCAATTTCAACGGCGGCGGCCAGCGGCTGACCTTCAACAACGGCGAAACGGTCGCCTATTCATGGCGGCGCAGTTGGGAGCAAAACCAACAATATCTCGTCGTCGACTCACGGCGTAACAACTCGCAGTACCGTCAGATCTATCTGCTCAATGCGATCGCTGCCAACGCTGGCGAGCAAGCACCGGGAGCTGAAGTGATTCGGGTAAGCTACAGTAACAATGATGGCACGCCAATTCCACCGAATTATGATTACTGGAGTGTCATAGGCAGCGAATATAATGCCGCCGTTTCACCCGACGGCAATATACTAGCCTTTATTTCGATGCGTGATGGGTCGCCTAGCATCTATCTCCGCCGTTTGACCATCCCGCCGCACGGCACAATGCAAGCGTATCATTTTTTCACGGGAGGCTGTGAGATCGAAACACCTACATGGTCGCCAGATGGACGAAGCCTTGTCTGGGTTTATATCTGCCAAGGTAACGCTGAGATCTACCAAGTTCAGCTACAGTATAATAGTTATGACGATGACTTCGTAGAGATTGAGTTTGTTACATTCCGCAACCTGACCAACCACCCGGCCAACGACCGCTTCGCCCGCGTTTCTCCCGACGGCAAGCAGATCGCATTCGCCAGCGACCGCGACGGCAACTGGGAGATTTACGTGATGAACATCGACGGCAGCAATGTCCGCCGCCTGACCAACCATCCCGCCACCGACGACGCCCCGACGTGGTCGCCCGATGGCCGCCAATTGGCCTTCGCCAGCGACCGCGACGGCGACTTCGAGATTTATATCCTGAACGTCAGCGATGGGAC
>NZ_LWQS01000032.1 GCF_001650695.1 Chloroflexus islandicus
TCCGGCTCGACCATGCGCCTTTGCGTTTGACTCCCTCACCCCCCAACCCCCTCTCCCACCGCACGGCGGGAGAGGGGGAGCTGCGCGATGGGCGAACGAGGCATAACAGGAGCGGAAGCGAGTAGCGCCCCTCTCCCGCGCTAGTGAGAGAGGGAATGGGGGTGAGGGCACGGAGTCAAATAGCTACAAAGCGACCCAAAAGACACAAGAATAGCACGTTTTTGTGTCTTTTGTGTCTTTTCGTGGCTATTCTCCACCCCTCCCCCAGCGGGAGCGGGGTTGGGGGTGGGGGCAACTCCCCCAGCGGGGGAGGGGCACGGGGTGGGGGCAACCTTAACTCACCGCCAACCAGCGCCTGTCTGCCAATCGCGCGAGCCACGGTTGCAAGGCCGCATCCCATACCGGTTGGGTGGCGATCAGCCGGCGCAGCTCTGCAGCTTCGCTTGACATAATGTCTTGAAGGGCGCTGATCAACCCTTCGACCTGATCGAACTGGCCGGCAGTCTCGAACAGGGTGCGCGCCATGCTAAAGCGGTCGCCGATCGGGATGGCGAAACCGAGCTGCCGCGCCAGCGCCGAGCAGTCGGCCCGGCTGAGGAAGAAGCCAGCTTTGACCGGCGTGATCAGATGGCGGATCAGCGCGCTCAGATCGGTCTCTTCATCGTGGGGGGTGGCCGGTTGCAGGGGTATGTACTCTTGGACGGCGACCGGCTCGCCGGCCAGCCGCTCAAGTTCGCTGCCGATCAATTCCACCACTAAACCGGCCACCGTCTGATAAAAGGGATGGGCCGGAATGCGTTGCACCGTGCGCGCCCAAATCGGCGCCCAACCGGCGAGATGCTGGCGCAGCAACGTCGCGGCCTGCCGCCGCGCCCAACTGCGCAGCGCGGCGTCGCCGTTGGCCTGCGCAGCGGCTTCAGTTGCGATCAGGCGCGCCAGCACGGTCAGTTCCAACCCCAAATGGTCAGGCGCGCCTACGTTGGGGTCAGGGACAAAACCGCATGCCTCGTACAAGGCCGCCACTCGCTCGGCGGCGGCGGTGTTGAGCATCAGCTCTTCGTCGCGGTAGAGCGACTCGTAGGGGTAGACGTTGCGCCCGACCAGATATTCATAGGCGACAGCGAGCGCCTCGCGCCCGTCGCCCATCACCTCAGCCAGTTCTGGCAACGTCGCCGCCTCCGCCCACAGGTCGGCGGAAGGCGGCGTGAGCAGCAGGCGGCCAATCAGGCTGGCTAACGCCTGACGGGCCGCCAATTCAGAATACGCCGTCACGACTTTTTCCTCGGCAACAGGTACGCTTCACGCGCCGGACGGAACGGACGCAGCAGCCAGTGTGGCCGGCGCAAGCCGTCGGGCGAGACCTTCGACGCCGGACGGGTCATCGCCAACCATTCGCGGTAGACTTCGTGCGCCCGCTTGGTATCGACAAAAATGTCGCCGTAGCGGTCATTCGGGCCGGCTGGTTCGATCCGCACCTTCTGGTGCCAGCAGTGCATGCCGCTGATCGGGTCAGGATGCACCGAGAAGGTCAGGTTCTGATGCACGCCGGCATCTTCCCACCAGATCCGCGCCGTATCGGGGTCTTCGCTCTGGTAGGGCTTGATGCCGTGGACTTGGCGCATCCGCCATTTGCCTTCGCCCTCTTGCTTGAGATCAACCAGCGCGGTCGAGAGCTTGCCGCCGCCGTCTTCTTGCAACCGCCAGCGCCCCAAGTGGTGCGAACAGGCGATCACACCGGGACGGATGCCTTCCGTCACCCAGACCCGATCGACGAAGTAGCCGATCTCGGTGATGACCTTGATCAGATCGCCGGTGCGCAGTCCGAGCCGCTCGGCGTCGCTGGTATGGATCCAGACCGGGTTCTTGTGGCTGATCTCGTACAGCCACTTGGCGTTGCCGCTGCGGGTGTGGATCAGCGTCGGCAAGCGGAAGGTCGAGAGCAGCACGACTTCGTTCTTGTTCCGATCCACCTTGCTGGGGTGAACGTGGCTGTGAATGTAGGTCGGAATGGCGTATTCAGGCCACCCCCAATCGCGCAGCGTCGTCGAGTAGAACTCAAGTTTGCGCGACGGGGTGAGGAAGCCGGTCGCAATTGTGCCGTCTTCGAGCTGGATGCCGATCGGTCTCCCGCGTTCGGGGTCTGGCTCGAAGTAAGGCAGCGGCGTGATATTCGACGACGGCTGGGCCGGCGTCTTGGTATAGACGATCTTGGTGTCGGGGTCGATGGTCGCGTTGGCCAGTTCGCTTGGGCTTGGCGGTTTGTCGAAGGTCGGCATCGCGCCTTTGCGCAGCTCGAATGCGCCGTAGCGCCGCATATACTCTAGCGGCGTGAGACCCTCTTTCGCCGCCGCTTCGGGCAAACCGGGCACGTGATTCTCGAACATCCACCCGTACAGCTCATCGACCGTAATCTTCTGGCCGGGCCGGTACGGGCTTTCAAAGGTCTTGCGGATGCCGAGGCTGCCGTCGGGGTCAATCCGCCACGACAGCTCGATCCAGAACTCGGTCTCTTCCCACACCTCGCCGGGGTTGGCTTCGCGGGTATCTTTGACCGGCTTGCCCAACCGCCGCAGCGCCTCGCGCAACACCGGCTGGCGGAAGGCGATCCAGCAACCGGCATGGGTCTCTTGGCTCATCATATCGTGGCGCTCGGCCCCGACCCCCATCGGCAAGATGTAATCGGCGAACCAACCGGTCTCGCTCCACGTCGGCGAGAGATGGACGTGCAAACCGATCTTGCTCTCGTCGGTCAGCACTTCCAGCCAGCTCATGCCGTCGGGGTTCGTCCACAATGGGTTGTAGACGCGGGTGAAGTAGGTGTCAATCTTGCCGCGATTTTCTTTGAGGAGGTGTGGCAAGAGATAACTCAATTCGTAGAAGGTGAGCGGGTACTCTTCCGGCCACGTCAACTCGTTCCAGACCTTCGGGTGCGGCGCCATGTTGGGGTGGCGCGGGATCCACTTATCCCAGACGTTGGCCGAGGTGCCGCCTTCGACGCCGATCGAGCCAGTGAGAACATTGAGGAACCAGAGGCAGCGGGCGACCATCCAGCCGCCGAGGTTGGCGCTGGTGGCGCTGCGCCAGCTATGGGTGGCCAATTTGCCTTCGCAGCGGGCGATGATCTTCGCCACCCGCTCGATCTGCTCGGCGCTGACCCCGCTCTCTTGGGCGGCGAACTCGAAGGTGTATTGGGCGTACAGCTCTTGCAGCTTCATCTCGAAATGCTCGAAGCTGACCGGCGTGCCGGGATGTTCGGCGCGCAGATAGGCATCCCAATTCACCCAGCGGCGCACAAAGTCGCGGTTGTACTGGCCGGTGCGGATGAGATAGTTAGCGATGGACAACAAGATCGCCGTCTCGCTGCCCGGCCACGGCGAGAGCCATTCATCGGCCAGCGAGGCCGTATTCGAGAGGCGGGTATCGAGCACGATCAGCTTGGCGCCGGCCATCTTGCCTTCCATAATGCGCTGGGCATGCGGGTTGAAGTAGTGGCCGGTTTCGAGGTGTGAGCTGATCAGCAAAATCACGCGGGCATTGGCGTGATCGGGCGAAGGCCGGTCGTACCCCATCCACATCGCTTGCCCGCAGCGCGCCCCCGACGAACAGACATTGGTGTGCGAGTTGTGGGCGTCAACCCCCCACGCCGGCAGCACCCACTCCATAATCCCATCGTGGCCGGGGCGACCGACGTGGTAGATGACCTCAGTCTGGCGCTTCTCGATAATCGCCTTGCGAATGCGTCCGGCAATCTCGTTGAGCGCCTCGTCCCACGAGACGCGCACCCACTTGCCTTCACCGCGCTTACCGGCCCGCTTCAGCGGGTAGAGGATGCGGTCGGGGTCGTAGACTTGGTTGAGCGTCGCCGGCCCCTTGGCGCAGTTGCGGCCCCGGCTGCCGGGATGGAGCGGATTACCCTCAAACTTCTTGATCTTGAGCGTCTCGACATCAACATAGGCGAGCAGGCCGCAGGCGCTCTCGCAATTGAAGCAGATCGTCGGCACCAGCGTATAACGGCGGGCCACCTTCTGCGGCCACAGCTTCGGATCGTACTCCGTCCAGTCATTCCAGCGTTCGACCGGCGGATAGTCACGCAACTCCGTGCTAGCCGGCACGGTTGCCGGCGCATCGCTGGTGACATACCGGTCGACCGGCGGGGCCAGCGGTTCGACCCGCGCTTGCGGCTTCTGGCTGAGCGTTCCTAACAAACGATTAAGCAATGACGTCGCCATGACCACACCTTTCCTAACTGTTCGGCACGTGTTGCGGCGCCATAACAAACGCATATTCAAAGGCGTACAGACCAGCAATGGCGGCCAACCCAGCCACCGCTAAGAGCGGCGCAGCCAAGGCAGGCGCGAGCAAGGCCAGCGCGATCAAGGCGATCGGCACGACGTGGCCCAACCCGATCGCACCCTGCCAGAAGTGGCGGCGGTAGCGACCGTGGCTAATGTCGTGAGCGGCGCGGGCCGCAACTTCGCTGGCATGCGGAATACCGAATTCGCCCAACAGCAGCATAAAGAGATCGAGCGCAAGGCCGCCGGCGAACAGCCAGCCGAGCAGGGTGAGGAATTCAGCCGGCATCGCCATCAATGGCGCCATGAGCAGCAGCGTCCCCGCCCCAACCATCAAGGCCTGCACCAGCAGGTGGGCCGGCAAGAGCGGGCTTTGCCAGAGGTCGCGGCCTTCGGCTTGGGCGAAGAGGAAGGCGGTGTAGATCGCGGCCATCACTGCCAGCGGGATGCCCACCCACGCAAAGAGCGGGCGCAACCCAGCAATGGCCGTTTCCGGCCACACATTAAAGGCCGCCCCGGCTTCGGCGAGGAACCACAACCCGGCCACGCCGGTAAAGCCGATCAGGATAAACGCGCCGCGGGTCAACCAACTGCGCCACTGCGGGCGGGTGAGAATGGTCAAGAACATGTGCGGCTTATCGAGGTCAAAGACCAGCAAGCCGGTGGTAATGCCGATAAAGAGCAGGCTGACAAAGAGCGCCGTCGCCAGCAGCGGCGCGGCCAGCGGCGCCAATCCCAATCCGACGGCGGCGGCAATCGCCAAAAAGACGCCGCTCCCGATCCCCTTCGTGACCAGATAGGCTGGCACCGGCCAATGCCATGGAATCTTGTGCTGGGCATTGTAGGCCGTCTGCACCATGTGGCCGGCCACCCGTCCACCCATCATCAACGCGCTCTGACCAACCCCCAAACCCTGCTCGCGCGGCGGGCGGATCGTTGCACCCGAAGCGGCAGTGAGCGGGATGACCTCACGGGCAGCCTTCACCCGGCCATTGCCGTTGCCATGGTGATGGCCTACCAACTGCTCGCTGACCACATCGGCCCACATGAAGGTCGAGCTAGTGGTTGAGGCGGTTGGCGTCAACGTGGTCTGATCAGCGTCGATATAGAACAACTTCGGCGCGGTGCCCTGTTCGGGCTTGCGTACCGACACCGGCTCGCGGGCGATCAACTGGCTGATCAAGCTGTTCGGATCATCAAGGTCACCAGAGATGATCGCCTGTTCGGGGCAGACAATCTCGCAGGCCGGCTTGAGACCCTGATCAACCCGATGGGCGCAGAAGTGGCACTTAGCCGCGTTGTGCGTTTCCGGATCAATGTAGATCGCGTCGTAAGGGCACGCCTGCATACAGGCTTTGCAGCCGATGCACACCTTCGGATCGAACTCAACGATGCCGTCAGTGCGCTGGTACATCGCGGTCACGGGACAAATGCGGACACAGGGCGGATTGGCGCAGTGGTTGCAGCGAGTGACTTGGAAGTGGCGGCGGGTGTTAGGAAACGTACCAGTCTCGACATACTTGACCCATGTGCGGTAGACGCCGAGCGGAACCTCATTTTCCGATTTGCACGCCGTGCTACACGCATGGCAGCCGATACACTTCCGCTGATCGATGAGGAAGCCGTAGTTTGTCATGGCCAGCTCTTTCTGGCTATGAGGATAAGATCTCGATTGAATTATATCGTAACAGAAACCTGCTCATCGAACAAGCAGATATTTTCGATGAGAGGCATCGAATGAGTGTATACCTGCAACACGGCAGCGATCCCGTATGGAGTGCGGCAGTTTGACTGCCGCACTCCATGATTATCTATCCTTTCATCTGCATGGTACAATGCAGCCATTCGTATTCACTCATCGTAATTGTGAGGCATGAACGTGACCCTCAACCTGCACCTGTTGCGGATCTACGTTGCGGTGCTCGACCATGGCAGCTTTACGCGCGCTGCCGACGCGCTGACGATGAGCCAATCAGCGGTATCGCGGGCCGTCCAAGAGCTTGAGCGACAACTCAATACCGTGCTCGTTGAGCGACGCGCGCGCGGGGTGGCTCCGACCGAAGCTGGCGCGATCCTCGGCGAGCATGCCCGCCGGATCTTTGCCCACGAACGATTAGCGGTCGAGGCGCTCAAAGAGTTGCGCGGCTTGCAACGGGGCCGGCTGGCCATTGGGGCTAGCAGTACGATTGGCATCTATTTATTGCCGCCGTTGCTAGGCGCGTACCACCGCCAATATCCGGGGATTGAGCTGTTTCTCGATATTGGCAATACCCAACAGGTGCTTGAACACCTCTTCGCCTACCGGATCGATATTGCTTACGTGGAAGGGCCGGTCACGCCACAGGAACATCTTCAGATTACCCCATGGCGCAACGACGAGCTGGTGGTGATCGCCCCACCCGATCACCCGCTCAGCCGGCGCGCCCATGTGCCTTGCGCCGAACTCAACGGCGCGCCGTTTATTTTGCGCGAACCCGGTTCGGGCACGCGCGAGGTGATGGAGCAGACGTTAGCGGCGCGCGGAATTACGATCCGTCCAGTGATGGAGCTGGGCAGCACCGAGGCGGTGAAACAGGCGGTGAGCGCCGGATTGGGTCTGAGCATGGTATCGCGCGTCACGATTAAGGCCGAGGTGATTGCCCGCAAGCTCGAAGTGCTCAATATTCCCGATCTGGTGGTGCAGCGCCAGTTGAGCTGGGTGCGCCTGAGCGATCGTCCGCAGAGCCTAGCATTGATGGCGTGGTTGAAGGGACAGGTATGAGGGAGTGGGGAGAAGGGAGTAGGGAGTGCGGTTCTTCTTGTAGGTTTTTATCCTCGTCACCGGTCGCTTGCTTGCTGGACAGCACACATTGCTTCGTAGTGAGAAGTGCTATAATAGCCGTCAACTTGAGCAAAGCGATAGAAACCTCGCTAGATCTTTCATTTTTGCAATCGTTGGGGCTATTCTCAACAGGAGCCGGATATGACCGTGAAATACACACGCTGGCTGCGCAGCTACGTTGGCCATCAACGCATTCTGCAAGTGCGCGCGAGCGGGTTTGTCCGCAATGAAGCGGGGCAGATATTGCTATGCCGGCGCGCCGATGTGATGCTGTGGGATGTGCCGGGAGGAACGATCAGCCTTGATGAGTCGCCGGCGCGGGCCTTGGTGCGCGAAGTGCATGAAGAGACTGGTTTGATTTTAGAGCCATTTAAGCTGATTGGGATCTATAGCGGCCCCGATTTTGCGTGGAGTTACCCCAACGGCGATCAGTCGCAGATTTTGGCAATCTTTTTTGCGGCCCGGATCGTTGGTGGCGAGTTGCAGCAGGCCGGTCACGAGAATGTGAATGTCGGCTTTTTCGACCCGAACCGGTTGCCGCCGTTGCTGACCCGCACTCGCCGCATGCTGGTTGATGCCTTTGCCGACCGGCCTGAAGCCGCGTTCGATTTTTAAGGCGCAGAGGGAGCAAAGGCGCAGAGATGCTTAACGCAAAGGCGCGAAGGACGCGAAGGGGCGCAGAGGTTTGTTGGCGGAATAGCCACGAAGCGACCCAAAAGACACAAATGTAACCATTTTTTGTGCCTTTTGCGTTTTTTCGTGGCTATTCAACCTTTTCGCTCCTGCCCCGCGAGCACGGGAGCGGTGCGCTTTCCGCCTTCCCCCTGTCATTGCGAGCGGAGCGCCAGCGGAGCGAAGCAATCCCCTGCGAACACGGGAGCGGTGCGCTTTCCGCCTTCCCCCTGTCATTGCGAGCGGAGCGCCAGCGGAGCGAAGCAATCCCCTGCGAACACGGGAGCGGTGCGCTTTCCGCCTTCCCCCTGTCATTGTGAGCCGCCGGAGGCGGCGAAGCAATCCCTCGCGAGCACGAGATTCGTGTCCTCAGGTATTGCTGCCGCTGACGCGGGAGGTTGCTGCGGGGGATAGGCCCCTCGCAATGACAGGTGGGGACGCACCCCCCCACTCCCTTTTTAAGTCGCAGAGGACGTGAAGGTGCGCAGAGGCTTGTTGGCGGAATAGCCACAAAGAGACACAAAAGACACAAATGCAACCATTTTTTGCGCCTTTTGGGTCTTTTTGCGGCTATTCACCACTCTGCCCCATTCCCCACTCCCTCCTCTTATCGGCCTCGTGAGTAGTAGAACGGTGCAACTTGGCGCACGATCCCCTTCAGTTCCAACAACGCCAATGCGGCGGCGGTGGCGGCTGCCGGCAGGCCGGCGGCGCGGCCAATGGCGTCAATGTGCTGCGGCTCGGCTTCGACGGCCCGGTAGATCGCCTCTTCTTCGGCGGTGAGAGCCAGCTCCAGCGGCGACTCGTCAGGCCGGTGCGGCCCATCGAGACCAAGCGCCGCCAACACATCACTTGCATCGGTGACTAGCGCCGCTCCTTCGCGGATGAGACGGTGCGGGCCGGCGCTGAGCGGGTTAAAGATCGATCCCGGCACGGCCATGACGTCGCGCCCTTGATCGAGCGCAAACTGCACGGTAATCAGCGCACCGCTCTGTTCGCCGGCTTCTACCACCAGCGTGGCCAGACTCAAGCCGGCGATAATCCGGTTGCGCGGGGGAAAGTTGAGCGGCGCGGGTGGCGTGCCGAGCGGGTAGTCGCTGATTAGCGCGCCGGCGGTCGTGATCCGCTCGGCCAGCACGCGGTTCCGTTCAGGGTAGACCCGATCGACGCCGCACGCCAGCACGGCAATCGTGCGTCCGCCGGCCTCAAGGGCGGCAGTATGGGCGATCGTATCAATGCCTAACGCTAACCCGCTGACAATCGTGATCCCGGCGGCGGCGAGATCGCGGGCCAGCCGGCGGGTCACTTCGCGGCCATAGGTGCTCGGCTGGCGCGTGCCGACGATGGCCACTGCCCGTTGGTCGGCTGGCGTCAGCGTGCCGCGCACGTAGAGCAATGGCGGTGGGGCTGGAATCATGCGGAGTAGCGGCGGGTAGATCGGATCGGTGATCGCCACCGGCATCACGCCGGCGGCACGCAACCGGGCCAGCTCGGCGTCGAGGTCGATGGTCTGGCGGGCCGCGCGCAAGCCAGCCATACTGCGCGCGTCTAACCCGGCGGCGATCATATCGGGTTCATCGGCATGCCACGCTGCCGCCACCGAGCCGCACTGCTCGATCAGGCGCGCGAGCCGGAGCGGGCCGATGCCGGGTACAAGGTTAAAACCAAGGTAGTAGCGGGTGATGTCGTGCATACGTGATTGCGCTCTCAACAACGGTCTCTATATAAGAAACCGCGCCAGATCGGCAAAAGTTGCGCGAAGTGAGGCAGAGAGCGCAAAGAACGCAGAGGGTAAAAACGCAAAGACGCAGAGAACGCAAAGAACGCAGAGGGTAAAACGCAAAGACGCAGAGAACGCAAAGGTCGCAGAGGGTGGATGATGGATGGGGCACAAGTACGCTTGGGTTCCACCTATCAAATACTTCGCGTCCTCTGCGATCTTTGCGCCGTTGCGTTAAACATCTCTGCGCCGTTGCGGAGCCGGACAGCCGTCCGGCTCTCCAGGCGCCTTGATATTACACCGCTTGGGCGGCTTCACCGCGGCGGCCACGGCCAAACCAATTCCGCCACTCGCGATGCTCCCACACCACCAGCAACTGGGCAGCGTTGAAGATCGACGAATAGGTACCACTGATCAGGCCGATTAGCAGCATCAACACAAAATTGCGGATGGTGTCGCCGCCGAACAGCAACAGCGCCGTGAGGGTAAAGAAGGTCGTCAATTGGGTATTGATCGATCGCGGCAGCGTCTGCACGAGGCTATGATTGACAATATCGTCGAACGTCTCGGCGGGATGGCGGTTGAGCAAATTCTCGCGAATGCGGTCAAAGACCACAATCGTATCGTGAACCGAGAAGCTCAGCGTCGTGAGTAGCGCGGTCAGGAAGAGGGCATCAACTTCAAGCCCGATCGCCACGCCGAGGATAGCGGCGATGCCAAGCACCACCAACACATCGTGCAGCATCGAAATCAGCGCGCAGACACCGTAGCGCACCGGATGCGGCGCTTTGCGGAAGGCCCACGTCAGATAGAGCAGGATCACCAGCGACGCGCCGAGCACCGCGATCACGGCGCTGCGGGTCGACTCGGCGCTGACCGTGGGGCCAACGCTCTCAAGCCGTTCGCGGGTGACGGTGCCGAAGGCATCGGTCAATGCCTTCATCACCGCCTCGATCTCGCTATTCGGATCCGACTCGCTGAGCGGGCGGGTGCGCACCAGCGCTGCCGCCACGGGACGGCCATCAACAGTGGTTGGGCTTAGTTGTACCTGTGCGCCCTCAAACCCGCCGGCGGCGAACGCCTGCGCGATGCGGTCGGTCGTCAATGACTCCGGCGTCGTATCAGGAAAGCGCAACTCCCACAACGCGCCGCCGGCGAAATCAATGCTTGGCCGCAAGCCAATCGCAAACCTCCCGGTCGTGATGAGCGGGTGCAAGAACAGCATATACAGACCGGGCAAAATAACCAAGAGTGAAAACGCAAACCACCAATAGCGACGGCGGACGAGATGTTCCATAGTGACGTTACTCCAGTGTCACGGATACGATTCGTTGCACGCTTGCGCCTACTCACCCGCTAGGAAGCCGCCGTCGCCGCCGGTGCGGTCTCGCGGCGATCGACGCCGAACCACCATGCGCGTTCATCGCTAAACAACGGCAACACGACGCGCAAGAAGGTGCGGGTCACAATCACGGCAGTAAAAAGACTGATCACAATACCGAGACCAAGCGTGAGCGCAAACCCTTTGATCAAGCTGACGCCGAAACTGTTGCCGAACATAAACAGCACAATGCTGGTAATCAGGGTAGACACGCTCGAGTCGCGGATGGCCGGCCATGACTCGACAAACCCCAACTCTAGTGCATTGCGAATATCACGGCCCCGGCGGTACTCTTCGCGCAAGCGGGCAAAGATCAGCACGTTCGCATCGACCGCCAACCCGATCGAGAGGATAAAGCCAGCAATACCCGGCAGAGTCAGCGTCACCGGGATCAGGCGGTAAATGGCAAAGCTGATGGCGGTATAAATCAAGAGCGCGATCGTCGCGATCAGACCGGGGCCGCGGTAGAAGAGGATCATAAAGATCGCGACCACCGACAAGCCAATGATACCGGCCACGATACTCGCGGCTACACTCTCTTGACCGAGGGTCGCGGTCACGGTACGGCTGGTCTCGATCACCAGCGGCACTGGCAACGCGCCATACTTCAGCTTATTAAAAATCTGATTGCGTTCGGCCTCGGTCGTTACCTCAATCACCCCGGAGCCATCAGTAAGCGCGGCGTTGATTACCGGGCAGCTCACCACCACATTATCGAGCACGATACACATCGGGCGGCCAACGTTGGCAGCGGTAAAGGTGGCCAAGCGGCGGGCCGACTCGCCGCGGAAGGCAAACGAGACCGCTGGGCGGCTGCCAAGCGCGCCACCCTGCGAGAAGGTCGGCTGCACGGCGCTGGTATCGAGATCGGCGCCGTCGGTGATGCTCTGATAAATCGGGCCGAGGCTATTCACATCGGTGACAGTACCACTTTCGAGCAGTTGCGGCGGGTTGGGACTGCTTGAGGTGCGCACAATCGCGCCGTCGGCCAAATATTGGCCCTGCGAATCGATAAACTCAAGCCGGCCAGTACCACGCAACGTCTCAATCGCCTGTTCGGGGTTAGCCACGCCGGGTAATTCGACGATGATGCGGTCATTGCCGGCCCGCTGCACCACCGTCTCACCAACGCCAAGCGCATTGACGCGCTGCTCGATCACACCGGCGGCAGTGGCAATCTGTTCGGGGGTGGCATTAGGATCAGCCGAGCGCAACAAGACTTGAATGCCGCCTTGCAAGTCAAGGCCAAGCCGCACGCTCACATCGCGGCCCAAGAAATTGTTGTTGGGGGCAAAATTAACGGCCAGCGCCAGCCCAGTCACGACAATAATCAATATCAGCGCTGAAAGATTACGGTTTTGCACGGTTGCCCTGCTCCTCACTCATGTCGAAAAGCCGGCCCATTATAGGCCGGCGACGGCGGCGCGTCAAGGCCGCCGTCGAGAAGAGAATAGCCACGAACAACGCATTCGTGTGGCGGCCAAACACCGGATAGTGACCATCAGCGGTCAGCAGCGCGCAGCGCAGCGTCAATCGCGGTAAACAGCCGGCTCGAATCGACCAGTTGGCCATTCACGCTGAACGACGGCGTAGCCTGCACGCCGAGCTCGGCAGCCGATTGCGCTGCGGCTAAAATCGCCTCGCGATGGGTGCCGGCTTGCATACACGCATCGAACTTGGCGCGGTCGATGCCCACGATGCCGGCGTAGCCGCTAAAGGTATTCAGCGGCGAACTGAGTTGGGCCCAAATGCTCTGGTTGGCGAAGATTTGGCTGTGCATCTCCCAGAACTTGCCTTGATCACCGGCGCAGCGGGCGGCTTCGGCAGCCGCAACAGCATTGGGATGAATATTGGTCAGCGGTAGCTCGTGGTAGATAAACTGCACCTTGCCGGTATTGATGTAATCACGTTCGAGGATCGGCTCGAGGCTGCGGGTAAAGAACGCGCAGCCGGGGCACTGGTAGTCTTCAAACGCAATCACCTTCACCGGCGCGTCGGGGTTGCCCTTGTAATAGAACCCTTCAGCCGTGCGCCCAACCGGCGCAGTCGGCGTTTTGACTTCGCCCTGATTGCGGGTGAGGAAGACGATCAGCGCAGTGAGGGCCAAGACCGCCACCACGCCAACCGCGATGTACAAATAGAGTAAATTGTTCTGTTTGGCTGCCTTGACCCGGCGGCCACGGGTGCTCTGCACGCTCATTGCTGTCTCCTGACCTTACGCTGCCAAAACTCGCGCCATTATAGCCATTGCCCGATCCCCCGTCAATTAGCCCACGAGGGTCGCCACAAACTCAAGCTCAAGCCGCACCTCATCAGCCACGGTGTCAACTGACGGCGAATCGGGAATAATCAGATTAAAGTCGCGGTAGAGCACAGCGGTCTTCGCTATCCCGCTGATCTCGGTCTGGCTCACCGGCGTCACCGTGACGGTAAACGTCACCGGGCGGGTGACATCAGTAATGGTGAGGTCGCCTTCGATGGTGAACTCAAAGGGCACGCCAATCGTGACCGTATCCGGCAAACCGTTAATCTCGCGCGGAGTGAATGTGATCAGCTCGAATTGGTTGGTGCGCAGAATGACATTACGCATCGCCCGATTGCGCAGCTCGTTATCGGTCGTAAGCGTGCGCGCATTAATCTGGATAATCCCCACCTGCGCCGCTCTAGGCACATTGGGGTCAAGCGCAATCTGGCCGGCTACCTGATTGGTTACGCCGACAACGGTAATAGGCTGGCCGCGCAACACCTCATCGATCAAGAAACGGGCTTCCGAGCGGCTCTGGTCAATCGCAAAGAGTTGCAGCGCCGGTTCAGTTGCGGTGGCCGGTGCGGTTGGCGCGGTTTCTGGCGTCGGGCCAGCAGTCGCTGCCGGCGCAGCCGTTGGCTGGGTAGCCGTCGCTGTTGCCGGCAACACCAATGGCACCGCCTCAAGCGGGCCGCTCGCCGCTTCGGGTGGGCGGAAGACGTAAAAGACGAGCAGGCCCAGCGCAATCACGACCACGACCCCTAACACGATCGCCACTTGCCGGATGTTCATCATCGTATATCCCTCGTAGTACAGAATCTGTGCATAACACCAACGAACATGATACCGGATCGGCGGCTTGAAATACCGTTTTCTCATCAAACTTTTAGCTTTTCGCTATGACATATAAACACAATTTTTGCAAAAAAGTGCTATACTTGAGGGGAATAGGAAAAAAGGGAGTGGGGAGTAGGGCCGTTGATGGTAGGACAGCACAGGCATACCAGAGCATACGGCCTGCTTCGCGATACTGTTGAGCATGTGTATCTCTGTACCAACTGCTATGCACAGGAGGCATTCCGATGGATCGGTCGAGCACGTTGTGGAAAGCGGCGCGAGTTGGGCTTGTGCTGTTGCGCTATGCGTTTGGCGCGACGTTTGCCTATGGCGCGTACCACAAGATTACGCGGGGTTGGCTCACCACGCCAGTGATGCGCCAACACTTCGAGCAGCGTCTGTCGGAGATCGACCAAAACAGCTTTAGCGCAGCGTACTTGCGCCATTTCGCCATTCCGCTGTATCGCCCGATTGCGTGGATCTTGACCATCGGGCAGGTCATTGTGGCGATCAGTATGTTGACCGGCAAGGGAGTGCGGCCAAGCGCGGCGCTGGCGCTGTTTTTGCTGGTCAACATTAGCGCGGGATCGTACTTTAACGCCAGTATGCCGCCGTATCTGATCACCGCTATGTTGTTGATGATGGACAAGGAAGAGGGCCGGTTGGCGTGGAACGAAACCGCCTTCGAGCAGCTTGGCGTGGGCGAGAGATTGTAGGCGATGCCCTGCCGGGCCTAGCACACCCGGCAGGGCGCGGCTACTTGCAGGTGAATGAGGAATATGCTACAGTAAAGGTGGTGCGGGCGTAGCTCAGTCGGTAGAGCATCTGCCTTCCAAGCAGAATGTCGCCGGTTCGAGTCCGGTCGCCCGCTCCATTCATATCACCCTCGTCGGCCATGCCGGCGGGGGTTTATTGTTGGAATTAAAGAGGCGCAGAGGGTGCAGAGACGCAGAAGGATTCAAACGCAACGGCGCAGTAGAACCGGACGGCTGTCCGGCTCCGCAGAGGGCGCAGAGAACGCAAAGGCTTTTTTATTTTTTGTGCCTTTTGCGTCTTTTTGTGGCTCTTCCCCCTCTGCGCTCCTTCGCGCCTTGGCGTTACAATCTTAGCGTCTTTGCTTCCTTTGCGTTAACCGTCTTTATCCTCTGAGGTGTCGTATGTTTGATCTCACCGGACGCACTGCAATTGTCACCGGTGCGGGGCGCGGGATTGGCCGCGCCATCGCTGCTGCCCTCGCCGAACACGGCGCGCGCGTTGCCCTCCTCGACCGCGAGGCAACGCTGATCGCCGAAGCGGCGGCCCAGCTTGGCCCTGCCGCGCTGAGCGCCGCGGTCGATGTGGCCGATGCCGGCGCAGTGGCGGCGGTGATCGGCGATGTACTAGAGCAGTGGGGCAGGGTGGACATTCTGGTTAATAACGCCGCGATCATCAGCTCGGCGCCATTCCTCGAACTAGCCCCCGCTGAATGGGAACGGACGCTGGCGGTCAACCTGACCGCGATCTACTATACGTGCCGCGCGGTCGTGCCGGCGATGATCGCCAACGGGTATGGCCGTCTGATTACCATCGCCTCGGTAGCCGGCAAGCGCGGCGGCGGCATTCTCGGCAGCGCCGCTTACAGCGCGGCCAAAGCCGGCGCGATCGGCTTGACCAAAGCATTGGCCCGTGAATTGGCCCCGCACGGCATCACTGCCAACGCCATTTGCCCCGGCCCAGTCGAGACGCCGCTGCTCAGTGCGATGACGCCGGCCCAACGCGAACGGGCACAGGCAATGATCCCGCTGGGTCGCTTTGCCCAACCGGTTGAAGTGGCGGCGGCAGCGGTTTTCCTCGCTTCGGTGGAAGCCGCCTTTATCACCGGCGAGACGCTCGATGTCGATGGCGGGATCACGATGGATTGAGGCAAAAGCGAGGTGACAGTACGTTTGTTAAAATATGGTAGGATGGCAGCGCTATCGGGAGCAACGACGCGATCGAGGACGCTATGCACGAACCGTTTATCTCAACGCTGTCGCTGGGGCAAGTTCGCCAGCTCCAACGATTCTTTTTGACAGTGGCCGGAATCGTGGGAGTGGTTGCCGTTGTTGCTACGATTTCTGCAATCATCTGGCAGACCGCTACGCTGATTGCACTGATGATCCTCGATTGGGTGTTAGTCGTCGGTCTACTGCAGGCATGGGCGCAGGCGCGTAGCGGGCAAGTACGCGTCTCGTTGATGACGTCATTTATTGCGCTGGTGTTGTACGGTCTTGCCGGCGCGGTCATTTTACCAAACCTTGCCGGTTTGATGGCGTTTGGGCCGGTGATCGCGATTGTCGCCATGCTGCCGTTCCTTAGCGGCCCGATCCTCCGCCGCTTGCTGATTATCGCGTGGATTGCAGTTATCGTCACGATAATCCTTGGCTCGCAATTACGCCTTTTTCCGCCGATTCCTGATGTGTTGGAAATGCCGTTCCGATTTGCCGGGGTGTTGGGGATTAGTGCGATTTTGCTCTTGCAACTGTGGTTGTTTCACGAACGGTTGATCGGGGTGATTACGCAGTTGCGTCAAGTGAACGCCGATTTACAGCGTGAACGGGCCAGTTTGCAAGAGCGGGTGGCGGAGCGCACGGCGGAATTGCAACAGGCGTTGGCTGAAGTTGAGCGGCAAATGGCCGAACAGAGCCGGTTGCTGGCTGAGAATGAACGGCAGCGCGAGTTGATCCGCGGCCTGAGTATGCCGGTCTTGCCGGTGGGCCACGCGACGCTGGTGATGCCGCTGGTAGGTGAGCTGGATGATGATCGGATCCGGCTGGCGCAGTCTACTGCGCTGCAAGCGATCGATCAGACCGGTGCGCGCCATTTGGTGCTTGATATTACCGGTATGCCGTTTGTGGATACGACGGTTGCTGCCGGTTTGATTAAGCTGGTGCAATCTGCCCGCCTGCTCGGTGCCGAAGTGACGTTGGTCGGGGTGCGGCCCGAAGTGGCGCAGACGATGGTGGCGCTCGGCGTCGAATTGGCTGATGTGGCGACGGCGGCTGATCTGGCGTCGGCGTTGCGGCGCGAGCGGGTGAGTGTGTGAAGAGTTATGTACCGCAGAGGGCGCAAAGCGTGTGCTCACAACCACCTATGGCATGCGGCAGTTTGACTGCCGCATGCGGTAAAACCCGCATTCGCCCTCGATCACATGGGTATGGAGTGCGGCAGTTTGACTGCCGCACTCCAAAATGTTTGTACCCTTAACGTGCGTTGGATGTAGATCACGCTGATATGGCATGCGGCAGTTTGACTGCCGCATGCGGTAAAACCCGCATTCGCCCTCGATCACATGGGTATGGAGTGCGGCAGTTTGACTGCCGCACTCCAAAATGTTTGTACCCTTAACGTGCGTTGGATGTAGATCACGCTGATATGGCATGCGGCAGTTTGACTGCCGCATGCGGTAAAACCCGCATTCGCCCTCGATCACTTGGGTATGGAGTGCGGCAGTCAAACTGCCGCATAATAAAGCCCACCCTCAGCCCCAATGGCATGCGGCAGTCGCACTGCCGCTTTATGCAAATAAAGAGGACGCCGCAATCCGCCGCAGCGTCCTCTGCGGTCAGCAACAGGTGCTCATCTGGTTTGCAACGCGGCCCGCTTAGCGGAACGAGCGGTTCTGCCGCCGGCGTTGGCGCTCGGCGAGCCAGCGGTCAAACGCTTGCGACAGTTCGCGCCAATTGAAAATCTTGACGTCGGGCGCGACTTTGTTGCGCTGGATAATGACCCACGACCACAGGACGGCTTGCCCGATAAAGACAAAAATAACGATCCCGACCATAATCCAGAAATCCATCGTTCGCCTCCTGTCTATGTACGCTTTTGACATATCATACTGCGATTATACGCGGAATGCAACAATGGAGGCTGCTTGCCGGTGTTGCACAGCAATGGCTCTGCGCTCCATGATACCGCGCCAGCCAGCGTTTGGCTAGCGTATTCGCCTTGTCGTCTGCCATCCTTCGCTGCTATAATCAAGCTGGCATGCCGATATGATACGGGCACAGCATCGCTGTACACTGATATTTGGCTCAACCCATCGCCTGATCGAAATGAAAGGATGATCGTTGTGCGCCTTGTCGTGCTTGTCCTGATAGCCGTATTCATAGCCGGTTGCGCTGCGCCGCCGGCGCCAACGCCGACCCCGTTGCCGCCAACGGCCACACCATCGCCGGTTCCTTCGCCCACCCCTTTACCAACACCGACGCCTCTCCCAACCCCTACCGCTGCGCCGGCAGGTAGTGCGATTCCGGCGGCAATTCGCCAAACGGCTAACATTGATACCTACCGGATGCAGTTGGTGTTGCGCGGCAGCGGTTTAGTCGGCGGGTTCAATGTGGGCAGTGCGACCACCGAATTGCTGGGGCTTGATGCGCAATTTGCCGGTGCTGATGTCTCGTTTACGTTACGAGGCTTTCTGGCAGCCTTTCTCGGCGCTGACGTGACCCGTGGATTGCAGGCGATGACCGTGGGAGGGGTAAGTTATGCCCGTGGCCCGCTGACTTTTCTCGGCGCGCCAGATGATGTCTGGTACCGGTTGGCGCCCGAACAGAGCGTGATTGCTACGCCGCCAGCGCAAGTTGATACCACATTGAGCGCAGTGGGCAGCGCCGGCGCCGATTTCAGCCGCTTTACCGCTGGCGCGACCGCTGAGCGCGACGGTGTGCGTTGCCAAGAGTATCGCGGTGATCGCGAGGCGACGACGGCTCTGTTCGCCAGCCTTGGCGCGGTCGGCCTCCCGACGCAGTTGCCTGAGAGTGCGATCACTGACGCGACAGCGCAGGTTTGGGTGTGCGAAGACGGTTATCTGCGCCAGCTTACCATTACCTTTTCTGGCACTGCTACTGATCCGCAAGGCCAAGCCCAACCTTTCTCGTTTGCGCTCGATGTGCAACTCAGCGAGATCAATGGGTCGATCCGGATTACGCCTCCCGCCGATTTCCGTGAGCTGCCGGCGCCGGGGAGCGGGACGCCCCGACCATAAATGGTGAGGGCCGCTGCTGCGGGCGAGCCGCCTGCACTCCGTGGTGGAAAGTGGGGTGCGGGCCGCTGGCCCGCCACGGGGGAATGAAGTGGCGGGCCGCGCTGCGGGCGAGCCGCCCGCGCTCCGGGGTTGACAGAACATGTAGCCGATTACACCCGTTAATCGCTGTGCAATGCCTTGACACCCGGCGCTGCGCCCCCCTCTCCCGCCGTGAGGTGGGAGAGGGGGCTGGGGGGTGAGGGCGTCAACGCAAAGCGGCAAAGCGAGCAGAGGCGCAAAGATTCGTAACGCAAAGCCGCAACGCACGCGAAGATCGCAAAGGTGTTTGGGATGGTGATTATCGCTGTGCAATGCCTCAAAGCGTAGCTCTACACTCCCCGCTCCCGCAGCGCGGGAGCGGGGCTGGGGGTGAGGGCAAACCGGCGCATCGCAAAGCTATCAACCATATCTGCGCTCGTATGTTCTGTCCGCCGAGGTGCAAGCACGCCTTGTCCTGCGCTAGATGTATGCTATCAACCATATCTGCGCTCGTATGTTCTGTCCGCCCCTCAACGAAAGGGCTGGAGGTGAGGGTGAAACGGTGCATCCCGCAACATGCAACGATCGAGGCTGTTCAAACGTACTGTTAAGCAGGTAGAATGATAGTGTGCGGGATTTGTGCGTCTTCGGCGGGCAAAGGAGCATGCCCATGGGTAGGAGCATTCGCTGGTTGGTTGGGTTGGCGCTTGGCCTGCTGTTGCTTACGCCGGTATTGGCCCAAGGCCGGCTGGTACTGTTCGATCCGGGTGGCCGGTTGAACGAATCGGCGGTGCAAGCCGCTGCTGGCCCGCTGATCCGGCGCGGCGCGCAGGTGGCGGTGTATGTGGTCGATAACGGTGGCGAGACCGATTTCGAGCGTCGCTTGATCGCCGATGGCCTTGGCCGCAACGATGGTTCGGTGCGCTCGAATTTGATCGCGATCTATGTTGCGGTCAACGACCGCTATAGCGCGATCATTTTCGGCGATGAGTGGAATGCGGCGCTGGCGGTGAACAATAATTTCGAGACGATCCGCTTGACCCAGCTTAATCCCGGTCTGTCCGCCGGTGACTTTACCCGCGGCGTGACCAGCGCCTTGACGGCGATCGAAGAGTCGATTGTGAATCCGCCCCGGCCCGATGGCGGCGTGACGATCAATACCGATTTGACGCCGGTGGTGATCGGCGGGTTGGGCTTGGCCGGCGCGGCGGCAGCGGGAGCGGGCGCGTACCAATTGCGCCGCCGCCGGCAGACGCGGCAGGCCGCCGAGAAGCGTTTGCGCGATGCGCGCGAACAGGCGGGAGGGTTGGTGGTGCAGCTCGGCCAGCGGTTTGCCAATGCCGCGGAAAAGGCCAAATACGACCGGGTTTCGTACTCGCCGGCGGCAGTGGCTGAGTTGGCCCAGATGCAAGAAGCGGCGCGCAGCGCCTTTACCGAGCTCAAGGTCGCTTTTGATGAGATCGGCGAGCAACTGAACCGCGAAGCGAAGCCGTCGCTAGAGGCGTTGGCTGCGGCTGCCGCGGCCTATGAACAGTTGCCGGAAAAGGCGGCGGCGGTGGCTGAGCGGTTGCACGCGCTTGAGCAGCGCCGCGCCGAACTCGATGCGCTGGCCCGCCAAGCGCAGGAGGATGTCGATCAGGCAAAAAAAGTCCTGACCGGCGTCGCTGAGCGGTTGCCGCAGTTTGGCAATGAGCTGGCCGATCACGCCGCCGTCTTAGCCCCCGTGCAGCGCGAGCTGGCGCAGGCTATGGCGCTGCTCGAGCAGCTTGAGGCGGCGGCGGCGAGCGCGGCGGCACGAGCGGCGTCGGTGATGGGACAGACATTGATCGACATTTTGGATCGGTACGCCAAGACGCGCGCGGCGATTGCGCAAGGTCGCCGCACCGCCGAGTCATTGGCTGCTGAAGGCTATCGCATGGATGCCTGCCATGCTGCGCTGGATACGGCCCGCGCCGCGCTTGACCGCTTGGCCGCCGTATTGCAGCAGGGCGATGTGAACGCGGCGGCGACGGCGATTGCGGAAGCGGAAGCAGCGTTGGATCGCGCCCGTCAAGAAGGGTTTGATTTGCCGGCGATCCGGGCCGAGAACGAGCGGCGGATCGCGGCGCTGGCTGAGCGCGGCCCGCAGATCGCCGATCTGATTGCTAAAGGGCGCGAAGCCTTCGATCTGGTTGATGAGTTTGCCGAGAGCACGTGGGCGGATATTCGCGGCAACGGCAGCGAGGCCGAGGCGACGGCTGAGCGGGCGTTTGAGCATTGGGAAGCAGCTAAAGCTGCAAATACCATGGAAGCGCAAGAGTTTTTGGCTGCGCGCTCGTATCTCGATGCCGCCGAGCAAGAGCTTGATCACGTCGAGCGGCTGATTGGCGCGATTACCGACCGCTTGCGCGCGCTCGAGCATGCCCGCGCCATTGCCCGTGATCTGTTAGCTGAAGCTGAGCGGTCGATCAACGCTGGTCGCTCGTTTGTTGCTGCCCACGATGCCGATGTCAGTCCGCAAGCCGATACCTTGCTGGCGCGCGCGGCCACGCTCTTGCAAGCCGCGCAAGCCGAAGCCGCCAAACCGAAACCGGATTGGCTGCGGCTGGTGCAAGATGCCCAAGAGGCCGACCGGCTGGCCGATCAGGCGCTGGCCGGTGCGCGTGATGAAGCCGAACAGACTGCTCGCCTGCGTGAACGCGCCCAACAGGCGCAGCAGTTGGCGACTGCCGAGGTGCAGAAGTTGGTGCATTACGCCTCGGTGCATGATGCCGATCTGGCTCCGGCCACGATCCAGCAGATCGAGCAGGTGCGGCAGCAGGTGCAGCAGGCGTTTGCTCTGTTGCGCCAAGCCGAGGAACGGGAAGATGCTTCCCGCCGGCAGGCGCTGACTGAGGCGATTGAACGCTATCAAGCCATCTTGCAGATGGCGATGGCGGCCTATCAAGCCGCGTATGCCGATGTGCAGCGGCTGGAAGCGTTGCGCGCCCAACTCAATCAAGCGTTACAGCAGGCCCGTGACCGGTTGGATCGGATTGAGCGGCTGCGTCCTGCATCATTCTTGGGTGGCTCGGCGTCGGTGAGTGGCAAATATACCGCGTTACAGCAGCGGTTTAACCAAATCCGGTTGCCGATCAACGGTGAACAGGCTCTGAACGCAGCATTGGCCGAGGCAAAGGCCATTATTGCCGCAGCAGACGAACTGCTTATGACGCTGCAACCGCCGTTGCCATCACGGCAAGCAACCGATAGCGTCGCTTCAACGATCGGGCGGGCTGCCGGTGGTTGGGGGCACAGCCGGAGTTGGAGCAGCTCATCGCGGCGCAGCTCGTGGGGCGGCTCATCGTCGAGCAGCGGTGGCTGGAGCAGTCGCGGCGGCGGCGGCGGCTCGTTTGGCCGCGGCGGCGGTGGCGGCTCATTTGGCGGTCGCGGCGGCGGCGGCGGCTGGTAATTCCAACCATTCCGGCGCTGCTTCCGCTAGCGTTTGCCACGGCATAAGATAGTCGTCATGCACTTCCGGTTGCGGCGCCGCCAGCAACCGGCGGGGGCCGTAGCGGAAGAAGAGGCCGTGTGCCGCGCACCGGAGGTACGTGCCCTCAGAGGTGAGTGGCTGGCCACAGCGGGGGCAGGTGAGGTTGGCGTGCATGATCTTCCTCCTTATAAAACCACACGCCGCTTGACCCTTCTGGGTCAGCGGCGTTGCATTCCCCGGCCTCTTTACCGGTAGATAATCTCTCCTTAGTTATTGTACAATACAGGCGTTACACTGTACAGTAGTTTTATACTGCGATAGCGCCGGATGAAGACGGCGTAGCCGGGTTGATGGCGTCATACGGGCGGCGCAGTTTGGGATTGAGCGAGACGACTATGGCCAAACATCCCCTAGCAATGGCGCTGGCGAAGGTGATTATCGCGGCAGCGTGGGCCGATGGCGAGTTGATGCTGGATGAAATCAACGATTTGAAGCGGTTATTGGCCGAGTTGGGCCAGACCAGCGGCAATCTCGCCTTGACAGCCGAAGAGTGGGCTGAGCTGGAGATTTATCTCCATTCGCCGGTGGAGGCTGCTGAACGGGCGCGGTTGATCGCCGATCTGCGTGATCTGATTGCGACACCCGCCGAGCGCCAGATCGCTATCAATGCCATCGATCGCTTGCTCGCCGCTGATCGGGTGCTGACGCCAGCCGAGCGCGCGGTTGCCCAAGAGATTCATGCCGCGCTCGATCACGACAACCATAGCCTGCTCCACCAACTCGGTCGCGCCTTCCGCTTGGCGCTTGGCATTCGCGCTCGCGGCCCCAATCGTGAAGATCTGTTACCAGAGTTTTTGCGCAACCGGATTTACTATGCGTTGCACATGCGCCTCGGCGTGCATATTGATGAATTAGGCGTCGATCAGCATGAAGTGTACGTGCTGGCCTTGGCCGGCGGTTTGCTCGCGCGCGTTGCCCGTGTTGATGAAGAGGTGACACCGGCTGAGCATGATAAGATTGTAGCGATTCTCGAAGAGTGGTGGCATCTCGACCATGCCCGCGCTACGCTCGTGGCCGAGGTGGCTTTGGCCGAGAGCGCGGCCAGCCTCGATTTCTTCCGTCTCGCCAAAGAGTTTGCCGAATCGACCACGGTTGAGCAGCGCGAACGGTTTCTCGATGCGCTGTTTGCGGTGGCAATCGCTGACGGCGAACTGTCCGGCGCCGAGAGCGCCGAGATTAGCCGGATTACTGCCGCGATTAACCTGCCTCATGATCGCTTTGTAGCGGCGCGGATGCGTCTGCCGCGCCAACCCGGAAAACGCTTATGACTGTGACCCTCTTCGCGCCGCTTGATATGCATTTGCATCTGCGCGAAGGCGCGATGTTGCGCCTCGTCGCACCTTTTTCGGCTGCCCAATTCGCCGGCGCGGTGATTATGCCGAACCTGATCCCGCCGGTGGATCACGCCGAGCGGTTGGCCCGCTATCGGGCCGAGATTCTGGCCGCGACCGAACCCTACCCGTTTCTGCCACTGATGACGCTCTTTTTCCGCCCGTATGAGGCGGCCACGTTGCAAGCGTTGCGCGATCAGATATTTGCGATTAAGCTCTATCCCGAAGGCGTGACTACCAACAGCGCCGGCGGGGTGAGCGATCTGGCCGCGATTGAGCCGACGCTGGCGCTGATGGAAGAACTGGGCATTCCGTTGCTGGTGCATGGCGAGAGCCACGGCTTTGTGCTTGACCGCGAAGCCGAGTTTTTGCCCGTCTACGAGCGGTGGGCGCGCGCGTTCCCGCGCCTGCGGATTGTGATGGAGCATATCACGACTGCGGCGGCGCTCGATCTGCTTGATCGCTACCCCAATCTGTTTGCGACGGTGACGCTGCACCATCTGATGATCACGCTCGATGATGTGGCCGGCGGGTTGTTACAACCACACCTCTTTTGCAAGCCGATTGCGAAGCGGCCTGCGGATCGCGATGCGCTGCTGTCAGCGGCCTTGGCCGCCCATCCCAAGTTGATGTTCGGCAGTGACTCGGCCCCGCACCCGATTGATCGCAAAGAAGCCGCTTTCTGCGCTGCCGGGGTCTTTTCGGCGCCGGTGCTGTTGCCGCTGCTGGTTGAGCTGTTTGAGCGCCATGATGCGCTTGATCGCTTGCCGGCGTTTGTCAGCGGCAATGCGTGCCGTATCCACGGCTTGACCCCCCCGGCGCGCACAGTGCGGCTCGTGCAAGAGCCGTGGCAGGTACCGGCCCGCTACGGCGATGTTGTGCCCTTCGCCGCCGGCCAGACGCTGCGCTGGCGGGTGGTGAATGAGTAAGGCAAGGCGCAGAGGCTCTCAACGCAAAGGCGCAAAGAACGCGAAGGGCGCAAAGGACTTTGAGGGGATGGTACAAGACGCTTTGTCACGCTCACTTGATACCGCTTCGCACCTTTTGCGCCTTTACCTTCATCAAACCTTTGCGATCCTTTGCGCGCTTCGCGCCTTTGCGTGTTCCAAACTTTGCGTCTTTGCCCCCTCTGCGCCTTACCTGATCGTCTTGCCCGCCAACCCCCCGCCCCACACGTCAGGCGGTGGCGGCGGCATAAACAGATCGGTCACATCGATCGCCCGCCGCAACCGGCCAAAGGTAGTAGCAATGAAGGTGATCCGGCGTAAGCGCGCTGCCGGCACCGGTCGCTCCAGCTCACACAATGGCCCAAGATCGATCCGGTAGTAGCGTTCGCCAGCGCGGGGATGATTGGGTTCTTCGGGCAAGAGATCACGGCGCTGCACAATCTGATAGCGCAACACAGCAGCGTAACGCTGCACTCGCCACCGTTCGGCGCCGAACGATCCCGGCTGGTAGAAGGCGAGATAGTCAGCGGCAAGGCGGGGTGGCGCGTGGTTCAGCGGCAGCCGGTACCACCCCGCGCTGCGGGCCAGTTCGAGGTCGCGGGGTCGCGGCACAATCACCACCAGTACCCGCGCGTCATCATCAGGTTCGAGCATAGCAATCCTCTTTCTACCTATCATTGCGCACCGCCTTCCGCCTGTCATTGCGCACCACCCTCCCCCGGTCATTGCGAGCTGAGCGGTAGGGGCAGAGCCGCGCTCTGCCCGCCGCGAGGCGAAGCAATCTCCTACTTCAGCGGCAGCGATGCCTGCACACCATTGGTCTGCGCTAAAGTAGGAGATTGCTTCGGGCGCTGCGCGCCCTCGCAATGACAGGAGGGTTGCGCGCCTGCGCTTGCCCGTTGTCCTTGCGCACCGCCTTCCCCCTGTCATTGCGAGCCGAGCGGTAGGGGCAGAGCCGCGCTCTGCCCGCCGCGAGGCGAAGCAATCTCCTACTTCAGCGGCAGCGATGCCTGCACGCCATTGGTCTGCGCCGAAGTGGGAGATTGCTTCGGGCGCTGCGCGCCCTCGCAATGACAGAAAGGCTGCGTGCCCTCATCCGTCGTCATTGCGCGCCGCTTTCCCCCTGTCATCGCGCGCCGCTTTCCCCCTGTCATTGCGAGCCACCTTCCCCCGGTCATTGCGAGCCGAGCGAAGCGAGGCGAAGCAATCTCCGGCGAGCACGGAAGGAACCCGCTCAGGTACTCATTCCGCCGAAGTGGGAGATTGCTTCGGGGGCTGCGCCCCCTCGCAATGACAGAAAGGCTGCGTGCCCTCATCCGTCGTCATTGCGCGCCGCTTTCCCCCTGTCATCGCGCGCCGCTTTCCGTCTGTCATTGCGCGCCGAGCGAAGCGAGGCGAAGCAATCTCCGGCGAGCACGGAAGGAACCCGCTCAGGCACTCATTCCGCCGAAGTGGGAGATTGCTTCGGGCGCTGCGCGCCCTCGCAATGACAGAAAGGCTGCGTGCCCTCATCCGTCGTCATTGCGCGCCGCTTTCCCCCTGTCATCGCGCGCCGCTTTCCCCCTGTCATCGCGCGCCGCTTTCCCCCCTGTCATCGCGCGCCGCTTTCCCCCTGTCATTGCGAGCCGAGCGAAGCGAGGCGAAGCAATCTCCGGCGAGCACGGATGATGTTCCCTCAGCGCTTGCTCGCGCTAAAGCGGGAGATTGCTTCGGGCGCTGCGCGCCCTCGCAATGACAGAAAGGCTGCGCGCCCTCTCGCAATGACGGAAGGGGTACGCCCTCTCGCAATGACAGGAAGGGCTGCGCGCCCTCTCGCAATGACGGAAGGGGTACGCCCCCTCGCCATGACATACGCTGGCAAGATCCATGTCCCCTTCCCGTCAATTCCGCTCTTTCCGCCAATCGATCCGTGGTACACTACCCATAGGCCCTCTATACATGAAACCGTTGCAACTCGCTAAACGTTATGCGCTTTTTTCGTTCATTTTTGCTCATCGTAGCCATTGTGTTCGGGCTAGCTGCCTGCGCCGCGCCGGCCCAGCCGACCGTGCGGGCGAGCATCGGTGCGATCGAGGCGGTCAACGCGGATAACAGTGAGGGGTTTGAGCGCGTCACAACGCCGCGCCCGTTCGTGTTTCCCGCTGACCACGGCCCGCACCCGGCGTTTCAGACCGAATGGTGGTACTACACTGGCAACCTTACCGCCGAGAATGGCCGGCGCTTTGGCTTTCAGTTGACCTTCTTCCGCCGCGCGCTCAGCCCCAATCCGCCGGCCCGCGAATCGGCGTGGGCCACGAGCAACGTGTACATGGCCCATTTTGCCCTGAGCGACATCGATGGCGGCCAGTTTTATGCCTTTGAGCGGTTTAGCCGCGCCGCCGCCGGGTTGGCCGGCGCTAGCGGCGAGCCGTTCCGTGTCTTTCTAAACGATTGGTCGGTCGAAGGCAGCGGCCCGGAGGGCATGACCATGCATCTGCGCGCTGCTCAGGATGATGTGGCCCTCGACCTGATCGCCACCAACAGCCGCCCGCCGGTGTTGCAAGGCAATGCCGGCGTCAGCCAGAAAGGTTCGCAGGTGGGCAACGCTTCGGCGTACTATTCGTTGACCCGCATGGTCAGCGAGGGTACGATCCGCATTGGCGAAACGAACTACCCCGTGCGCGGCTTGACGTGGATGGATCGCGAGTGGGGCACCAGCGCGCTCGAAGAGGGGCTGACGGGATGGGATTGGTTTGCCTTGCAGCTCGAGAGCGGGCACGATCTGATGTATTACCAACTGCGCGAAGCTGATGGCCACCCCTCGCCGTTTGTCGGCGGTAGCCTGCTCTTGCCTGACGATACGGTGATTATCCTCGGCCCCGGCGATGTCGAGCTGACCGTAACCGATACGTGGCGCAGTCCGCGCAGTGGCGCCGTCTACCCATCCGGCTGGCGATTGCGCGTGCCGCGCTATGGGTTAGACCTCGCCATTACGCCGGCCATGCACGATCAAGAATTGCCGGTGACCGTGGTTTATTGGGAAGGGGCGGTGACGGTGAGCGGCACGATGGCCGGGCGCGGCTATGTGGAATTGACCGGCTATGCTGACACAGAATGAACCAGCGCTGCCGCCGATCACGCTGATCAGCGGCTTTCTCGGCAGCGGCAAGACGACGCTGTTGCGCCGGTTGTTGGCCCGCGCCGATCGCCGGATCGGCGTGATTGTCAACGAGTTTGGCGCGATCGGGATTGACGGCGCGTTGCTGGAACAGAGCGGCGCCGGCCAGTTGATCGAACTGAGCGGCGGGTGTGTGTGTTGCGTGGCCGGCAGCGATGTGATTGTGGCGATTGAAACGCTGGCGAGCAGCGGCCCACTCGACGCCATCGCGATTGAGACGAGCGGCTTGGCCGAGCCGGGAGCAATTGTGCGCCAGCTCCGTATGGTGGATATTCCGCTCGATGCGCTCGTGACACTGGTGTCAGCCACCGATTACGAGCAGGCGCTGGCTGCGACACCGTTAACCGCGCGCCAAATCCAGCTTGCCGACCTGATCGTGCTGACCCACGGCGATCTGGTTGATGAGCAAACCATACAGCACGTCACCGCGCGCGTGTGCGAGCTCAACCAGCGCGCGCCGCTTGTACCGGCCAGCTACGGCGAAGTTGCGCCCGACCTCATCTTTAGCCCGCGCAGCGATGGCCGCTTACCGTCCGAATTATCCCACCAGCATACCGAATTTCACGCGCTGAACTGGCAAGCCGATCTGCCGTTGCGCCGATCAACGTTTGAGTACACCGTGCGCGATCTGGCGGCAAAGGGCATCTTTCGCGCCAAAGGGATTGTCTACTGCACCGACTCACCGTGGGCCGATGAAGTGCATCTGGTGGCGGGACGGCTGCGCCTAAGCGCGCTGCGGCTCGCACAACGGCCCGCACTGCTCTGCCGGCTAGTGCTGATCGGGCGCGAGCAGGCGTTGGCTGAGGCTCGCGCTGCGCTCGACTCCTGCATCGACAGTGCCGAACGAATCGCGCAGTGGCGCGCCCGTTGCGCTGAAATCGAATGAAGGGACAGTGGCGAACACGGTTTGCCCGGCCTGTTGTTCAGCAGTCATCACGTCACGCAATCGCGGCAGAGCGCCACTATAAGGAGCCAATCCCTGCGCAGCGCCAGCGCAAAGCTGCGCGTGTAGCTTGGCAACCCGCTGGCGGAGGCCACCGTCGAGCAGCCACCGACCGGCAATGCGCTGTCGATCAAGCGGGCTAAGGGGACCATCATCGCGCCAAATCGCCGTGGCAATCAAGCGGATCAACCACCCGGCCCGTCCGGCATTCAGATCGATAGCCAGATCGAGTGCGTCATCGCGCAATTGGCGCGCCAATATCAACCGGTTGAGCGCACCGGTCAGCGCTCGCCAAGCTGGATCAGCCGGCGGCAAATCGGCCAAGGTGAGCGGCGCGAGCTGGGCTAAGTGCCAACCAGCAGCGCGGTTGCACACCCACTGCGCAGTCAACGTCTGCAATTGGCGGGGTTGCCAGCAGCCATCGAGGGCTCGTGCCGCCAGTTCGTGCCGATAGGCGGCAACCATCCGGCTTTCCAAGGCATGCAATAAGCGATGGCTGATGCCGAGGCGGACAAACATCCGCCACGATTGCATCCCTAATGCGCGCGACAATTGCCCGGCATACGCCGGCATTTCGCCATCGAGATACGCATCGCGCAGGGTTGCGGCCCAACTACCACACAAGAGGGCAAGCGCCACACGGTTGAGGATGGAAGGAGGAAGCGGCCAGCGGCGCGCCAGCCAATACGGCCAGAGTGCCAACAACTGGTGCAATTCGCCGTTAAGCGATTGATGCGCTAGTTGTTGCAATGACAATGGTAGACCGATGATCAGACGTGGCAGCTTGGTCTGAACCATTTGCCAGCGCATGTGTTCGGTTGTTGAGAGCAACAGCATGCGGTTCGGCTAGTACATGAATAATCACTGCCGTCATATCATCGCTTTGCTCTAGGGCGCCGCGAAACTCGGCAATAGTGGCCCACATGTGGTCGAGCGCTCGTTGGGGATCAGTAGTATCAGTTTGGCCGATCAGCGACATCAGCCGGTCAAACCCAAACAGCTCGCGTTGAGCGTTACGGGTCTCGAAGAAGCCATCGGTCAACAAAAACACCTGATCTCCCGGTTGGAGGGTAAGCGTCATTTCTTGATACTCAAGACCGGTTTTTGCGCCGAGCGGCAAACTTGCGCAGCCAACCTCGTGAATCTGGTTGCTGCGCCGGAGATAGGGGAAGGGGTGGCCAGCGGTGGCAAACACGAGCGTAGCAGTCGCCGGATCGAGAATACCGAGAAACGCTGTCACATACTGGGCTTGCAAGCCATCACGGCAAAGCATCTCGTTCGTGGCGCGCAAGATTGATGCCGGCGACTGGTAGACCGTGATATGCGAACGCAAGAGCGAACGCGCCATGACCATCATGAGCGCGGCTGGAATGCTTTTACCGGTAACATCGGCCACCACAATCGCTAAGCGACCATCAGGCAGTTGCAAGAAATCGTAGAAATCACCGCTCGTTTCGCGGGCCGGTTCCGAACGAGCGACAATCTGGATAGGGCCTAGCTTGGGAGGTGGCGGCGGATACAGACGTTGTTGGATATTACGGGCAAGTTCTAATTCGTAGCGAATGAGCTGGTCTTGCATCAATTGCAGCCGGGCTTGGTTGAGCCGTTGCTGCGAGGCAGCGAGTTGCCACTGGTAAAAAAAGATTGCTGCCCATACCAGAATAGTGTAAATCAAAATAGGAATAAAGAAACCGGTCGACTCTTCAAAAACGCCTCGTGGTGTGGGATTTACGGTAAAGATTACAACATAAGCGGCAAAGATAATAATTAGATTGCCAATTGTAACCATTCCGGCGAACCGCCAACCCAACAATAATCCAGCGAGAATGACGAATAACGGGGTGGTTTCAGCAAACATCGTCACGCGAAGCAGATCGAGTTCGATCGCATTCGCTGTCATGATGAGTAAAACACCGAGATTTGTCCAAATAACTAGCAAGATCGCGCTGATTCGTTCACGCTTTTGGCGGATCAGCCATTCGATCCATCCATTGACTGCCAAGGATGTTAGCACAATTGCATAGTACAATGGATGGGAGAAAGGTGGGATCAGCATGATCAGCAACGCGATAACCGTCAGCAGCACAACAAGATTGTTGAGCATCCGCAACATCTTGCGCAGGCGCAACTGCTCATTTTGGGCATCGATCTGCCCCAGTAGTTCATTCACAACTTTGGCATCTCGTGGTTTCATAGGTGTTGCGAATGCTCAATCTCTCACCAAATCGCTAACTCCACCCGCTGAGCGAAGCCGTCTGCTGATCAATCTGCTCAAGCTGCTTGCGTTGCGCCGGATCGGCGAGCGCTTTGCGCAGCCGATCCATCTCTTCCGGTGCGGGTTGTAAGCCGGCTTCTTTCGCGGCAGCATCTGGATCGGCAAGCAGCCGCTTGCGGAAAGCAGGATCGAGCACGGCTCTACCGATCAGCCGTTCAAAATCAGCGCTCATGCGGACGTGGCCTCCTTGTTGCTGCATACCATCATTGCTGCGCGTTCACGAGTATACCACTTTTTGACCTTTAGCATGCAGCATGTTCGTGATAGTGCCTCTTGACACAGGGTGTCGTTTTTATTATTATTATAAATGCTAACGTTCTCATTTCCTAAGAGGAGTTTGCTCACGTATGAGACAGCGTATCGTGCTCCTTGCCCTCATTTTCCTCATTGGTTTGTTGCCGGCAAGTGTTGCTTCGCGGGAAGGTGCGCCGCCGCAGTTGACGATTGTTGGCGGCAATCCAGTTGCGCCGGGTGACTATCCGTGGTTGGTGGCGCTGCTGATTGCCGAGATTACCGATGAAGCGGCGGCGTTCTGCGGCGGCGCGCTGATTGATGACGGCGGCGTCGTTACCGAGACCTCATGGGTGTTGACGGCAGCGCATTGCTTGGCCGATGGCGCAGGGAATGTGGCCGATCCGGCGGCCATTCAAGTATTGGTTGGTCAGCAAGACCTTTCGCAAGCGACCGCTGCCCAGCGCCGCGATGTAGCAGAGATTCTTGTCCACCCGCTCTATGTGCCGGATGCAGTGCTCTATAACGACGTGGCGCTGATCCGCTTAGCCACACCGGTGACCGGCATCACGCCGATCCGGATCGCGACGCCGGCGGATGCGGCCCGCTTTGCGCCGGGAGAGACGGCCTACATTGCTGGCTGGGGCAATCGCCTGCCGCAAACCGGGTTTGATTTCCCCGACGTGGCGCACAAGGCGCAGGCGCCGATCGTCGATCTCACGACATGCAACGAACGTTATGACGGTGCGCTGAGTTCAGTTCATCTCTGCGCCGGTGTCTTGCCGGATGGCGGCGTTGATACATGTCAAGGCGATAGTGGCGGGCCGTTGATGGTGTCGGATGGCTCCGGCGGCTTCCTGCATGCCGGCATTGTCAGCTTCGGCACCGGCTGCGGCTGGCCGCATTTCCCCGGCGTCTATGCTCTCACCGCCTTCTTTGCCGATTGGATCGAAGCGCAGATCACCGGTTCCGCCCACATTGATATCTGGCAACTGCCATTGCCGGCTGCGGTTGGCCTGCCCTTGCACCTCTCAACCGCTGCGCCGGGTACTCCGTTCGAGTACGCGGTGCTGGTGGCGAATAGCGGTGCGCTGCCGCTGACTGATGTGGTGGTGACGGTGGAACTGCCGGTCGGTGCGACGTTGGTGAGCGGCAGCATCAGTGATGGCGGGGTCTACGATAGCAATACGAACACGGTCGAGTGGTCATTTACTGGACTGTTGCCGGGAGAGGTGTTGCAACTGTCGTATCAGGTACAGGCGGCGGCGAGCGTTACTTCTGGCGATTATCAGGTAGTGGCTGATAGTGATGATGGATTGGTCATCAGTTTTGGCCGCGAATCTGCCGTTACTGTGATCAATCAGCCGCGCCTGTATGTGGCCGCGTTTTACCCGACGGAGGTGGAAGCCGGCTCGATCTATCCGGTGCAATTTACCGTTGGCAATTTTGGGCTAGGGCCGAATGCGGGCCTGACCGATCTGGAGCTGGTGGTTGATTTGCCGGCGGGTGTGAATCCGGTGGCGATTGAGGATGGCGGTGTCCAAACGGGTAATCAAGTGCGATGGACAATGAGCGAACTGCCAGCGGGTGATGAAGTATTTGCAACTCTGCAGCTCGCTGCCGGCAAGCTTGGCGATGTGCTGCGCATCACCAATTACGGGGTGTACAATGGCGTCACGCCGCTGCGCTATGGGGTAGTAGGCGTGCAAATCGTCACTGGCCCGGCGGTGCGGTATTTGCCGATGGTCTTTAGATAGTGAGGTAGGGTGAGCGAGTAGGGATACAGCAACGCTGTATCCCTACCGGAAACGGTTTGGTTTGTTGAACGTATATAGTAGTGGTTAGGAGGTGTTTAGCTGCCACCTTAGTAGGAAGGTTTGAATGTGTCGCTTCACAGCTCCTTTCGCTGGTCTTCTCCTTGCGTTGGCGTTGGTTGCTACAGTTGTTGCCCAAGGCCGTTTGATTATCAATGATCCGCTCGAGCAAATCCGCCAACCCGATCTGATCCGGCAAGCCGCCGCGCCGTTGATCGAGCGCGGCGGCTTTGTTGTGGTGTATGTGAAAGCGCGCGGCAACGACGCCGACTTTATCCAGTTGCTCAAGCGCGATGGATTCGTGCGCGATGATGGCAAGGCACGAGTTGAGCTGGTTGCAATCTACGTGGCGATCGCCGACAACTACAGCGCATTGCGCTACGGTGAACGGTGGCGCGATCAGCTCGATGGCCGGTATCGGCAAATTTTGCGCGATCACCTCAGTCAGCCGTTGTCATCGCCGAATCTGAGCCAAGACATTAGCGCGGCTTTGGCGGCAGTAGAAGCCTCTGTAAATCCGCTGGCGTTGTTCGATGCGCGTTGGGTGCCGTGGATCGCCTATCCTCTCGGCACATTCCTGCTCGTTATCCTCGTAGTCGTTGTGGTGCGGCGCATGACCGCGCCAGCCCAACCAAGGCCCGGCCATCCGCTTGTTCATGCTGCATTCCCGCAAGCAACGGCATCCCAACGCGCCCAAGCTGCTGCGCTCGACCAACTGGCCCAACGGTTCATAGCTGCCGTCGAGCGGGTATGCGCCAATGCCGGTACTGTGCAACCTGATTCCACTCAAAAACTGCTGTTTCAAGACGTGCGGCTCGCCTTGCTACGCCTCCGCCGCGGCCATGCGGGTGTTTGGAGTTCGGCATATACGCCGGCAGAAGAACTGAACCGGCTCGAACAGCAACTCAAAGATTTTGAGCGGTCGCTAAGCGCGCCGCTGCCGGCTGTTACCGGGTATCAATGGAGCGGGCCAGCGTCTGCTTCCCCAGTGACAGCGGTTGATGCGGCGCACTTGCAGACCTTCCGGCAGGCGCTGCAAGCGGCGGCCCAGCAATGGTGGCGGCTCGACTGGGCGCTGGCCGAGGCAGCAGCGCGATCGAGCGAGTTTGATACCAGCGGCTTATTCCAACGCTTGCGCGCACTCTTGTTTGAGACAACCCTTACCGATGATTCTGCACCGGCGGCGATTGCGGAAGCGCGCGCGATCGAAGCGGAAGCGGCGGCGATGGCGCAACGATGGATGCAGCGCCTATTGCGGCCAACACCCAGCCACCAGTCAAGCAGCGTATCACCCTCGTTTACCAACGATCACGATGATTGGGATACCGACCGGCGCTCAGTGACGGTATGGAGTTGGGGCGCTGCTACTGCTTCAGCTTCATCTGATAGCGGTTGGGGTGATTTAGGCGGCGGCGGCATTGATAGCGGCAGCAGCAGCGATAGTGGCGGCGGCGGCGGCGGGGAATGATATGCGAACGAAGGTCACGCGCAACCGCCGACGGTTGCTGGGCCTTGGCCTAACTTTCGCCATCTGCCACTTCACAAGCGCTCCTTAAACCGGCTACAATAGAGGGGCAGCCATGCGTTGCTGCGGCAGGTTTTGAGGAGCTAACTATGGAAATTGAAGCCAAATACAAAATCAGCGCCGCCGACCTCGATCGTTTGGCGGCGCTGAGCGCGCTCGGCCCGTACACCTTGCGCACGCTGGCCGGCGAACAACAGCGCAATACCTATTACGATAGCGTCGATGGCCGGCTGGCGCTGGCGCGCTACGGTTTGCGCGTGCGCCAAATTGGCAACCGCTCGATCATCACGCTCAAGGGGCCGGCCCGGGTTGATGAAAACGGCGTCCACCATCGGGCCGAGTTTGAGTTTCCCGGCGACGATCCCGATCCGGCGCACTGGCCGGCTGGCCCGGCTCGCGATCTGGCCCAAGCCCTCTTGCTAGGGGCGCCAGTGCGACCGCTCTTGAAGATCGAAACCAGTCGCCGGATTATCCATGCCGTTCGCGATGGCCAAGATCGGGTCGAATTGTGTCTTGATCGCGGTACCATTTATGCCGGTAAGAAACAGGCGCCGATCTGTGAGCTTGAATTGGAAGTGTTGCCGGCTGGATCGGTCTACGATCTCACCGAATTGGCCAACGCCTTGCGCGCCCTGATGAAGATCACCCCTGAACGGCAGAGCAAGCTTGAGCGGGGGATGGCGCTGTTGCAGCGGTAGTGTCATCACGCCACGGCGGAGAGGCAGGCATGCGCTGTCGCTGAACAGAACGCTGTTAGTCAATTCGCACTCTTTCCGCTATTGAATACGCGAGGGTAAGATGGCGACTCCAACCAATCTTGCCGGCTATGTTGAGCAGTTACTAGCGATGTATCGGGTCGATCGGACGCATGCCCGCCAAGTGGCCGATCACGCGCTGACCCTCTTCGATGCGGTCGCGCAGTCGCGCAAATGGCCGGCTGCTTCCCGCCAATTGGTTGAAGCCGGCGCGTTACTGCACAATGTTGGCTTGACGACCGATCCGCCAGAGCACCATCTGGTTGGGCGCGATATTATTCTGCGCCATGACTTGGGTGATGAGACCGATCAAGCGATTCTCGCCGCGATTGTTGCCCTCCACCGCCGCAAACCGCGCGCACGGCTGGAGCCGGCGGTACTGTGCCTCAACAAACGCAACCGGGAACTAGCGTTGCAATTGGCGGCGATCGTGCGGGTGGCTGATGGCTTTGATTACAGCCATAGCCAGACCACACAGGTGCGGGTGGCCGCTGACAACAATGGCCGGTTGAGCCTGATTGCAACCGGCCCGCACGCCGCAGTGGATAGCGAGCGGGCATTGGCCAAGGCTGATCTGTGGGAACGGGTGATCGGCCCGCGCCCTGAAGTAGTGGTGCAGAGCGAAGGCACAGTGATCGAGGAAGTGGCCGGCGAAGATGAGCCAACCGAACGCCTGCCGTACTGGTACGCCTCTGGCGAGGTGCCGTTCGCCGAACTGGGGCGGGTGGTGCTGCGCCGGCAGGTGCGGCGGTTGCAACAGACGGCGCGGGCGGTTGAAGCCGACGAAACGATCGAGGCAGTGCATGATCTGCGCGTGGCTACGCGCCGGATCCGGGCGGCGTTGCGCCTGCTCGAACCGGTGGCGCCGGCCAAGGCGGCGCGCAAGGCGACGGTTGCGGTGCGCACATTGGCCCGCGAGGCCGGCGCCACCCGCGATCGTGATGTGCTGCTCAATGATATGGCCCACCGTGATCTACCCGGCCTCGCGCCGGTGATGGATGCGATCCGCGCCGAACGCATGCATGCCCACACGACGCTGGTTGGCTATCTTGGCAGCAAGCAGTACGAGCGCGATCTGCGCGTGCTGGCCCGCCTTGCCTGTTTTGCCGCTGAATGGGATAACCGGCCACGGGTGAAGGATCATGCCGGTAGCATGCTTTATGCCCACTACGAAGCCTTGTGCTCGTATGACCGCAATGGTCTGCCGGAAGACGACGCCTCACTGCACGCGATGCGCATCGCCGGCAAGCGACTGCGCTATGCGCTCGAATTGGTCAGCGACATCGTTGGCGAGCGGCTGAGTGATCTCTTAAACCCGCTGATCGACTTCCAAGACCATCTGGGCGCCTTGAATGACATCAGCGTTGCCCGCGGCTTGCTGGCGCCGCACACTGAACGCGCGCCGGAAGCGGTCGCGGCCTATCTGGCTGCGCGTGAAGCTGAATGGGCCACGTTGCGCACCGAATTGCCGGAGTGCTGGGAACGGCTGGCCGGCCTTGACTATCGGCGCACTCTGCTCGCCATCATCGGCGATCTCTGACGGAGATCGGCGACCGCAAACGGCAGGTAGAGCAGGAGGATGGTAACGATCCCGATCACTTCCATCCAGATAATGTAGATCGGCCACGGCCCTAAATAATCGAGCAGACTTGGCGTGTAGGGCTTGCGGGCCAAAAAGAGATAGTTGCTATCAAGCAGCCAGTTGACGACGCCGACACCCGCCATCAACAGATTGGCCCCGATAATCACCCGCCCCACCGAACGCCACGTGGGGCGGTATCCTTCCAGCGCGATCATCGTCAGCGCCGCCACCACCAACCCGCCGTGGGAAATAAAGCTCTGGAAGGCGCGAAAGTGCGGAAAGCCGTAAACGCCGATATCCGGCGTCAACAGCGCCTGCAACGCACCGCCGATGCCCATAAAATAGGCAAACTCGAAGATGCGATAGCTGCGGGTGAGCAGCATGATCACGCTGAGCCATGTAAACAGCGTGCAGAGGTGCAGCGGCAGCATGTATTGGATCGACCAAAGGCCATGCACCCAGAACCAAAGGTTATAGGCCAGCTCGTTGATCGCCAGTATCGCCGCCAGCGCGTAGCGCCAGTACCGTTTGGCCGCCGCTGACAACGAGCGGGCCGGGCCAATCACCCAACCGCAGGCGATTGCCACACACGCCAGCGCGATCCAGTGCGGCGGGCTAAAGAACACGAATGGCGGCCCGTCCCAGTACAACCCAAACAGATCGGCCATCGATCACCTCCGATGAAATCTGCGCTTGCTATGCTGGATATATCTATCATAGCAGAACTTGGCTGTGGGATGCGGCAGGAACACTGCCGCATCCCACGCTGGCGCAGCAGGTTATGGAGTGTGGCAGTGTCACTGCCGCATGCAGACTCGTTGAGCGTTCAATGCAGAGCCGCGGCTATGCCGCACCCCTGCTAGCACTCCCTTGCGTTGAGTGCTAAACATGACTTGACAAACGGCCCGATCTTGTGTACTATTAGCAACGGATTAGCACTCTCGATGTGACAGTGCTAATCAATGGAACCTACGCAACCCATTGGATTGCATATTGAACGGAGGATAGCAGCTATGGCGGATTTCCGCATCCGACCTCTTGGCGACCGCGTGGTGGTCAAGCCGGTTGAGCGTGAAGAGAAGACCAAGACCGGCATTTTCCTGCCCGATACGGCCAGCAAGGAGCGCCCCATGGAGGGTACGGTGTTGGCGGTTGGCGAGGGGCGCCGGGACGATAGCGGCAAGCTGATCCCGATGAGCGTCAAGGCTGGCGACCGGGTGATCTTCGCCAAGTACAGCGGCACCGAGTTCAAGCTCGACGATGTCGAGTACCTGATCCTGTCGGAGAAGGACATTCTGGGTATCGTGCAAGAGTAGCAACCTCGCGCTAATGGCGCTATTCTCAGTGGAGGATTATAGATCCTATGCCAAAGCAGCTTTATTTCAACGAAGAAGCGCGCCGCGCCCTTAAGCGTGGTGTTGATCTGGTTGCCGATGCGGTCAAGACGACCCTTGGCCCGCGTGGCCGCAACGTTGCGATCGATAAGAAGTTTGGTTCGCCGACCGTGACCCACGACGGTGTGACCGTCGCCAAGGAGATCGAGCTGAAGGATCCCTTCGAGAACATGGGTGCCCAGCTCCTCAAGGAGGCGGCGACCAAGACCAACGATGTCGCCGGTGACGGCACCACCACCGCGACCGTGCTGGCGCAGGCGATTGTTACCGAGGGCCTGAAGGTGGTGGCGGCTGGCGCCAATGCGATGCTGCTCAAGCGTGGTCTCGACCGCGGCGCCGAGGCGCTGGTGGCGGCGATCAAGGCCAGCGCCGTACCGGTACGCGACCGCGCCGACATTGCCCACGTTGCGACCAACTCGGCGGCTGACAGCGAGATCGGCGAGCTGATTGCCGAGGTGATGGAGAAGGTCGGCAAGGACGGCGTCATCACCGTCGAAGAGTCGAAGGGCGTTGCCTTCGAGAAGGAATACACCGAGGGCATGCAGTTCGACCGCGGCTACATTTCGGGTTACATGGTGACCAACGTCGAGCGGCAAGAGGCTGAGCTTGACGATCCCTACATCCTGATCACCGACAAGAAGATCAGCAGCATCCAAGAGATCCTCCCCGTCCTTGAGAAGGTGTTGCAGGTGACGAAGAACTTCGTCATCATCGCCGAGGACGTTGACGGCGAAGCGCTGGCGACGCTGGTGGTCAACAAGCTGCGCGGCACCATCAACGCGCTGGCGGTCAAGGCGCCCGGCTTCGGTGATCGCCGCAAGGCCATGCTGCAAGACATTGCCATCCTCACTGGCGGCACCGTGATCAGCGAGGAGATCGGTCGCAAGCTCGACAGCGCGACGATCGAGGATCTGGGCCGCGCCCGCAAGGTGATCGCCACCAAGGATGACACCACCATCATCGAGGGCCGTGGCGACGAGGCGGCCATCCGCGCCCGCATCGAGCAGATCCGCGCCCAGATTGCCACCACGACCAGCGACTTCGATCGCGAGAAGCTGCAAGAGCGGCTGGCCAAGCTGGCCGGTGGCGTGGCCGTGATCAAGGTTGGCGCGGCGACCGAGCCGGAGCTGAAGGAGAAGAAGCACCGCGTTGAGGACGCGCTGAGCGCGACCCGCGCGGCGGTCGAAGAGGGCATCGTGCCCGGTGGCGGCGTCGCGTTGCTCAACGCTATCCCAGCGCTCGACAATGTGCAGGTTGCCCACGAGGATGAGAAGGTCGGTCTGCAGATCCTGCGCCGCGCCCTCGAAGAGCCGCTGCGCATCCTTGCCCGCAACGCCGGCGAGGACGGCTCGGTGATCATCGCCAACGTCCGCCGCATGCAGGAGGAGAAGGGCGACAAGACCATCGGCTACAACGTGCTGACCGGCCAGTACGGCAGCATGATCGAGCAGGGCATTATTGACCCGGTGAAGGTCACCCGCAGCGCCGTGCAGAATGCGGTCTCGATCGCGGGTATGATCCTGACCACTGAAGCTCTGATCACCGACATCCCCGAAGACAAGCCGGCGGCTGGCGCTGGCGCCGGTATGGGTGGCGGGATGGACTTCTAGTCCGGTAAGGGTCGCTTGTGCTGGCGGGACGCATGAATGTGCGTCTCGCCAATGGTGGAGCCGCACGACCGTGCGGCTCGACGCATTGATCCCGATCACTGTATGGTTTAGGAGCCGTACAGCCGTGCGGCTCTACACATTGATCCCGATCACTGTATGGTTTAGGAGCCGCACAGCCGTGCGGCTCTACACATTGATCCCGATCACTGTATGGTTTAGGAGCCGCACAGCCGTGCGGCTCTACTCATTGATCCCGATCACTGTATGGTTTAGGAGCCGCACAGCCGTGCGGCTCTACTCATTGATCCCGATCACTATACGGTTTAGGAGCCGCACAGCCGTGCGGCTCTACTGGTTTATTTGCTGCACTATGTGGTGGACGGTTGCGCCAATATCGTGGCCGATCACAAATTGCACGACCGTCACTGGCACGGCAAACGTTTGCTCGATGGCAGCGATCGTCTGTTGGCGACGGCGTTCGACGCGGGTTGGGTTGGCGTAAAAGTCGGCGGCATTCTCGCTCGCGCCAAAGTCATCGACCACGATGATCCGGGCCACGTTGGCGCGCAAGCCGGCGCGCACCCGCTGCCAAAATAGTGGATCGGCTTTGATAACACCGAGATCGGCGGAGTTGGCGATGAATGCCGTCGCGTTACCGGCGTGGCTGCCCATCCGTTGTGGCACGACCTGCTGGTTGCGCAACCGCAAAGCGCGCGCTGACCATCCTTGCTCTGCTAATGCCGTTGCGATGTGCGCCGTTGCCTCGGCGTAGTGATCGGTGGCGATGAGCGTGGTGATCCGGCTATCAGCGCTGAGCGCCGCAAACAGCGGCTGCCACGCTGGGTCGATCACGGAAGCAGCCATGTACATCTGGGTAAACCGCCGCGCGCATCGGGCTGCGATCCTTGCCGATATGCCCTGCGCGCGCAACTGGCGTGCTAGCAACGCCGCCAACCCAACGCGGCTCGTGCTGCCTTCAACCCATGTTGGCCCAACCAACTCATTCCAATAGCGATCAACGGTGACTCCCAATGCCAGCAACCCCGCATCGCTGAGCGCCGTTGCTAGGCGGTGGGTCTCACCGAAGCGCACCGCGCCAAGGCTGAGGGTGCCGGAGAAGTCGAGGATAAGGAGTGTGGCAGTCATTGCTGTGCTTGGATTACTACAATAGCGACTCGACAAATCGGCCAACTTGTGTATAATAGCGAATGTGCAATGCGGGAGTGGCTCAGTTGGTAGAGCGACACCTTGCCAAGGTGTAGGTCGCGGGTTCGAATCCCGTCTCCCGCTCCAGTGAATGACCGGTCACGTTCTGTGAACCGGTCATCTTTTTTCTTAAAACCAAGTATAATAGAAAGCAATTCTGACGGCTGTGATACGTTTATGATGGTGATACAGTCTGTTTCCAGTTTAGTCGCGGAGCCCTTGTGTACCTGCCACGCAGCAACATCCGTCGCATCCTTGCCCTGACTCTGCCCGGCGGCATTTCGCTTGGCGTATTGCTCTATGCGCTGATCAGCATCGTCGTACCGCAAGCAGGCAACGCGCCACCAGTCGCCTTTGTGGTTGCGTTACTCTTTGGCGGCCTGATTGGGTTGGCGCTTTCGCTAGCGGTATGGATTAGTTTACGCTATGCGCTCACTGAAGCGCGCCAGTATGCTGCTTTGGTGTTGCAAGCTGACATACCGCCAGTAACCGATCGTGATCCACTAGTGGCGCTGCGGCAAACCGTAGCGGACGCCATCGCGGCTGTGCCGCAGCCGCCGGCATTGGCGATCTTAGCTCAGCGGCTCAGTGCGGCGACCGAGCGCGACGCGATGGTCGCAGCAGTGGCGGAATGCCTTGCCGATCATGTAGCGGTGCGGGGTGCAGTCTTGCTGTTGCACGATCCTGAACGCGGCATTTTGATCCCTTCGGCGGGTTGGGGCTTGGCCAGTGTGAATCGAGCCGTTACCTTTGATATGGATGGCAGCGCAATCGGGCGAGCCGTACGCGAGCGCCGCTCCGTGAGCTTTTCGAGTGTGCAGATGCGTAGCCTGCTTGCCGCAACCTCGTCACAAGCGTTAACGGTTACGAGTTGGCCGTTATGGGTGCAGCAAACCCCGCTTGGCGCATTGTGCCTAATGATTGCTGGGGCTGATGTGCGCCTAAATGAAGCTCAGCAGCAGTTGATCGAGCAAGCGGCGGCGCTGTTTACTGTCCATCTGCAAGCTTCAGTCTACCGGCAATGGTTCGATCGCGAGCAACGCCGCTTGTCTGCGTTCGAGCAGGTGATGACCAGCGTGATCGAACAACCTGATCTCGAACGGGCATTGGTGCAATTGCTCCGCATCGCCGCCGACGTGACCGATTCCAGCCATGGCACATTGTTGCTGATCGATGCCGAGTCGTTCACCATTCGCACCCGCATCACCTTGAGCGGCGGTGATGTGTTGCCGCTGAATCTCGCCGCGGCGCCGATCCTCAAGCATGGGTTAGCCGGCTGGGTTTTGCGCACGCACCGCGGCGCCATTATTGATGATATTGAACGTGACACGCGCTGGATCCCTACGCCGGGGTTAGAATTGATGCGCTCGGCGTTAGCAATGCCACTGTTTCACGGCGACCGTCCGTTAGGGGTGTTGACTCTGGCTGACCCAACCCCTTATCGCTACAGCCAGCGCGCCTTAGCCCTCGTTGCTGCTATCGCGGCCTATGCTGTGGCGATGATGGTGCGCCATCGCTACGAAGGCATTATCGAGCCGCCGGAAATCACGCAGGCGCGCCAATTACTGGGTATGTATCTTGCGCCGGATGTGATCCGCGATCTGCTTGCGAGCCAAGCGAAAGCGATGCAGGCGTTGCAACCGCACGTCATCACTGCGACCCTGCTCTATGTGTGTCTGCGCGGTGTGGATCGCCTCACCGATTTGACGGTGCATCAATTGATCGAGCACATTGCCAACCCGTTCCACACCGAATGCCGGGCCATTGTCTATCAGCACCAAGGCGCGTATGTCGCAATTGATGAACGGAGCTTTTGCGCCGTCTTCGGCTTTCCGCAACCACGATTCGACGATGCGCCAAGGGCGTTACAGGCCGCGCAGCAGGTGCAGGCTGCGATCGCGCGTCTGCGCGGGCAGTGGCGCCAGCAGTTTGGAACTGATTTCATGATCGCTGGTGGTGTTACTACCGGCCAACTTGCCGTGGGTGTACTGGGGGCTAATCAACCGGCAACTATGGCATGGACGGGTGCGGCCATGCGTGAATCGCGCCGGTTGTGCCAATTGGCGCGTAACGATGAGATTGTTGTCGCTGCTGCTGTGTTGAAAACGACGCAAGCTGGGCAATTTACCCTCGATCCGTTAACGCCGGTCAGTTTGCAGAACGGCGATGAACCGATGCCTATTTACCGGCTGGCCAGTTATTCATAATCACTATGAACGAGCGATTGCCTGCCATTGGACAATCAGAGTTGAGCACGCAAGGCTTGCTGCGCATCGCAACCGCGATTGAGACAGCGGCAACGCTTGATGAGCTGCTGATGCTCGCGCTGAACGAGTTTGTGCAAGGGCTCGGCGTATCGCTCTGTGGCGTGTTGCAGCTTGATGCCAGCGGCGAGACGATAGCGCTGGTCAGCACCTTTCCGCCGCGTGTTTCGTTGCCGCCGCCGATCCCGCTGCGCGATTTGCCACTCATGCAGCATGCCTTGCAACATCGCCAGTCGTTGCAGATTGCGGATATTGCCGAAATCTTGCAGCAGGGGAATCGCTCGCCAACTGCGATCAACTTGTTGCAGACGCTGCTTGAGGCGCAGGTGCGCTCACTCTTGATTATGCCGTTAGTGGCCCAAGATCGGGTAATTGGCGCATTAGCCTTCGCGACCCTTCAGCAACCACGCCGGTTTGATGAGCAAGAGGTGAGCATTGCGCGCCTAATGAGCAGCCAATTGGCGGCGGCCATCACCGCTTTCCGTACTATTGAGGAAGCGGAACATCGCAACGCCGAGTTGGCGACCCTAAACGATATTGCGGCGGCGGTCAACTCGTTGCTCGATCCGCGTGATATTTACCATTTAGTGATGGAAAAGATCAACCAGTTCTTTCGCGTTGATGCCGGTTCATTGCTGATGCTCGACGAAGAGACCGGAGAACTGGTGTTTGTGATGACGTTGGAAGAGGGGCAAGAGAAACTGGTTGGGATGCGCGTTCCGCCGGGGTTGGGGATCGCTGGCTATGTAGCGCGCACCCAGCAATATGCGATTGTGCATGACCCAGATAACGATCCGCGCTTTTACCGTGCGGTCAGCGAGGGGATCGGCTATGATGTGAAGTCGATCCTCTGTGTGCCGATTGTCGTCAAAGGTCGTACTATTGGCGTGATCGAGCTGCTCAATAAGCGCACCGGCCATTTCACCGAGGAAGAAGCGATCCGGCTTAACCGGATGGCAGCGACGATCGGGATCGCCCTCGAGAATGCGCGCCTCTTTCAACAGGTCAGTACCGTGCGCGATCGCTTCGAGGCAATTGTCAATTCGACCAGTGACGGCATTTTAATGGCCGATATGCGCGGTGTGATCGTGGCCAGCAATCTGGCGGCTGCGCGGCTGTTCTACCGTTCGCGAGACGAATTGATTGGCCGCCGGATCGATGACGTGATCGCCGAATTGATGGCGCGCGCGCAGGTGGTCGAAGAACCAGCATGGCTGAATGATGGTGCGCCGCACCGGGTGGTTGAGATTGAATTGGCGGAAGGGCCGGTGCGCTATGTGCGCCATACCATTCTGCCGGTGCGCGATGCTGGCGGGATGCAAATTGGCCAACTGGCGCTGTTTGAGAATATCGAAAAAGATCGCGAGCTGGCCCGGCTGCGCGAAGATTATACCGGCATGCTTATTCACGATCTGCGCGCGCCGCTGACTGCAATTATGAATGGGATTATGATGGTGCAGCGCGGTTTGGGCGGGCCGGTTTCACCTCAACAACAAGAGTTGTTAAGCATTGCCCATCAGGGTAGCCAAACCATGCTCGAGATGGTCAATACCCTGCTCGATATCAGCAAGATGGAGCAGGGACGGATGACGTTGAGTCTTGAGCCATTGTCGCCCTATGCAGTCGTTGATGAAGCGATCGAACGGTTGCGAGCCTACGCGCAACAGCGCCAGATTTCCTTGTTCCAAGACCTGACCGCCGGCTTGCCGCCGATCGAAGCTGACCGTGAGAAGATCGTGCGGGTGTTGCAGAACCTGATCGATAACGCGATCAAGTTTTCGCCTTTTGGGGGCAGCGTCACGATTGGCGCGCGCCATCTTTCATTGCCGGTCAGCATCAATGGCGGGACGCATCCGCAAATCCCCTTATCATTGCCAGCGTTACCAGCCGGTGAATGGCTGATCTATTGGGTGCGCGACGAGGGGCCGGGCATTCCGCCGCAGTACCATGCCCGCATCTTTGAGAAATTTGGCCAAGTGCAGCAGCACAAAGTGCATGGGACTGGTCTTGGCCTCACCTTCTGCAAATTAGCGGTCGAGGCCCATCATGGCCAGATCTGGCTGCGCAGCCGTGAAGGAATGGGCAGCACGTTTGCGTTTGCCTTGCCGGTTGCGCAGTGATCCCGCTTGATCCTACGGTGAGATGACGAAACTGTTAACAAGACCCCCTATTGCATGTGACCATCATCGGCTATACTGGCAACGAGTCGTCGCCGCACACCGAATCAATGGCTCAACAGGGGGGTGACGCCGTGCGGCAAGTGATACGTATCCTGCGCTCACGCATTCAATATACTATCATCCTGCCCTACCTCTTGCTGATGATCATCGTCATGCTGGTGGGATCCGGTATTGCCATGACACTGGTAGCCGGTAGTTGGCAAGAGCGCTTCAATAATCAGCTTGGGCAGGTTGCGCGTAACTTTGCCGAAACCTTCGCGTTGCGCGAAATTAGCAATATTGCTTACCTCGGCCAGATTGCCTTTACCGCCGCCAATGCTGATACTGGCGCTCCGGCTGTGGTTGACGCGATAGCGCAGCGCGATGAGGATGGGCTAGCTTTAGCGTTGCGCGGATTGTGGACGCTGGGTCAGAGCAATGAAAATGTTGCGCCGGATCGTCTCATCATCTTTGATCCCACCGGCTTGGCCTTGCTCGATTGGGAACGCGCGCCGGGTGGTGATGCTCCCGTCCGTTATGTGGGTACGAACCTTGCTGGCTCGTCGCTGATCGAGAATGTGCTGCGCGGCGTGCAGACGCCGATCGGCGCGGGTGATGTGCTCGGTGACAAATACAGCGGGTTAATTGCATTTCGCCAACCTGATGGCAGCGATGTGCTGCACTTTTTTACCGTTGCACCGGTTTATGCGCGTTCTCATAATAACGAAGCGCCACAATTGCTCGGCGGTCTGTTGGTCGCGCAACGCCTCGATCGCACGTTAGCCTTCCTCCAAGAACGTAGTCAAGCTGCATTAACGGCCTTGTTGAATAGCGATGGCGCGCTGCTGGCAACGACTGCCCCCGCGAGTTTTCTGCCGGTGTTACGGCTTGATCCGGCCCAACTTGCGCTTTTGGCCGAGATTAATGAACGCGGGGCGTGTCTTGATATTGGCAATCTGAGCGGTCGGGTGGTGACGCCGGTTGAACGGGTGAATGTGCCGGCTTGTTCGTTGCTTACGACTGCCCGTGTGGGTGATTACGAATACCAACTGGTGTATGCGCCGCTGATTATCCGCGGTGCGCAGAGCGGCTATTTTGCCGTCGGCCTGTCACGTGATTTTATTTTGAGCGCGTGGGCCAGTAGCCGCAACGCGGTATTGGGCGTGACAGCGACCTTAGCGTTGGCTGCGGTGCTGGCCGGATATTGGGTGGCGCGGCGCATTACTCGTCCGCTTGATGAATTGGTGGCGGTAGCTGATGCGGTGAGCGCTGGCCAGCTCGATCGCCGGAGCGTCATTGCCGAAGAGAATGAATTGGGAAGGCTATCGTTGGCCTTTAACCAGATGACGGCCCACCTGTTGCATTTGTATCAGACGAGCCGGCAGCTCAATCGCGAACTGCGCATCGAGTCGATCTTGCAGATTGCTACCGCTAGCGCCGCCGATCTGTTGCCCCAAATCGAAGCGATCGCGGTCGTGCCGGCGCCTGACGGGTGGCAATTCCGATTGCGGCCTGAAGCGCCGCAGAGCTATGCAGCGCTGGCCAGCCGCCGTCTCACCGCATTGGCTATGCCGGGTGAAGCTCTATTGGCGCCCTACGTTGACCCACACCTTGCGGCTATTGGTGTAGCCAGCGCGTTGGCAATCCCATTGCAGCAAGATCAGCAAACAATCGGGGGTCTTATCTTTGCTCATCCCGAACCGGATGCCTTCCCAACATCAGTATTACCCCATTTGCAGGCGATCGCCAATATGTCCGCCGTGGCATTGGTGAATGCGCTGTTATATGAAGCGGCGCAATACGATGCTGAACAACGACGGGCCATTCTTGCCTCGATCAGTGATGGGGTGATTGTCAGTGATGCGCGGGGCCGGATTGTATTGCTCAACCCCACTGCTCAGCAGATGTTGCAGCCGGTGTTGCCGGCTAACAGTGAGTTGCACTTGCGTCAATTGCCGCTCAATGGGAGTGAAGTTCGCTCAGAATTGTTTGGCCGGCCTGATCAGATGATCAGGATAGGCGATCGCTTTCTGACGGTCAGCCGGTCACCAGTTCGCCTCGCCGATGGCAAATTGTCAGGCGAAGTGATCGTTTTACACGATATCACGGCTTCGATCCAGATCGATCGGGCGAAGACCGATTTCATTGCGACCATTTCCCACGAATTACGCACACCGCTCACCGTCGTGCGCGGTTATACCGATCTCTTGCTGCGGCAAGCAATTCAGACATTTGATGCCGAACAGCGCGAAATGTTAGAGCAGATCCGGCAGAGCGCCGTCCAGATGACTCATCTGGTCAATAATGCGATTATGGTGGCCCATCTCGATTCGGGACAAGTCGAGACCAACCTGCAGGCGATTGAATTGGCGCCAATCGTTGAAGCGGCGCTGCGACCGTTGTATGCTGCGTTTCGCGAGCGTGGGGTGCAAGTCACCCTTGCTTTGCCTGAAGACCTGCCGTTAGTGTTGGCAGATCGAGAACTGTTGAAGCAGGCGCTGAGCCAATTGCTCGACAATGCTCGGCGGTATGTGCCGCAAGGCCGCGTGCTAATTAGCGCCGGCATTGCGGGCAGTGACGTTTGGGTGGCAGTCAGTGATACTGGCCCCGGTATTCCCGAAGACGTGATTGGGCGGCTATTTACTCGGTTTCAACGGGTTGATGGCAATAATTCCGCCCAACGCGGCGGCGGCCTTGGTCTTGCGATTGCACGCCAATTGATCGAGTTGCAAGGCGGAACGATCGCTGTGACGAGCATCCCCGGTCAGGGGAGCACCTTTACCATCCGGTTGCGTTGCGCAAAGGAGCAGAGCCGTGCAGTCGCTGGGAAATAACCAGTGGCCAACTAAACGCGATTATTTGCGCTGGATGGTAGTGGCAGCGTTGTTATGCGCGCTGCTGCCGGTGCTTTGCGTGGTGCAACTTGTCTTTTGGTTCCTCACCCCGGCCAATGAACCGTTTAAGAGCATTAGCGCGGCGCGTGCGTTTAGCGCCTACGAACCATTTCCGGCTGATCTCAGCTTTGCGCCGCCGGCCAGCGATTTGCCCAATTTGGCTGCGACCGAGATTGCGCGCCGCACACAGACGCCAACGAGCCAAGCGACCCGGTTTTCACCGGCGCCGATTGTAGAGGTGCCGCCACCGCCGGTACGGATCGATCCGGCATCGCCAACCGCGACGCCAACCACAACAGTGACCGCACTGCCGGCTGGCGGCGGTTTGCCGCCGCTTACTCCGACACCCACCCCAACGGCCAGCGGTATTGGTGTGCTGCCCAGTCCGGTGACACCCGCAACGGCAACACCAGTGGCGATAACAACAGCGACGCCAGCCGTGCCGGAAGTTCGGCCTAGCCCGACATCGACAACCCTAGCTGCAACGGCAACGCTGCAACCGTCGCCATCAGTGACGGTAATACCCTTACCAACGGTGACGGCGACAGGCACTGTCACACCGACGCTAACCGTTACGCTGACACCGACTTTCACGCCGACAGCGACGGCTACAGCTCGTCCGCAACCCACGGCAACGGTGACGCCAACCGTCACGCCGGCGCCTACGGCGACGGCAACCGTCACACCGACGCCGACCGTCACGCCCACGGCAACGGTGACGCCAACCGCTACGTTCACGCCCACAGCCACTTTCACGCCGACGGCGACGCCAACCGTCACGCCGGCGCCTACGACGACGGCAACCGTCACACCGACGCCAGTCGCGGTAGTGTCGGTGCAAATCATCCAACCAGTGATTGAGGGAAATCCGCCAACGGTTACTAGCCGCGAAGTTGTCGTTGAGTTGCGCGAAGCGGCCAACAATGAGGTAGTCGTGACCTATGAAGTTGTGCCGGGCACAACCAATCCAGCAACGCCTAATAGCGATTATCGCGTGCCGGGAGGAACGACCGGTACATTAATCTTCCCAGCCGGTTCGCCTACCGGCACTGTACGCACGGTGACGATAGAAATTATTGGCGATACGATTGATGAAGTGGATGAGACGATCATCTTCCGGCTGACAGGAATCAGTGGCGGTGTCCTGTTCCCCGGCCAGAGCGAGCGGGTCTTGACGATTATTGATGATGACGTCACGAGCGTGAGCATTAGCCCGGCTGAGGTGCAAGAAGGGCCGGCTGGCACGACGACCCAACTCGAATTTCGTCTCAGTCTCAGTAATCCCCAACGCGAACGGACTCTGCGCGTGCGCTATCGGGTGTTGCCAATCTCGGCAACACCCGGCGAGGATTATCTCGCAACAACGCCGGGTGAGCTGATCATTCCACCTGATGATAATAGTCCGGTGATTATCGTGACCGTGATCGGTGATGATATACGCGAACCGGACGAATTCCTCGAAGTGGTGCTTGATGAGGTGATCGGTGGCGCGTTGGGCAATACGGTGCAGGCAATTGGGATTATTCGTAACGATGATTAGCTTTGATCGGGCGGTTGATCGGGCTGGCGGGGGAAGAGAAACCACAACCCTAGCTCCAACGCAATTGGGATGAAGGCTAAGGCGATCAGCGGCGGCCAGATTGGGCTAAGCGCGAAGTAGAGCGCGAGCGGCGGGATCGCGAGAATCAGCGCGAAGACGGTCATGGCCAGATTGCCCCAGCCGACCGCTGCCACCACCCCGAACACGGTGAGCACCACAATCACTGCATCGCTGCACGTGTTGAGGGCCGGACGGTTGTAGCAACTGTTGAGCGCCGATGGTACGGCGATGTCGAACATGACCCCTTGTAATTCAAAGAAGGTTGGCAAGAACACCCGGCGCAGGGCGAAGAGCACTGCGCCAAGCGCAATGACGAGGTAAGCGCGGATGAAACGGTGGGTTAGGATTGGCGGGATGCGCATGGTGTTTTGAGATAGTTATCACCAACCACATTGCGGTACGGGCATGTTGTGCAAATGTCACCCAAGATATTGGGGATGTATCTTCATGTGGAGTGCGGCAGTCTAACTGCCGCACTCCATATCACCTCACCGGTGTAAATGTGGCGGCAGTGGTACTGCCGCACGCCATAACGACGAATTACCCAACCACGACGTTCACTAACCGTCCGGGAACCACAACGACATTCCGGATCGGTTTGCCGTTGATAAATTGCTGCACCCGTTCGTTCTTCAGGGCCAATTCACGCAACTGCGCTTCGTCAATCTCGACCGGCACAGTCAGCTTGCCGCGCACCTTGCCGTTGACTTGGAAGACGATTTCGACCTCTTCCTCGGCGGCGACGGCGGGGTCGGCGACCGGCCAGCGTTGCTGGTGGATGCTGTACGGCTTGCCAAGCCGCATCCATAGCTCTTCCGCGATGTGCGGCGTGATCGGCGCCATCAGCAAGAGCAGGATTTCGATCGCCTCGTTCCACGCCGGGGCGCCGGTCAAGCCAGCGTCACGCGCGCGGTACAGCGTATTAGTAAACTCCATCAGTGCGGCAACCATGGTGTTGAACTTAAAGTTCAAGATGTCATTCTCAACGCGCTGGATGGTCTGGTGGGCCACGCGCCGCAACTGGCGCTCGCTCATAGTGGCGTTGCTTTGGCTGCGTTCAGCGGTGGGGTAGAGCACAATCCGCCATACCCGGTCGAGCCAGCGCTTGACGCCGGGCACACCGTCGGTGTTCCACGGCACCGACAGCTCGAAGTCGGAGATGAAGGCCTCGTAGCCACGCAGCGCGTCAGCGCCGTGCTCGGCCACCACCTCGTCGGGAGTGATGACATTGCCCTTCGACTTCGACATCTTCTCGATGATGATCTGGCCATCAACCTCGCGCGGCGGAGCCAGAATGAGGCCCTGATTGCGCAGACGGGTGAACGGTTCAAAGAACTTGACCACTCCCAAATCGTAGAGCACCTTCGTCCAGAAGCGGGCGTAGAGCAGGTGCATAACGGCGTGCTCGGCCCCGCCGACGTACATGTCAACCGGCAACCAGTAGTCAAGCGCCTCAGGGCTCGCCAGCGCCTTGTCGTTGTGGTTGTCGGCGAAGCGCAGGAAGTACCACGACGAGCAGGCGAACGTTCCCATAGTATCGGTCTCGCGCCGGCCCCGGCTGCCGTCGGGCAGGGTCACATTCACCCAGTCATCGATCAGGGCCAGCGGCGACTCGCCGGTCGCCGTCGGTTCATAGCTCTCGACGTTGGGCAGGGTGAGCGGCAGGGCATCATCGCTGAGCGCGACTTCCAACCCGTCTTCGCGGTGGACAATCGGGATCGGCGTGCCCCAGTAGCGTTGGCGGCTGATTAGCCAGTCGCGCATCTTGTAGTTGGTGCGGCCTTTGCCAATGCCCTGTTGTTCGAGGTAGGCGATCGTCTGCTCGATGGCCTGATCGGCGGGAGCGCCGTTGATCGGGCCAGAGTGAATCGGCGTGCCGAGTTCATCGTGGTAGATCAGGTCACGATAGGCGGGAATCGAGTGCAGATAGGCCATTACCGACGGAATCTCGGCGTTGCCGGTCGCAGCGCGCAAGCGCGTGGTGATCTGTTCATCGGCAGCGATCGAGTCAAGATCGAACACTGCATCGGGGAAGATGAACAGCCAACCCGACCCGGCCACTTCCGTCCAGCCGTTGCACAGGCGCGGCTGCACGATGGCAGCGTACTCACGCGCTCGATCGCCGGACAGCTCGACCAGCAGATTGCCGTCATCTTGGGTGGTAACGGTGAAGCCGGCGGCGCGCAAGGCATCGGCAGTATCGGCAGCAATCGTCTCGGCGCGCAGCAGCGAGCGAGCGGCGTTATCGGGCCGGCTGATGACCGGAATGATCGGCAGATCGTATTTCAGCGCAAAGGCGAAGTCACGCTCGTCGTGGGCCGGCACAGCCATAATCGCGCCGGTACCGTACCCCATCAAGACATAATCGGCGATCCAGATCGGAATCCGCGCGCCGTTGACCGGATTAATCGCATAGCTACCTGTCCAGACGCCAGTCTTTTCTTTCTCTTCCGCCACGGCGGTCGTGGTCGGACGATGGCGCGCCTGTTCGACATACGCCTCGACCTGCGCGCGCTGCCCTGCGGCCGTCACCTTCGCCACCAGCGGGTGCTCAGGCGAGAGCACCATGAAGGTCGCCCCCCACAACGTGTCAGGGCGCGTCGTAAAGACGATAATCGGATCGCCAGCCTCGGTGTGGAAGACCACCTCGGCGCCACGCGAGCGCCCGATCCAGTTGCGCTGCATAGTGACGATCCGCTCCGGCCAATCAACCGTATCTAGATCGCGGTCGAGCCGGTCGGCGTAAGCGGTGATGCGGAAGAACCACTGCTTGAGCACCTTGCGCTCAACCTTAGCCCCGCTCCGCCATGCGGTGCCATCGGGCAGCACCTCTTCGTTGGCCAGCACCGTCTTATCAACCGGATCCCAATTCACCACCGCTTCACCGCGATAAGCCAAGCGAAAACGGCGCAAAATCTCTTGGCGTTGCAGTGGTGTCGCCGCGCGCCACTCCTCTGCTGTCACCTGCGGGTCGGTCAAGGCCAGATCGAGCCGGCTGGTGCCATACTCAGCCAACTCCGCTTCCAGCTCGCTGATCGGGCGGGCCTTGTCGACTCGCCGGTCGTACCACGACTGGTACAGGCGCAAGAAAATCCACTGCGTCCAGTGATAATAATCAGGTTCAGAGGAGGTAATCTCGCGATCCCAGTCGTAGCTCAGGCCGAGCATATTCATCTGGCGCTTGTAATTGGCGCTGTAGCGGCGAGTGAGCACGGCGGGGTTGGTTTTGGTCTTAATCGCCGCATTCTCGGTCGGCAGGCCGAAGGCGTCCCACCCCATCGGGTGCAGCACATTGTAGCCGCGCATGCGGTAATAGCGGGCGATGACATCGGTGGGCACGTAGTTGCGGCAGTGCCCGACGCTAAGGCCGTCACCGCTGGGGTAGGGGTAGAAATCGAGCACGTAATATTTTGGTTTGGCGGGATCGATCGGCGGGGTACGGTAGAGCTGGTCGGCGGCCCACTTGGCCTGCCACTTGGCCTCGATCGCGGCGGGATCGTAGCGTTCAATCTGAGTCTTGTCGGTTTTGGTGTCGCTCATACGATTCAATACCTCTTGAGGTGAGCATGCAAAGACGGATCAAATTGACAATTGGACCATTACTAAGGCCATCAAGGCTAGAGTCGGCCATGCGCTCACCTCCTTTCACGGTGCAAAAGCGAAGCGTCTTGCTGCATTATAGCAAAAAAAGGCGCAGAGGGGGGCAGAGACGGTTAACGCAAAGGCGCAGAGGGAGCAAAGGCGCAAAGAGGCTCAACGCAAAGGCGCGAAGCACGCAAAGGACGCAAAGATTTTGTGGGGAGCTAATAGACTCGCTTGCCCCAACCTTCATACCCATCTCTGCGACCTTCGCGACCTTTGCGTCTTTGCGTTTATCATTCTCTGCGGCTTTGCCCGCTTTGCGCCTCTACCACTAACAGATACGCGGCAGTTGTTCGCCGACGAGGGTGTCAACCACGCGCATACCGCCGATGCCGGTGCGGGCCACGACCACGCCGGGGTGGTCAGCGGTGGCGTAGCCGATCAGGGTAGCGTCGCGGCCCAACGGGTGAGCGCGCATAGCGGCTAGCAGACGCTCGGCGTCATCGCGTGCAACGAAGGCGATGAGTTTGCCCTCGTTAGCGATGTGGAGCGGATCCATACCGAGCAGTTCGCAGGCGGCTTGGACGGCGGGCGGCACTGGAACGTCGCGCTCGACGATTTCGATGCCGATCTGGGCATCGGCAGCAATCTCGTTGAGCGCGGCAGCGACGCCGCCACGGGTGGGGTCGCGCAGGGTGTGGATGCGGGCGCCGCTGGCGAGCATGGCGCTGACGAGGCTGTGCAGCGCAGCGGTGTCAGAGACCACCGGTGCGCCAAATTCGATCCCTTCGCGCACACTGAGGATGGCGACGCCGTGCAAGCCAATCGGCCCGCTGACGATGATCGCGTCGCCGGGACGGGCTTGTTCCGGGCCGATATTCACGCCTGCCGGGATGAGGCCGAAGCCGGTGGTGGTAATGAACACGCCGTCGCCGTGACCGCGATCGACCACTTTGGTGTCGCCAGCGATGAGGGTAACGCCGGCCTGCTGGGCAGCGCGACCCATGCTCTCGGCGATCACACCGAGTTGATCGAGCGGCATGCCCTCTTCAAGAATGAAGCTGGCGGTCAACGCTAGCGGCTGTGCTCCCATCATAGCAATATCGTTGATGGTGCCGTTGACGGCCAGTTCGCCGATGTTGCCGCCGGGGAAGAAGAGCGGGCGCACAACGAAGCTGTCGGTTGAGATCGCTAACCGCGCGCCGCCAATCTCGATGCGGGCAGCGTCGGTGAGCGGGCCGCGCGGGCCGCCAAACGCGGGCAGGAAGAGGTGGTTAATCAGTTCAGCCGAGAGTTTGCCGCCGGCGCCGTGACCCATTACGATGGCCGGATAGTCACGTAACGGCGCCGGGCAGACCCAGTTGCTAAAGTCGAGTGGTGCGGTCATAGGGTGCAATCCTTAACCATCAAGGCGCAGAGGGGGCGAAGACGCAAAGGATGATAAACGCAAAGACGCAGAGGACGCAAAGAGCGCAGAGGTTTGGGATGGGATGGTGTTGTTAGGGCGGTGGTTGGTGGACACGACATCGTATTCATCTTTATCGTATACAGGGCAAGGATATTGCCACACTTATACAGATCCACCCAAATCCTTAGCGTCTTTGCGTCTCTGCGTGTATCCGCCTCTACGCCTTTGCCAAGCCGGACAGCCGTCCGGCTCTACTGATGATCGCTCTGCGCCTTAGGGTGACGATGCCACGCCGATCGTGTTCGCCGGTACAAACCGGCCATACTGATAATAGGCTGCGCAGGCCCCTTCGCTTGATACCATTGTTGCACCGAGCGGGGTGCGTGGGGTGCATTCTTTGCCGAACGCCGGGCATTGGTTAGGCTTGAGCAAGCCTTGCAACACCTCACCGCTGCGGCAGAGGGTCGACTCGGCGGTCTGGATGTCGCTCACGTCGAAGCGGCGCTCAGCGTCGAATTCGGCATAGCGTTCACTCAGTCGCCAGCCGCTGCGCGGAATGACGCCGATCCCGCGCCATGCCCGGTCGGTGACGGTGAAGACATCGGCTAGCATCTGTTTGGCGGCGACGTTGCCTTCGGGGCGAACCGCTCGCTCGTAGGCGTTGTCGAGTTCGGCGCGGCCCTGCTCAAGCTGGAGGATCACGCGGCGAATCCCTTCGAGCACATCGAGCGGCTCGAAGCCGGTAACGACGATCGGCACGCGGTATTTCTCGACCAGCGGACGGTACTCGTCGGTACCCATCACGCTACAGACGTGGCCGGCGGCGAGAAAGCCTTGGACGCGGTTGGTGGGCGATTCCATAATCGCGCTGATGGCCGGCGGCACCAACACATGCGAAACCAGCATCGAAAAATTCTTGAGGCCGAGACGGGCCGCCTGATAGACCGCCATCGCGTTGGCGGGAGCAGTGGTCTCGAAGCCGATGGCAAAGAAGACGACTTGGCGGTCAGGGTGTTGCTGGGCCAGCTTGACCGCATCGAGCGGCGAGTAAACAATCCGCACATCGCCGCCTTCGCTCTTGATGCGGAAGAGGTCTTTACGACTGCCGGGCACGCGCAGCATATCGCCGAACGAGCAGAAGATCACGCCGGGTTGGGCGGCAATGGCGAGCGCCTTGTCGATAATCTCGAGCGGCGTGACGCAGACCGGGCAGCCGGGGCCGTGGATCAGCTCGATTTCCGGCGGCAGCAACTGGTCGATGCCGTTGCGAATGATCGAATGGGTCTGGCCGCCGCACACCTCCATAATTGCCCAGTGCCGGGTGGTGATACGCCGGATCTGATCGAACAGGCGGCGAGCCAAATCAGGATCGCGAAACTCGTCAAGATATTTCATCGCATGCTCTCCATTCAATGCGTAGCCGCAAAGGGGGCAGAGAGGCAAAGGTTGTTAACGCAAAGGCGCGAAGGACGCGAAGTTTTTCTATGAATGGGGCTGTCACCACGCTTATGCCGCCAATATAAAAATCCTTGGCGTCCTTTGCGTCTTTGCGTGTCGAATCTCTGCGCTTTTGCTCACTTTGCGCCTTTGCCTCATACGGGTTCGTGCGATTCATCGGGATTAAGTTCCTCTTCAAGCACGCCGAGCGACTGGAAGAGAGCAAGCGTTTCGCGCGCTGATTCCTCATCGAGGCGAGTAATCGCAAAACCCACATGCACGATCGTATAATCACCAACTTGCAGATCGGGCAGGTAGGCGAGACATACCTCTTTGACGATACCGTTGAAATCAACCTTGCCCATCCGGGTGAGGCCGTTGTCATAGATTTCGATGATGCGACCGGGAATGCCGAGACACATACGCAATTCCTTTCAACCTGTGAAGGCGCAGAGCGGGCAAAGGCGCAAAGATGGTTAACGCAAAGGCGCAGAGAACGCGAAGGGCGCAAAGGTTTTTTATGTAGCTGGATCGTGGGTGTTGGCAACTTCAGCGTCCTTTGCGTTTTGGCGGCTGTGCGTCCCTTACACCTCCCAAATCAAGACCCGATTATTGCCTGAGCCGGCGAACGCTCGCTACTAGTGAGCAAAGGCGCAAAGATGGTTAACGCAAAGGCGCGAAGAACGCGAAGGGCGCAAAGGTTTTTTATGTAGCTGGATCGTGGGTGTTGGCAACTTCAGCGTCCTTTGCGTTTTGGCGGCTGTGCGTCCCTTACACCTCCCAAATCAAGACCCGATTATTGCCTGAGCCGGCGAACGCTCGCTACTAGTGAGCAAAGGCGCAAAGATGGTTAACGCAAAGGCGCAGAGAACGCGAAGGGCGCAAAGATTTTTTATATGGCTGGATCGTGAGCGTTGGCAACTTCAGCGTCCTTTGCGGCTGTGCGTCCCTTACACCTCCCAAATCAAGACCCGATTATTGCCTGAGTCGGCGATCGCCAGCCACTGGCGATGCGCGCAGAGACCATAGGGCCAGCAGAGCGTATCGGGGCCGACGGCTTGCCAGCGATTTTCGCCGCTATCGGCAAAATTGTACTGGCCGTAGACCGCTTGCGCCGGCAGGCCGGCCCCCACGCGCGGGATGGGTTGCCAAAGCAGCACGCGATTGTTGGCGGTGTCGGCCACAAACAACCGGTCGCCGGCGCAGGCTGCCGCATACGGAAAGCGGAGCCGGTGCGCTCCCTGCGGCACGTGCGGTTGTTCAAACGCACTCTGCAGATCTGCTTGTCCCAGCACCAGATCGGCGGGCCGATCAGTTGTTGGCGGCGGCGTCCATCCCAACACACGATGGTTGCCGGCATCAACGACGTACAACGTTGCGCCATCGCCGGCGACAGCGTACGGCCAACGAAAACTGTTGGCTGCCGGCGGGCCGCCGCGATTTTCGGCGTTGCTGCACGGATCGGGCTGGCCGAGGATGAGGTCGGGCGGCTGGTCGCGTTCCGGCAACCCATGCCAACCCAGCACCCGCCGGTTGCCGGTATCAGCAATATACAACCAGCCATTGATCCACGCCACGCCATACGGCCAGTAGAGCGTTTGCGGGCTAGCCGCGCCGCCGCGGTTCGGCTCGATATCAAGCAACGAGTCTTGCCCGATTACACTATCAGGCGGCGTGCCAGATCGATCGGGAATGCGATGCCAACATAATACCCGATGATGCCACGCATCGGCAAGGTAGATTCTTCCTTCCGCAACGGTCACGCCGGTCGGCAAATGGAAGCCGTTAGCGGGGCCGTGACCGGCAGCGCGCGGCCCTTCGTGGAAGAAATCGGGCTGGCCGAGCACCACATCAGCCGGTTGGTGATCATGGGTTGGAAAGCCGTGCCAGATCAAGACGCGATGGTTGCCCGAATCAACCACAATCAGCCGCTCGTCATCGAGATAGACGCCGCGCGGCGCATAGAGATGGGTAGGGGTCGGATTGGCCGCCGGTAGCGCCAACCCACCCGGCGCTGGCGCACCCAGCCAGCGAACTGTTTTGCTTGCCATCATTGCGGTCGCACCCAAATGATGCCATCAACAACCCGGAGCGGGAACGGCTCAAGCTGCGCTTGCGGCGCAGTTAGGCATTCGCCGCTCTGGACATCGAAACAGAAGCCGTGCCATGGACAGGTCAGCGTGCCAGCGTCAGGGTCAAGCATCCCGCCATCGAGCGGGCGGCCTTGATGGGCGCAGGCGTTGCGGTAGGCGCTCAGCCGGTTGGCCAGATTGACGATCAGCACGCTGCCGCGTTCGGTGGCGAAACTCACCATTTGGCCGGGCGGCACCTCGGCGACGGCAGGGCCGCGCAGCCATCCCTTCTCGATGGCCGGCGCTTCCTGCGCTTCGGTGCGGAGAATGGCCGGGGTCGCTTGATCGTTGATCACTTCGAGGCGGGTGATTTCCGGCACCTCGCGCAACAGCGCCTCTTCGACATGCTTGCGCAAGGTAAAGGCTGAGAGCGAACAGCCGTTGCACGAGCCATGCAAGCGCACATACGCCACGCCGTCGCGCACATCAACCAACTCGGCATCGCCGCCGTGCGACTGCATATAGGGGCGCGCGCCGTCGAGCACGCGGCGGGCGCGGGTGAGCGGGTCGGCGCGCACAATGCCGTGCATCACCAGCAGCGCGTAAACAGCGGGGTCTTCGACCAATTCGAGCAACAACTCTTTGCCGCGCGGGTCTTGCTTGAGCCGGCGAACAATCGTGGTGAGAGCCAGTTTATGAAAGGCCTCAATGGCCTGTTTCAACTCGGTAGCGGCGGTCTGGGCCGCCGGTTCGAGCTTGGCGACGGCAGCCACCGCCGCATCAACCCGCGCAGCGGCTTGTTCGAGTTCATCGGCAACGGTGAGTGATTGGGTCATAAGTATCTCGATATCTCGTCATCGTACCATCAACTGTATCCAATCATCTGCTCAAGCGCCTCTTCGCTGCGCAGCAGCAACAGCTCGGCGAACGCTTGGCGCGCCATCGTTTGCAGCATCGCCTCAATCTTGCCGGCCGGCGGTGACGGCAGCGCGCGTCCGCTCAACGCTTGCAGGACAAAACACGCCCCTGCCGGATTGTCGAGCAAAAAATCTTGGAAGATCGCCGTAACGAACCGATCAAGCCAGATCCCCTCGCCTTGCGGATCGGCGCGCAAGCGGGTCAAGGCCGATTCGGGGCCGGCGCAGCGCTCGACGATCCGCTCGACGAACCGTTCGGTTGCCATCATCAGCAGCAAATCAAATTGTTGGCGTTGGAATGCTTCCATACCCTTCTCAACATAAAGACGCAAAGAGAGCAGAGACGCAGAGATTCTAGAACGCAGAGGCGCAAAGGTGCGCGAAGGTGCGCAAAGGTTTTGGTTTTGGATGTTGGTCAATCAGTACGGCTTGTAGTAAAACTATAAAAAATCTTTGCGATCTTCGCGCCTTTGCGTTAACCACCTTTGCGTTCTTTGCGCCTAATGGAGCCGGACAGCCGTCCGGCTCTACTTTCCGACGGCTTCGTGTTGATCGATATTCGCCAACAACTCGCGCACCGTCATGATCGCCGGCTCATCACCGATCTGGGCAAAGAGTTGCTCGGCTTGCAGCAACCGTTCGCGGGCTTCGGCGAAGATGCCGAGATGAGCGAGGGCATTGCCCAGATTGGCCAAAATGCGGGCATAGCCAGCCGGATCGGCAGCCGGATCGCGCCGCTGCAACAGGTCTTCGTAAATCGCCACCGCTTCGAGCAGATGCTCGGCTGGACGGGCCGAGTGAACGTATTGCAGCGCGTTCGCCAAATTGAGGCGGGCGCTCGTCCACTCGTGCGGATGCTGGTCGGGATCGTAGACGCTGAGCGCCGCGCGCAGCGCCTGCACCGCAATCGCGCCGCGCAACCGGTCGCCGGCTTCGGTCATCGGCATGGCGAGGTAGGCTAGCGCCAGATTGTTCTGGATGAAAGCAAACTCCAGCGGATGGGTCTCGCGCCGGTAGAAACGGAGCGCCTCTTGGTAGCAGCGCACGGCAGCTTGCAATGGCCCGCGCTGGCCATTGGCATGCTCTTGCAGCAGTTGGCCCAGTTGCGCCGCCGCGCGGGCGCGCACTTCCGAGAGGTTTTCAGGCGGAATGTAGTCGATCGCTTGCTGCAACCAGCGTGTGATCAGCGCCAGCTCGCCGCCATGTTGCATCGCTAGCTCGGCCCGGTTGAGCGCGATCTGGCCGGCCAGCGCCGGCGAGACGGGAGCGGCAGCCGCAATCGCCTCGGCAAAATGCCGGTCAGCGGCGGGAATGTCACCCTGCTCGATCGCCGCTGCGGCGTGGGCAACCAGCACCAGCGCACGCACCTCACCGGTCGCGCCAGCGAGCGGCGGCGGTTCGCGGCGATGGCCCATCGTAAAGGCCGCCACCCCTTGCAAGCACGCCAATTCGCCATCGAGCAGGGTATGGAGCATCAAGTCATCAGCGTGGGAGCCGGCCAACACATAGCGGTTGTAGCGAGTCACGAGATCAGTGCTCGGCGGTAATGCCGCTAGCGCCGCCGTGACCTCGCCGGCCAGCGCGTGAGCGTAGAAGCGCCATTCCGGCGGCCATTCAGCCGGGATTTCGCCGCGCAGCAGAGCGGCTAAGGCCGGGCCGGCGGCGGGCTTGTCGCTCGGCGGCAAGACTAAATAGCCGGCAGGAAGGGCGAAAATGCCTAACGGTTGTGGACGCACAGCAAGATGATTCATAGAGTATGCTCCGGTTCTGGCGACAATGCCATCCGCAACACGCCGTGATCGTCATCCCACACGGCGCGGCGCGGGCCGGGCGGCGTTGCCGGCGGCAAAACTTCCCAAATCAAGACACTCCGGTCGCCGCGGGCATTGCGTTGCTTCAACAACAAGCCGCCGGCTGCCGGCCCGCGCAACGGCGCTAGCCAAATTTCGCCATCACGCGGCAACGCCACCAGCAAATCGGCGGGAAAGTAGCGTTGCGCCAACGCCGCCGGCAGATGCAAATAGCCTTGCGCCGTCAATTCAAGCAGCCAGCTCTCCATTGTCTCTGTCTTCATCAACAATGCGATGGCCAAGGTACGGCTGCCACGGGTTGCGGCTCAAGTGCTGGGCCAAATCCTCCATCCGCGCGGCAACCGCTGGGCTCAGCGGCGCGCCGATGGTAAAGTCGGTACCCTCGATTAAATACACCTGCACTGAGCGCGGATACGCATCTTTGAGCAGCCAGCGGCCAAACGCCAGCGCGTGATCCCAGCGGAAAGCGTGCAGGTTAATGCCGGTCAGCGGCGGTAACTGCTCAACAACCGAACCCGGCACCGCATAGATGGTGCCGGGTTCGGCGCCGGTGCAAGCGGCGTCAACCAAAATCACGTTCTCGATCCCGCGCATACGGAAAGCGACATCCATCCCGCTGGTGCCGGCATCGGCTACGCCAACGCCGGGCGGCAGGCCGAGTTCGAGCAAGCGCCGCACCAATACCGGCCCGACCGCATCGTCGCCACGTAACAGGTTGCCACAGCCGATGATCAGGAGTTGTTCATGCATGACATCATGATCTAGCGATAAAGACGAGAGATTTGTCTTTTTGGAGTGCGGCAGTCTAACTGCCGCACTCCATAATCAGCATGTCTATCACTCCAGCCTGAGCAACGCGGGTTCGTCTGCGCCGGCGATTGCCCCAACCACCGGCGCAGACGTCCTTGCGCGCTTGCCCCTGCTACGCGCCTTCACCAATGCGGAACCGTGCCAACTCTTTGCCGGTCTTTTCGTCGTAGGCATGCACCGTACAGACGAGGCACGAGTCGTAGCTCCGCGCCACATGGCCGAGTTCGACCGGATCATTGGGATCGGCAATCGGCGCGCCGAGGAACGATTGCTCCATCGGCCCGTTGACATCGCGGCCATCGCGTGGCCCGATGTTCCACGCTGTCGGCGTCACCACCTGATAATTCTCGATCTTGCCGTCCTTGAGCACGATCCAGTCTGAAAGACTGCCGCGAGCGGCTTCGGTCGAACCAAACCCGCGCCCTTCGGGCAGTTCCTTCGGCTTGATATAAAACTTCTCGTGCAGATTGATCTGGTCAAGCCACTTGCGCACCAGCTTGTAATACTTGGGCGCTTCGTGCATCCGGGCCATCACCCGCACCAACACACTCGGCCCAACCGTCGTCACCGCATCGAGGAAGAGCGGATCGTAGTCTTGCCAATCAGCGGCGCCGGGGCGGCCTGCAATCACCTGCCGGGCCAGCGGGCCGGCCTCGACCGGGTGGCTGCCGACGCCGGGGATGAGGTAGCGCGGCGCTTTGGCCCACGTATACTTACCCTGCCGGCGGCCAACATCGGGGTCGATCGGCTCGGTGCGCCCTTCAAACGGGTGCAGGGCGTGGCTGCCCTCGTAGAACGAGTGGGTCACGTCTTCGCGCACGTTGGCCTGATCGAAATCGTAGAACTGGCCGTTGACATACACGCCGGAGCGCGCGATCAGGGCCGCGTTGCGCCCCTCGATCGTCGGACGGGCATAGATTTCGGGGTGGAAATAGGTGCCGGTGGCAATGTAGTTATTCCAGCCAGCACCATACTTGTCAAGACCAGCGGCCATCGCAAAGCGGATGAAGAAGCCGCAGTCCGAGTTGTAGTGGCGCTCGTTCTCGTGCATCCACTCCATCACATCGGCCCAACTCTTGTTCTGCAGCCAGCGATCGACTGAGCAACCGAGCCACTTCTTCTCCAGCCACTCATCCTTCCAGTATTCGAGGATGGCGATGGCGCGGGTGACATCAGCCAGCGTCGGCGCGCACATCACGCCGCCGGGGATCATGAAGCTGGAGTGGGGCCACTGGCCGCCGAAGATAGCGTAAATCTCGACCGGCTTATTCGAGAGCGTCACACCGTGCTCATAACTGGTGCCGACAAAGGGGGCGAACCGGCGCACCGCCTCATCGTATTCGGGCAGATGGGCGTACTTCTTGTTGGTCAGGTCAATCGCAAACAGGGCGTAGAACCAGCGCGGAATGCTTTGCAGCGTCTCGCAGGCTTGCGCAATATTGCGAATCAGGGTCGCATTGGGCGGCAATTCAGTGTGCCATGCCGTATCGAGGGCATAGACCGCCTTGGTCAAGTGGCTGCCGCCGCAGATGCCGCAGATGCGCGGCGTAACGATCAAGCCGGCCTGCGGATCCTTCCCCTTCAGAATGATCTCAAAGCCGCGAAACATCGAGGCCTCAGTCCATGCGCTGGTCACCACCCCATCGCGGATCGTGACCCGCAAGTCGAGGTCTCCCTCGACGCGGCCAAGCGGGCTGATGCGCAGATCGCGCCCGGTGATCGTTGCCGGATTCTCGATAATATTGACCATTGCCAGCTTCTCCCTAGCTTATACAACAAACATATCCTCTTTTGCCCACTTTGGCGCTGCCACCCGCGCCGCCGCCGCTAGTGCCATATAGCTGACCGGATCGGTGCCGGTTGGCACTTCCTTCGGAATCGCGCCGCTGATCTTTTGGGTCTTGAAGACGGTACCGGGGGCCAGATCGAAGAAGGGGAACTCTGGCTCGGTGCAGCCGGTGCAGGGCATACCGGCGCGGGTCTTCGATGACTGCCGATTCCAAAGGATACGGTTGCAGGGCGAGCGGGTCATTGGGCCGCGGCAGCCAAACTCGTAGAAGAGGCAGCCGGTGCGAGTGCCCTGCCCGAATTCGAGCGTCGATTGCTTGTACTCAAAGAACTGCACGCGGGTGCAGCCAGTTTGGGTGAAGCTGGTGAAGAAAGTCTGCGGACGTTGCAAGTCATCGAGCGCGATGTCGGCAGCGCGGCCACTGGCAACGGCGACCAGAATCTGCGTCACCCAGTCGGGATGGGCAGGGCAGCCGGGAATGTTGATCACCGGCAAGCCGGCCTTCGAGCGCCAGTTCGGGCCAAGGAAGCCGCCGAGTTCGCGCTTGTGGAACTGGAGACCGGTGGACTGGCTAGGGTTGGGAGCCATGGCCGGGATGCCGCCCCAGCAGGCGCAATCGCCGATCGCGACCACAATGCTGGCCTGCGCAGCCAACTCGCGCACCCACTCTTGCATCGGGCGATCAGCGAACATGTTGTAGCGGCCAGTGCCGTTCGGCGCCTGTATCACCGACCCTTCAAAGACAAAGATATCGAGCGGGCGCGTGCCGTTGGCGCAATCGTGGAAAATCCGCTTCGCGTTTTCGCCCAACTCCATGCCCAACGAAGGGTGCCAGAGGATCTCGATGCCGAAATCGGTCACGAGATCGCAGGCGCTGGGTTCCTCGGCGTTCAGGAACGACATCGTGTTGCCGCTACAGGCGCCACCCTGCAGCCAGAGCAATGTTGCCATCGAATCGCCTCCTTATGGTCTTCCTCACTCACAACCAACCACTACGCTTTTCCCCGATATCAACCACTGCTACGCCTCTGCTCCTTTTGCATCGTGACGCGCTCACGCAGCCATGCTAGCCACTCGTCGAGACCACCCTCGCGGCGGGCCGAGGTAGCGATGATCGGCGCGAGCGGGTTGACCGCGCGGATGTTTGCTTCGGCTTGGGCGCGATCAAACCCCACCGGCTCGGCCAGATCCATCTTGGTCAGCAGCACCGCATCAGCGGTCGCAAAGGTAGACGGATACTTCAGCGGTTTATCTTCGCCCTCGGTAGTTGACAGCAACACCACCCGCGTCGCCTCGCCGAGGTCGTAGCCTGATGGGCAGACCAAATTGCCGACATTCTCGATAAACAGGAGATCAAGCTCGTGCAAGTCCCAGCCTTCGAGGTGACGGGCCACAATATCGGCCTCAAGATGGCACATATCGCCGGTCTGAATCTGGCGCACCAAACCGCCGCTGCGCGCCAGCCGGCGGGCATCGTTATCGGTGGCAAGGTCGCCGACCAACGCCGCTACCCGGTACTCGGCCAGCAGTGCGCGCATCGTCGCCTCGAGCAGGCTGGTCTTGCCAGCGCCGGGGCTCGAGAGCAGATTGACCACAAACACACCGGCGGCGTGAAAGCGGCTGCGCAGCTCGGCGGCGAGTTGATCGTTCTTGCTCAATACACCTTGTCGAATTTCGATTAACCGTTTGGCTTCGTAACTCATGGCGTCTCCAATGCCACCAATTCCAATTCACGCCCGTGAACGATCTGGCCGGAGGGTTGGCCACACTGCGGGCAACGGAACAAGCGCGGGTTCGGTAAGGTTACTTCGGTGTTGCAGGTGGGGCAAAAGACCGTCACCGGCACCTCTTCGATGATCAATTCGGCATTCGCCAGCGGAGTGCCTTCGGCGGCAATCGCAAAACTGAACCGAAGCGCATCGGCGACTACACCGGCTAGCGCGCCAATCCGCAAGTGAACAACGCTAATCTCCTCGGCGCCGGCTTCGGCAGCGGCAGTGCTGGCGATATTGACAATGTTGTGCGCAATCGATAACTCGTGCATAGGGTTTGAACGTACAGGCGCAGAGTGAGCAAATGGTTTAACGCAAAGGCGCAGAGCGAGCAAAGGCGCGAAGTTTTTAACGCAAAGGCGCGAAGATCGCAGAGATTTTTTTGGGTTTTGGCTTAAGCATAGCAGTACTCTTACTCAACAAACCCTTTGCGTCTTAGCGTCTTGGCGTTTGATTCCTTAGCGTCTTGGCGTTCCTTCACTTCAACGAACTGCCGAACCGGCGGCCAAATTCGACAATCAGGCCGGCGGCGCGCTGCACATCGGGATCGCGCAAGGCGCGGAGCAGGCCAAACAGACCAACCGGCTTGGGAGATTGGCGCAGCGCCTCGCGGCTGGCGACGAAAGCGTCGCCGGCTTCGCCGACCAGTTGGACGGTATCGGGATGGAAAACGCCGGAGTCGAGCAGCGCATCGAACTCTTCGGAAGCGATAAACGGTTCGATCTTCTCGATCACGCGGATAAAGTTGGGCGCCACTGCCACGAGGCGCGGGAAGTAGGGCAAGAAGGTGATCAGTGCATCGACCAGCTTATCGGGCGTAATTGCGCTGGCAGCCATCACCGCGCGCAACTCTTCGACCGAACTACGGACATTCTCGGTCAACTCATCGCCGCGCGCCAACAGGTGATCGAGCGCGCTGACGAGGAAGGCGAGCAACTCGCTCTGGCCGAGCAACCGGTCAAGCGCCGCGAGGGTTTGCGGTTTGCTGAGGGTGACGAGCAAGCGTTGAAAGGCCGGCTGGCCGGTGAGCGTGGCGAGTTGCTCGACCGTATCGGTCAACTGCGGCAGCGTGCGCGCTAGCCGCACCAATTGGCCGGCCAATTCGCCGCTCTCCGCCGGCAGCGCCGCGCGCAGTTCTTGCACGCTGGCTGCTACATTATCAGCGATCACTTCACCGCGTTGCAACAGGCTGTCAACCGCGCCGGCGGAAAAAGCCAACAACTCGGCGTGGTCAAGCAAGCGGTGTAACGCGGCAGCCGTCTGCGGTTCGTTGAGCCGGTCGAGTAACGCGGCGGCGTTCAGCGGACGGTCGGCATACGTGGCGGCGCCATTGCTGCTCATTGCGCTCCTCATACAAGGGTGACAGTAGCGAAACCAAATTCACAAACACATTGTGGCAAGCAGAGAAACCCGAAGTGTGGCGGCTTGGCCGATGGTGATGCGTAAAACGTGATTGTTGGTACGAATTATAGCGGTCGCGAATCATTAACGTCAAGTGATAACTTCATAACCTTTGGTTATGATAGCGGTGCAAGTGTTCGGAATTATCTTGTGCAAAATGGGGATGCGTGCTACAGTGATAGCGCAAGTGACGTTGCATCAAAATGTTGGGATCGGAGCGATAGCCGGTAGGGCGGGTAGACGGCTGGCAGTTGTGCCCTTGTGTTTTGACTAAACATAACAATGATGGAGCAAATGATAACCAACCCCCAGCAGCGGCGCTGGCGGGTGAATGTACGCGGGATTGTGCAGGGGGTCGGCTTCCGGCCCTTTGTGTTTGGCTTGGCGGAACGTTGGGGGCTGGCCGGGTTTGTGCGTAATGATAGCGCCGGGGTGACGATTGAGATCGAGGGTGAGGAGCGCGCGCTGCACGAGTTTGTGACGGCATTGCAACGCGAAGCGCCGCCGTTGGCCCGCATCGAGCAGGTGAGTATCGAGCCGTTGGCGTTAGCAGGCGAGCGCGCGTTTGTAATTGCAGCTAGCCAAGCGCAGGCCCAGCGCCGCACCCTGATCGCACCCGATACCGCCACCTGCGCCGATTGCCTGCGTGAGATCACTGATCCCGCCGACCGGCGCTACCGTTACGCCTTCACCAACTGCACCAACTGCGGCCCCCGCTTTACGATTGTGCTCGATGTGCCCTACGACCGCGCCAATACCACGATGCGCAGCTTTCCGCTCTGCGAACAGTGCCGGGCCGAGTACGACGATCCGCGCGATCGCCGGTTTCATGCCCAGCCAACCGCGTGCCCGGCGTGTGGGCCGCAGGTGCGGTTTGCGCGGGGAGTAGGGAGTGGGGAGATAGGGAGTGAGACGAGTGATCGTCTTGATCCGTTGGTAGCAGCGGCGACGGCTTTGGCCCAAGGTCAAATCGTAGCGATCAAGGGGTTGGGTGGCTACCATCTGGCGTGCGCCGCCGATGACGAAGCGGCGGTGAGCCGGTTGCGCCAGCGCAAGCAGCGCGAGGCGCGGCCATTGGCGTTGATGGCCCGTAATGAGGCAGCGGCTGCGCAATTGTGTATCATCGATCCGGCAGCGCATGCGTTGCTGACCAGTCCGGCCCGTCCGATCGTGCTGATGCCGCGCCGGCCTGCCGCGCCGGTGGCGCCATCGGTTGCGCCGGGGATGCAGACGCTGGGAGTGATGTTGCCGTACACGCCGTTGCACCATCTGCTGCTGGCCGAGTATGCGGCGGCGGTTGGGCCAGCGCGGGTGGCGGCCATCGTACTGACCAGCGGTAATCTGAGCGATGAACCAATTGCGTACGAGGATGATGACGCGGCCCAGCGCTTGGAGCCGATTGCCGATGCTTTCGTAACCCACAACCGGCCGATTCACATGCGCTGTGACGATAGCGTGGCGCGGGTGGCCGCCGGCGGGCCGCTGCTCATTCGCCGCTCGCGCGGGTATGCACCGGCGCCGATCACGCTCGCGCGCGAACTGCCCGGCCCGATCCTCGCCTGTGGCGGTCATCTCAAGAACACCTTCGCGCTCGCCCGCGGGCGCGAGGTCTTTCTGAGCCATCACATCGGCGATCTTGAGAATCTGCCCACCCTGCGCTCATTCCACGAGGGGATTGCCCATTTTGAGCGGTTGTTTGACATCACGCCGGAGGTAGTGGCGTACGATCTCCACCCCGGCTATCTCGCCACCCAAGCAGCGCTGGCGATGCCGATCGAGCGCAAAATCGGCGTGCAGCACCACCATGCCCATATCGCGGCGGTGCTGGCCGAATACGGCCACACCGGGCCGGTGATCGGGATTGCCGCCGATGGTAGCGGCTATGGGCCGGACGGCACGGTGTGGGGTGGTGAGGTGCTGGTAGCGACCTGCGCTGCCTACGAACGGGTGGGCCATCTGGGGTGGCTGGTCTTGCCCGGCGGTGAACAGGCGGTGCGCCAGCCGTGGCGGGTGGCGGCAGCGGCGCTGGCCCAGCTCTACGGCCCCGATTTCTGGCGGCTGGCGCTGCCGTTTACCCACCAGCTCGATCAGGCGGCTTGGCAGGTGCTGGCCCGTATGATCGAACGGAACCTCAATAGTCCGCGCACCTCAAGCCTTGGCCGGCTGTTCGATGCCGCCGCTGCGCTGGCCGGGATGGGCCAGATTGCCCGCTACGAAGGCGAATTGGCCATTCTCTTCGAGCAGATCGCCGATCCGTGGCAACCACCCTACCCGATGCCGCTGCGCGAGCCGGCCATTGCCGGCGGGCCGTTCACGCTCGACGGGTTGGCGTTGCTGGCGGCGCTGGTCGCTGATCTGCGGGCCGGGATTGCACCGGCAGCGATTGCAGGCCGGGTGCATCACGGCGTGGCGCAGGCGCTCGTGGCGGCGTGCCGGCGGGTGCGCGACGAGCGCGGTCTTACGACCGTCGCTCTCAGCGGCGGCGTGTTTCAAAATGTCTTGCTGCTCGAGACGCTGGCCAGTGCGTTGCAAGCCGATGGCTTCACGGTGCTGATCCCGCGCCTTGCCCCGCCGAACGATGGCGGGTTGGCGTTGGGGCAGGTGGCGGTGGCTGGGGCGATTTGTAGTATGGAATAGCCACAAAAAGACACAAACAACACAAATGGGGTGAGGATTAAGCATTTGAGTTGCCTTCTTTCCTCTGCGACTCTGCGGTCAACCACACCGCCGTGCGCTACAATACTGGCATCTCGCTGAAAGGAGCACGCCGATGCCTGTGACCCTCGCTGAAGTGCAGCAACTAGCCGAACAGCTCACTCCCGCCGAACAGGCCCAGCTCATTGCGCATCTGGCCCGGCGGTTAGCTGAGACGACGCTCATTGAGTTTCCACCCATTCCCGGTTATTCAACGGAAGACGTGCGATCATTGGCTCGCGAGGCGCTAGCCGTGAAATTGTACGCGCAAGGGTCAGTGAGCGCCGGTTGGGCAGCTCAAACGCTTGGTATCTCGCGCCGGGCATTCCTCGATCTCTTAGGTGCGTATCGTGTACCTGAATTTGACGATCAGATTGACGTAGCCGCCGAGGCCCGGCATGAATGATGCGCCGGTCGTTTGCAATACCAGCCCGTTGATTAAGCTGGCCGGTGTAGGTTTGTTGCATTTGTTGCCGCAACTCTACGGTACCATTTTGGTACCTGAACAGGTGCTTCACGAGTATACAGCCGGTATTGAGCCGGATAGTCCAGATCTTCAGGCTTTCCCATGGCTTGTAACCAAACACGTCGCGATTACCCCGTCGTTGCAAACATTGGCAGGTTTGGGATTAGGCGAAGCTGCTGCGATAAGTTTGGCACTTGCCCAGCGTGCGCGTCTGATTCTGCTTGACGATAAACGTGCCCGGCGGATCGCCGTTCAGCAGGGATTGGTCGTTGTTGGAACACTTGGCGTACTGGTGCGCGCTCGTTGGCAAGGTCAGCTTGCTGCGGTACGCCCGGTGTTAGATCTGATGATCGCGCAAGGCCGCTATATCAGTCCGGCCCTGCGCGCACAGGTCTTGCAGGCTGCCGGTGAGAGCGACGTCGATCAGTAATTGCTCGCGTACAGTACCGGTAACTATATCATGCATCGCCCTTCATCCGACAAAAACATCATGCGCATCGCCATTACTCCCTCAGCGCAGATCACGCACCACCTGCAGGTTGAGCAGATTACCAAACGCTTCTACGCTGAATGCAAGCAGCACCACGACGCCTTGCAGGCCCTTGTGCGCGGCATTCCCGCCGAAAGCGACCGGCGCTGGTATGCCTCGGTGATGTTGAATCGCTTGCTGTTTATCGCTTTTCTGCAAGCGAAAGGCTGTTTGAACCAGAACCGCGATTATCTGCGCGAGCGGCTGGCGTGGAGTAAGGAGCATCTGGGGCCGGATCGCTACTATCGCGACGTGTTACGTCCGCTCTTGTTCGAGGGCTTTGCTCGCCCGCCGGCCCAGCGCACTCCGGAAGTTCACCAGCGGCTGGGTACGATCCCTTATCTCAATGGCAGCTTGTTTGCGCCGCATCCGCTGGAAGAGCAGTATGGCGCTGCGCTGGATATTCCCGACAGTGCGTTTGAGCGGTTGTTTGTGTTTTTCAGCAGTTGGCGGTGGCATCTGAGCGAGCGGCCCGGCACGAGCGACCGCGCGATCGACCCCGATGTGTTGGGGTATATCTTTGAGCAGTACATTAATCAAAAGCAGATGGGGGCCTACTATACCTGCGCTGACATCACCGGCTACATCTGCCGCGCGACCATCATCCCAGCGCTGTTCGACAAAGCTGGTCTCTCGCTCGCACCGCTCCGGTTGGCGCAGACGATCACAACCTACCTCTACCCGGCGCTGAAACAGGCCGAGCCGTTGCCAACCGAAACTGCCCGCGAGCAGGCGCAGCGGCGCGCGCAGGTGGCGGCGATTGAAGCCGCGGCGGCGGCGGGCCAGATCGCGACGATCAACGACGCGGTGACGGCGAATCTCGACCTTGAAGCGTTGCTGCTCGACCTCATCCGGCTGCTCGATGCGCCCAAGGTGTACGCGCTCTACACCGCGTTAGCCGGCGATCCGGCACAGGGCCGGTTGCCGCTCAGCGTGCTCGACCCGACCGCCGGTTCCGGCGCGTTTCTGTTAGCGGCGCTGCGGGTGCTCAAGCCGATCTATGCCGCCGTGCTCGACCGGATGGACGAACTGGTTGAGGTGAAGCAGACGGCGGGCTTGCCGTTGCGCACAGTGGTAGCGGAAGCGGATGGGCATGCGAACCGGGACTACTTCATCACCAAGAGCATCGTTGTGCGCAACCTCTACGGCGTTGATCTGATGGCTGAAGCGATTGAAATCTGCAAGTGGCGGCTGTTGCTCCGCATGGTGGCTGACCTTGACGATGCGAACCAGATCGAACCGTTGCCGGATATCGATTGCAACCTGCGGGCCGGCAATGCGCTGGTGGGGTATGCGCAGCCGGAGGAGATTGGCTCGGCTGCGCCTGAGCTGCTGAACGAGCTACAGGCCGTGCAGCGCGAGGTGGCGGCGTATCGCGACGCGCAGCTTCGCTTTAACCTCGATCCGGCGGATGGGAGTGCCACGCGCCGGCGCCTGCGCGAACGGCTCGACCAACTCAATGCCCAGCTCGACCACAGCTTGGAACAGACGGGACTGCTTTGGCGGTTGCCTGCCGGCGGCTACAACACCCAACCGCTGCACTGGTTTACCACGTTTTACGACATCCTCGCCGGCGGCGGGTTTGAGGCAATTGTGGGCAATCCGCCGTATGTCGCCTATAGCAAGGTGCGGCATGAGTATCGGGTGGCGGGGTACACCACCGAAGATGGTGGCAATCTCTATGCGTTAGTGATCGAACGCGCGTTGAGGTTGTTAGCGAAACGAGGCCGCTGTGGCATGATCGTGCCCATCGCTGCTATTTCGACGGATGGCATGCGGTCGTTACAGCGCCTCTACCGCGCCTACACCCAATGGCACAGCAACTACGCGGTGCGGCCCGGCAAACTCTTTGCCGGGGTTGATATGAACCTGACGATAACCCTGCTCACGTCTCCTGAAACCGAACCAACCGTCTACACCACGTCCTACTACCGCTGGTTGAGCGGCGCGCATAGCGACCGGCCCTTCTTGTTTGAAAAGCTGGCGTATTGCCGGTGGGACGGCATCGCGGGCCATGCAAATCCGTTGCCAAAGATAGGCTCGCAGATCGAGGTAGATATTCTGACCAAAATGCATGCGCACCAGCGCAAACTGAAAGATTTCGTGGTGGAAGATGGCGTAACAGTCTATTATCATTCCGGCGGGAGATACTGGCGCAAAGCGTTGTTGGAAAAACTATCGTCCCACTACAAACCGATTGTGATACCCGCGCACCTTCGTCCGGTAGTGGTGGCGTTATTGAACAGCCAACTCTTTTATTGGTATTGGATTATCAATTCAAATTGTATGGATGTGGTCGCGCGCGAAGTGTGGGAACTGCCGGTATTTGATTTGCATCAAATTGACATAAGTATATATCGAGAACTCGAACACGCCTTACTGGCAGCGTACGCCGCACACCGCACCACCCGGCTGCGGCGCGGGACGATCATTCAGACGAGCGAGATCAATGTGGATGTAGCGCAGGCGAAGCCGATCCTCGACCGGATTGACCGCGCACTGGCGACGCATTACGGCTTCACCGATGCAGAGCTGGACTTTATCATCCATTACGACATCAAATACCGTATGGGTGGTGATAACCAGTAACGCCGCACGGCGGTGCGGCGTTACAGTTTATTCATCGTGATAGTGACAAAACTGTCATCGTATTTCTTGCTTGACCCAACATTGCCTTAACACCGATTTCACGTTTTGCGTCTATTATTAGAGACATCTGATTGTTCAACCATTGCGACGTGGTGTACCTCGCTCGTATCCTCGCCTGCCCGCCGCATGGCCGTGTCGCCGTTGAAGTGTCGCCTTCCGATAACGTAGTTCCGCCGGCAACTACGCGCCGGTGCGTTTGCCTGCGGAACAGCGCGCTGAAGCAACGAGGTGGAGGGTATGCGTTCTGCGTTTGGCGGGATTCGCCGTTGGGTAGTGTTGGTACTCGTCGTGGCGTTTGCCTTTGCGCCGCTGGGGGCCGGGTTACCGGTGGCGCGCGCGGTGAGCGCCGATCTGGTGATTAGCCAAGTGTATGGTGGTGGCGGGAATAGCGGCGCGCCGTACACGAACGATTTTGTCGAGATTTTCAATCGCGGGACAACGACGGTTTCGCTGAGCGGGTTGTCGATCCAGTATGCCAGTGCGACCGGCACCGGCAATTTTGGCAGCAACCCGGTAGTGCTCTTGAGCGGTTCGCTCGCTCCCGGCCAGTATTATCTGGTGCAATTGGCCGGCGGCGCGACTGGCGCACCGTTGCCGCCGCCTGACGCGACCGGTGCGATCAACGCCAGTGCTAGCGCCGGCAAGTTCGCCTTGGTCAATAGCACCAGCGGTCTCGCCTGTAACGGCGGTTCGACGCCGTGTACGCCGGCACAGTTGGCGCTGATTATCGATCTGGTCGGTTACGGTAATGCGAACTTCTTTGAAGGTGCGCCGGCGCCAACCCTGAGCAATACCACCGCTGCGCTGCGCAACGGCAATGGCTGTATCGAGACCGATAACAACGCGAACGATTTCAGCGCCGGGCCACCCAATCCGCGCAATACCAGCAGTCCGGCAAACCCATGCAGTGCGCCGCCACCGCCGCCGCCGATGATGGGCAATTGTCCCGATGTGCCGAATCTGAGCCTGATCAGCCAGATTCAGGGCACCACCGACATTTCGCCTTGCGCCACTGAAGAGGTGCTGATCGAAGGTGTGGTGGTGGGTGATTTTGAAGGGCCTTCGCCCAATCTGCGCGGGTTTTATGTGCAAGAAGAGGCTGCCGATTGGGACGCCGACCCGCTGACGTCAGAGGGTATCTTTGTCTTCAACGGCAACAACAATAACGTGAGCCTTGGCGATCTGGTGCGGGTGCGCGGGACAGTCAGCGAGTTTCAGGGCCAGACCCAGATCAGCGCTGCGCAGATCACGATCGTTGGCAGCGGTACGGCTGATCCGGTTGATGTGACGATGCCCTTCTCCAGCGCCGATTACCTCGAACGCTACGAGGGCATGCTGGTGCGCTTCCCGATGAAGCTGGTCGTTACCGAGCACTTCCAGCTTGGCCGGTTTGGGCAAGTCGTGATGTCGGCGGAAGATCGCCTCTACCAGCCGACCAGTCTCTATCCGCCGGGGCCGTTGGCAAATGCGTTACAGGCAGCCAACGACTTGAACCGGATTATCGTGGATGATAATTTGCAAAACCAAAACCCCGACCCGATCCTGTTTGGCCGCGGCGGCAATCCGCTCAGCGCGAGCAATACGCTGCGCGGCGGCGATAGCGTGACCGGGTTGATCGGGGTGATGACCTACACGTGGGCCGGGAATGCGGCCAGCGGCAATGCCTACCGGGTGCGCCCGGTCGGCGATCTGAGCGATCTGTGGCCGGGGGGCGGCGTGCCGGCCTTCGTGGCTGAGAATCCGCGCCCAACTGCCCCGCCGAACGTTGGCGGCAGCATCACCGTGGTTGGGATGAATCTGCTCAACTACTTCAACACCTTCAGCGGCTGCACCAACGGCCTGACTGGCGGCGCGACCGATTGCCGCGGGGCCGAGAATGCGACCGAGTTTGCCCGTCAAACCGCCAAGACAGTCGCCGCGATCGTGGCCCTTAACCCGACCGTGCTGGGTGTGATCGAGATGGAGAATGACGGCTACGGCCCGAATAGCGCCATCGCCGATCTGGTCAACCGGCTCAACGCGGCTACTGCACCGGGAACGTATGCGTTTATCGATGTGGACGCGGCGACCGGTCAGGTGGATGCGTTAGGCAACGACGCGATCAAGGTCGGCATTATCTACCAGCCGGCGCTGGTCACGCCGGTCGGCCAGACCGCGGCGCTCAACACGCCGGCGTTTATCACCGGCGGCGATAGCGCGCCGCGCAACCGGGCGGCGCTGGCGCAAGCGTTTGCCGAAAACGCCAGTGGCGGGCGGTTTGTGGTGACGGTCAACCACTTTAAGAGCAAGGGCAGCGCCTGCGATGCTCCCGATGCCGGCGATGGTCAGGGCAACTGCAACATCGTGCGTACCAATGCGGCCAATACACTAGCGGCATGGCTAGCGACCGACCCGACCGGCGTAAACGACCCGGATGTGCTGATCATCGGCGATCTCAACAGCTACGCCAAAGAAGATCCCATCCGGGCGTTGGAAGCCCAAGGCTACGAGAACTTGATCGAGCGGTTCGGCGGCCCGAACGCCTACTCGTATGTCTTCAACGGCCAGTGGGGCTACCTCGACTACGCGCTAGCCAACGCCAGTCTCGGCGCGCAGATCACGGGAGTAGCTGAATGGCACATCAACGCCGACGAGCCGACGGTGCTCGATTACAACACCAACTTCAAGTCGGCGGGCCAGATCAGCAGCCTGTACGCACCTGACTTCTACCGCACCTCGGATCACGATCCGGTAGTGGTTGGTCTCAACCTCGATGGCGCACCGCCGGTCACGGTAGCTAGCGTCAGCGGCCCGGTCAACCCGCTCTGCCCGGCTGACTGCTACGCTGGTAGTGCGACGGTGACGCTCAGCGCGAGCGATGATCGGTCGGGAGTGGTGGCGATTGCCTATCGCGTGGATGGCGGCGCCTTCCAGCCCTACACTGCGCCCTTCACCCTCAGCGGCGAGGGCAATTATACGGTTGAGTTCTTTGCCCGCGATGGCGCCGGCAACACCGAACCGGTGCAGAGCTTGATCGTGAAGGTGAGTCCCTTTCCGGCTCTACCTACCCTTGATACGTTCAACCGGGCCAACGGTCGCTTGGGAGCCAACTGGAGCGGCACGACCCAGCTTGACCAGTACCGGATCGCCGGCAATGCGGTGACGGTCGAGAAGGGCGGGTTGGCGCTGTGGCGGCCAACCGTGTTTGGGCCGGATCAAGAAGCCTTCATGCGGTTGACCGCAATCAACCCGAATGGCCAGCACCACGCGCTAGCGTTGAAGGTACGGGGGAGCGGCGGGCGGAACGGTGCGCTGCTGGTGAGCTACGACGCGGTGAACCAACAGGTGGTAGTTGAGGCGTTCGTGCCCGGCCAAGGTTTCGTGACCGTTGCCACCTATGCCGCCACCCTTGCCGCCGGCGACACTCTCGGCGCGTGGGCGCGGGCCGACGGCACGGTCGAAGTCTTCGTGCGCTGCGAGCGGATCGGCATCGCCGACACCCGGCCTGCTGCCGGCAACCGCTACGTTGGCACTGGCGGCCAGATCGGCGTCTGGTTCCACAGCACGGCTGGCGCCGGGTTTGACGACTTCGGCGGCGGCGATCTCACGCCGTAAGGTTGGCAACATGATGGAATGCGGCAGTCAACCTGCCGCATTCCCCAATGTATAGTATATGGAGTGCGGCTGTTGGACTGCCGCACTCCATAACGTAATCCAGCCGAACGTGGCGTGCAGTAGCCAAACTGCCACATTCCACAGAAGCAAACCCAACCTGCCCATCATTTCATCACAGCAACTCCACCATCTGGCGCTCAACCGCGCCGACCGTATCGGTTGGTGCAAAACGGCGTACCACGCGCCCGTTGCGATCAACCAGAAACTTCGTGAAATTCCACTTGATCTCACCATCGGGACTTAAACCCGGTTGTTGCTCTTTGAGATACGCAAAGAGCGGATGGGTGTCTGGCCCATTCACATGGATCTTGGCAAACAATGGAAACGTCACGGCATAATTGCGGGCGCAGAAGGATTTGATCGTCGCTTCATCATCCGGTTCTTGGTTGAAATCGTTGCTCGGAAAGCCGAGCACCACCAACCCGCGCTCGCGATAGCGCCGGTAGAGCGATTCGAGGTCACCGTACTGCGGCGTAAGCCCACAGTGGCTGGCAACGTTGACGATCAACAACACCTTGCCGCGATACGTGGAGAATGGTTGAAGTTCACCGTCAATAGTGTGGGCAGAAAATTCGTAGATGCTCATCGGCGTTGGTTAGAATGTTTGAAATTTCAAAAAAGTGAACCTTAGGTAGTATGATCTGATTTCATTGAATTGTCAACCCGTCATGCCAACGGGCAATGTGGTATGCTGATGGCAATAGGGTATTGCTCCCGCTGCCGGGTGAGATAGCTTCGCCGCTCGGGTCAGGGCATCGCGCTGCCCCTCCGCGGCGCGCAAGGACACGGTTTGGCTGTCATTGCGAGGGCGTGCAGCTCCTGAAGCAATCTCCTGCTGCAGCTGGCAGAATGCCTGAGCGGGTGCAACCCGTGCTCAGAGGAGCTGGCTTCGCCGCTCGGGTCAGGGCATCGCGCTGCCCCTCCGCGGCGCACAAGGACAACAGATGTACTCATATTCCGTATCATAGATGTATGACTAATATCAACGACAAACTGGCGCAAACCAATCTTGCCTCTTCCCCTGACCAACCGCCGGCGGCGCCACTGCGCTGGCTGTGGTGGCAGGGTTTGCGCCAGAACTTGATCGCCGTCCCGTTTCGGGTGCGGTTGACCCTGCTCTACACCAGCCTCTTCTCGGTTGCATTGCTGGTTATCGGCATCGGTGTCCATTTCGCCGTCGCGCAAGCGCTCTACGCTGGCGTGCAAAGCGATTTGACCTCAGCAACGCAGCAGGTGCGGGCAATTCTCAATGCCGTTGGCTTGCAAAGCATCCGGACACCGAGCGGGCAACTGCAACTCTATCTGGACCGTGATTTCATTCAACTGTTCACCAATCGCAATATCGGCGCCCAATTCTTTCGTCCTGATGGCACCTTGGTGAGTAATACCCCGAATCTCGAACCGTATATGCTGCCGTTGCCGCCAGAAGCGCTGCAATTAACCTCAACCGATACGAATGGGATCACGCTTGTCCGCGACGTCAACGGCGTGCCGGTCAAGTCATTGATTACGCCGGTTGTCTTGCGTGATGGTCAATTGCTGGGTTTCTTGCAAGTCTCCCGTCCGCTTGATGATGTGGTTGACACATTGACGCTCTTGCAACAAATTCTGCTTGGCGGCGGGATGATTGCCTTGATCGTGACCGGTCTCGGCGCAATGTATCTGTCGAAGCGGGCATTGCGCCCAATTGAGCAGATCACCTCGACCGCGCAGGGTATCGTGCGGGCCGAGGATCTTGGTCGCCGGATTCCCGAACCGGCTCAGCGCGATGAGCTGCACCAATTGACTGTGACGATCAATGAGTTGTTATCGCGGCTCGAACGGCTCTTTTCCACGCAGCAGCGGTTTGTAGCCGATGTCAGCCACGAGTTGCGCACACCGTTGACGGCAATGCAGGGCAATCTCGAAGTGCTCGATCGCGGCGCTAGCGCCGATCCGGCGTTGCTCAAAGAGGTGATCGGTGATATGCGGCGCGAAACGGCGCGCTTGATCCGGATGGTGAATGATTTGTTGCTGCTTGCCCAAAGTGAGACCCATATCGCGTTGCGCCATGAACCGGTTGAGCTGGATACGCTGTTGCTTGAGGTGTTTCGCGAGCTGCGTCCGCTGGCCGGCCAAGTACGGTTACGGATCGGCGCAGAGGATCAAATCCTAGTTTATGGCGATCGTGATCGGATTAAGCAGGCGTTGTTGAATCTAGGGGTGAATGCGCTGCAATACACACCGCCGGGTGGGTTGGTGGTGTTAGGTCTCGAACGCTACGAGCAGTTTGCCTGTCTGAGTGTGGCTGATACCGGTGTCGGCATCAGCGAAGCTGAACTTGCCCATATTTTTGACCGCTTCTACCGGGTGGATCGCTCGCGTTCGCGCCATAGCGGCGGCGCTGGGTTGGGATTGTCGATCGTGAAATGGGTGTCCGAAGCGCACGGCGGCTATGTGACAGTGGCGAGTGAAGTGGGGCGCGGCAGTACCTTCGCCATCTATTTGCCGTTGCCCGAACCGGCTGTTTCAGCGGGTGCAGAATAGAGTACAATAGCGGCATGCGCACGCTTACGATCAGCGACGAAATCGTCCCAGCCGTCTACAGTCTGAATATCAAACAACGCTTTGCCGATGTCCGATTAGTGCTGGCCTGCGGTGATCTGCCGATCTATTACCTTGAGTTTGTAGTGACCATGCTTGGCCAGCCCTGTTTCTATGTTTGGGGCAACCACGATTCGCCAGAAGTGCAAGCCGATGGGCAAGTGGTCAGCTATGCTCGTGGCGCGGTCTGTGTCGAAGATCGGGTGGTATGCCATCACGGTCTCTTAATCGGTGGTTTAGGCGGTTCGATCCGCTACAAGCCCGATGGCCATCACCAGTACACCGAGACGCAGATGCTGCTGCGGGTGTGGCGGATGGCGCCGCGCCTGTTGCTCAACCGGCTGCGCTATGGCCGGTATCTTGATGTGTTGTTGACCCATGCACCGCCGCTCGGCATTCACAACGGCCCCGATTACCCCCATCGCGGCTTTCGCGCTCTGCTATTGATGATGCAGTGGTTTCGCCCGCGCTATCTCATCCACGGCCATATCCATCTCTCGTATGGCTTTGGCCATACTACCGAGACGCAGGTGGGTGATACGCTCGTTATCAACACCGCCGGCTATCGAGTGCTGGATCTGGTGGTGTGAGATGGTCATTGGCTAGGTACTTGAGGTTTAACGTCACTGCTTTAGGCGCAGTGCATAGCGTCGTGATGCTGCACACGCACAGCAAGCTCTTCCCCTCGTCGACAACGGTGCTCCATAGGCTGTGAGACCGCTTGAGCGTCTTGTTGTGGCTATCTCACAACTTTTCGATATAGTTCTTTGTGCAACTTTTTACGTTGCAATCGCGTCTGAGTCATGGTACGCTACCCGCGACAACGGCCGCCGGCGTCGCCGGTCGCTTGCCGAGCGCGGTGTGTGCGCTGACCATCACTATGATGAGGCCGAAAGGAGTGGCCGATGTCAGCCATTCAAGCAATCGTCCATGATGAATTTACCCGCATTCGCCGCGACCAGATGCTGCGCGAGCTGCTGGCGCTGATTACGCGCCGCCCCAACGAATTGTTGCCGTTCGATGAGGTGCGGGCGCGGCTGAATGTGCGCGGGCAACATTACCTTGGCCATCAGACGGTTCCGCTCGATAAGATCATCGGCAGCGAGGGCCGTTACAGCGATTTCGACCGCCAGTTTGCGCCGCGGCATAACGCCAATCGCTTTCGCTGGATGAGCATCGATCGCGCCCATCACGAAGGCACGCCTTTGCCTTCAGTTGAGTTGTACAAACTGGGTGATATCTATTTTGTCAAAGACGGCCATCATCGTATTTCGGTCGCTCGCTTTCAAGGCCAGCGCGAGATTGACGCGATTGTGACCGAGTTGGTGGTTGATGTGCCGCTCGATACCAATCTCAGCGTGCGCGATCTGCTCTTGAAAGAGGAGTATAGCGACTTTCTCGAGTGGACTGGCCTTGCCGATCTGCGTCCCGATCAGCGAATCGAGTTTAGCGAACCCGGCGGCTATCTCGATCTGGTACGGCATATCAATGCCCATCGCTACTATCTGGGCCAAGAGTTGGGCCGGCCAGTGTCACGCGAGGAGGCGGTAGCGAGCTGGTACGATAATGTGTATATGCCGGTGATCGAGGTCATCCGGTCTCAAAATGCGCTGCGCTACTTCCCCGGACGCACCGAGGCCGACCTCTACCGCTGGATCATGGATCATCGCTGGTATCTGCGTGAACGCAACGGCGGCGCCGATCCCGGGCCGCTCGTGGCGGCGTCGGATTATGTGCGGCTCTTTGGCCGGCGCAGCTTGGCGGCGATTACCGATTGGCTGCTTGGCGCGTTGCGTGGCAAGCAAGCCGGCGCCGTCTAAGCGATCAACCACGCTCCGCCACGGTTGCGCCGTTCCCGATCTGAAGCTATAATACGCGGCGTGATTAGAACACTTGCGCGCCCAACCTTCTCGTTCCAACCAGCCTTGTTGCTGCCGGTGGCGTTGATGCTCATCGCCATCGGTTTGTTATGGTTCTCACCGGTGCGTTCACCGCACACTTGGCGCGTTGGTGAAGATCACGAACCGGTGCTGGTTGGTTTCCACGGTAACGAACAAAACGAAACCGATCTGTTTCGCTGGTCGCAGCCGCAGGCGGGGTTGTTTCTCTATGGCTATCGCGGCGCGCCAGCCGTGGTTGAATTGCGCTTGGCTGCACCGCGCCAGCCGGGCATGGCGCCGGCTCAAGCGGCGTTTGCCTATCAAGATGGCGACGTGGGTACGGTGACGGTGGCCGGATATTGGCGTCGCTACCGTTTGTTAGTGCCTACCACTGCTACTGGTGAGACGGTGCTGCGCTGGTCTACCGAACCATACATCGCGCTGCCCGATGTGCGCGAGTTAGGTGTTGCCTTGAGCGGTGTTAGGCAGTGGTCGCTGGCCGATCGTCCAACCTTGAGCGCCCAAACCATCGCGTGGAGCGTCTTGCCGCTGCTGGTGTGGATGGCAGGCGTTGTATGGCGGTGGCCCGTGTTTTGGCGCGATGCAGGGGCGCTGTTGGCGCTCGCGCCGGCGCTCGGTTTGGCGCTGGTTCCGGCAACGGCTGAGTACTGGCTGCCTACCGTGCCATGGCCATGGTGGCCGGTGTTGCCGGCGCTCGCGTTGGTAATATGGCCAGCGCTTGCGGCTGGCTGGCGTTCGGCAACCCAATGGGCGGCTGCCCGGCCAATCGTGGGTTGGATGGGGCTGGCCGTAGCATTAGCCAGCCTGCTAGCCTTGCGGGCTGGCGTTCCGGCATGGGTGGCGTTGCTGCTGGTGATTGGCGGGGTTGGCTTGGCATGGCCGCTGCTGGCCGCTGCTGAAGAGCGTTCGGCATGGCCAATCGGCGGCTTGCTCGCAGCAATGACGGTTGTGGCTCTGGCGGTACGCTTGGTTGCGCTGGATCAGATGCCGCCGGCATTGTGGCGCGACGAGGCGCGCCATGGTTTGCTCGCCTTGCAGATCTGGTCAGATCCGAGCTTTCGCCCGATCTATGTGCCAGTGTTTGCCGATCTGCCGGCGCTGCTCTTTTACCTGATGGCGCCGGTCGTAGGTCTATTAGGCCCGGCAGCGTGGAGCGCGCGGCTGGTGAGCGCAGTGGCTGGCGCGCTGACGCCGCTGGCGCTCTATTGGTTTGTTGCGCCGGTGATCGGACGGCGAGCGGCTGTGTTGGGCGCAGCGTTACTGGCGTGGGCGTCGTGGTCGTTGAGTATGAGCCGCTGGGCCTTTCCGGCCACGCTCGATCATCTGCTGGTACTGACGGCGGCTGGGTTGCTGTGGCGCGGCCTCGATCCGGCTCGGCGCGGCTGGTGGTGGTATGTGGCCGGCGCAGCAGCGTTAGGGGGGCTGGCGGTCTATACCTACCACACCGGGCGGCTAGCGCCGTTGGCTTTGTTGGTGGTGGCGCTGGTGTGCTTGGGGCGTGATCCGGCTCGCTGGCGGGTCGCTTGGCCGCGGGTGGTGCTGGCTGCACTCGTTGGCGCGATCGTGGTTGCTCCGCTCGTGTGGTATATCCTTACCGATAGCGCCGGCTTTAACCGGCGGGTCGGTTTTGTCTCCATCTTTCAACCTGATAATCTCTACCGTCACCGTCCGCTCGATTTTCTTGCTGAGAACATTGTACGCTACGGCTTGATGTGGCATGTGCAGGGTGAAGCGAATGGTCGCCACCATTTGCCACTGGCGCCGATGGTTGATCCAGTGGTTGGCCTGCTCTTGCTGATCGGCGCGGGGTTGGCGTGGCGCGCGCGGCGCACGGCAGCGGTTGTCGTATTGGCGCTGTGGTTGCTTTATTACCTGCCGGGATTGCTGAGTTTCAACGCGCCGCATGCTATGCGCTCACTCGGCACGCTTGCGCCGGCTTGCGCGCTGGCGGGATGGGGATTGAGCCGGTTGGCGTCCGGTGCGCGCTGGCGGCGTTGGTTGATCCCTGCTGCGCTTGCCGGCAGCTTAGCTGTGAACCTGTGGGTCTATTTCGGCCTGATGTGGCATGATCCACGGGTGTATGGCGAGTTTGATCGGGTTGAGACGGTGATGGCCCAGATTGTGCGCCGGGCTGCTGTGCCTAATGATGCCGCTCAGGCTGTGCCCGTCTATCTGCCGCGTGAGTGGGCGCTCAGTGATACCGTGCGGTTTCTCACGTCAGATTTGCCGCTAGAACAACAGCCACAAATCTGGCGCGGCACGCTTGATCCTGATAGCGATGCGTTAGTGGTCTTGCCCGCCTTTACCGATCCTCGTGAGGTTACTGCCGTTGTGAACACGCTTGGTTCCGCTGCCGTTGAAATCGTGCCTACACCAACCATTCCTGCCGGCAGCGAGCCGCTCGTGCGGGTCTTTGCCCGTGGCCCGGCGGCGCTGGCCGTGATGAGGTCGCCATGAAAGCGGCGCTCGATGTGACGGTTGAACAGGCGACTGTGGCACGCTTTGCCCAGAACGGCTTGCTGGCGCCGTTTGCCGATGCGGTGTCGGCGGCCACGCATCTGGCCGGTGTGCAGGCGCAGATGTTGCCCGCCGCCGGATTGGCGCTCTGGAATCGTGTGCCGGATTTTACGGCGGCCCAACTGGATCACTTGCTCTACCACGAACGTTCGCTAGTGCGGTTGTGGGGCCAGCGCGGGACGTTGCATCTTTATGCTGCGACCGATTGGCCGCTGATCTACGCGGCGCAGGCTGGCCGCGCCACCTATTGGGAGCAAGAGGCGCTGCGTGAGGGCTGGGAGCCGGCAGCGTATGAGGCGTTTATCGCGCGCGCTGCGCGCTGGCTGGCCGAGCACGAGACGATGGGTCGCAGCGATTTGCGCCGTCTTGCCCCTGAGATTGATGATCGCCACTTGTCGGGTTGGGGCGGTATCTTTGCCATTCTGACCCGGCGCGGTTTGGCTTGCCACGCCGCCCCCAACGGCGGCGAAGCCCGCATGGCCCACCGCTTGCGCTGGCGGCCTGATTTGGTATGGGATCCGCCGCCGTCTGAGGAAGCGAATGCCGAGTTGATCCGACGCTATCTGGCCGCCTTTGGCCCGGCAACTCTTGCCGATCTGACTGCGTGGCGCGGGCGCACGCAGGTTGAGATCAAGCGCTGGTTGGCGCAGTTGGGTGATGAGGTGGTGAAGGTGACGGTTGCCGGTAAGCCGGCGTGGTGGTTGCAAAGCCAATTAGCGCGTTTGCCAGCATTGCCGGAACCGGGTGATGTACCGCCGCGCTTGTTGGGCCGGTTTGATCCGCTCTTGCTGGGCACTCGCGACCGGAGCTGGTTGGTTGATGCGGTTGGCTATAAGCAGGTCTGGCGACCCGCCGGCCATGTCGAGGCGACGATCGTGGTGGCAGGGCGGATCGCGGGGACGTGGCGGTACGATTGGCGTGGTTCGGCGCTTGTGGTGACGTTGCGCCCGTTTGGATCGTTGCCGCTGGCAACGCGAACGCAGCTTGAGACGTTGGCTGCCGGTATCGCTGCTCACTTCGCCGCACCGTTGGGGGAATGCCGATGGGAGGAATGAACGTGTGGCGGTTATTACCGCCGGCGCAGGGCGATCCGGCCAGCGAGCTGGCTGCTGGCGCGGCGATGCTGGCTGGCTTGGCAACCACATCCCAACCGGCGATCCGCTGGTATGCCGCTGCCCCCCAACCGGCGTTGGTGATCGGTTCGGGCCAAAAGTTGAGCGAGGTTGATCAGGCGGCCTTGGCGAACGCTGGCATCACACTGCACCGGCGGGCCAGCGGTGGCACCGCGGTGCTTTTCGTGCCCGGCTTCTTGATGCAAGACATTGCGCTGCCGGCGGATCATCCGCTGGCCCATCCCGATGTCAGCGAGTCGTACCGCTGGTTGGGCGAAGTATGGCAAGCGACCTTGGCCCAGTTTGGCGTCGCAACCACGCTGATCGAGATCGCTGCCGCACGCGCTGACCGGGCAACGCTCGATCCGCTGGTGGCGCGGGCATGTTTTGGCGGCCAATCGCCGTATGAAGTGCTGGCAGGCGGGCGCAAGCTGGTGGGTTTCGCCCAGATCCGCCGGCGCGAAGGGATGTTGTTTCAAGTCGGCCTCTATACCCATTGGCCGGGGAAGCAATTGGCGGCGCTGTTGGCTATCACTGAGCCTGAACGCCGCCTCTTGGTGGAACGGCTGGCAGAACGGGTGACCGATCTCGCCACTGTCTGCCCTAACCCGCCCGATCTCGCCTCTTTGGCAACCGCATTTGCCGCCGCGCTCTATCAGCGGTACGATGTAACCATCACGCCTGCCGATTGGACGGCGGCGGAATTGGCGGCGATGGCGGCGGCGCAGAACCGGTTTGCGCCGTTGGGATGAGGATTTACCACAGAGGTCGCAGCGTGCGCATCTGACTCCCTCCCCCAGCAGGGATTGAGGGGCGAACAGAACTTGTGATTGAGTACAACTGTTGATCGCTTTGCAATGACTCCAAGTTCGGCTCTCCGCTCCCCTCTCCCGCGCCAGTGGGAGAGGGGCCGGGGGTGAGGGCCAGCAGCCCGCGCAGCGGGCTTCGTAAGCCAAGCCCGGCCCTTCAGGGCCGGGTGTCAGACAGATGTTCTGTCCGCCCTTGAACTTCCGGGGGAGGGTTGGGGTGGGGGAATAATGAACATTTACCGCTGAGGCCGCAGAGTACGCAGAGGGTTATTCTAATCCTTTGCGTCCCTTGGTGCTCTTTGCGTCTTTGCGTTTAACGTCTCTGCGCCGTTGCGCGCTTTGCGTCTTGATATGTCTATGCGCTTGACGATTGCTGTCTCTATCCTCGCCATCATCGCGCTGACCGCCTGCGGCCAGCGTGATCCGGTCATCTCGGCGTGGGCGCCGGTGGGGCCGCAGCCGACCATCTTGCCCAGCGTTACCCCCGACCGGCCATTGCCGGCCAGCACCCCCTTAGTGGCGGTCATGGAACCAGTGCGCCCGACGCCAACGCCGAGCTTGGTTGATATCGCCACCCAAATCGACCTCTACCTGCGCGATCTGACCGACAAAGGCCAATTTCGCGGCTCGGTGCTGGTGGCGACGCAAGGGCGCATCTTGGTAGCGCGCGGCTACGGGCAGGCCAACGTCGAGCGCGATCTGCCCAACACGGCTCAGACCCGCTTCCGCCTCGCTTCGATCACCAAGCCGTTCACGGCGCTGGCGATTATGCAATTGCAAGCAGCGGGCAAACTCAACGTCAACGAATCGGTCTGCCGCTACCTGCCCGACTGCCCGCCGGCATGGCAGCCGATCACGCTCCACCATCTCCTCACCCATACCGCTGGCATTCCGAACTACACCGACTTCCGCGACTTCGAGCAACTCGAACGTTCGCCGGTCACGCCAACCCAGCTCGCGGCCCGGTTCCGCAACCTGCCGCTCGACTTCGCGCCGGGCAGCGCCTTTCGCTACGGCAATTCCAACTATGTGGTGCTTGGGTTAGTGATCGAAGCAGTGAGCGGCCAATCCTACGCTGATTACATCCGCACCAACATCTTCGCGCCAGCGGGCATGCCCAACAGCGGCTACGACAGCGGCGACGCCTCGGCGCTCAACGGTACGGTTGGCTATCTGGGGCCGGGGGCGGAACGGGCGATTCCGATTGACACCAGCAATCTCTACAGCGCCGGCGGCCTTTATTCAACGGTTGAAGACCTCTACCGGTTTGTCACTGCACTCAACGGCGGGCAACTGTTACCCGCCGCCGAACTCTCCCAGATGTACACCCCCGTCCGCAACAATTTCGGCTACGGCTGGAAGATCGAAGATCGCAACGGGCGCAAGGTGATCTACCACCCCGGCTTTATGTCGGGGGCCGTCACCCACCTCGCTTACTATCCCGACACCCAGAGCGTGGTGATTGTTTTGAGCAATATGGAACGCACCAACGCCGACGCGATTGCCGCGACCATCGGCGCGATGCTGCCGTAAGCGTGGCTACACCACCCATGCCGGAATGACCCAGACCGTTTCGGTGAGGGGCAAGCATTGCTCGGCAAGGCAAATAATCCCTCCCGTTCCCACTGGCATACCCAAGCTGTTCAACACCCTGAAATGCTGGGCATCACGCGCATGAGGGGAAGCCGTCTTCTTAATCTCGATTGGATAAATCGTCCCATCTTGCACGATCATCAGATCAATTTCACGCTGGTCTTTATCGCGATAGTAATACAACGGCGCCCGCCGGGCGGAATGCCAATAGCTCTTCAATATCTCGGCAACGATCCACGTTTCAAAGATAGCGTCGCCCATCGCGCCGGCTTCAAGCGTTTCCGGACTGGCCCATTCGGTGAGATAGGCGGCAAGGCCGGTGTCGAGCAGATAGAGTTTGGGAGTTTTAACCAACCGTTTGGTCACGTTTTGATGATACGGTTCGAGTAGATAGACAATCCCCGCCGCTTGCAGGATCGAGAGCCAATGTTTAGCGGTATTCGGGGCGATATCAGCATCGCGCGCCAATGCGGTCAGATTCAGCAATTGGGCTGTGCGCGCAGCCACCGCGCGCACAAATCGCAAAAAGGCCAGCTCATCCCCAACGCGCGCCAGATCGCGCACGTCGCGCTGGAGATAGGTTTGGACGTATGAGCCATAGAAGAGATCGCGTTCGACCGCATCATGCAGCGCAATCGCCGGTAATGAGCCACGCCAGATCAGACGATACAGTTCTTTGAGATTCAACGGCGACGAGAGGCGCGCACGCCGCAACAACTCGGCAGGCGCCGGCACAAAGGGCGTTGACTCCAAGCCGCGCCCTTGCCGTTCCCAACGCGAAAGGCCAAGCAAATGCAGCACCGCTGCACGTCCCGCCAGCGACTCGGATACGCCTTGCATAAGGTGAAACTGTTGTGAACCGGTCAGCCAAAACAGTCCGTTTGCACCGGCGCGATCGACAGCGAGTTTGATCAAGGGGAGCAAACCGGGGGCATATTGGATCTCATCGATCAACACTGGCGGCGGAAAACGCTGCAAAAACAGCGCCGGATCACTGCGCGCTAATTGCAAGACAAGGGGGTCATCAAGCGTCACGTACCCACGATCTGGTTGGCTTGCGTGGCGCAGCAGCGTCGTCTTGCCCACCTGTCGCGCACCGGTCAGCAACACCACAGGAAAGTGTTGGCTAGCTGCCGCTAGATGCACTTCGAGCGTGCGGGGAATGTACATGTGACATTTTCGGCTAATCTGCATCCTAATTGCATGATAGCCGGAGAGGAGTGTGTTCGTCAAGAGAACGGGGTATCATGAAGCAGAGTTAAAGCCATCCCCTGCGCGAGCGGGAGCTGTTTAAACAACGTAACAATATCGAACGACGTTGTGAGCCATCCCCTGCGCGAGCGGGAGCTGTGCCTACAGAGGTTGCTTTCGCTGAAGCGGGAGCTTGCTTCGGGCGCTGCGCGCCCTCGCAATGACAGAGGGTACGCCCCGCTTTCCGCCTGTCATTGCGAGCCGCGTAGGGGCAATGCGTTGCATTGCCCCGCGCGGCGAAGCAATCCCCTACGAGAGCGGGAGCGATGCCTGTCCGCACAGTTCTCACCGAAGTAGGCGCTTGCTTCGGGCGCTGCGCGCCCTCGCAAGGACAAACAGAGGTAAACCATGAAGCGGCTCGCAAGTGCGGTGGAACTGCTCGCCGGTGTGGTGATCGTGGGTGTGCTCACTGTGATCCTGTTTGTGACCTTTGGCGGTGCGCCGGCAACGATCCAACTCTCGCCGGGAGCAGCAACAGCGTATCCGGTTGTTGAGCCATCGCCCGCCAAGCCTTATCCATCACCACTTGAGTCTGCACCCACGAGTGAGTCGTCGTATCCGCCGTTCACGGCGACACCAATCGCACGACCGTCGCTCCCGGTGTGCGATTTTACCGAACGCGCACCAGATACCGCCGGCATAGCCAGCAGCGTGATCGATCGCTTTGGCCCGTCCCAAGCGGTGCAAGCGCCGGTCAGCGGCATTGCCGGCTGGCTCGATGCCCAGCAACTGCTCGTTTCCCGCGAACCGCCTGCGTCTGCCCAGATGTCGTTTTATGCCTTGAACCTTTTCACCGGTGATATGCACTTATATGTTGCGCAGAGCGCCTTAACCCAGCCGGTGTGGCTAGCTAGCGCGCGCGCGATCGCCTATGCCGTATCTGTGCCGCAAGGGACTGATAGCGCGGGTGTGATTCGCAATCGCACCGATCTCTACGTCACCTTTATCGATTCGGCCCAGACACTGGTTGTCGCCTCAGATATCCTCGCCACCGAACGCACCTTCGCGGCAGAACCGGATGGACAGCGCTTGTGGTACTTCTTGCGCACCGATCCGTTGCAACCCTACATCTACGATGCGCACCTGAATGCCAGCCAACCAGCATCGTTCCACCTTTCGTCATTCATATCGTCTAAGCCTGATCTTGAATGGGCTATCCGCAGCGAAGCGCCGCTCTTTAAGCTGGCATGGCATCCTGATGGGGTGAAACTGCTCATCTATTCCCAATACTGGACATTCTTGTTGAACACCCAAACCGGCCAAGCATGTGAAGTTGAATTGATCGATAGCGAAGACTATAAAGCTGAAGCGATGCTTGTGCCGCCATGGCCGTTTATGGCCCAGTGGAGTCCGGATGGGAACTATGTGGCGATCATTTCAACCACTGATTTCCAATTGCCGTATCACCATACCGATCTGATCGTGCTGAATATTGTTGCCCGTGAGCGATATACGCTCAGCTTAGGCGATGCAGTGCCGCCGTATTACCGGCAGAGCGTGACCGATCTGGCATGGTCGCCGGATAGCCGTTACGTCACTGCGCTGGCGTTTGTTAACCACACTGGCGATAGGCCAGCCACCGGCCTGTTTGTCGTCGAGGCGGCAACCGGCGCATCAGCGCGGATCTTGCCCAGTGACGTGTTCGGGCTAGGCTCGTGGGGTGCGCGACTCGCATGGAATCCAACCGGTGAGTGGCTAGCCGCAATGGGTTGGGATGGTTTGAGTCTGATACCGGTTTACCCGTAGTGTTGCCGTTGACGCTACGGTCGTGTTCAGCATCTATTGAAGCCAGCCTTGCCACTGAACAATCAGCTCATCGATGTCGCCGCTATACGGTTCGCTAACGTGCAGCGCAAAATCAGTAATGCGAAAGAGACCTAAGTTCGGCTGGTTTTGCTGTGTGGTCGAGTTCTTAACAAAATCTCCCATTGGTTTTGTGCCATGAGCGAAGCGATATAAGGTGGTGCGAATCGCTTCTGGACTATTGTCGATCCCGATCCACGACCGTCCTAGTTGGGATGCAACTTCGAGTGTCGTGCCTGATCCGGCAAAACAATCGAACACAATATCTCCCGGATGAGACGAAGCGCGGATAATAAGGTTGAGCATATCCGCATTCTTTTCAGTAGGATAACCGGTTATTTTGATATTCTGGTTATGTGCGTCTTTGAAATCGAGCCAAATATCTTGCACTGGTATTCCCGCACTTTCATCTAAATACACCTTTCGACGGGGGTTGCCATTTGGCGACCAATAAATTTCACCTCGTGCATCCATTTCATCGAGCGTTTGCGGTGTAAACTGCCAATGTTTGCCGGGTGGCGGCAACATACCACGCCATGGTTTGCCGGTCTCGCCGTGGCGCACGCCGGGAGCATGCAGCGGAACCTTTTTGTACCGGCGTCCGGTCGCTTCTTCGATGTACTGGTATTCTCGTTGCGCCGCCTCGTCTGTCCACGGTTGAACTGGACGATTCCAGACATAATGGTCTGATTTCGTGTAGAACAGGATGTAATCAGAGATATTGCCGTACGTTTTGCGAGTGTAATTCTTAGGATTACATTTTTTACGAGTTATCCAATTGCGGAAGTTGCTTTTTCCAAAGATTTCATCCATGATCACTTTGACATGGAAAGCCATATTTTCATCAAGATGAACATAAATAGAACCATCATCGGCAAGGAGTTCACGGAGGAATATCAAACGTTGGCGTAAGAATTCAATATAATGTGCGCCGGCTAGCAAATCTTGGTATGCATCGCGTTGCGAGCGGGATTTAAAGACGCTCTTGGTTGCGAATGGCGGGTCAATGTAGATGAGGCGCACTTTGCCACACAATGATGGGTTCTGTAGGAATTGGGCAAGAATTGGCAAATTATCACCGTAGTACAGGTGATTACATGCCTGCTCATCACCCCAAATTGGACGAGTGAGCGCTGGGGGCGTACTTAAAATTTCGGCTTCATCACGTTTGCCTTCATAGCACAGAGTTACGTCGGGTGATGTGGATGGCGTTTCCGGGTGAAATGAAGAGCCGTTTCCATGCCATTTTGTTTTTGAAACACCGGGAGCCATAATGCGATCCTCTACGATGTACGTGTATGCAGCCATGCAAGCTGTAGCCGTTCAGGAACCATGCGCAAGGTTAAAACCATGACTTTATTAGGGTAACTATCTTCAAGCTTGCTGTAATCATCCCACATTGATCCTAATAATAAACCCGGCCCATCATTCAACAGAATGACTTTTATATTTAATTGGTGTGAATGTGCATAATTGAGCACTTCATCAATTGTGCTGCGATATTGGCCGGGCCGATCATCTTCCTGCGCCCCTCCCCGATCAGAGTCATAACGAGCTAGCCCAATTGCTAAAATTGATGTCTTCCCTTGTTCGTATATCACAAAATCGATTGGGCGGGTAGGATTAGGATAGTTAGGAAAGATTTCACCCATCAGAGTATCGCGCCCTGCTCGGATTGGGCCTTCGATGATCAGGTCGGGAAAACGTGCGCGGAATAGCTCGAAAAATCGTTCGGTTAAATCGTATCCCTTCTTTCCGCGATCCTTGTATTCCCATAGTAATGCACATAGCGCTTCATCGGGAGTCGGGCGTGAGTTGTATGCTTTTTGCACTTCTGGAATTGGGCGAAACTGTGAGCCAAAGGTTTGAATTATTTGTAGTATACCTGATTTTCGTTTCGTCATTTCAACTGGAACAGAAGGGCTAACATATTTTCGGAAGACTCTGAGAAGCTGAATACGCATCCAAGTTTGGCTAATCTCACTAATTCTTAGGAGCAGCTCTTGCGATGAAGCGGATTGTTTGAGAAGTTGTCCAAATAGTTGAATAACTGGACTGTAGAGATTGCGTGCGTCTTGTAATATGTCTGGATAATAATCTCCGGTCGCTAGTGTTATCCAGAGACTTGCTTCTGATTTATAATCTGCGAAGCGCTTAGCGCGTTGAGATGTGTCTGGCTCGGTAGGATATTCCATATTGATTGACATAATATATTTTTGAACCTATGTTCTACATCTGTAGAACAATCATAGCCGAAAGGGGGCGACAATGTCAAATGTTGCTCTGATATATCGGCAATAGGCGCTATTGCCTTATCTCACAACTGCCCGGTCTCGCCCCAGTGCGCCAGTTGCGCCCGGTAGGCTGGGTCGGCGTAGCGGGCCGGGTGGAAGGCGGCGGCGTAAGCGGGTAGCGGCGCGCCGGTCATGTGCGCTGCGAGGAGTTCGGCGGCAGCAGCGGCAGCCATAATCCCGTAGCCGGCTAGCGCCCCAATGACGAAGGCCCCTTCGACCGGCAGCGGCCCGATCAGGGGCCGGTTTTCCGGTGTGCAGGTGTAGTAGCCGCCGTCGAGATAGGCCCGCGGCAGCCGGTCGCGGTAGGCGCGCAAGCCGGGCAGCATCGTTGCCATGCCGCGCAGCGCGATCTCGAAGAAGCTGTCGTCGAGCGGTAGGGGGAAGCGCGCCGCGCGCAGATCCGGATCGTGCGGGTGGTAGTCCCAGAGCACCAGCACCTGTTGGCTGTTGCCTTCGCCTTCGGGCCGGCAATGCACCCCCGCCGGCAGCGGGCCGGCCAGCCACGCCGTCGCCGGATCGGCCAGCAGTTCGTCCCGTTCGTCCGCACTCCAGTCGAGTTGCACCGGATCGGCCCAGATCAGCAGCGGCGCGGTGCGCGGTACGACCCCCAACGGGTCAGCGAAGGCGGCTTTGAGGTGAAGCTGATTATGCACTGGTAGTTCAACGCCAAGCAGTTCACCAACGGCGGCTAGGTGCGGGCCGGCGGCGTTCACGAAGCGCGGGGTGGCGATCTGCTGGGTGCCGCCGGCAGTGGCGATAGTGACGCCGTTAACCCGTCCGCCGGTCTGTGCCACCGCCGTCACCTGCCCGCGCACGAGCGTCACCCCGGCGGCGCGCGCCTCTTCCAGCAACATCGTCCCAAGTTGTTGCGCACTCAGCCAGCCGCAGCGCCGGGTATGCAATACGGCCACCGTGGCCGGATTGAGGGAGGGGAAATGCCGCCGGATCAGCTCAGGATCGAGCAGCAAATCAGCGCCATCCGGCGCGGCGCGCCAGTCGTGCCCACTGGCGGGTTGGTAATCGGCATCGGCGCGATCGTGGATGCGGAATGGGCCAGCTCCATGGCGTGCTGCCTGCTCGGCTTGAGCTTGCCACTGCGCGACTCGCCGCTCATCGGCCGTTGCGTAGAGGTAGCCGCGCCGGTTGAGCCGGATGCGGTTCGCGCTCGCGAGCGCCCACTCCTCGATCCGGTCGATGCTGCGGTTCATCAACCCCACCATTGCCGCATCCGGCCACCAGTTGCGGTAACATTCGGTCGATTTATCGCTGGTCAGCGCCAGCGGATCGCCGGCTTCCACCAGTACCACATCGCGCCAGCCATGCGTCACCGCTAACTGATGGGCCAGCGCAACCCCGGCAATCCCCGCCCCACAGATGACAACGGTGGCTGTAGCCGCCATATTCCCCTCACGATGATGACGTAACGATAGCAAGACACTGATGCTATTGTAGCCGAAATAACGCCATGGCCAACCTGAGCGTCTTCACCTAAACCGTACTCATCCGTACCCTACTCCCAACTCCCTACTCCCAACTCCCCACTCCCTCGTTTGACGCACCTCTTGTTTGTTGGTATGATCGATCTAAAGGGGTGAAATTGCCGGTTTCCTTCCCCCTTGTTTGCCTCAGGAGTTCCCTATGCCCGGTGATGACAAAACCGAATCGCGCAAAGTTGATCACATTTGGATTGTGCTAAACGAAGATGTCGCTGCCAAGGGTGTCGTCACCGGTTTCGCCGCCTATCGCCTGCCTCACCGCGCGCTGCCCGAACTCGATCTCAACGAGGTTGACACTCGCACCATCTTTCTCGGCAAGCCGATCGCTGCGCCGTTGCTGATCAGCTCAATGACTGGCGGCACCTCCAGCGCCGAGAAGATCAACCTTGCGCTAGCCGAAGCCGCCGAGCATCTCGGTCTGCCGATGGGAGTCGGCTCGCAACGCGCCGCGGTGATGGATCCGCGTCTCGCCAGCACCTATCAGGTGCGCCGGGTCGCGCCGCGCATCCCGCTGCTAGCCAATGTCGGCGCCGTGCAGCTCAACTACGGCTTTACCGTCGATCATTGCCGCCGCGCGGTCGAAATGATCGAGGCTGACGCGCTGATTTTGCACCTCAATCCGCTGCAAGAAGCGGTGCAGCCGGAAGGTGACGTCAATTTCAAAGGGTTGCTGGCCAAGATCGAAGAGGTCTGCCGCCGGCTGGAAGTGCCGGTAATCGTGAAAGAGGTCGGCAACGGGATCGGCGCAGCCGACGCGATCCGGCTCTACGAGGTTGGCGTGCGGATTATCGATGTGGCTGGCGCTGGTGGCACCAGTTGGAGCGAGGTGGAACGCTTCCGCCAACCCAACGATACTGGCCGCCGGGTGGCGGGTGCGTTTGCCGACTGGGGGTTGCCCACCACCGAGTGCGTGCGCGAGGTGCGCGCGGCCCTGCCCGATGTGACCCTGATCGCTTCTGGCGGGGTGCGCAGCGGCGTTGATGTCGCCAAAGCGATTGCGTTAGGGGCCGATCTGGCCGGCACTGCCCGTCCGGCCCTGTTCGATGCGATCAACGAGCGCGGCGCTGAAGCGGTGGTCGAAGGTCTGAGCGCATTTATTCGCGAGCTGCGGGTCGCGATGTTCTGTAGCGGCTGCGCCAATCTGCGCGCTCTGCGCGATTTGCGCCTCGGTGCGCGGGTGTAGCCCGCTTCTGCGTATGTACGTCCATCATCTGGCTTTGCGCGATTTCCGCAACTACCGGCGGCAAGATTTGGCCTTGCCGCCGGCGACGATTCTCTTGTACGGCCCCAACGCTGCCGGCAAGACCAGCCTGCTCGAAGCGATCTTTTATCTCGCCACGACTCGTTCGCCCCGGCTCAGCAGCGATCGGGAATTGGTACGGTGGGATGCGGTCGGCGAAGCGGGGACGCCGCCGTTTGCCCGGATTGCCGCCGAGGTGGAACGCCGGATCGGGCCGGTGCGGCTGGAGGTGCTGGTGCAGCGCCGCACCGATGATGAGGGCCAGCCGGTCAATGGCGCGCAGAAGTTGGTGCGGATCGATAAGCGCCCGGCGCGGGCGCTTGATCTGATTGGCCAGTTGCGGGTGGTGCTGTTTACTCCCGCCGATCTGACGCTGGTTGACGGCCCGCCCGCCGAACGGCGGCGTTATCTTGACATAACTCTCTCGCAGCTCGATCCGCACTATGTGCGCACCTTGGCCCACTACCAAAAGATTCTGCTCCAGCGCAACAGTCTGCTGCGCGCATGGCGCGAACAACGCCGGCTGCCGCGCAATGTTGATGCCGAATTAGCCTTTTGGGATCAGGAACTGGCCGCGGCTGGCGGCTATCTGTTAGCCGAGCGGTTGCGGGCCGTGGTTGAATTGGGCGCCTTGGCCGGCCCGCTCTACCGCGCGATCAGCGGCGGCGAGCACGAGGTGCAGATCGAATATGAAGCGAGTTGCGATCTGGGGGAGGCGCGTGATGCCGGCGGCTTGGCCGAGCGGCTGCGGCGCGCGTTCACAGCTCAGCGCGCCGATGAGATTGCTCGTGGCCAGACCCTCTGCGGCCCGCACCGCGACGATCTGATCTTCCGTGTCGCCGGGATCGATCTAGGCCGGTATGGATCGCGCGGCCAGCAACGCTCGATCGCGCTGGCGCTCAAGATCGGTGAGGCCGAGTTGATGCGCCAGCGCGGCGGCGATGCGCCGGTGTTGCTACTCGATGATGTGTTGAGCGAACTCGATGCCCAACGCCGCGCGCATCTCCTCGACCTGATCCAGCGTCCCGGCCAGCAGACCTTGCTCACCGCCACCGATCTGAGCGATTTCAGCGCCGATTTTCTCGCCGCTGCCCGCCGCTTTCGCATCGAAGACGGTCAGGTCTTTGCCGGCTGAAGCCTCCCGTAGGCGCGGGTGAGCTGGCGCAATTGGCGGGCTAACTCCTCGCTCAAGGCTTCTGCCGGGCAGCGCCATGCCCAATTACCGCCTAACCGGCCGGGAGTATTCATGCGCGCCTCTGAGCCGAGCCGCAACACATCTTGCAGCGGCGTAATCGCGTAGTTGGCGACCGACATCAACCCCAGCCGCATCAGATCCCACGCAATATCCACCGTCTGCTCATCGCGGCCAAGGTAGGTCAGCACGGCGGCGCGAGTGTTGGCATCGAGCGTGGCAAACCAACCCACACTGGTATCGTTATCGTGGGTGCCGGTATAGACGACATAATTCGCGGTGTAGTTATGCGGCAAGTACGGATTGGTCGCGTCATCGCCGAACGCAAATTGCAAGACCTTCATACCGGGCAGATCAAAAGCGAGTCGCAGCTCGTCAACTTCCGGCGTAATCAGGCCAAGATCTTCGGCAATGATTGGCAGATCCCCCAATTCAGCCTGTAAGGTCTTGAACAGGTCAGCTCCCGGCCCCGGCGCCCAGCGGCCTTCGACCGCCGTCGGCGCGCTGGCCGGCACCTCCCAGTAGGCTTCAAAGCCGCGAAAATGGTCGAGGCGCAGCACGTCATACAGCGTGAAGGACTGCCGCATGCGCGCCACCCACCAGCGATACCCGGTTGCGGCCATCTTCTCCCAGCGGTAGAGCGGATTGCCCCAACGTTGGCCGGTGGCGCTGAAATAATCCGGCGGCACACCGGCCACCACGGTTGGCATCCCGCTGCTATCGACAAAAAAGAGCTCGCGGTTGGCCCACACATCGGCGCTATCGTCGGCGACGAAGATCGGTGCATCGCCGATAATCAGCACCTCGCGCTGATTGGCATACTCCTTCAGCGCCTGCCATTGGCGAAAGAAGAGAAACTGCACGTACTGATGATACTCAATCGCGCCGGCCAGCTCGCGGCGCATACACTCCAGCGCCGCTGGATGCCGGTCGCGTAGTTCGGGTCGCCAGTCGTGCCAGCTCCCACCACCCTGCGCCTCTTTGATCGCCATAAACAGAGCGTAATCGTCCAGCCATTCGCCATTCGCGGCGCAGAAGGCGGTGTATGCTTGGTGGAAGCGGGTGCCTTGCCCGCTGCGGAACCGCTCGAAGCTGCTGCGCAATAACGCTTGCTTGGCCGGGATCAGCGCGCCGAAATCCACCCGATCGCCCGGCAAGCCGCCGAGCGCCGCGCGCGCTTCGGCTGAGGTCAGCAAACCGTGATCGATCAGGTCATCGATGTTAATCAGCAATGGATTGCCGGCAAAGGCCGAAAAGCACTGATAGGGCGAATCACCGTAACCGGTCGGGCCGAGCGGCAACACCTGCCAGAGGGTTTGCCCCGCTGCCGCCAAAAAATCGACAAACCGGTACGCCATCGGTCCCAGATCGCCGATACCCCATGGGCCGGGGAGCGATGAGGGATGGAGCAAAATGCCGCTTGCGCGTGGCAGTTGCATAACGGTACCCCAATACCTGAAGAACGAACTAGCCGGTATTGTAGCATACCGTTGCAGATGCAATCAATATCACCTGCTGCGCGGCACGGGCGTGATCAGCTCAGGACAGGCACGGTTTGGTTCACCGGTTGCCACCACGCGGAAAAAGCCGATGGTGCGCCGTCCGCTATCAACGCCATCAAAGGCAATTGCCCAAATGCCGGGCATCGCATCGGCTGGCGTGAGGTAACAGTAGGTCTCGGTGAAGCCGCCATTTGTCAGATCGACCCGCTCAGCAACCAGTACACTACTGCCGTCAGCACGAAACACGGTGACGCTGACCCAGCGGTCGTGGCTATAGCCGCTGCCGCGCGCAGCAAGCGCGCTTCCCGCAGTGAGCGTTGCCGGATTGACTATCACCCCCAGATTGCGCGGCAACGGCGGCGGATTGGCGCGATTACTCGTGACCTCACGGCCTAATGGCGTTACAATGATTTGTCGGGTCACACCGTCGATTTGTAAGCGGGCGCGCTCGAACCATTGGGTAAGGTAGCGGTTCGTGCTGCCATCAGCCGCCGGTTCGCGACTAACGTCGCTGATCGGCAACCCAAACAGTGCGATCCGTTCGGCATCCGTGTATCCTCGTTTGTTGTCAAGATTGAGACCATTGCTTTCCCAAAAGGTACGGAAATCGCCGCAGAGGGTAAAACCGGTCTCAGCAAAGAGCCGGCAATCCGGCGGTACGAACTTTGGCGGTTTAACTGGCAGGGTAGGGACGCGGTTCAGTTGAGTGAGCCGTTCCCAGCCGGTCGTTTGGAGCGTGATGTTGGCCGGATCGGTATTTCCCAACGGCTGCTGCATAATGACGCGCTCGAAGGGTTGGGCTAAGACGGCGACGCCATCAACTGCCTCGATCCGCGCCGGCCCGATCGGGTAGCCAAAGATGCGCGCGGCATTGCCGCTCTGCCCACTGATCGCATGGCGATCGTTGCGCTGCCAAAAATCGACAAAGCGCGCATCGACACACTCCGCAACATCCTCGAAACAAATTGGGCCGGCTGCATGCACAGGCGTTGATGGGATACGAAAGATGCACAGCAGGACCGCAAGAATCAGCAAGCGGCTATTCATAAGCGGCCCTTTCTTCGTGAAGGGTTGCAGATAGCGCTAGTATAGCACAGGCTTCACGGTTCGCCTAGAGATGGCATGCTGGCTCAAATTGACAGCCACGGCTATCTCGGCTATACTCGCCCCGTAATCGGGCGCTCCAGATAGCGTCCTGATCGGCAACGCAGCCGGCAGGGAGCCCTCCCCGTCTGAGGTGCGAATCTGCGCAAAACCGTCTCGGCGCAGCGATGACCGCTACTGTCATCAGTTGCGCCGCTTCGTTGTTATGGTGCAAGGTTTGCAGATGCTACCAAGGAGTCGACCGATGAGAAACCGTTCTGTCCGTTGGCTGGTGTTGGTCCTCACGCTGATCAGCCTGATCCTGACGGCATGCGGCACGCAGCCGGCTGCTCAGCCGACTGCTGCCCCCGCTGCTGAACCAACGACGGCGCCGGCAGCACCCGCCGAAGAGTTTACCTTCGGTATGGTGCTGGTGGGGCCGATCAATGACGGCGGCTGGAATCAGGCCCATTACGAGGGCGCGCAGTATGTGGTCGAGCACGTCCCCGGCGTCAAGTTCATCTACATTGACAAGGTCAATCCGGCTGATCGTCCGAATGTCAAGGTCGAGCAGGCAATCGAAGAACTGATCGGGCAAGGGGCGAAGTTGATCATCACCAACTCGGCTGAGTTCGCCGATGGCACCAATATCGCGGCGGCGGCGCATCCTGATGTGTTCTTTATCCATGCCTCCGGCGATAAGGTGCTGACCGGCGAAGCGCCGCCGAACGTGCGCAATCTGATGGGCCGTATGGAGTATGGCAAGATGATCGCCGGTTGCGCAGCAGCTCTGACCACCGAAGCCGGCAAGCTGGCGTACCTCGGCCCGCTGATCGACCCTGAAACCCGCCGCTTGGTCAACTCGACCTACCTCGGTGCGCGCTATTGCTGGGAAACCTACCGTGGCCGCCCGGCCAGCGAGCTGGCGTTTAAGGTGACGTGGATCGGTTTCTGGTTCAACATCCCCGGCGTGACCCTCGACCCCACCAAGGTGGCGAACGATTTCATCAACGAGGGCTATGATGTGATCCTCTCTGGCATCGACACCACCGAGGGGATTGTCGAAGCGAATAAGGCGACTCAAGCCGGCAAGCGGGTGTTTGCCGTTCCGTACGATTTTGCCGGCGCCTGTGCGCAAGGTGAGGCGGTGTGTCTCGGTGTGCCCTATTTCAACTGGGGGCCTGACTACAAGCGGCTGGTCGAGCTGGCCCGCGCCGGCAAGTGGGAACCGGCATGGGAGTGGACGGGGCCGAATTGGAGCAATATCAACGATCCTGATACCAGCATGATCGGGTTTGTCAAAGGCCCTGCCCTCAGCGCCGAGAATGCGGCCAAGCTCGACGAGTTTATCGCCAAGCTGGCTGACGGCAGCCTGAACCTGTTCACCGGCCCGCTGTTCTATCAGGATGGCACCGTGTTCGTGCCGGAAGGGCAGGTCGCCGACGACAAAACGATTTGGTATACCCAGCAGTTGCTGGCCGGGATCGAGGGTCAAAGCGCGCCGTAAAAACAAATAATAATTGGTAGAGACGGACGGCCGTCCGTCTCTACCAATTATTTTGACGAAATCATGCATATCGCGGTTGAAAACCTGACCAAACGGTTTGGCCCGGTTTGCGCAAACGACCGGTTGACGGTTTCCTTCGCCGCCGGCCAGATCCACGGCGTGCTAGGCGAGAATGGCGCCGGCAAGAGCACGCTGATGAAGCTGTTGTCTGGCTACATTCAGCCTGACGAAGGGCGGATCGTGTTTAACGATGCTCCCCGCCGTCTGCGCGGGCCGGGTGATGCGCTGGCAGCCGGTGTGGGCATGGTGCAGCAAGAGCCGCTCGATATTCCGGCATTCACCGTGCTGGAAAATCTGCTCTGCGCGGCGCCGCCGGGGGTGTTTCGTTCGCGCCGCGCCGCGCAGACGGCGCTGCTTGAGCTGGCCGGACGGTTGGGGTTTCCGGTTGATCCGGCGGCGCGGCTCGACCAGTTGACGATTGGCCAGCGCCAACAAGTTGAAATTATGCGCCTGCTGTTGTGCGGTGCGCAGGTGTTGATTCTCGATGAGCCAACCACCGGCATTACAGCAGCGCAGGCGCGGGCCTTGTTTGCGGCGTTGCGCCAGATCGCCGCTGAAGGCCGCACCGTGCTGTTTGTGTCGCATAAGCTGGAAGAGGTGGCAGAGCTGTGCCATACCGTGACCGTCTTGCGTAACGGTCACGTCGTGCCTCCCGGCCAGTTGCCGATGCCGCAACCCCAAGAGTATCTGCTGTCGTTGATGTTTGGCGAGTCTGGCGCTGCGCCGCCGATCTATCGCCCCTTGCCGGCCATTGATGCGCCGCCAGTCTGGGAGTTGCGCCACGTCACGGCCCGTAGCGGCGCTTTGCACTTGGTCGATCTGAACCACCGCTTTGCCGCCGGGCGGATTATCGGCTTAGCCGGTCTCGATGGCAGCGGCCAGCAAGTGTTGCTGCGCCTGCTGGCCGGCCAGCAAGCGCCCGATCATGGGCAAGTGTTGGTGAATGGACGTGATCTAACCGGCGCAGGATCGATCGCGTTTCGCCAAGCTGGGGTCGAATATCTGCCGGCTGACCGGTTGCACGATGGCATGATCGGGGCCTTGTCGTTGGCTGATCACTTCGCCTTGTTGCAACGCAACGGGTTGCTGGTCGATCGCCGCCGCGCCGAAGAGCTGGCCCGGCAGGCGATTGCCGAGTATCAGATCAAGGCGACGCCGGTGACACCAATTGCCTCCCTTTCTGGCGGTAATCAGCAGCGGGCGATGCTCGCCCTCATTCCGTCCACTGCGCGCGGCATTCTGGCCGAGCAACCGACTCGCGGTCTTGATGTCGCCTCGGCGCGCGCGATTTGGAGCCGGTTGCAGGCGCGCCGTGATGATGGCTGTTGTATCATCTTCTCTTCGCCCGATCTCGATGAGATTATGGAATACAGCGACGAGGTGATCGTCTGTTTTGCCGGCCGGATCGGGCCGCCGATACCGCGCGCGCTGCTCTCGGCGAGCCGCTTGGCCGAGTTGATCGGCGGGGTTGGCTTTGATGCGCTGGTGGATGTGGTGCGATAGCTGTGCGGTAAGCAGGCATACATTGCTACGGACGTGACGACATGCGGACAGATCGGTTGAAATTGGCGGCTAACCTCACCCGGCCCTTGCTAGCCTTGGTTGCCGCCTTTGCCCTCACCACGCTAGCCTTGCTCAGCACCGGCGTCTCGCCGTTAGAGGCGTATCGCCTCGTGTTGTTTGGCGCATTCAGCACACCGGTGCGGCTGAGCGATATGATCATGCTGGCTGCGCCGCTGTTGTTGTGCGCGGTTGGGCTGAGCATCACCTTTGCCGGCGGCCTGTACAATCTCGGCGTCGAGGGGCAGATGATCGCCGGCGCGATTGCGGCGATGGTGCCGTTGCGCCTCTGGCCTGATTGGCCGCCATTGCTGCTCTGGCTGCTGGCTGGCCTGAGCGGCGCCGCTGGCGGCGCGTTGTGGGCTTTGCTGATCGGCGCCTTGCGCCGGTATGCCAACGTTAGCGAGATTTTTGCCGGCTTGGGTATGAATTTTCTCGCCAGCGGGCTGGCGCTCTATATGGTGTTGGGGCCATGGCGACGGCAGACCTCGGCCTCGTTGTCGGGCACCGATCTGCTGCCGCGCGACCTCTGGCTGCCGACGATCGACCGGCTGCGCTTGGCGCCTGCTGCGCCAGTGATTGCACTGCTGGCATTGGCGATCGTTTGGTGGGCATTGACCAAAACGCGCTGGGGGTTAGAGGTGCGCGCGGTGGGCCTCAATCCGGCGGCGGCTGGGAGGTTGGGGGTGGCTGCCTTCCGCCGCATGGCCGAAACGTTGGCCGCTTGCGGCGCCTTGGCCGGCATCGCTGGAATGTTGCAGGTCGTGGCCGTGCATCACGCGCTGATCCCCAATATTTCGAGCGGAATTGGGTTGCTGGGCTTGCTGGTGGCGCTGTTGGCGCGGGCCGATCCGCGCTGGCTGTTGCCGATTGCAGTCGCCTTCGCTTCCTTTACCGTCGGCAGCATTCAATTGCCGTTGACGTTAGGGATTGATAGCGCAATTGCCGGGGTCTTGCAAGGGGCGCTGGTGCTGTTTGCGTTGGTTGCCCGCGCGCGGGTGCGTTAACCGTCACATCATCGTAGGTTCGCTATGGATCAACTCTGGATCGATCTCGCCGCTGTGCTAGCCGCTGCCTCGCCGCTGGTCATCGCCGCGATGGGTGAGACGCTCAGCGAGCGGGCTGGTGTGATTAACCTCTCGCTCGATGGGACGATGCTGTTAGCCGCGATGACTGGTTTTGCGGTGGCGCTGACCACCGGCAATCTGCTGTTGGGGTTTGCGGCGGCGGCGCTGGTCGGCGCTGCGGTTGCCGCGGTGCTCGGCCTCTTCAGTCTGACCCTCGGCCAGTCACAGACGGCGGTCGGCTTTGTGTTGGCGCTGCTCTGCACCGATCTCTCGTCGTTTCTCGGAGCGCCGTTCGTGCGCGTGCCCGGCCCGGCAGTGCCCTTTACGCCCATCCCGGTTTTGGCCGATGTGCCGGTGGTTGGGACGCTCTTCTTTCGCCACGATCCGGTGATCTACGCCAGTTTTCTGATCATTCCGGCTACGGCGTATCTGCTCTACGGCACCCGGCTCGGCTTGATCGTGCGCGCGCTCGGCGAGCGGCCAGCGGCAGTGTATGCCCGTGGCGTGGATGTGACCCGCTGGCGTTATGCGCTATTGATCGCCGGCGGCGCCTTAGTGGGCATTGCCGGCGCGGCCTTTTCGCTCGATCTCAAGCAAGGCTGGAGCTACCGCCATACCTTTGGCGCCGGCTGGATCGTGCTGGCGATCGTGATCTTCGGCGGCTGGCGACCGTGGCGGGTGGCGTTGGGATGCTATCTCTTCGCGGCGCTCGAGATTGTCGCCACCCGCTCGCAGAGCGCATTGCCGAACATCCCTACCCAAATCGTGCAGGTGGCTCCGTTTGTGTTGATGATCTTCGTGCTGGCCTTGGTCAATCTGGCCTCGTCACCGGCAGCGATGCGCCGGGTAGCGACCTTGCCGCAGATCTGGCAACGGCCATTGCTCGGCGCGATCAACCGGCTGCGCGCCACTGCCCCCGCCGCCCTCGGCCAACCGTTTGAACGGCCATAATGGGAGCCGCACGGCCGTGCGGCTCTACATAATGTTCATTCACCCAATTGGTACAGCCGCAGGCCGTGCGGCGTTACGATAACAACGACCGGTACAGCGCCACCGTCTGCTGCGCGATGGCATCCCAACTAAAGACCTGCTCGACCCGCCGCCGGCCGGCTTGGCCGAATCGTTCGCGCAACGCCGGATCGGCCAGCAACCGGTTGATCGCCGCCGCCAGCTCGGACGAAAACGCTGCCGGATCGACCGGATCGAAGCTGCCCGGTTTGAGGTTGGGGTCAACTAGCAAGCCAGTCTCTTCCGGTACCACCACCTCTTTGATCCCGCCGACCGCCGAAGCGACTACCGCTGTCTCGCATGCCATCGCTTCCAGATTGATAATCCCAAACGGCTCGTACACGCTGGGGCAGCAGAAGACCGCGGCGTGCGAATAGAACTGGATCACGTCTTGGCGCGGCAGCATCTCGCGGATCCAGATCACGCCGGGCCGCTGCGCGCTCACCGCCGCCACCCGCTCCTCCATCTCAATCCCGATCTCTTTAGTGTCGGGTGCGCCGGCGCAGAGCACCACCTGCGCCGCCGGATCGATCTGCGGGATAGCGTTGACCAGATGGATAATCCCCTTCTGGCGCGTAATCCGCCCCACAAACAGCACGAACGGGCGGCCCGGATCGACCCCGTACCGTTCGAGTGCATCAGTCGCGCTCGTTTTGCGGTATTCGTGCAGATCGATCCCGTTGTAGATAACATGCACGCGGGCCGGATCGACGTTAAACAGCCGCAGAATATCATTCCGCGTCTCTTGCGAGACGGCCACCACCGCGTTGGCCTGCTCGATCGCGGTGCGCTCGATCCACGAACTGAGGTGGTAGGCGTTGCCCAATTGCTCAACCTTCCACGGGCGCAGCGGTTCGAGCGAGTGAATCGTCAGCACATACGGAATGCCCCACAGCTTGCTGGCGAAAAGACCGGCCAGATCGGTATACCACGTGTGGCAATGCACCACGCTCGCATCAAGGGTGTCTTTCGCCATCGCCAGCGAACGGGCCACCGCATCGACCGCGCTGGCGAAACGCGGGTCGGTGTTCTGGCGCGACTCTTCCCAGCGCGGATAGCCACGCACAGTCAGATTCGGATCATCAACCCGCTGATCGCCGAAACAGCGCACCTCAACCGGCACAATTCGCGCAAGGGCTTGGCTCAGATATTCGACATGAACTCCGGCCCCGCCGTAGATGTACGGCGGGTATTCGTTGGTAAAGATCGCCACGCGGCGCAGTTCAGGCATAGCGAGCCTCTTGAACTAGTGCAAAGGTGAACCAGTGTCTTCAGTATACATCCTTTTGCCGCGAGCGAATCAGGCCTGATCGCGTATAATGCGCCAAAAAAGAAGGGAAGATGATGATCGAACTGTTCATTCGCGGAGTGCTGTTTGGGTTGGCGATCGCGGCGCCGGTCGGCCCCATCGGTCTGCTGTGTATTAGACGGACGATAACCGATGGCCGGATCGCCGGGTTTATCAGCGGGTTGGGTGCGGCGACGGCTGATGCGCTCTATGGTTCGATCGCGGCGTTGGGTTTGCAGGCGCTCAGTCTGTGGCTGCTTGGCATCAGCCCGATCTTGCGTATCGTGGGTGGCGTAGCGCTGCTCTGGATCGGTCTGACCACGATGCTGGCGCGACCGCAGCCGATTGTCGCCCAACCCGAACCGACCAAACGAGGACTGCTCGGCGCGTATGTCTCTACCCTCTTCTTGACCCTCACCAACCCGGCGACGATCCTAATCTTTACCGTGATCTTCGCCGGTCTTGGGCTGAGCGCCGGCGCCGGCGGCTTGGCTGGCTTGGCTTTGGTGGCCGGGGTGGCAATTGGCTCGGCGCTCTGGTGGACGATTCTGAGCGGCGGGGTGGGGTTCGTGCGTGGGCGCGTCACGCCGCCGATGTTGCGGGTGATCAATGTGGTGTCGGGGTTGATTATTGGCGGGTTTGGGGTGGCGGCGTTGTTTGTTGGATAACGGGGCGCAGCGCCGCTGCGGGGGCACAGCGGCGCTGTGCCCATACGAGGCAAGGTTGAGAGCGATGTACGTTGTGATTGTTGCGAATGCGCCGGGACTTGATCTGTCGCCGTACCGGCATCTGCTAGCGGCTGCCGATCGGGTGATCGCCGCTGATGGCGGCGGCACGGCGCTCTTTGCCCACGGCTATACGCCGTACCTGCTGATCGGCGACCTCGATTCGATCGCTGCCGAGGCCTTAGCGGCGTATCAAGCGCAGGGGGTGGCAATTGAGCGCCACCGTCCTGACAAAGATGAGACCGATTTAGAATTGGCGTTACTCGCAGCGGTGAACCTCGGCGCGAGCCGGATCGACATCATCGGCGCGCTCGGCGGGAGGTGGGATCAGTCGTTGGCCAATGTGTCGTTGTTAGGGATGGCTGAGCTGCGTGAGCGGCAGGTGCGGCTGATCGATCATCCGCAACAGATCTGGCTCGTGCGCGACGAGAGTTTCATTCCCGGCGCGATTGGCGATACCGTCTCGCTGCTGCCGTTCGGCGGCGATGCGCACGGCATCACCACCGAAGGCTTAGCGTACCCTCTACGCAACGGCTCGTTGCTGCACGATCGGGCGCGCGGCGTCAGTAACGTGATCACCGCGACTCCGGCGCGGGTGCAGGTGGGTGATGGGGCGCTGCTGATCGTGTGGACGGCGCGCGCACTTTGAAGACGAACCATTGGGCGCGATAGCCGCACCGCCGTGCGGGGTAGGCGGCGCACTTTCCTGCGCTGCCAACAATGCGTTGCACCGTTGGGTAGGCTGGAAGCCGCACCGCCGTGCGGAGCCGCACCGCCGTGCGGCACTCCTACACCACGCGCACAAACTTGCGCCGGCCCACCTGCACCACCACGTTCGCGCCGGGGTTGAGGGTCAGCGTATACCCATCCACCCGCTCGCCATCGACCCGCACGCCGCCGCCGTCGATCAAGCGGCGCGCTTCGCTCTTGCTCGGCGCAAGGCCGGCAGCAACCAGCACCTCGACGATTCCGGCGGGCGCTTCAAGGGCAAAGTTCGGAATATCTTCCGGCAACTCGCGTTCGACAAACTGGCGGATGAACGCCGCTTCGGCTGCCGCTGCCGCCGCCGGGTCGTGGAACTGGGCCACAATCTCGCGCGCCAGCCGCATCTTGAGATCGCGGGGATTGACCTGCCCGGCTGCCATGGCCGTCTTCATCTCGTGAACCTCGGCCATCGGCACGTCGGTCAGCACTTCAAAATAGAGTGGCAACACCTCGTCACTCATTGACATAATACGACCGTACATCTCGGCGGGCGGCATGCGAATATCGACGGTATTGTTAAACGTCTTCGACATCTTGCGCCCGTCGGTGCCGGGAATGAGCGGCACGAGGAAGACCTGCTGCGGCGTCATGCCCAACTGCGCCATCAGTTCGCGCCCGGCCAGAATGTTAAACTTCTGGTCAGTGCCGCCAAACTCGACATCGGCCTTAATCGCGACCGAGTCGTAGGCTTGCAGCATCGGGTACATCAGTTCGAGAATCGTCAGCGGCGCGCCGGTCTCGTAGCGTTTGCGGAAGGTCTCGTGTGACAGCATCTGGGCCAGCGTGAAGCGTCCGGCCAAATCGAGCGCGTTTTCCAGCGTAAACTGGCCAAACCATTCGCTCTGCCAGCGCACCTCGGTGCGTTGGCGGTCAACCACCCGGAAAAACTGCTCCATGTAGGTCTCGGCGTTGGCGCGCACCTCAGCCGCCGATAAGCGGGTGCGCGTTTCATCACGCCCGCTCGGATCGCCAATCTGCGCCGTCCAGTCGCCGACGATCAACACCACCTGATGGCCCAACTCTTGAAAGGCGCGTAATTTGCGCAGACCCACCGCGTGCCCGATGTGCATATCGGGCTTGGTCGGATCGAACCCTTGTTTCAGGCGCAGCGGCGTCCCGCTTTGCAGGCGAGCGCGTAATTCGCTTTCGACAATGACTTCGGCAACGCCGCGACTCAGCAGTTCGGACACATCCATGCTCAACGCTCCCAATGGCAGCGACATTGCCCGGCAACGTCGCTGCGAGGATACAACGATACGCGCTTCCAGTCGCTCAAACGCCGTGCATGCTAACAGGCGAGCGGACTAGTGTCAAGCGCGTCATTCCGGATCGCTGGCTAAGGCGGTCAATGCAGTTTGCAACTGATCGGAGAGATCAAGTGGATTATTGCCCAACCATACGACCGCCACAGCGCCGGCGGCACGGGCCGCGGCAGCAGCAGCTTGATCATGCACGAGTGCGATCAGCGGGGCGCTATGGTTGAGTTGTTGCCAGAGGGCGAGGGAGGCCGCATCAATCACTTCGGCCACCACGAGACAAGGATGCGGATGATGGGCCAGCAAGCCTTGGGCCGCAACCTCAGTATCGGCGATCAGCAACCGGTAGCCGCGCACATTCAGCGTAGCGACAATCGCGGCCCGCGCAACTTCATTCCGGCACACAATCAGGGCATCGGGCGAATTGCCGCTGCGCCGATCGGTAAGCGGACTGGCCGGGGTGATGTCGCTCCGCCGGTCGATCTTGTAACTGCTGCCAGAAACCTGCTTGGCCGCCTGCTTGAGTTCAGCCGCAACCCGGCTCATCTCATCAACCGTGGCAAACGAACGCAGATAGGTCGTCACGACGGCGATTGACAGGCTGATAATGCCAAACTGGCGCGGCACGCCGTAGCGATCGGTCGCGATCAGATACCCGCGCTGCAAGTCGGCTTCATCGTAAAGGGAACGGATTCGTTCATCAAAGACCCGGATGATGCGCTGGCACAACGCTTCGGGATCAGCGCCGAAATGCAGGATGACAAAGTCATCGCCGCCGATGTGGCCAAGAAAATCACCGGGATCAATCTGCTCTTGCAAGACGCTGGCTAACAGATGGATCGCCCGATCACCGCGGGCAAACCCGTAGACATCGTTGAACGCTTTGAAATTGTCGAGATCGACATACATCAAGGCAAATACGCTCTGCTGTTCGAGTTGGCGGCTGATCTCGGCCTGAATTGCGACATTGCCGGGCAGGCCGGTCAGCGGATTGCGGGTCGGCAATTGCGCTGCCCGGCGAAGGTGCGAACGCACCCGCGCCAGTAACACCTCACGGTCATACGGCTTGACAATGTAGTCGTCAGCGCCGGTTTCCAACCCTTCCACAACGCGCGCCGACTCGCCAACCGCCGTCAGGATGAGCATCGGCAGGTGGGCAGTGCGGGTATCATTGCGCAACTGGCGAATCGCTTCCAGCCCATCCATCAGGGGCATGAGCAAGTCGGCGATGATCAGATCCGGCGGTTGCTCCTGCGCACGCCGCACCAATTGGTCGCCGTTCGTGACAAGCTGCACATCGTAACCCTCACCAGCCAGCATCTCCTGCAGGAGCATGCCGACATCCGGTTCGTCTTCGGCAACGAGGATTCGGGCCGGTGCTGTCATGTCACGCCCCCACTGCATTGCTCGCAAAAGCATCTACCGGAAGATGCTTGAAAAATAATTCCTCGTTCAGCGTTTATAGCATACCACACTCAGCCAAGCGGCGTGAAGATCTTATCTTTGCGATATGCACCTTATCTTGCACCGAAAGGGGCTTCTCAAGAACGAGATTTATGCTATAATATTAATCTTGTGCGGCGTATTTTATGCCGCAACATGATTGTATTTGTGAAACGGAACACCATGACGACGTTTGCTGAGTTGGGCCTGAGCGATGCGCTGATCGCTACCTTGAGCGGGTTGGGCTATGACGAACCGACCCCCATTCAGGCACAGACCATTCCACTGTTACTTGCCGGTCGCGATGTGATCGCTCAGGCCCAGACCGGCACTGGGAAGACGGCAGCGTTTGCGCTGCCTATGATTGAACGGGTGACTGATGATCTCGCCGTGCAGGCGCTGGTATTAGCGCCGACGCGCGAGCTGGCCGTACAGGTGGCCGAGGCGATCCATCGCTATGGCCGCCATCGGGCGCTGCGGGTATTGCCGATTTACGGCGGCCAGCCGATCGAACGGCAGTTGCGCGGGTTGGCGCAAGGGGTGCAAATTGTGGTCGGTACGCCGGGCCGGGTGCTCGATCATCTCCGCCGCGGCTCGCTCCGCTTTGACCAGCTCCGGATGGTCGTGCTCGACGAGGCCGACGAGATGCTCGATATGGGTTTCGCCGAGGAGCTTGAGGCGATCCTGCAACTGGTTCCCGCCGAGCGGCAGACGGCGCTCTTCTCGGCGACCTTGCCCCCCGCCGTGCAGAATCTGACCTTGCGCTACACGCGCCAGCCGGTACGGGTGAGCATTGCGGCTGAGCAATTGGCGGCGCCGCGCATTCGCCAGCTCTATTACGAGGTGCTGGCCCGCGATAAGCTCGATGCGCTGTGCCGGGTGCTCGACGCCGAGATGCCGCAGTTGGCGATCGTCTTCTGCCGCACCCGCCAAGAGGCCGACGATATTGGCGAACGGCTGCAAGGGCGCGGCTATGCCGCCGAGTCGCTCCACGGCGATCTCAGCCAAGCGGTGCGCGATCGGGTGATGCGCCGGTTTCGCGAGGGCCAGCTCGATGTGCTGGTCGCGACCGATGTCGCTGCGCGCGGCCTTGATATCGCCGAAGTGAGCCACGTTATCAATTACGATGTGCCGACCGATCCCGAAAGTTACGTCCACCGGATTGGCCGCACGGGCCGGGCCGGGCGCGATGGGGTGGCGATCACCTTTATTACGCCGCGTGAGCGCCGGATGCTGCAAACCATCGAGCGGTTAACGCGCACGCGCATTGAGCGGCGCGCTATGCCGACCCTCGCCGATGTGGCTGCCCGCCGCCGCGCTGCCCTCCGCGATCAGTTGCGCGAGGCGATGGCAACCCCCGGTCTTGACAGCTATACGGCGCTGGTTGATGAGCTGGCCGCTACCCACGATCTGCGCGCCATAGCTGCCGCAGCGATCAAATTGCTGCTCAACGAAGCTGAGACTGAGCAGGTTGATACCATTACCCGCCTCGAGCCTGCCCGGCCTGAGCGGGCCGAACGTTCCGAACGCACCGAACGCGCGCCGCGGGCCAAGCGCGGCGAAGCCGCTGAGCGGTCTAGTCGCGGTGAGCAGGGGATGGCGCGCATTCAGATCAACCTTGGCCGCAACGATCAGGTGCGCCCCGCCGATATTGTCGGCGCGATTGCAAACGAGGCGGGGGTGCCCGGTCGCAGCATTGGCGCGATCGAGGTGCGCGCGCGCGCGAGCTTCGTCGAAGTGCCGCGCCGCGCTGTCCGGCACGTATTGCAGGCCCTCAACCGCACGAGCCTGCGTGGCCAGCGCGTCCGCGCGACCTTGGCCGATGAAACGCCGGTCGCGGCATAAGAGCGCGGTAGAAGTGGGGTAGGGGCGGGGTAGGGGCATAGCGATG